>JAFXPO010000046.1 GCA_017527825.1 Oscillospiraceae bacterium
GCCGCCATGCCCGTGCCCGCGTCGCCCTCACAGGGAGCAACGGGGATACCCGCTTGCAGGGTACCGGAGGGGTCGAGGAACCTCGCGCCCGCCTCGGTCAGCACGCCCGCGTGCTTGCCCGCGCGCAAGACCTTCGGCATGACGTCCCACAGCGTCCACGCATAGCCCTTGGAGGCGATACGCTCGTTGAACTTCCGCGCCATGGCTTCGTCATAGTCGCATGTTGCGCTGTCGATGGGGAACATGCCCGACGCTTCGCCAACGCCAACGGCTTTTTCACCGGTGAGCTGCCAGTGGATGTAGCCCGCGAGCGTCGTGAGATACGCCAGATCCTTCACATGCTCCTCGCCGTCCAGAATTGCCTGATACAGATGCGCGATGCTCCAACGCTGCGGGATGTTGAAACCGAACAGCTCGGTTAATTCTTCCGCCGCCTCCCCGGTGATGGTATTGCGCCAGGTGCGGAACGGCGCAAGCTGATTCCCGTCCTTGTCAAAGGGCAGGTAGCCGTGCATCATGCCGCTGACGCCGATAGCACCCACGGTCTCGATGGGCTGCCCGAGGTTCTTCACCAAGTTGGCATAGCAGGCCTGAATACCCTTGTGCACTGTATCCAACGAGTACGTCCAGATACCGTTCACCAGCTGATTTTCCCACTCGAAGTCGCCGCTCGCGATGGGAATATGGTTTTCGTCGATCAGCACCGCCTTGATGCGCGTGCTGCCCAGCTCGATGCCGAGCGCGGTCTTTGTCAAGTCCATCGTGTCACCTCACCGAACGCCAAAGGAATAGACGGTTTCGCTGTGCAGCTTGCTCCCCGCACGAAGCACCGGCGACGGAAAACCCCAGCAGTTCATGCCGTTGGGATAAAGCTGCGTTTCCAGGCAGATCGCGCCGCGGCGGTCGATCTCCGTGCCGCCCTTGCCCGGGTGCTTTTCAAGGAAATTGCCCGAGTACACCTGCATACCCGGCAAGTCCGTGTCCACCCTCATATCGATGCCAGTCTTTTCGCTATGCAGCGCCGCCGCGCGTTTCCCACTGAGGCAGTAGTTGTGGTCGTAACCGCCGGCGCGTTGAAGCTGCTCATGCGCCGTGCCGATCTCATCGCCGATGCGTTTTTCGGTGCGAAAGTCAAAGGGCGTCCCCGCCACGTCCAGCAGCCGTCCGGTGGGGAGGCAGCCCGCGTCACCCTCGCAGAATCGCTCGGCAAAGACCTGCAAGTGGTGATCCAGCACACTTCCGCCGCCGTTTAGGTTGAAGTAGCTGTGATTGGTCAGATTCACCGGCGTGTCCGCGTCCGCTTCGGCGTCATAGGTGATGTGAAGCGCGTTGTCCTCCGTCAGGCGGAAGGTCACGGTCACGTCCAGATTGCCGGGATAGCCCTCCTCCCCATCCGGGGACAACCGTTTGCAGACGATCTCGCCGTTGACGGCGGTCATATCCCACATCCGCTTGTCAAAGCCTTTGACGCCGCCGTGCAGGTGGTTCGCGCCGTCGTTTTTCGCCAACTCGTAGTCCGTCCCGTTCAGAGAGAACCTCGCGCCGGCGATGCGGTTGCCGACGCGCCCGATGGTCGCGCCGAGATAGTAGTTGTTGCGCTCATACTCCGCCGCCGTGTCGTAGCCCAGTACCACATCGACCAGTCTGCCATCACGGTCGGGAACACGGAGGGATTGAATCGTCGCGCCATAGTCCAGAACCGTCAGAGACGCGCCCGACGCGGTTTCCAGCCGCGCGGCGGTCACCGGCGTCCCGTCCGACAGCGTGCCAAATGGAAGCGTCCTCATGTTCTCACCTCACGCCCACGGATTCTCCGTCGGATACGGCAGGGATTTCGGCTGGTTGTACGCAATGTCCTGCACGCCGAGGAACTTGAACACCTCAAAGAGCGCCTTGCCATGGTGTCCGAACGCCACCGCGCCGTGGTGCGGGTAACGCTTTTGAATCAGCACATGGCGATAAAAACGCCCCATCTCGTGAATCGCGAACACGCCGATGCCGCCGAAGCTGGTGGTCGCCACCGGCAGCACCTCGCCCTGGGCGATGTAGCTGCGGAGGTTGCCCTCGCTGTCACACTGGAGGCGGTAGAAGGTGATCTCGCCCGCCGCGATGTCGCCCTCCAGCGTGCCGCGGGTGAAGTCCGGGTCGCTCCCCTCCGGCTCCAGCAGACGGTGCTGGATGAGTTGGTACTTCACCGCGCGATCGTCGCACATTTTGCAGCTCGGCGTGTTGCCGCAGTGGAAGCCCATGAACGTGTCGGTCAGGGCGTAGTCGTACTTGCCCTTGATTTGCTCCTCCCACATCTTGGCGGGGACGGAGTTGTTGATATCGAGGATCGTCACCGCGTCGCCGCTGACGCAGGAGCCGATGTACTCGCTGAGCGCGCCGTAGATATCGACCTCGCAGGCGACGGGGATGCCGCGCGCGGCGAGGCGGCTGTTGACGAAGCACGGCTCGAAGCCGAACTCCTTCGGGAACGCGGGCCAGCACTTGTCCGCGAAGGCGACATACTTCCGCGCGCCCCTGTGCTGCTCCGCCCAATCCAGCAGCGTCAGCTCGAACTGCGCCATGCGCGGCAACATGTCGGGGTAGCTGTTGCCGGAAACGCCAAGCTCGTTTGCCATATCCTCGCAAACGGCGGGAATGCGCTCGTCGTTCGCGTGCTCGCGATAGCTGACCAGCAGATCCAGCTCGCTGTTCTCCTCGATCTCCACGCCCAGCTCATAGAGTCCCTTGATGGGCGCGTTGCAGGCGAAGAAGTCCTGCGGGCGCGGGCCGAAGGTGATGATCTTGAGATTTCTCACGCCGATAACTGCGCGGGCGACGGGAACATAGTCCGCGATCATCTTCGCAATGTCGTCGGCGGTACCGACGGGATATTCGGGGATGTAGCCCTTGAGGTGGCGCATGCCGAGGTTATACGAGCAGTTGAGCATGCCGCAGTAGGCGTCGCCGCGGCCGTTGATGAGGTCGCCGTCGCCCTCGGCGGCCGCCACGAACATGCACGGGCCGTCAAAGTTTTTGGCGATCAGCGTCTCCGGCGTTTCGGGACCGAAGTTGCCGAGGAACACCACCAGCGCGTTGCACTCGGCGGCTTTCACGTCAGCGACCGCCTTGAGCATATCCGTCTCGTTCTCGACGGTGACGGGACATTCGTACAGCTCGCCCTGATACGCCGCGACGATATTCTTGCGGCGCTGGGTAGAGAGGGCAATGGGGAAGCAATCGCGGGAAACGGCAATGATGCCGAGTTTGACTTCGGGAATATTGGTCATGTCAGTTCAGCTCCTTAAACAATTTTTTCATGGCAGGATAGATTTTTGAGAATTTTTGATACCGCTCCTCATACCGCGCGGCGATTTCGGGATCGGGGGTAACGGTGGCTTTCGTATTCACCAGCGCGTTTGCGCAAGCCTCGACGCTCGCATACGCACCGCAGCCCACCATCGCCAGCATTGCGCCGCCGTAGCCGGGGCCTTCCTCTGTCTGCGGGAGATCGAGCGAGATATTCAGCACGTTGGCGATGATCTTCTGCCACAGCGGAGAACGCGCCCCGCCGCCGCAGAGCTTGCTGCGTTCGATGTTCAGCCCCAGCGACTTTGCCACCTCGAAGCTGTCGCGGATGGCGAACGCTACGCCCTCCAGCACCGCTTGCACTATATCGCTGCGCGTTGTGTCCATGGTCAGCCCGACGAACGTCCCGCGGGCGTCGGTGTCGTTGATCGGGCTGCGCTCGCCCATCAGATAGGGCAGGAAAAACACGCGGTTCGTGCCGAGCTTGTCGTCGGTGATCCCCGTCTGTTCGGCGGCGTAATCCCTCGTTTGCAGAATTTCGTCGCACAGCCACTTGTTGCAGCTTGCCGCCGAGAGCATACAGCCCATGAGATGGAACTTGCCGTTTGCGTGCGCGAAGGAGTGCAGCGCGTTGTTGGGATCGACGCCGAAGCGGTCGGACGAAATGAAGATCGTGCCGCTGGTCCCCAGCGAGATGTTGCACGCGCCGTCGCCGACGGTTCCGGTGCCGACAGCCGCGGCGGCGTTGTCTCCCGCGCCCGCGACGACCTTGACCGTTTCCGGCAAGCCCAACGATACGGCGATATCGGGCCTGAGCATGCCGACGACCTCGCAGCTCTCAAAGAGCCGCGGCATCTGCGCCTCGGAAACGCCGCAGATGTCCAGCATTTCCTGCGACCAGCGCCTGTGCCGCACGTCCAGCAGCAGCATTCCGCTGGCGTCCGAGTAATCGCAGCAGTGGACGCCGGTGAGTCGGTAGTTGATGTAGTCCTTCGGCAGCATGATCTTCGCGATGCGCGCAAAGCGTTCGGGTTCGTTTTCCCGCATCCAGAGCAGCTTCGGCGCGGTAAAGCCCGCAAACGCGATGTTCGCCGTCAGCGCAGAGAGCTTTTCCTTGCCGATTGAGGTGTTAAGCCATTCGGTCTCCTCCGCCGTGCGTCCATCGTTCCAGAGGATCGCGGGGCGGATGACCGTATCGTTTTTATCCAGTGCTACCAGTCCGTGCATCTGCCCGCCGCAGCCAATGCCCGAAACCTGCGCGGCGTCAAAGCCGTTCATCAGCTCGCGAACGCCCGATTGCACGGCACTCCACCAGTCTTCGGGGCGCTGCTCGCTCCAGCCGGGCTGCGGAAAGAGCAGCGGATATTCTTTTGTGACGCTGTTATGGATGCTGCCCTGCTCATCCACCAGCAGCAGCTTGACCGCCGAGGTGCCAAGGTCGATGCCGATATAAAACACCGTTGTTTCTCCCTTCTATCAGCAGATGCAAAGGGTCGACAAACCGTGAACAGAACAGGTTTACCGACCCTCCGCTTATGGTAATGTCACGAGAGATAGCCCTCTCTTGCCTTCACGCCGAAGTGCGCTTCGAGCTGGTGCATCTGCTCGTCGGTGATGGTCTGCTTGAGCGGCAGGTGCGCGATCTTCATGTAGATCTCCGCCGCCTTCTCCGCCGTCTCAATGAGGCCGAAGGTCTCGTCGAGGTCCTTGCCCGCGCCGTAGATGCCGTGCATCGACCACACGACCAGACGCGCGGTGCGCATCTTCTCCGCCGTCGCCTCGCCGATCTCGTTGGTGCCGCAGAGCATCCACGGCAGCACGTTCACGCCCTCCGGGAACACCACGATGCACTCCGTACACATCTGCCAGAGCGTGCGGGTGAATTTGATCTCGTCGAGGTCATGCACAAACGTCATCGCCAGCAGGTTCGCCGGATGGCAGTGCATCACGACATGATTCTGCGGGTCGACCTTGAGCCGCGCGACGTGGCTCATCATGTGGGCGGGGAACTCGCTGGTGAACTTGCCGCCGTCGGCAAAGCCCCACAGCAGCTCCGCGGTCTCGCCGCCGTTTGTCAGGCGCACGACGCCAAGGTTCACGTCGGGCGCGTACTGCACGTTCTTAAAGTATTTGCCCGTGCCGGTGACAAGGAAGTATTTGCCCTCCAACTCGGGCGCCTGGAACCCCGTCGGGATGGTCCGGATGACCTTTGAGGTGTCGAGGTATTCCGCGACCTCGGCTTCATCCAGCAGCAGGCTGATGTTGCCGCCGTTGCGCTCGTCCCAGCCGTGCGCGTACATATTCGTCGTCGTGCGGATCATTTCCACCAGAAACGGCGCTTCGAGAATGTTCTTCATATTCGTCTCCTTATCTTGTGATGATATCCACGGGTACGTTGAAAATTTTCGCTACCTTCAGGATGGTGTCGATGTGGCGTCCCACCGCCGCCGCCATGTGATGCGTCGGGCCCGCCTCGCTCCACTTGTTGCAGAACGCCCGCGCGCCGCAGGCAAAGCGCATGCGCATGTTGGTGTCGCCGAAGGTGAAGATGGGGCCGTCCTCGTTGACGCCCTCAGCAACCACGAACTTGAAGTGTCCGTCCTTATCCTGCGTGATGCCGAGGAATGTGATATCGCCCGCAGGCGGATAGAACTGCGTGAGATACCCGCCGCCGGTCTTGCCGTGGAACACGGGGACGATCTTCATCGTCGGCTTCTTGGCTTGTGAAATGTCCGCGTCGCCGCTGCCGGAATGCCCGATGATGCAGATGTCCTCGTCAAAGTCGATGGAGTACATCTCGGAAAGCTGACCGGTGCCGCTGATGGTTTTCAAAATACTCATCGCCATGGCGACCTTGATATCGCCCTCGACGGCGCAGGCGGTGCCCTGCTTGATGAGCATGGAGAACGCGGGGATCAGCATGGAGTCCAGCTTGCCCGCGACGCCCTGCGCGAAGCCGTCGTAGTGCGACGCGACAAAGCCGAGCTGCTCGTCCTTCACCCACTGCTCAAACGCCACGACGTACTTCGCCATGTCCCAGACGGTTTCGACCGTGCCGCCGCCCTCGATCTCAAAGGTGTCGAGGATGTCCTGCGCCTTGGCGCGGATGGCGGCTTTGTCGGTGATGTTATCGGCAATGGCCCACATCTTTTCCCAGTCAAACTGCTTGGTATAGAGCCACATGCGGTGATAGAGGTTCGTCTCGTCGATATAGAGATCCATCATGCCGGGGTACGGACGCCCGATCTGCGCAATATTCGTGTTGCGGAAGCGGCGGCGCACCTGCGCGGCGCGGCACCAGTCCGCGATCTCTGCGTCTACGGCGGGGTCGCCGCCCTCGACGACGCCCGTGATGACCGCGTGGCGCTTGCCCGCGCGCTCGAGATCGGCGACCATCTCGCCCACCGCGCCGCAGGCGTACAGCTCGCCCAGCCATGTCGGCGTGTCAGTATTGGCATAGTCGGGGGCTTTTTTCTTTTGCAGATTCACCAGCACCACCGGCACGTCCAGATCGCGCACAGCGGGCAGCATATTGTAGCTGGTCGCGTAGGTCAAAAGCTGCAAAATGACCAGATCGACGTCCGCCGCGCGGAACTTATCGCCCGCCGCCATCGCCAGCTCCTTTGTCGTGACAATGCCGCCGTCGATCAGCTCAACCGTGTCGGGGATGCGCTTTTTGAAGTCCGCGTACTGCGCCTCAAACTCCGGCACCAGCTGCGGGAACTGCGGCAGGTACGCACCCAGCGCGATGGAGAACACGCCGACTTTCGCTTTGGTTTCCACTAACATGACTCATCCTCCGCTTTCATTTGGATTCTCAAATTGCCGATCGCCGTCGCCTCAATGGGCAGAGCAATCACTTGTTTGCCGGTGGCTTTCTCGGTCAAATCGTTCAAAAACCTGTTCTTCGCCCCGCCGCCCACGATGTAGATGCGGTCGTAATGCTCGCCGGTATTGTGCTGCAGCTCCTGCACCGCGTTCATATAGCTGAGCGCAAGAGAGCGGTACGCGCAGCGGAAGTAATCGCCGACGCTCTGCGGCTGCATGGAGAGCGTTTTGTCGAAGGCTTGCTTCATGCTCTCCGGCGCAAGGAACGCCTTGGCGTTGGCGTCCACGGTTTCCTCGAAGCGGCTCGCCGACGCTTCCGCGGTGATCTCGTCCCACGGCTTGTCGGGGCAAAGCTCCGCGCGCAGGCGGTTCACCAGCCACATGCCCATGATGTTCTTCTGATAGCGGTTGTAGCCCACGCCGCCCTCGTTCGACCAGTTGGCGAGCTCGCTGCCCTGATTCGTGATCGCCTTCGGCGTCTTGACGCCCAGCAGGCTCCATGTGCCGCTGGAAATATAGGGGTGGTTGCCCTCCATCTCGATTCCCTCGACGGCGGAGCCGGTATCATGCGTCGCGCAGAGGACGACCTTCATGCCCTCATACGCCCCGATCACCGTACCGGGCTGCTGCAATTTGCAAAACAGATGCTCCGGCAATCCGAGTGCGTCGATGATGGCGGGGTCGTATTCGCCGGTTTCGGCGTTGACCATGCCGCCTGTGGTAGCGTTGGTGTACTCGTGGGACTTGACGCCGCAGAGCTTGTACATGAGGTATTCGGGGATCATTAGGAAGTCCGTCACGCCGTCCAGCCGCCCGGACTGTTTGTCGCAATAGAGCTGATAGAGCGTGTTGAACGGCTGGAACTGGATGCCCGTGTGCCGGTAGAGCCGCGTAAAGCTGATTTTGCCGTGCACCTCCGGGATAACCGCTTCGGTGCGGCTGTCACGGTAGGCGTAGCAGGGCATGACCTCCGTATCGCCGCGCAGCAACACATAGTCCACGCCCCATGTGTCGATGGAGAGGCTTTGGATCGTTTTATAGCACTCCTTCGCTTTCTTGATCCCAGTTTTGACGTGGAACAGCAGGGATTTGATATCCCACGTCAGGTGTCCGTCCTGCTCCGTGACACCGTTGGGGAAACGGTAGATTTCTTCGGTTTTGAGTTCGCCGTTCTCGCGCCAGCCGACAATATGTCGACCCGATGACGCGCCGATGTCGATGGCTAGATAGTAGTTCATGTGGTCTCCTCCTGTTTTCGCTGAGTCGGGCACAGCACGATCGCTGTCCTCGGCGGAAGACCGAGCCGCAGCGCGGGCCCGTTTTGACCGGGGACAAACGCGGAATACGCTCCGTGTCTGATATTGCCGAAGCCGCCGAATTCGGGATCGTCGCTGGTGAACAACACCTCATGGTCGCAGCCATGCTCCACGGGGACAATCATATCCTGACAGGTGCGCTGTGGATCGAAATTGAACACAAACACCAGTCCGCCGCGCTCAAAGGCGAGGAGATGGCGGTCCTGCCGAAGCAGGCGCAGCTTCGGATACCGCTCCGACAGCACGTCGTACTTTCGCAGCGTGTGAACCATCACGCGGTCAAATTCCCAAAGTTGTCCATATTTCAGGTACCCGTTTTCCACCAGACTCCACTGGCGGCGGCAATACTTGTGGCTCCAGCCGTTGCCCTCGCGGGGGAAGTCGATCCACTCTGGATGGCCGAACTCGTTTCCCATGAAGGTGAGATACCCGTCGCCGCCCGCCGACGCCGTCAGCAAGCGCAGCAGCTTGTGCAGCGCCACCGCGCGGTCGATGACCGGATTGTGACAGGTCTTGTCCATATCGGTGTACATGTTCGCGTCAGCGAGGCGGAACATGACCGTCTTGTCCCCCACCAGCGCCTGATCGTGACTCTCCACATAGGCGATGGTTCCCGTTTGCCGCGCGGTCAGCTCATGCCAAATATACTCCAGGCTCCAGTCCTCATCCCGACACTCCTTGATGAGTCGAATCCACAGATCGGGGAGTCCCATGGCGAGACGGTCCTGAAAGCCGATGCCGCCATCCCTCACCGGTTCGCACATCCCCGGCATGCCGGACATATCCTCCGCAATGGTGATGGCGTCGGGGCGCACCTCACGGATCAGGTCGTTCGCCAGTTGGAGATATGTCACCGCCTCCGTGTCCGTGTTCATGGAGAAGTACATCTTCATGTTGGTAAACGCGGAGCCCAGCGCATGGTCGTGATACAGCATGGAGGTCACGCCGTCGAAGCGAAATCCGTCGAAGTGGTACTCCGTCAGCCAGAACTTGAGGTTGGAGAGCAGGAAGTGCAGCACCTCGGTCTTTCCGTAGTTGAAGCACTTCGTCCCCCACGCCGGATGGTCGCCCTGCGGACCCTTGTGGAAGAACTGATACTCCGTGCCGTCGAAGGCGTTGATGCCCTCGACGGTATTTTTCACCGCGTGGGAGTGGACAAGGTCCAACAGCACGGCGATACCCAGCGCATGGGCGCGGTCAACAAGATATTTGAGTTCCTCAGGATACCCGAAGCGGCTGGACGCGGCAAAGAAGCTCGACACCTGATAGCCGAAGGAGCCATAGTACGGGTGCTCCATCACCGCCATGAGCTGCACGGCGTTGTAGCCCAGCTCTTTGACCCGCGGCAGGACGTTGTCCGCAAACTCGCGGTAGGTGCCGACGCGGTACTCCTCCGTCGCCATGCCGACGTGGGATTCGTAGATGAACGGTGTCTTGTCGGGGTGAAAACCCCCGTCTGTCCACCGATAGGGCGTCAGCGGGTCCCAAACCTCGCAGACCCAGTCATGGCTTCCCTCCTCCTGAATGACGCGACGGGCATACAGCGGGATGTGATAACTGAGCCGATTCCCGTTGCGCACCACGGTTTTGACGCGGCTTCCGTCGCGCAGCGTCTCATGGGGCAGGAATATTTCCCAGTTCCCATTGCCGATGGGGCGCAGAGGCGAAGCCTCCGCGTCCCAGCCGTTGAATTCACCCGTGAGGTAGAGCGCGTCCGCCGCCGGCGCCCACTCGCGGTAGACCCAGCCGTCGTTGGTGTGGTGAAAGCCGTAGTATTCGTGGGCGTTGGCAAAATCGCTGAGCGTGCCGTCTCCCACGAGCCGCGCCCGTGTGCGGCGGTAGTTGTTCACACGCTGTTCGATGTCCCCGGCAAACGGAAGCAGCGCTTTGTCCCGTTCAATGATCGGATACACAGAAACCTTCTTTCGTTTACTTCTTTTCGAGGAAATTGATGATCGCGTCCGCGGAAGCCTGCGCGCCGCCGAGCGCCTTCATGTCATCGCTGAACTCCTTTGCGGTGTTGCGGTACGAGGGATCGCTGAGCAGCTTTTCAATCGCCGCCTTGAGGCTCTCGCTGGTGATGGCGCTCTTGTCAAGGAACGCGACGCCGAGACCGGTCTTTTCGATCTGGCGGGCGGTGATCGCCTGCTCGTCCATCTGCGGAATGGCAATCATCGGCACGCCGTAGTAGATCGCCTCGCCGGTGCCGCCCATACCCGCGTGGGTGATGAACACGGACGCCTGCGACAGAATATCGAGCTGCGGCACCATCTTGCCCAGCTCCACGTTAGCGGGCACGTCGTGCAGCGATTCGGGATCAATCGCGCCGAGCGCCGCGAACACATTGATGTCAAGATCGCGCACCGCGTCAAACAGGATGGGATAATACTCCGGCCAGTTGTTGAACGCCGTGCCGAGGGAGGAATACAGCAGAGGCTTGCCGTTGTCGGGCGCCGTCCAGCTGCCAAACGCAGTGCGCTTGCCGATCTGCACGCCGGTAAAGACAAAGCTGTCGTCGAAGCTCTCGTTGTTGGGGACAAGACGCTTTTGCATCATGACGAGGTTCAGGTCGCCCTGCCCGTCAAAAATTTCCTTGACCGTCATCTTGCGGCAGCCGTACTTTTTCACATAGCCCTCCGCGATCTCGTTGGCGGCAATGCGCATGGGATGATCGTCGGGAATGCCGCTGAAGGACTCCGCGACGGAATAGGTATCGTTGGAGGGATAGCTGGTGAAGAGCACAATGTTCGGCACGCCCAGCACATCCGCCGCCATGGTGCCGGCGATACCCGCAAAGTCGTGCAGGATCGCGTCAGGCTTATCCTCGCGCAGCACGGAGAGCACATCGTCGATGTAGGCGCCCGCTTCGTTGAGGAACAGGAACGGGACGACCGCCGCGACGCTGTCCTCCTTGCCGCCGTCCTCCTTCTTCTCGTTCTGCGGGGCGTTGCTCGCCATCCAGGAGTGGACGGGCACAAACTTCGCGCCGGTGGGTTCGACGATCTTGCGGAAATCCTCCGTGGTGAAGTAGGTAACGCGGACGCCGCGCTTGACCAGCTCCGTCACGAAAGAAAGCGTGGGGTTGACGTGTCCAAAGGCCCCCAGAGATACTACTGCAATATGCATGATGATGCTCCTTTCAAAATTAGCGGATTCGATCGACTCGAAATCCGGGTTTGTTTTTTCTGCTGTTTTTAAACGCTTTTCCTGTGCGGTTCCGCCACCGCCAAAACCGCCATATACGGTCTTCCCGGCAGCGCCGCCCTGACCGTTCCGCTCGCATGCTCCGCCACGGTTTCGCGCGTCATTGCCCAAGTGTCGAGAACCTCCACGCGATAATAGCGGTTCGCCGGCAGCTCCACCTGCACGGCAGCGGCGCATTGGTCGTCCAGATAGTACAGATAGGCGTCTTCGCCGACGTGCCCGCGATACTGGTACTCAATGCCGAAGAATCGGTCGCGCTCGGCTTCGTTCATCCGTGCCATCCGCGCGAGGAAATGGTTGAATCCCGGCGGTGCATGGTCGATCATGTCCTGTACCTCGCCGTCGCTCATACCGATCACGTCGCCGAGACCGCCGCCAAGCGGCTCCAGCGGCCCGGGCAGACTCTCGACGATTTCCCGCAGGAAGCGGATGCGCTCGGGGCTTTCGCCGTTCAGCTTTCCGCCCTTCGCCCACCAGACCACGTCCGCCTCGCCGGTGGCGGTGGCACGCCCGCCCTGCGCCGTACCGGGCAGGAAGGTCTCGCCGTGGGTGCAATAGCCGCCCTGCACCGTGACCTTCCAGAAGCGGGAGGTCATATCCGCGCCGGACACGTTGCCCCAGAATTCCGGTACGTTGCCCTCGTAGCGGCACTCGTCCACCAGCACGGGCTTGTTCCAGCGCCGCTGCGCCGCCGCCACACGGCTGAGCTCCCGCGTCTGCCAGGAAACGTGGGTGATCTCCTTTTCAGCGGGGTCCCACAGCTTGAAGCAGTTGTGATTGGACAGCAGGTGGCGGTATGGATCGTGCGCCGCGATGAAGCGCGCGAACGTCCGCCAGTCGTCGTCGGTCTTGTTCAGGCACAGGTCATATTCGTTCGCGAGGCTCCACCAGACGTGGGGATACGCCGCAATACGGCGCAGCAGATAGCTGAGATAGACGAGGCTGTCTTCCTGCGACAGATTGGAAAAGCCCCAGCGGTCGTAGGGGTGGAACAGGATCAGATCGGTCTCGATGCCCAGCTTCTCCAACTGCTTCAGCCGCCTGTCCAGCGCGTCCCAGAACGCGTAACAGGGGCGGTTCACGTCCCAGTAATCGTCCCGCGTCTCCCGCTTTTGGGGCACCGGCGGGGTTTCGGACGCGGGAAACGCTCTTTCGGGAACGCCCGCGCGGCGCTCGAAGGGGTAGCAAGCCGGGTTGTTTTCATTGTAGGTGTAGTGCTTGGGAAACACACAGGTGCGCAGCTTGTTGAACGGCGACGCCGCCAGCGTTTCCATGGTTTCCGCGATCAGCGCCTCGCTCTGGTGGGCGAGGGCGTAGACCGTGGTGCCGAAACCATGGTACCACGTTCCGTCCGCGTGGCGCAAATGGATCCCCTCCGCGCGCACGGGGCCGTGTTTGCCGCGCTCTGCCGCATCGACGGTGAACGCGCCGCGCTGCGGCGCGGCGAGCGCGTCGCCGGTTATCTCATAGCGGTATGCGCCCGTTTTCTCCGGCAGGAAACGCACCTTGTAAACGCCGTTTCCCGCGTAGAAGCCATCGACGCGCGTTTCTTCCCCGCCGCGGCGGAATACAGCGGACACCGCCGAGAGCGCCTCTGAACCCTCCGGCGGCGCGCCGCGGGCGCTCAGCTCCAGCATTTCGTACTGTCTCATCGGCATGTCCTCACCATTCCAGCACAAGCGTTCCCGCGTCGGCTTTCGCTTTCAAAAAAACGGGCCTCTCAAGATACTTGTCATTTGGCGTGTGCAGCGTGAAATACATCTGCCCGCTCTTATCGTAAAAAATCATCCCGTGTCCGCCGTTTTCGGGATAGAGCGGCGTTTCCAGCTGCTTCCAAGGTCCCGCCAGCTTGCCGGTTTCCGACATGGCTACGCCGACGGCGTAGCCGTTGGTGCCCCAGCTCGACCACGTCATGCGCAGCGTGCCGTCCGGCAGCTTGATAACGCACGGACCGTCGGTGAAATAAACGTCGCCGTCCATGCCGAACTCCGCCTTGGCGAACGGCACCGGCTTCGCCCAGGGCGCTTCGCCCGCGGAAAACAGCTTGACGCAGCCCCCCGCCGCCGCGCTCAAATCGTCCTTGAGCGGCACCGCGCACATATCGCCGCGCGGATCATCCTCGAAGGAGTGAGAGAAGACGAGGTACGGCGTGCCGTCCTCCATGCACAGCGTGCCGTCGATGCACGACCAGTCCTCCGGCGTAAGCCGCTCGCCATACGGCTCAAACGGACCGGTGGGCGAGGATGCCTTCAGCGCATAGATGCCCTTTTTGCGATCCTCCGCGCCAAGCGTGGTGACGAGGTAAAACGCTCCCCGATACGCCACGCACTCCGGCGCCCAGTAGGCGCGATCCGCCCAGAAGCCCTCCGGGCGATGGAAAATCTCGATGGGACCGTCCCAGTTTTCCAAATCGTCGCTTATGTAACAGTCGAAGCCGTCCGCGGGTCCCCAGCAGGTTTCGCTGCGGGTGCCATAGAGGTAATACTTACCCTCATGGGGCAGCACAAACGGGTCTCGAATGTTGATGTCTGTCCGTTTCATGCGCGCCTCCTTAGGCCAGCGTCCGCTCCAGCCAGTTGACAAACAGCTCCAGCCACTGGCTGACCGCCGAATAATCCGCGGGCGGGAACGGCCCCATCTGGTGCGGGATGCAGCCGCCGAAGCCGTGCCCGCCGTAGGGGAACAGGTGCAGCTCGCAGCTGACGCCCTTTTTCTGATAGGCGCCCGCCAACTCCGCAAGCCGCAGCGGCGGCAGCACCTCGTCGTCCATGCAGGCGCACAGAAACGCCGGCGCGTCATGCTCGTCCACATGCAGCAGCATGTCATACTCGGCGGCACGCTCATGGCGTTTCTTTTCATCGCGGTAGACGTCGATTCCGTAGATGCACGCCATGATCTTGTCATCATACGCGTTGACCGCGGGGTAAATCAGTCCCAGCGCGTTGACGCGTCCGTCCACCGCGTCGATCTCATCGGGCGTGTAGCCCTCAAATTGCACGGGCTTGTTGCCGAAGCACAGCGCCGTCACGCCGCAGAGGTTGCCGCCGGCGGAGAAACCCGCCACGGCAATCTTCTCCGGGTCGATGCCGTACTCCGGGGCGTGATAGCGCACATAGCGCACGGCGCGCTGGCAGTCGAGATACATCAGCGGCGCACGGTAGGGATAGCTGCGATACCAGAGCACAAACGCGCTGATGCCCGCGTCGTTGAGCACCGCCGCGACCTCGGAGCCCTCGCTGTCCATGGACTTGGTGAGGTACGCGCCGCCGGGGCAAAGGATGACGCAGCGGTCGCTGTTCTCGACAAGGTAAGGAACGAGGATCGGCACGTCAGAGTAAGTTTCCTCCGCATAGCCGTTTTGCATCTCCTGATCCCAGACCATGAAGTCGTTGCCGCGCAGATCGCCCAGCTCCGGCGTACTCTTGTCCCAGATGCCGGGGTATTTTGTGAACACGTCCTCCATGGTGAGGCTCGTGTCAATGTTCATCACGTCGCGCTTGCTCGCGCCGGTGTTGCCGGGGATCGTTTTCCCCCAGATTGGGAGTGTTTCTTTGCCTTCGAGTCTCATGTCATACCTCCACAGTCAGATTCTTGATCTTTTCGATGGCTTCCTCCAGCTTTGCGGGATCAAAGGGCAGGAAGCTCAGGTAGCGGAATTCCGCGAGACCGCTGTAGCCGAACTCCGCGTCCTTGCCCTTCGCCATGCCGCCGATGGGCGGCACCAGCTCGAAGAGGATGCCGAGCGCCTGCTCATTCTCGCCCAGCGTCGCGATCATCGTGTGCTCGTCAAAGGGCTTGCGGTAGTCGCTCGTCGGCGTATAGCGGAAGTCATAGCTGCCCGCGGCAAGCGTTTCCGCCGCCTTGCCGGAGCGCGGCAGCGTGACCTCCGCCTCGCAGCCGAAGGGAATCTCAAGATGCACGCTCAGTGTGCCGTCGCTGCAAATCTTTGTGTTGCAGACATACTTTCCCGCAACGGAATCGAAGGAGCACTCCAGATTCGGCAGGCGATAGTTGGGATTCGGCGCGATGATCGCCTTGCGGAAGCCCGGCACCGCGGGACGAATGCCCGCCGCGTAGCCGTAGACAAACTCCATCACGGAGCCGTAAGAATAGTGGTTGAGGGAATTCATGCCGGTGGGCGAGATTGTCCCGTCCGGGCCGATGGAGTTCCAGCGCTCCCAAATGGTCGTCGCGCCGAGGTTGACGCAGTAGAGCCAGCTGGGGAAGTCCTCCTTCAGCAGGAAGTCGTAAGCGAGGTCGGAAAGCCCGCACTCACCCAGCACCGTGCACAGCAACGGCGCGCCGACAAAGCCGCAGCGGATGCGGAAGCCGTCCTTTTTGAGCCGCTCTCTGAACTGCGCGATGAGCCGGTCACGGTCGATCCAAAGACCGAACTTGAGCGCCACGACGTAGCTCGCCTGCGTGTCCATGGCAAAGCGGCCGTTGGGGGTGAAATACTCGTTGAGGATGCCCTGCTTGATGTGCTCCGCCAGCTCGCCGTAGCGCTTCGCGTCGTCTGCTTTGCCGAGAATCTCCGCCGCCTCGGCAGTCAGCTTCGCGGACTGGTAGTAATACACCGCGCCTAAGTAGTTGTCGTCGGTTCCGCCCTTGAAGCTCGTCTCGCTGACGCCGTCAAGGCCCAGCCAGTCGCCGAACTGGAAGCCCGGCTCAAAGGTGTATTTCCGCTCGCCCTTCGACGCGTCGAGCCGATCCATGTAGTCCACCCAGCCCGTCATCATCGGGTAGGCGTAGGCAAGCTCGTTCTTGTCGCCGTAGTATTTCCACAGCGTCATGGGCAGGAACGTGCCGATGTCGCCCCACGCGCTGGTGGCGTCCGCCTTGTGGCCGAAGTTTGGCACATAGTTCGGCACCGCGCCGTTTAAGTCCTCCTGCTCGTCCATAAGGTCGCGCTCGAACTTATGGAAGAACGCCTTGGTGTCCATGTGGTAGCTCGCCGTCGGCGCGAAGATCTGCGCGTCACCCGTCCAGCCGAGGCGCTCGTTGCGCTGCGGGCAGTCGGTGGGCATATCGAGGAAGTTGGACTTGAGACCCCAGACCGTGTTCTCATAGAGCCGATCGATCTTGGCGTTGCCGGTCTTGATCTCGCCCGCGCGGTCCATGTCGGAGTACAGCACACAGCCGCGGAACATCTCCCGCGTCAGCTCGCCCACCCAGCCTGTCACGCGGACATAGCGGAAGCCGAAAAAGGTGAAGTGCGGCCGCACCGTCTCCTTTTCGCCGTTGGAGACATAGATGAACTGCGAATTTGCCTCGCGGTAGTTGCCGCGGTAGAAATTGCCCTGCTGCAAGACCTCGCCAAAGTCCAGCACCACCTGCGTGCCGTGGGGCAGGTCGGCGTCAAACTCCGGGAAGCCCGCGAAGTTCTGCCCGAAATCCAGCACCGTTTCGCCCGCGGGCGTGGAGATGATTTCCTTGACAGTGAGCTTTTCCTTGACCAGCACAGGCAGGCTCAGGCGGTCGACCAGATGCGTCTTGTCGAGGTTCTTTGTCCCCTCGTCCGCCTTGGGATCGTCGATCACCTCCGCCGGCGACCAGTGGATCGCCTCGTGCAGCGTGCGGTCGACGGTCTCACCGAAGTAGATGCCGGACTGCGCAATGTCGGAAGGGCGGTACTCGAAGCTGCCGTCGGTGCAGACAACCTCTGTCGTGCCGTCCGCGTAGTCGAGATACAGCTCGCCGATGACCGCCATGCGGTCGCCAAAATTGTTCTCCGCGTTTTCCAAGCCGAAGGTGCCCATGTACCAGCCCTTGCCCAGCAGAAAGCTCAGCTCATTTGCGCCCTCTTTCAACGTGTCGACCGGGAAGGTCACGACCTGAATGCGCTTTTCATAGTTGGTGATGCCGGGCTTGAGATATTCCTCACCCAGCTTCTCGCCGTTGACATACGCCTCGAACATGCCGACGCCCGCGGCGTACAGACGCGCTTTTTTCAGTCCCGCGCGCACGGTCAGCTTCCGGCGCAGAATCGGGTGGCAGCCGTCACCCTTCTCCGCGGCGATCCAGTCCGCGCGCCACGGCTCGTCCAGCTTGCCGGTTTCAAAGCGGCTCTCGGCGTCCGCGCTGTCGCCCGCGTCCCCCTCCGCATGAACGCGCACCACATACGCCGTGCGAGGCTTGAGCGCCGCGTCCAGCACCGTGCCCGTCATGTCCAGCTCCGTGCCCTCGCGAACGGCGAGTACGGTCTCCGGCGCGTCCGCCTCAGTCAGCTCGATGCGGATGGCGCTTGCTTTTTTGCTCTCCGTTTCCGTCACCTTGAACGAGACGGTCAACGGGGACAGCGCAAAGCCCATCGGCGCGCGCACGCCGTTGAACTTGATCTGTGTGATCTTCATGGCATTGCTCCTTATCTCAGTTTAGTTATTCCATGGCAAAGGGAACAAAGCGGTCTGCCTGCTCCGTGTTCTGTTTCCGATATTCCTGCGGCGACATACCATAGGACGTGCGAAAAACGCGGGAGAAGTGGTCGGGCGAATGATAGCCGACGACCTCGGCAATCTCGCTGACGGAACGGTTGGTATTGAGCAGATACTCTGTCGCCCTCGCCATTCGGATGTGCCTTACCAATTCCGTAAAGCTGACGCCGGTGTTCTGCTTGATGAGGGTGCAGAGATGCGGCTTGCTGTAGTGAAAATGCTCCGCGAGCTCGGTCAGCGTCAGCGTTCGATAGTTCTGCCGGATATAGTTCAGTACGGGGGAAAACTCCTTGCCGCCGTAATAGTTGTAGAGCTGCGGCGTTTCACTGGACGAGCGCAGCAGGCAGGCGAGCATGATATTGATGAAGCTGATGCAGCAAACGTTGGAATACTCGTCAGTTTTATGGCATTCCAGCATGGCGTTTTGCACCAGCGTCTGCATCCATTGCAGGTTATGCGTTCGGAAGATGATATAGTTCGGCTTGGACTCCTCCTGCAGCGTCATGCGGAAGAAGAACGAGAGCACATCGTTGCGCAGCAGCAGCGAAAAAAAGGACGTTTCAAAGGTGCTGCGCCGGAGCATGACACAGTAAACGGTGGACTCGTCCGTAATCTCAATGTCGTGGTTCGAGTACGGCGCAACGATACACAGCTCCCCTGCCCGCAGTGTCCTCCCCTTCTCCTCTTCAAAGTGCAGGGTGCAGCTCCCCTCGACCACATAATCCAGCTCCACATAATTGTGCCGGTGCAGATAGGGTCTTGTATGCCGGGAATGACGAATGATGAAGATATCGCGCAGCAGCGGGATGATATCATCCTCGTTGACGCGCTGCGTCAGTCCCTTGCTCGGCGTCACGGGAATTACGATCGAATCCACGATTTTGGAGAAGTCATCCAGCTTCATGTGTCCGAATAACATCTGATTGTGCTCTGAGGAAGGCGGCGTTTCCGAAAGCTTTCCCTTGCGGCACAGTTCGTCCACAGCCTCATTAAATTGCAGGCGCTGTCCCGTTGAATAATAATAAGTGGTCAATTCCTGCTGTAAGTCGCCAAATGTTGTGAAGTAAGCCATTCAAACACCGCCTTTTTCAGATAGACGCAAAATATGCTGATTACTGAACCAACTCTACAGTCTCCGGCACTGTGACGTTTTTTTCTACACCGTGCGCTGTGCGCTCCGCCGAAACACGGATCGTCCCGCGGGACGTCTCGTAGGTGCAGGAGAAGCGATTCATGCTCTCCGGCAGATACGGGTTTACCCGCACTTTGGCAAAACCCGGCTCCAGCGGCTCAATGCCCGCAATACCCTTATAATACCACTCTATGATATGCCCCATCATATCGTGGCAGTGGCTGCGCGGATTCGTCTCCCAGTATTCGCCCAGCGTCGTTTCCCCGTCAAGAATAAACGCGTAATACGACGGGTGCGTTTCCCGCGTGATGAAGCGGCAGATCAAGTCGTTCATGCCGTGCTTTCGCGCGGTCTGGATCACATAGGGCAGGCCAACCTCACCCGCGACGAACGCCTGCTTCCGCTCCAGCGCGGCGCGGAAGGCTTTCACCACATCCGCTTCCCGCTCCGGCGGCGTCATGCCACAGTAGAGCGGCAGCGCCTCCGCCGACTGCGTGATAAATATACCGTCCGTGTGGTCGAACACGCGGTAGCACCAGCAGTCCAGTTCCTCACTGAACACTAGAAGCTTTTTGTTGTAGTTGTCCTTTACTTCCTCCGCAAACGCGCGCAGCGCTTCCGCGTCGACAGGCTTTTCCAGCCAACGCGCAAACTTCTCCAGCGTCACCGCGTCGGCGTAAAGGAACGCCGTTTCGATGTTCTCCCGCGCCAATTCGTTTTCTGGATTACCCCAGTCGCCGAGTCCGTGGTTCAGAAAGCCATCGGCGTTGATTTTGGTTTTTAAATACGCAAGATAACGCATTCCTGCGTCATAGTTATCCCGCACAACGGCAAGATCACCGTAGTAAAGATAGTGCCAATATGCCCCCAGAATACAGGTGCTCCCCCATGGGACAATGTCGTAAAAGCTGCCCATACCCGGCACCGGCAGAACGTTCGGGATATAGCACGGCGCTTGCGAGGGAATCAACCCATCGCCCGGATAAAACGCATTCCCCGCCATGTCGCGGAACGTATCCTCCGCCGTGTGCTGGGCAAGGCGCAGATCAGTGAGGATCTTCTCCCACAGCGCCTTGGCGTCCTTCATGAAAAAGATCGACGGAGCCATCAGGTGATTCGGCTCCTGCCACGCAAAGCGCTCAATGGTCGGGCAGTCGGTGTGGACACCCAGCAGGTTTGCCTCCACCGTCTTTTCGATCATGTCATAGATTTTGTTGTACCGCTCATCGTCGCAGGCAAATGTGCCCGCGCGCTTCCACGCGCTCGTGATGGCGTCGCCCGCGAGCGCGCGCACCTCCGCGTCTCCGCGCACGCCGATGTAGCGCCCCGCAAAATAGGTGAAGGTCTGCTCGACGGTCTCCCAAGCGGCATCCTGCGCGATAACGTAGGACACCACATTGTCAATGGGCATCCAGTTTTTCGCCATCTGGTCGACATCGCCCTCCGCCGTCAGCTTTTCGGCGGGAAAGAATTCAACGCGCGTCCCCGCCTTGCCCCGCACCTCGGCACGGAGCAAGCCGGAGATGTTCTGCCCGAGGTCATAGACCGCGCGGTCGTTCACCGTTCCGAGATACTTCGCCTCGTAGCGCTGAATCACCTTGACCGGCGGCTGCTTCGCCTCCGACAGAGCGCCGCGCGGCGCTTCCTCCGCTGTCGCGCGAAAAGCCATCGTCCACGCGGAATCGTCAAAACCCGCGGCGGAAAAACCGCGCTGCGCCCTCGCGCCGTCGATCAGCTCCGAGCCGTAGACATTTGTGTGCTGTACGGCGTGGGGTGCGGTCTTGCAGTTCTCGTCGGAAGCAACGGTCACCGACGAGCCGTCCGCGTATTCAATGTCCAGCTCGAACGCCGCGACAAGGCTCTCACCGTATGGCTTGTACGGATTCGGGTTGGGCGGCATAAACGGCGGAAAATGGAACCCGTAGCCAAACGAATCGTCCCAGATGTACCAGCCGTTGCCCACCTCAATTCCCAGCGCGTTCGCGCCGGGGGAAAGCAACTCCGTCACGTCGAACGTGACGAACTGCACCAGCTTGTTATAGTCTGTCCACGCGGGGTCAAGGACGTGGTCGCCCGCGCGCTTTCCGTTGAGATACGCGTTGAACTGCCCCAGGGCGCAGATGCGGAGCGTCGCGGACCTGAACGGTTTCTCGACGGCAAACTCCCTGCGCAGATAGAACGGCGCCTTGGTTTGGTTGGTGATCCAATGTTCGGAAAGACTCATGCCGGTCTCCTTATGATAGTCTCCTTCACTTCACGCACAGCGACTGCGTCAGCTTCAGCAGCAGCGGGAAGCATAGTGCGCCCGCGCAGTAAGCAAACGCGAAGGTCGGAAGAAACGAGAAGAGAAACGCCGGCAGCAGTGCGCCGGAAAAGCCCATCTCAATGAACATCATGATAAAGCTCATGCCGGCGGTCATGATCAGCACGATCATGAACATGCGCAGCAGATAAAAAACGATGCTCTTCTCATTTTTGGTGAAGATGGAGGCAAAGCCGTTGCCAACCTTCACCAGCGGGATAAAGCTGCCCAGCGTAAAGTTCACCGCGAACGCGCTCACGAAGCCCGGCACCAATGTACCGAGACTCAGCGTGTGCTGCTGGAACTGGATAAACGCCGTCAGCACGAGGCTGAAAAAGATGGAAAAGATCGTGTTGAATACAAATCCGAACTGGTCTCTACGAAACATGATTTGCCCCCCGTCAGTCCAGCGCGAACACTTCGCCCTCGGTGACACCGGCTTCGTTGAACGCGTCCACGCGTACATAGACCGGCTCGCCCTTCATCAGCGCGCCGATGTTCTTCTCGTCCGCGCCCAGCACCATATAGCTGTGGTACAGCTTCTCCGGCGCATAGCCCCAGAGGATGTTGTGTCCCACCGCGCCGTCCGCGTCCCAGCGTACCAGCATGTCGATGTCGCCACGGCGCTCCGCCCGAACGCCCGCCGGCGCCGCGGGCGCTTCGCCCGCGCCGTGTCCGAACACGCGCAGACCGGAGACGGCAACGGGCTGATCGAACGGCACCTCCAGCACGGTCAGCTTCAGATAGCGCGCCTGAACGCCGCCCTCCAGCAGGAGAAAATCGTTGCCGAGGTTGGTTTCCGCCGCGCTCTTATCTTCTATCATAAACCATTTCGTTCCGTCTGTCGAGCCCTCCAGCGTCCAGCGCGTCACGCGCTTTTCCGTGTCGATGTAGCGGATCTCGTGCGCCACCAGACGGTCGGCGTCCTCTGGGATCTGCGCGTCGATGCCCTCGTCCGCGAAGTTGATCTGCACCGCGCGGACGTCCTTGACCGCGCCGAGGTCGACCTCGCACCACTCGTTTTTCGATGTTTCGGCGCGCCACCAGTCCTTTGCGTTTTCGTTCGTGACCTTCTCCGCGCCCGCGCCGGAGGATACCTTGACGCGCTTGCCATAGCTGAGCAGCATGAACTCCGGCTTGGCAAACAGCGGCGCCTCCGCGTCGATCGGCCAATCGCCGTAGCGCTGGTCGCAGTACATCTCGCCGTCGGCGTCAAAGCCCACCTTCCACAGACCCAGCCGACGCTCCATGTCGTTGTTGATGGAGATGGACATGGACGCCGTGTGCCAGTAATTGCCGTTCTTGTCCGCGATGGTAGAGCCGTGACCCGCGCCATTGATAAAGCCGCCGGGCTTATAGGAAAACGGATTGTTTTTTGCGATACGGAACGGACCCAGCGGATGATCGGACACCAGCACGCCGTCGCCGTAGACGTTGCTCTGCGTCTCCGGGAAGGCATATTGCAGGTAGTACTTTCCGTCGTGCTTGGTCATATACGCACCCTCAATGTAGGGATCGTCTCCGGCGAAGCCGCGCGCCAGCGCGCGCACCGCCTCCTCGGTGGTGAGTCCCTCCTTCTCGCGCATCTCCGCGGGCATATGCATGAGATTCTGGAACATCTCCTCCGTCGCCGCCTCCAGGTCAATGCCCGCCTTGGGGCTGACGTGATCCATGCCGACGCGCTCATAGCCGCGGGATTTGTTGTCCATGTGGAACATCGCCTGCTTTTCACCGATGGGCCGCATGGTCTCGCGATCCAGCTCCACGCCCCAGATGGGTGTGATGTTGGAGCAGCCCCAGTAGAAGTACAGCCGCCCGTCATCGTCACAGAACAGATCGGGGTCCCAGAACGGGAACGTGCCCTTGATCTCCTCCCACTCGCCGCCGAGCGGGTCCCTGGTGCGGTAGAAATTGCAGGGCTCCGCCCGCTTGGAGGCAGAGAAATAGAGATAATCGCCCACCGCGCGCACGTCCGGCGCATAGTCGAACACGGGGATGGGCGTTTTCAGCTCATGGTACTCCCAGTCCACCATGTTGTCGCTGACGTAGAAGCCGCGGGTCATGGACGGGAACAGATAGTAACGCCCCTTGAACAGCTCCAGCGTCGGGTCGGCCGCCTCACGGTAGACCGCGAGCTTCGCCTCGCCAAGGCCAGGCATGTTGGGCTTTTGGAAGTTATATTTGTACGGAAGGTTCATCGGGTTGCAGTAATACTTGCCCATAGCTTCTCCTTTTTACGCAGAAACGCTCCGCAAATCCACGCGGATCTGCGGAGCGTTTCGATTCATTTGATCAGCGGCTCAACGTCCGCGAATCGAGCCGTTATTTGTTGTTGCGGCTTACGCCTGCTCCTGGTTCTCGCCGGCCATCTTCGCCTTCATCTCGGCGATCTCCGGGAAGAACTTGCGCAGCGGATAGAAAACCATGACGAGGATGATGATGCCCGAAACGATCGCGGGCACGAGGAAGCGCACCACGTTGGTCGCTTCAATGGCGGATTCGGGCTGACCGAAGGGGCCAAGCTGCGCGTCGAAGCTCGCGACAGCGAGGATGGCGAGCATGCCGGAGTTGACCAGCGTGTTGCCGCACTTCTGCGCGAAGCCCTTGACGGAGGACACGACCGCGTTGAGCTGCTTGCCCTCCTTGAGCATGATAAAGTCGATGGTGTCGTTGACCAGAATGTTGACCACCGCGTTGACCATCGCGCCGACGACCGTCGCGAGGAAGCTCATAATGCAGCAGTACATAAAGTTCATGCGGCCCGTGAAGAACAGGATCAGGTAGAACGCGACCGTCAAAATCTGCGACCAGAGCATGGTCTTCCAGCCGGTCTTGAAGAACTTGACGAAGATCGGCATGAGCACCATCATCGAAATCAGCGCGCCAACGGAGATAAAGCCCATGTAGGTCGAGATCGTGCCGCCGATGCCCGCGCCGATGCCCGCGCCGATTGTCTCCTCAATCTTGGAGGGATCGAGGGTACCGGCTTCGACCTGCGCCATGACGCCCGCGGTGATCTCATCGACATTCACACGCTTGGCAGCCCAGATGTACTGCGCATAGTAGACGGACGAGGTGAACATGAAGCCATAGGACACGGAGGCGCAGACCCACACCAGCATGACCGGCCAAACTTCCTTGTGGCGGAACACGAACGCGAGCTGCTTGATGCCGCCGCTCTCGCCCTTGATCATGTACTTCTCCTCGGAGGTCTTGTACAGGCCCCAGAAGGAGATGACGGCAAACACGGAGTAGAAGACCATCAGCGTGCGGTAGCTGCCGAAGATCTGCACGAGCTGGGTGGAGAAGGTGGAGGCGATGGTAAACATCAGCGCGCAGCAGCCGGCGCCCTTGGTCAGAACGTCGTTGCGGACGTTGTCATTGAGCGTCATCGCGGGCAGGATCGCCATCTGGGGCATGGTGTACGCCGTGACGACCATGCCGTAGACCATGTACCACGCGCAGGTCCACACGCACTTCGCCATGGGGCTTGCCTGAATGAAGCTGGGGTTGGAGAACAGGAACCACATGTCCACCATCAGCACGATCGGCGTGAAGATGAACCAGGTGCGGTACTTGCCCCAGCGGGGATTGGTGGATTCGCAAAGGACGCCCATCAGAGGATCGTTGATCGCGTCCCAGATGTTGCAGATCAGCAGGATGACCGCCAACTGCGCGGCGGTGATGCCGATCGTTTCCTGCGCGTACAGGGAAAAGTAGCTTGCGATGGTGGCTGCGATCGCCATAGCGCCGCCGTTGACGGAGGTCGCGTGGAACCAGGTAAACGCTTTGCTGACCTTGCCGTCATCCTTGGCTTGCACAGCCGTTACGGGTGTTTCTGCCATGATTTTCTCTCCTTTTCAACAATTCTGTCAAGTTGTTTCGCGCGGTTATTGTGTTTATTCTACAATAGCCTCGTCAATCTTTACATGTAGTATGTTTTGGTAAATCCGACATTTTTTAAGCCATCTATTGTCGGTATTTACAATTTGCACAAGGGTAATCCGACATTTTTTGTGAAATGGGCGAACGCGCGCTTTTCGTTACGCCCTTCCCAACAGCTGACGCATCTCCGCGCTCTTGGCAAGGTTACCCTCTACCTTGAGCTGTCCGGTCATGAACAGCTTGTCGGAGCTGACGGTGCCGTTCGCCATGCCGAGCAGATGGTCGTAGCTCGCCGTGATGTAAGCGTCCGCGCCCTCATAGTCGGAGGGGACGACGCGGAAGGACTCCTCGCCGTTTTCTCTCGCAAACTCGACATACAGCACGCCATCCGCGCGTCCGGTCATGCGAATCTGGACGACGCGGTGATAGTTCTCCGAAAACAGGTGCTTAAACCGGCGACGATTTTCGGCGTCCAGCTCCGTGTACGCTTCCTTCAGCGACTCAAAGGCTTCCTCATAGGGGATCGTTTCGCCCTGCTCGCCTTCAAAAATACCGCCGTACATCCGCTCATACTGCTCCGCGCTGCGCGTCCAGGAGAAATCCTTGGTCATGCACCGCTCCCGCAGCAGCGCAAAGGTCTTTTCATCAGAGAAGTACACCCGCAGCGCGCTCATGATCGCCAGCAGCAGGTCCTTCCCCTGATAGGTAGAGAAGGAGAAGCCGTCGCCCACGCCGTCAAATTCGCTGTAGGGACGCACGGAGTCCTTGAGGCCGCCGGTCTCGTGGACGATGGGTATGGTGCCGTAGCGCATTGCCATCATCTGACTCAGCCCGCAAGGCTCAAAGCGCGAGGGCATCAGATAGAAGTCCGAGCCTGCGAACACCTCGCTCGCCACCTGCTCGCTGTAGTCGCTGGAGAAGCCCAGCTGCCCCGGCCAGCGCGCCTTGCACTCGTTGAAATAGTCAATGTAGCTCTGCTCGCCCTGACCGAAGATGATGAGCTGCACGCCCAGTTCCATGAGCTTGGGGAGTATCTCACGGATCAGCTCGATGCCCTTTTGCTCCACGAGACGCGCCACGGAGCAGAACAGCGGAAAGCGCGGCTCCTGCTCCAGACCGAACTTCTCCTGCAGCGCCTTTTTGCACTTTGCCTTGCCCGCCATTTTCTTCACCGAGAAGGAATACGGAAGGCGCTTATCCAGCTTCGGGTCATAGTGATCCATGTCGATGCCGTTGAGGATGCCGTACATCTTGGTCTCCACCATGTCCGCGACGCCTTGGAGCCCCATGCCGAACTGCGGATAGTGCAGCTCGCGGGCATAGGTCGGCGAAACGGTGGACACCGCGTCCGCCATCAGCATCGCGCCCTTCATGAGGTTGATGTCGCGGCGCCCCTCAAACTCATAGCCCAAGCCGCCGTCGTACCAGCCTCCAGGCAGCGCGAACGTCTCAAACAGCTCATTCGCACCGAATTGTCCCTGATACGCGATGTTGTGGATGGTATAGACGCTCTTGATGCTCCGCAGCGCGGGGTTAAACGCCTGATCGTTCTTGAGATAGATCACCGCCGGCGCGGTTTCCCAGTCGTTGCAGTGCAGAATCTCCGGCATGAAGTCCAGCTTGCCGAGCAGATCAATGACCGCGCGGCTGAACCACGCGAAGCGCAGCTTGTCATCGTCATAGCCGTAGAGCTTGGAGCGGAAGAAGAATTCCTCGTTGTCCACGAACCACATCGTGACGCCGTGGTTCTCCCCGCGGAGCAGACCACAGTAGCGCTCGCGATAGCCCAGCTTGACGGTACCCGTCCAGACGGTTTTCAGGTCCTTGCCGAACTTTTCCTTGACGCATTGATACGCGGGCGTAATGACTGCCACCTCGTTTCCCGACGCCTTGAGCGCGGGCGGCAGGGAAAACGCCACGTCCGCGAGTCCGCCGGACTTGGAAAACGGCGCGCACTCGCTGGTCACAAACAGTATCTTCATCAGGCTGCCTCCTCAATCCTGCGGGAAGCCGGCGGGGTTCTTGCTCTGCCAGCGCCAGACGTCGTCGCACATCTCCTGAATGCCCTTTTCCGCGACCCAACCGAGCTGCTCCTTCGCGAATGCGGGGTCAGCCCAGAACGCGGGCAGATCGCCCTCGCGCCGCGGCGCGAATTCATAGGGCAAATCCTTACCGCAGCTCTTGGAAAACGCTTTGACCATCTCCAGCACGCTGGTACCCTTGCCGGTGCCGAGGTTGCAGACAAACAGTCCGCAGTTCTCCTTGATTTTTTTGAGCGCCGCCACATGACCCTTGGCGAGGTCAACAACGTGGATATAGTCGCGCAGGCAGGTGCCGTCCGGCGTGTCGTAGTCGTTGCCAAAAATGTGGATCATGTCCAGCTTGCCCACCGCGACCTGCGCGACATAGGGCATCAGGTTGTTGGGAATGCCGTTTGGATTCTCGCCGATCTCGCCGCTTTCGTGCGCGCCGACCGGGTTGAAATAACGCAGCAGCACCGCGTTAAAGCCGGGGTTCGCCTTTACCTCGTCCTTGAGGATGTACTCGATCATCAGCTTGGTGTTGCCGTAGGGGCTGGACGTGATGCGGCTCACCGGCGTCGCCTCGTTGTAAGGCACAGGGGCTTCGGGACCGTAGACCGTCGCGGAAGAGGAGAAGATGAAATTCTTGACGCTGTGGGACTTCATCGCCTCCAGCAGCGACAGGGTGCTGTCCAGATTGTTGTGGTAGTAGGTCAGCGGGATTTTGCCGCTCTCGCCCACCGCCTTGAGGCCGGCGAAGTGGATCACGGCGTCGATCTGATACTTGTCAAACAGCTTCTGCGTGGCGTCGTAATCCGTCAGATCGATTTTCTCAAACGGAAACTCCACGCCGGCGAGCTTGCGCGTGCGGCGAACCGCCTCCATGCAGGAGTTGGCGAAATCGTCCGCGACCACAATGTCATAGCCCGCCTTGACCAGCTCAATACAGGTATGGCTGCCGATGTATCCGGCGCCGCCCGTTACCAGGATCGTCATATCGTCATCTCCTCCTTACAGCGCTTTTTTCGCGTAGTCGATGACCGCCTGCGCCGCGCGCTCGCAGCCGCCCTCGCTCTGCATCTCCTTCGACATCGCCTCGGCATTGCGCTTATACTTCGGGTTCTCGATCAGTTCATGGAGCGCCTTGCGCAGGGATTCCTCCGTGACCTCCGGCTTGAGCATCATCGAGCTGGCAAGGTCCAGTTCCAGCATGCGCCTGGCAGTGAAGATCTGCTCGTCCATCTGCGGAATACACATCATGGCGACGCCGAAGTAAAGCGCCTCCATCACGCTGCCAACGCCGGCGTGGGTGATAAAGTAATCCGTATGCTTGAGCACCTCCAGCTGCGGCGTAAACGCCATCAGCGTCACGTTGTCGGGAATCTCGCCCAAGTCCTCCGGCTTGATGGTCTTGCCGATGGAGCAGAGCACGTTGATGTCCAGTTCCTTCACCACCGGGAAGAGCATCTGGTAGAATTCCGGCCAGTTGTTAAAGAGCGATCCCAGTGAGGTGTACAGCAGGGGCTTGCCGTTGTCGGGCGCCTTCCAGCTGCCGTCGCCCGCGCGCGCAGCGATCTGCGCGCCCGCGAAGAAGAAGTCGTCGCCGAAATGCTCGCCGCCAGGCTGGAAGCTCTTGGTCAGCGTGCAGAGGTTGAAGTCGCCGGTGCCCTCGAAGATCTCCTGCGGGGTCAGAAGCTTACCGCCGTATTCCTTCTGGAATTCCTCAGCAAGTTTCGCCGCCTCGGCACGAGCAGGGCTGTCGGGGAACTCCGGCCAGGTGCGGAAGATGGAGAAGTCCTTGCCGGGGGCATAGCTGGTGAACATGATGATGAGCGGCTTATTCAGCTTCCACGCCGCGAGGCGTCCCGCCACCGCCAGAGAGTCGGAGATGATGACGTCCGGCTGATGCACGGTGATCTGCTCCATGATCGCGCCGATCGCCTCCTTCGCCTGTCCAAGGAACACCAGCGGGATCACCGCGAGGAACTCCTCCCTGCCCATGTAGGGGTTGGAGTAGCACTGCGTGACCTCCGGGAAGGGGCGAAGCGTCGCGCCCGTCAGCTCCACCTGCGCGCGGAAGGATTCCGGCGCATAGTAGTCGACCTCGACACCCTTTTTGACCAGCTCCGTCACCATGGGGAGAGAGGCGAGGATGTGTCCGCCCGCGCCGACCGGAATGTATGCTGCTTTCATGATTCTACCTCCATTTAAATATTCGTCAGGATCGCTCCTGAAGGATCAACAAAATAAAACGTTCACGCCTCCCACGTCGCCGTCAGACCGGAATCTGACTTGACGCTCACGCGCACCGGACCGTCGGTTTTGCGCAGAATCAGCTGTGCGCGACCGTTCCACGTCCTTGTCCTGCCCTCGTTGTAATTGATGAGCGGCTTCGGATCGCCGCTGCCGACGCCCAGCAGCTCCGCGCCCGTGACCTCGGCGGTCAGCAGCTCATCTGCGCTGGTCACCGTGACGCTGCCGTCTGTCAGTTCGGCGGCAAGGAAGATCAGCTCCGCGCCCTCGTATTCCGCGCGAAGGGTAAGCCGCGGCTTTGCCGCGGGAGAGGAAAGCTCCCATGCGCCCAGCGCTTCGCCGTTCCGATACGCTACCGCGCGCAGCGTCCCCGGCGCGTAGGTTGTCTCAAAGAGCGCCTTGTACTGATTCAGCGGCTTTTTGCCGAGGGAGGTCCCGTTCACGAACAGCTCCGCCTCGTCACCGGGCGCGTAGACTTCGACCACCGCCGGTTTGCCCTCGCAGCCCGGCCAATCCCAGGAGGCAACGGCGTCGCTCATCGCCCACGGCGTCATGACCGGCGTTTGACCCGCGCGTGTGACATCCTGCACCGCGATATACGGCTGCGTGCGCAGCCCGAACACGATCTCGCGGTAGTAGGACAGCGGGCGGCGGAAGCCTGTGATGTCGCGGTCGCCGCAGTAGGCAAGCTGGCAGGGATACTGCGCGCCAAAGCCGCCCTCGCCGGGACCGTAGCCAATGATGCCGATGCCAGCCTCGCCGATGTAATCCCAGCCCGTCCAGGTGAAATCGCCGATGACGGCGGGAAGCTTCTCCACCAGTGCCCAGTTACGGGCGATATCCTGAGGATAGGTCTCGGAACCCACCATAACGCGGTTGGGATAGCGCTTCGCGTCCGGTTCATAGCGTGCCGCCATGTAGTTATAACCCGCGACGTCGAGGGAGGCGCACGCCTTTTCCAGCCGCTCGGAGACCGCGTCATGGTTGACGATCTGATCCATCTTGGTATCCATGACCGCCATAAAGCTGTTGACGTTGCCCTCGATCTCGCCGGCGGCCTGCATCTCGCGGGTAAGGTCAGCGAGAATCCGATCCATCTGGTCACCGGCGGCGAACACGCCGTTGATACCGGCGGTGGTAAAGCGCGTCGGGTCCAGCGCCTTGATGCGATCCGATATTCTTGCGCAGAGATCGCTGCCCGCGTCGGTGCCGATCTCAGGAATCTCGTTGCCCACGGAATAAAGAATCACGGAGGGGCGGTTATAGTCCTTTTTGACCATCAGCGCCACGTCTGTCTCCCACCATTTTGCGAAGTCCAGCGCGTAGTCCAGATCGTTTTTCGCGCGGCTCCACATATCGGAAAACTCGTCCATCACATACATGCCCAGTTCATCGCAGACGCGCAGCAGCGCGGGCGCGGCGGGATGATGCGACATGCGGATGGCGTTGAAACCCGCTTCCTTGAGGAGCTTGATCTGGCGGCGGTGCGCATCCTCGTAGGTCGCCGCGCCGAGAATGCCGCTGTCGTGATGGATGCACGCGCCGCGGAGCTTCACGCTCTTCCCGTTCACGCGAAGCCCGCGGGCGGCGTCCAAAGAGAGGGTACGAATGCCAAAGGTATCGCTCGCCGTGTCCATCGACGTTTCGCCGTCGCACAGTCGGGCGCTCACCGTGTAGAGCGTCGGTGATTCCTCCGACCACAGCGCGGGTTTCTTCACCGTGACGCGCTGCGTCAGCGTCTTCTGCTCACCTGCCTTGAGAAAAAACGCCGTCTGTTCAACTCCTGCCTCCGCGCCGTCCGCCGCCTTGATCGCGGTGAGCAGATACAGCGTCCGCGCGGAAAGAGTCTCGTTGATGACCGTCGTTTTCACGCTCAGCACGGCATAGTCCGCGTCGGCGCTCTCCGTTGTCACCTGTACGCTGTCCGGTTCAATATAGGTCGCGTCGGCGGTCAACAGGTACACATCGCGGTACAGACCGCTGCCGGAGTACCAGCGGCTGTTGGTCATACCCGCGTTCTTGACCTGCACGCGAATTTCATTGTTCCCCGCGTGGAGCCACGGCGTCAGGTCCACATAGAACGCGCTGTAGCCATACGCCTCCTGCCCCGCAAGCTGCTCGTTGACATAGACGAGCGCGCGGCAGTAGGCGCCGTCAAACTTGAGGATGTACTTCCCGCCGACGCTGGGAACATTCAGCGTCTTGACGTAGGTGTAGTTGCCGCCGTCGCGGTAGCCCGTGTTGCCCTTGTTGGGCGAAGCGGCATAGGCAGGCTTCTCGATCATCGCGTCATGCGGGAGCGTGACCTCCCGCGCGGTCTCCGGCACGTTCCACACCAGCGCAAAAGCGTCTCCGTCCGACCAGAACTTCCAGTCTTTATTCCACTTTACCGATTGCATGCAGACTCCCCCTTAAAATGTATAGCTTCCTGCGCGCAGGCTTTTCGTTTCCTGTCCCGGCAGGCTCAACTCGGCACTCGCGCCGAAAGGTACCTCGATCTCATATCGCACGGCGTCTCCATCGCACTTCCAGCCGCAGACAAACGTGCCTGCCGCCGTGCGCAGAACCGTCTTTGCCTCGCCGAGGCGCTGATCGGGCTTCGGCTCAATGATCGCCTTGCGGTAGCCCGGCTCCGCCGGACGAACGCCGCAGAGGTATCCGACCATCCATCCCGCGATGCTGCCATAGGTATAGTGGTTGAGGGAATTCATCCCTTCGGGATTCATGTGTCCGTCGGGCAGCACGGAGTTCCAGCGCTCCCAGATGGTCGTCGCCCCCAGATTGACGCTGTAGAGCCAGCTTGGGAAGTCCTCCTGCAGCAGCACCGTCACGGCGGTGTCATGGTTGTCCGTCATGCTCAGCGCCGGGCAGAGGATCGGGGTTCCCACAAAGCCGGTGTTGAGGTGGTTGTTGTTCGCCTCCACCAATCCGCGCAGCGCCTTACCCTGCGCGGCGGGCTCGGTCGTCAGACCGAACATGATCGCAAGCGCCGCCGCGGTCTGCGTCTGAATGGCGCAAAGCCCGTTTTGGTCAAAATACTTCTCCCGGATCGCCGCGAGGATGCCGTCCGCCAGCGCGCTGTATTCCGATGCTTCCTGAAGCTTCAGTATCTCCGCTGACTCCGCGACGATCCGCGCGCAGCGGTAATAGTACGCGCTGGCGATATAGAGCGGATCGGTTGCGCCGAAGGGACCGGGCTGGGGATTGTCCAGCGCCAGCCAGTCAGCGAAGTGGAAGCCGTCCTTGACCAGATGCGCTCCCCCGATCGCTTCCTCGCGCTTTCTCTGGCAGTCCACCCACGCCTTCATACCGGGGTAGGTCTCCGCCAGCAGTTCTTTGTTCCCAAAATAGCGCCAGGTGTTCCACGGGATGATGACGCCCGCGTCCGCCCATGGGCAGGAGCCGTGCTCGCCGATCATGTCCCGCTTGATGCGCGGCACCACGTTGGGCACGCTGCCGCCGAGGACGCTCTGCTCCGCGCGCATATCCCACAGATACTTGCGATAGAACGCGGGCATGTAGAGCGTCTGGCACGCGGTCTCGGAGATTGCCTGCGCGTCGCCCGTCCATCCGAGGCGCTCGTCCCGCTGCGGGCAGTCGGTGGGGACTTCGAGGAAGTTGTCCTTCATGCCCCAAACCGCGTTGCGGAAGAGCTGATTGACCTTCTCGCTGCCCGTCGTCACTTCACCGGTCTGCGGCATGTCGCTGCGCAAGTGCACCGCCTTAAACCATGCCGCCTCCACCGGCGCGTCGCAGTCGACCTTCATATAGCGAAAGCCGAAGAACGTGAAATGCGGGCGCACAAAGCGCTGCGTCCCGTCGGAGATATAGGAGAATTCCGCCTTCGCCGTGCGGTAATTGTCACGGTAGAACTCGCCGTCCTGCAAAATCTCTCCCGCCGTCAGCGTGATTCTGACGTCCTTCGGCAGCGGCGCGTTGAACACCACCCAGCCGGTCAGGTTCTGTTTGAAATCGAAGATCAGGTCGCCCTTCGGCGTGCGGATCGGTTCGGCGTGGAAGCAGTCCTGCCCCCGAACCGGCAGCGACACGCGGTCGCACAACGCGCCGCAGTGCTCCGGTGCGGCAAGGCGCACGGCTCCCGCCTTTCTCGGCACAATGCGCGCGTCATAAACCTCACCGTCGTAGATATTGGCGAAGGAAACGGGAGAAGTCCATTCCTCCCAGGTTTCGTCCGTCTTTGCAAGCAGCGCGTCGCCCGCGTACAGCTCCGCAATGGCGTACAGACTGTCACCGTAGAGATCGGTATAGCCGCCCTCGAATCCCAGGCGTCCCTTGAACCAGCCTTCGCCCAACCAGATTTCCAGCGTGTTTTCGCCCGTCCTGAGAAAACCGCTCACGTCATAAGTCTGCGCCGCGAGGTGAAAATCGTAGGCGTGATAGCCCGGCGCGAGGTACTCGTCGCCAACCTTATTGCCGTTGAGATACGCCTCATAGACGCCGAGACCGCAGATGTAGAGCCGCGCGGCTCCCTCCTCGTTTGTTGCGATGAATGTCTTGCGCAGGATCGCCGAAGCCTGTGACGCCATCGGCGATATCCACCGCGCCGTCCACGGCTCATCGCGCTTGCCGGTCTCAAAAAAGCCGCTCTCAGACGCGCGTTCCCCGCCCGTTGTGCAGACGGTCAGCGTATAGTCGTACCGCGCGCGCGGCGCAAGCGGCAGCTCAACGCGCCAGCCGAGGCTATCGGCATCCGGCGTCTCGCCGCTTTCAAAGGCGTTTTCCTCCCCGCAGCGGATCGTGACGGAAGCCCACGCCTGTTCCCCGGCGGCGTCCTCCACCGTCCAGGAGAACACCGGCGCGTCCATCGCATAGCCAACAGGGTCCGGCAGATTGCATACGCGCAAATCGTTTAGCTTCATTCTTCGTCCTCCATGTTTCCCATACCCGGAAATTCCCCACGTTCGAGCATCTCTTCAAACTCCGTCTTCTCCGCCAGCGGCAGGGCAAAGCGCTTTTGCAGCCACGCCCCTGCCAGTTCCGCCCATTTTGCCACATCGGGGTTGGTCTGACTCCACGCCGCCGACGTGGTCTGGTCGGCAAGACCCAATCCGTGCATTCCTGTCTCAAACACATGCAGCTCAAACGGGACATTGTGATCCGCCAGCGCCTTTGCCATCAAAAGCGAGTGCTGCACCGGCACCAGTTCGTCCGCCGCCGTCGCCCAGAGGAAGGTCGGCGGCGTGCGCTCCGAAACATGCTGTGCGGGGCTGACGTCCTCCAGCTGCTCCTGTGTGGGCGTCTCTGTGCCAAGGAACGCGAAGTCCGACTTGCGGAAAAAGCTCCGAGCCATCGGGTCAAGCCGTGCTTCCTCGTCGCGTTTGTACACATAGTCCGTCAGCGGGTAGCCAAGGATCGCCGCCGCGGGGCGCGGGTTGTCCGCGTCCTCCTGCCAACGCGTCGCATACATCGCGGCGTTGTGCCCGCCTGCGGAGAAGCCGCAAACCGCAACGCGCTCCGCGTCCACCAGCCACTCGTCCGCATGGGCGCGAATCAGCCGCATCGCCTGCGCAACATCGCGCATAGGGCGCGGGTGGATGCAGCTCTCTTTGATTTCCATTGGCTTCGCCAGGTCCGGGAACCCGCTTGTGCCGGTGTAGGTCGAATAGCGCAGCACAAAAGTGTGATAGCCCATCGACGCGAATTTCAACGCGATCGGTTCCGCCTCGCGGTCGGAGCAGTTGAAGTAGCCGCCGCCGGGACAGATCAGGATCGCCGGGCGCTTTTTCCCCGCCATCAGGTCGGGAGAATCGCCCAGAACAAAGCAGCTCAAACTGACATCACTGCGATCCGCATAAAGGAAAAGGATTTGTGTATTCATCACGCCGCCTCCTGTATTGTGGTAATTTTCTGAATAGTGACGCAAATTCCCCCAAATATTTGTACGTTTTAACAAACACATCATAGCATTATCTTTTTTGTTTTCCCACAGCGCGAATTGCGAACAATCCGACATTTTTTCAGATGATTCCACAGCGCAAAAATCCCCGCGCTTTTCCATAGAAAAGCGCGGGGATTCCTCAGGCGATTTCTGCCGGACAAGCAGCCGGCATATCATATCAGCTTAGCGAAGCTGATCCGCGTAAGCGATCTCGACGTACATCATGTAGTCCTGCTTGAGCTCGTTAAGAAGCTTATTGATGCCGTTCATGTGTACACCTCCTCGTGGATGAAACACCTTATTTGCTTTCGTTCCGTTTCCCTGAAAGCAAGGCTATTGTACCCCCGCCCGGTCGATTCGAATGTGTCACATGGCACAATCGCGTGTCAGTTTTTTGTGGCAGAATGCACAGTTTTTTTGTGCAGCTTTTCGCTTGAAAAAAATATTCACCTGTGGCAAAATACGCGAACTATTATACCACGGAGGAATCCATGCAGTGAGATCCATGCACGACACCGCCGAAGTTGCACGACTGGTCGAAGCGTCCAACGTCCTTGACCGCTTCGACACCAGGGAGCTTCAATTCCTCGGCGTTCAATTTCAAAAAGGCGAGTTGATCTGCTCGCCGATCAACCCTGCCGAATACATCTATTTTTTAATCGAAGGCAGCATCCAGATGTACGATCTGCGTCCCGACGGCAGCAAGCTGCCCGTCGCGTCCCTTTCCGGTGAAGTCGTGATCGGCGATATGGAATTTGTTACCGACCGCCCTACCGTCTTTTTTGTGGAAGCGGCGGAGGACTGCACTTGTCTTGCCCTGCCCGTCGCGCCGTACCGCGAGCCGCTGGGCAGGGACGTCCGGTTTCTCCATAGCCTGCTGGAGGATATGTCGGAGAAATTCGAGCGTGACGCCGACGTCGGCATCACCAACGCGAATCTAAATGAACGGGTGGTGGAATATCTGCGGGATAAAACGCCGTCGCATGAGATCACCGAGGTTGAGACGCTGCTCTATCAGCTGCGGTGCAGCCGTCGGCAGCTCCAGCGCGTGTTGAAGCAGCTCTGTGACGAGGAACGTCTGGAGCATCTCGGCAAGGGGCACTATCGGCTCTCCGAAGGCTGAGCCAGAACAAACGGAGGAACGGCGAACGCCGTTCCTCCGTTTTCCTGTAGATCAATCTGTGTATTTCGCGATCTCGCTTTGCAGCTCCTCCGGCGTCATGATGCCAAAGCTCACTATGCCGCGCAGCGGCTGCGAGGCAGCTATGGCGTCCATCATATCGTCGCCCATCGCCTCTGATGCCGCGTCGCTGTCTCCCTGAGAATCCGCGCCGAAAAAGGCGTCCATCATGCGGATGAGCTTTTCTCCGAGCGGCTTTGCCTTCTCGTTCTCCAACAGATCGCCGATGGTAGTGTTGATCCCGATATGAAGCGGAAGCGCGCGGTTTGTCCGATAGCTCAGCGTCTCGCTCAGGCGGATATCCCGCGAGGACGCGCCCACCGCGATCTCATATTCCCCGCTGAACGCATACCAGTCGTGCAGCTCGACGGAGTACCACGAGAACGCGCGACTGTCCAGCGTCATTGTCACGGTTTTCGTTTCACCCGGCGCAAGCTCCACTTTCGCGAAACCCTTAAGCTCACGGATCGGACGCTGCACCTTGCCCGTGCGGTCGCCGACGTAGAGCTGCACGGTCTCCTTGCCCGCCACGGCGCCGGTGTTGGTGACGTCGACGGAGACGCTCAGCGTCTCTCCCTCAGTCATATCCGCGCTGTTCAGCTTCATATTACTGTAGGTAAAGGTCGTATAAGAAAGCCCATGCCCAAACGGGAAGTTGACCGCCATCTCCTTCTTGTCGTAGTAGCGGTAACCGACAAACACACCCTCCCGGTACTCCACCGTCTCCTTGCCGCCGAAGTTGAGATAGGACGGGTTATCGGAAAGCTTGACAGGGAACGTCTCCGCCAGCTTGCCGGAGGGGTTCACCACGCCGAACAGAATGTCCGCAGCCGCTTCGCCGCCCGCCTGACCGCCAAGATAGGCTTCCAGCAGACCGCGCGCCTTGTCCAGCCACGGCAGCGTCACCGGCGCACCGTTGTGCAGCACCACGACAAGATTCGGATTCACCGCCGCCAGTTCCGCAATCAGGCGGTTCTGGCACGCGGGCAGGTCCATGTGTGCACGGTCGTAGCCCTCAGATTCAAAGCTGTCGGGCAAGCCCGCGAACACGACCACCTTGTCCGCTTTCTTCGCCGCCTCAATCGCTTCCGCGGCGAGCGCTTCGTCATATATGTCCTCTGCGCCGGAGAAGCCTTTTGCAAAAGATACTGTTCCGAGCTTCTTTGCCGCGCTCATCGCGTCGGAAACCTTAAAGCTGTTGATGTGCGAGCTTCCGCCGCCCTGATAGCGCGGCTTTTCGGCGTACTCGCCGACAAACAGCACGCTCTCGTCCGCCTTCAGCGGCAGGATGCCATCGTTTTTTAGCAGTACCATCGACTCCTGCGCCGCCTTGCGGGCAAAAGCGTGGTCCGCTTCCAGCGTCAGCTCCCGCTGCTCGCGATGCTCTTCATAGCGGAAGATCAATGTCAGGATGCGCTCCGCCGCTTGATCCAGCACCGCTTCATCCAGTGTGCCATCCTTCACCGCCGCGACAATCTGCGCGTCTGTGATGCCGCCGGAGGCGGGCATCTCCACGTCAAGGCCGGCGGCGAGTCCTTTGACGCGCTCATTCACCGCGCCCCAGTCGGAGACCACCAACCCCTCGAAGCCCCACTCATCGCGGAGCACCTTGTTCAGCAGCCAATCGTTTTCCGAGGCGAACGTGCCGTTGACACGGTTGTAAGAGCACATCACCGTGTAAGGCTGCGCCTCCTTCACCGCCTTTTCAAAGGCGGGGAGGTAGATTTCACGCAGTGTGCGCTCGTCCGCCTCGGAGGAGCAGGTCATGCGCCGCGTCTCCTGATTGTTCGCCGCAAAGTGCTTGATGGAGGTGCCGACATGGTGCTTCTGCACGCCTTTGACAAACGCCGCCGCCACCTCGCCCGCGAGGTACGGGTCCTCGGAGAAATACTCGAAATTCCTCCCGCACAGCGGCGAACGCTTGATGTTGACACCGGGACCAAGCACCACGGCGAGGTCTGCCGCCTGTGCCTCGCAGCCGATCACGTCGCCGAGGCGCTCCATCAGTTCGCGGTCGAAGGAGCAGGCTGAGAGCACTGCCGGCGGGAAGCAGACAGCCTTGATGCTGTCGTTGATGCCCAGATGGTCGCCGCTCTCGTCCTGCTTGCGCAGACCGTGAGGACCGTCGCTCACCATAACGCTCGGTACGCCAAGCCGTTCCACGCCCTTGAAGTGCCAGAAATCCAGCCCTGAGCACAGCCCCGCCTTTTCCTCCATCGTCATCTGTGACAGGATCGCTTTGATATCGTGTTCCATAGTCGCCTCCCAGTCAGAATAGAATGATGTCTACTGAATAAACTGCTTTGCGGTTTATTCAGTAGACATCATTCTAGCATATTGCAGCCCCGCGATTTCAAGTTCTCAGCAAAATCTGAAAAAACGTCGGAAAAATGCAGAATATTCACAGACTCCCAAACGGTATGTCATGGTACTATAATCGTATCATCGGATAATAACCGGAGGGGATGAGAACGGACATGCAAAAGAAGCAAAAAAGCGAGCTCGTGCTGGAATTCTGCGTCGAACTCAGCCGCCGCATGATTGTCAGCGGTGCCAATCTGGAGCGCGTACAGCTGGCGGCGGAACGTATCTGCCATGCGTATGGGCTGACCGACGTCAGCCTGTTTCTGCTGAGCAACAACATCTCCCTCAGCGCCATGGACTCCGAGGGTCAATTCGCCGCGCGGCAGTGCACGATCCCGCCTGCGGGCATCCATCTCGAACGTCTCAAAAAGCTCAACCGCCTTTCTTACACGGTGGTCAGCGAGAAGCCGGAGCCGGAGCGACTGTACCGGCTGCTGAACGAGGCGTCGCGGGTCAAGGACTATCCCGACTGGGCGGTGCTGCTGGCGCAGATCGGCGCCCTGAGCTGTCTCTGTCTGATTTTCGGTGGCGGAACGAGTGAGATATTGTCCGTCATGCTTGTCACCGGCGTACTGCACTATGTGATGATCCTGATGGCAAAGCCCGGGCTTGACCGCGTCGTCACAAACGCCGCCACCATGTGGCTTGCCACCGTCGCGGCGATCCTTGTGATGCAAACGGGGATCAGCGCCAACGCTCCCGTGATTCTCATCACGGTCTCCATGCTGGTCATTCCCGGTATCCCGCTGGTCAACTCGGTGCGCAATCTGCTGTGCGGCAATGAGATGAACGGTATTTTGCAGCTCGCAAAGGTACTGATCGAAACGCTGTCCCTCGCCATGGGCATCTACCTTGCCCTGTGGATGTTCGGGCTGAAGGCGGGTATGAGCCATGCGGTGGTAACCACACTCTCTGATCCGATCCTGCTGGTCATCGTCTCCTTTATCGCCTCCGCCAGCTTCGGCGTGGTATTCCGCATCCCCGTCCACGACCTCTGGCGCGCCGGTCTTGGCGGCGCGCTGACCCGCGTCGCGCTTCTGCTGCTCGCGCCGCGCTTCCCGGAGCGTCTGGTCTACGTCTCCGCCGCGGCCCTGATCGCCGCGCTTTACGCCGAACTGCTGGCGACGCTGCGCAAGGACCCCTCCACCTACTTTGTTTATCCTTCCATCGTCCCGCTCATCCCCGGCGACCTGTTCTACTACTCGTTGGTGGGCATCTACCTGGGCGACGCGCAGATGGCGGCATCCAACGCGAAAAACTGCCTGCTGACCCTGCTCGGCATGAGCATCGGCTTTGTGCTCAGTTCGATCATCGCACACTATATTCGAAAAATGAGACACTTCAAATTGGTCAAACACAAGAAAAATGGAGGAACATCATCATGGCACTGGTACATCTGAATCTCAACAGCAAGTATTTATCCGGCAACACGGATGTCAACATCATTCTGCCAGACCTTCCCCGCGGCGAGGAGCCGAAGGCGTTTTACGGCGCAGAGAAAAAGTATCCCGTGCTCTGGCTGCTGCACGGAACCTTCGGAGATTATACGGACTGGCTGCGCAAGACCAATATTGAACTGTACGCGGAGGAGAAGAACCTTATCGTCGTCATGCCCTCGGCGCAGAACACGGATTACGCCAACTGGCCCCGCTTCGGCACCGGATACAACATGTTTGACTTTCTGACCGACGAACTGATGCCGCTCCTATACGGCTGGTTCCCCGCCAGTGACGCCCGCGAGGACAACTTCATCGCAGGGCTCTCCATGAGCGGGCGCGGCGCGATCATGTACGCCTACGCATATCCCGAGAAGTTCGCCGCGGTCTACAGCATGTCCTGCGTACCGCAGGACATCCGCCCCGCCGCCGAGGACGCGTACAGCAACACGCCCGCTCCGAACCCGTGGGTCGCGCTGGACCGTGAGCGCGCCAAGGCGCGGCTTGACAACGCCGGTGGTCTGGAGGGGTATCTTGCCTCGCCGCAGAACACCTGGGACAAAACCGCGGAGGTCGCCAAGCGAGCCGGCAATCCCAGGATGTACTTCTCCTGCGGCACCGCGGACTTCGTCATGTATGAGCACTTCAAGAAGTTCCGCGCCTACGCGCAGGAGGTCGGTTTGGACGCCGAATTCACCGAGGTTGAGGGCTATGACCACGAGTGGCGCTTTTGGGAAAAGGAGATTCAAAACGCGATCGAAACGTTCCTGCCGGGCGCCGAAAAAGCCGGCAATGCGTTCTAATGGCAGGGTGGAGGTATCGTTATGGAAATGGCGCTGATCGTCTTCCGCCAGACACTGGTCATGTTCCTCTACATGCTCGCGGGTTTCGCGCTGTTCAAGTCGGGAAAGCTAACCGCCCGCGGAAGTAAGGATATCGCGTCACTGCTGTTGTGGCTGATCATCCCCGCTGTGCTGATCAACAGCTTCTGCGTGGACTTCTCTGAGGAAAAGCTGTGGGAATTTCTGCAAAGCGCATTGCTGGGCGCGTTATCGCTTGCCGTTGCCATTGCGATCGCACGCCTGATCTTCCGCAAAGCGCCCATTGACGACTTTGCCGCGGCATTTTCCAATGCCGGCTTCATCGGCATTCCTCTGGTCCAGGCGTCTATCGGACCGGAGGCTGTGTTTTATCTTGTGGGGATCATTGCGATGCTCAACATGCTCCAATGGACCTATGGCGTCAGTATCCTTACCGGCGAGAAATCCGCCACGAGCATCAAAAACATTCTGTTCAACCCCATCATGGCAGGCGCGGCAGTCGGCTTTCTCCTGTTTCTCACAGGTCTCGGCACAAAGCTGCCCGGCGTTGTCTCTACCACGCTGAACGGGATCGCCGCCATGAACGCGCCAATGGCTATGCTGGTCCTTGGCTCTTATCTCGCCCAGTCCGACTGGCGGTCAATGCTCCTCCGCGGCAGGCTGTACTGGACAAGCGCAGTGCGGCTGTTGGTCATCCCGGCGGCAACGCTGCTGCTGTTCCGTCTGCTGCCTCTGCCGCGCGAAATGCTGCTGACGCTTTTCATTGCCTCAAGCGCTCCGATTGGGGCGAATGTGGCTGTCTACGTCCAACTGCACGACATGGACTATCCCTACGCCTGCCAGACCGTCGCCCTCTCCACTTTGCTCTCCGTCATTACGCTTCCCTTGATGTTGATGGCAGCAGATTTGGTTCTGTAACAGCAAGGAGCCTCCGTCTTTCCATTCAGATGGCGGAGGCTCCTTTCCAATGTATTTGATCCCTATCGCGGCAATGCTGCGGTCTCCAAAAGGAAAACGATGTTTTTCCGCGTCGTTTTCCTTTTGGAGATGCAGCTCAGTTTTGATCTCTCCTAAATTCCGCAAAGAATTAACCTATACGCAAAGGAAGGGGCAGGGCGAGGGTGTCATAGATTTCGCGTTGCCTGAGGGTCGGAGGGTTTAAGAGCCTTGCCTCTCTTCCGCCCGGTACACAAAGTGATTTGAGCTTATACTGGGCAACCGTCATAACATCTCTTTCCTGTCCGGGGAAGTAGCGTTTGAGCAGCTTGGAAATTCCAAGTTTTGTGCAGACTTTCTCAAACACGTCTCCAACACTGTTATATTATACTCAAAGCAAAAAAGCAAGCAATTTCTGTGAGTAAATTCACAAAATTGCTTGCTATTTACACCTTTTTATTCCACTCGGTTAATTTTTGCAGGATTTAGGGTCCAATAAGGCTAAAAATAAGGCTAAAAATTTTGACGATTTTTGATTTGCAATCTATTGTGTCGAAATCGACCGTAAAACAAAGAAAATACCTTGAAATCATTACAATTTCAAGGTATTCCTCTGGAGATACTGGTCACTTTAGATGCCAGCATTCTCACAAGGTTTTCCCCTACAAACGCGCAAATTTTCCGGCATTCGACGCAGGAGTCGAGCAGAGAGCCATATTCCTGTCACATGGTCCGTTTGTGGCATTGATGAGGTTGAGGGGGAGAGTCTGGAGAGCATTGTCGAGAATTTCGACGAAATCCAGGAAGATATCCCGCTGCCCTCTGACGCCTCATACGTTGATGGGAGTTTCGCCTTGTCCATGGATGACGTGGACACTATCCGCGAAATCTACAACCAGGATAAATCCCAATTAAGCTCTGGAGACAAGGCTCGCATCGCTACCAATATGCCCGCTGAACGAGAGCATTAAAAAAAGGAGGGCAGGAATTGATTACGGTCGCAAATATAAAGGATATAGAGCCCGGACAGTATGATGAGGCATGGGCGATTGTGAGGAGCCCAAAGAATGCTCCAAAATGGATGCGGCACGTACCGGAGCTTTCGCCCAGCTGGCAGCTGTTTGAACTGTATCGCAAAAAAAGAGCCAGCATCCAATGGACAAAAGCAGTCTTTGAGGAGGAGTACGTACCCCGCTTTCTCAACGAGATGCAGACGCAAGCTGCGCGCGAGAAACTCAATGAGTTGTTCTTGAGAAGCCATAAAGGCGAGCATATCGCGGTTGCCTGCTTTTGCACGGATGCAGAGAAATGCCATCGTTCCATTGCCGCAAGCTTGCTCCATGGAGTCGGATGCGAAGTCGAAATGCTCGATGGCAAGCTGAATGCCGTATATTCCAAAAGATACAAATCCAATGAATGAGACTTCCAAGGGCAGTCAGGTCAGTTGACCCGGCTGCCCTAACTCTATGATTGATGCAGTATATATGTCTTGAAAAGCGGCAAAAAGCAGAAGATAGGGATTAGACTATCGCCGTATATTGACCAAAATCATATCTTATGCTATGTTGGACAAAGAAAATGATGCGAATACCATCCGACATATTGGGAGGGCATGATGAACGAAGTCAAGCTTATGGAGGTACCGCATGAGAAAAATTCACAACTATTCTGAGGTCGGCACGCTGAAAACGGTGCTGCTGCACCGCATCGGCCCTGAGGTGGAAGGGTTGGTGCCCGACAACTTCTCCCGCCTGCTCTTTGACGACATTCCTTATCTCAAGGTCGCCATGGAGGAGCACGACGCCTTTGCGAATCTCTTGCGCTCTCACGGCGTGGAGGTGCTGGACTACACGGAGGAACTGACACGCGCCCTTGCGGACAATGAGGCCCGCAGCGCCTTCCTGCGCCGCCTGATTGCCGACAGTCTGGTCAGCTCCCAGACGCTGGAGGCCTCGCTGCTGGAGTATTTGACTGCGCTTCCCACTGGGAAAATGGTGAACGCCGTCATTTCAGGCGTAAGGCGAAAAGACTTGCCGGACTTTTATTCTCCGCATTTTGCGGATTTTATCTCCGCCAACTCGCCCTTTTTGCTGGACCCCATGCCGAACCTGTACTTCACCCGTGATCCGGGGGCCTGCATCGGCAACGGAATCAGCATCCACCATATGCACACCCAAACCCGACGGCGGGAATCGCTGTTGTTGGACTACATTTTCCATAAGAACTGGCAAAGGGATGATCCCGAGGCGCGGCAGTGGTACGACTACGACGACCCCTATTCCATTGAGGGCGGAGACATTCTGGTGCTGAACCGGGAGACGGTGGCCGTGGGACTGAGCCAGCGAACCACCGCCATAGCCATTGAACTTTTCGCTCGAAAGCTGCTGATGGGCTCAACGTTCCGGCGGGTGGTGGTCTTTGAAATTCCGAAAGCCCGGGCCTTTATGCATCTGGACACGGTATTCACCATGGTGGACCGGGACAAGTTTGTTGTGCACCCGGAAATCGAGGAACCCCTGCGGGTGTTCGAGATGGTACCCGAGCGGAGCGGCGAGGTGCATTTCAGTGCCATCACAGGGACGCTGACGGAAGTGCTGAAGCGCATTCTGTCCCTCAATGCCGTGGATTTGATCCGCTGCGGCGGCGACGATCCGGTGGCCTCTCAGCGGGAGCAGTGGAACGACGGCTCCAACACGCTGGCGCTGTCTCCCGGCGTGGTCGTCACCTATGAACGAAACCATGTGACCAACGAGCTGTTGGAGCGCCACGGCGTCCGCGTACTGACCATTCCCAGCTCCGAGCTGTCCCGCGGCCGGGGCGGCCCACGCTGTATGTCCTGCCCGATCTTCCGCGAAGATTAAGAAAAACAGGTAAAGCGAAATCGCTTTACCTGTTTTTTCTTATAAAGGCTTTATTCTCTCTATCAGAACAGTTCCGAGAAATGGGCGCCCTCTTCCATGGCGCGGGTCATGTCGGTCATCTTCGACGTGTCGCCGATGAGAATCACGCCGGCCAAACGGCTCTTGCGGAAGTAATACTTCTCATAGTTGCCCCGCTGCTCGTCCCGAATCTCCACGGTGCGGAGATTGGGCTCCATGGTGTCGGGGCCCGCCTTGCCGTTGGTGCCAAGGGCAAAGATGGAGGTGTCCATGGCGTTGATGGACATGGCGCTGCCGTAGGGACGGAACATAATCTCCTCGCCAGCGGCGTTGGCGCCTGCCGCCCGACCGGTTTCCGCCGCCTGAGACCAGAAGCCGTGGGGCGCGCCGTTGAACTCCGTGCAGTCGCCGCAGGCCCAGACGTCCGGAGCGCTGGTGGCGCAATGCCGGTCGATCTTGATGAGAATGTTGGTTTCCAGCCCCGCCGCCTGTCCGATGGCGATGTTGCCGCGCATACCGGTAGACATGATGACAAGTTCAGCCTCATAACGCGTACCGTCGGCAAGCACCACGGCGTCGTCGGCAATCTCGGCGATCCTGGCTCCCGTAACCACATGGACGCCCGCCTTCTCACAGGCGGATTGCAGCATCGCCGACGCCGCGTCGTCCAGCTGCCGCGGCAGAAGGCCGGGAGCGGTTTCAAGTACCGTCACGTCAAGGCCGCCTTTCTTCAGCTCCCAGCCGCTTTCGAGACCCATAACACCGCCGCCGATGACCACAGCCTTTTTGGCATTCTTCGCAATCGTCTGCGCCTTCTGGCAGTCGGCAATGGAGCGGATGGACACCACGTGGGGCTTGTCCGCGCCGGGAATGGGCACCACAAAGCAGCGGGCGCCGAGGGCATAGATCAGCTTGTCATAGGCAATCTCACCCTTGTCAGTCTTGATCTTCTTCGCCGCCGTGTCAATGGACTCCACGGTGGTGTTAAAGAGCAGCTCAATGTTCCGCTCATCGTACCATGCGCGGCTTTCGATGGCAAGGCGGTCGCCCTCCAGATCCTGCAACAGCACCTTGGTGAGCATGGGCCGGTTATAAGGCAGATGGCTTTCCGCTGTAACCAGCTTGATTTTTGCCGTGGCGTTGCGCTCGCGGATTGCCTCCGCCGCGTAATGGGCACCGGGGCCGCCGCCGAGAATCACGAAGGTCTCCTCCGTATCCTTGCGGAAATCGGTGCCTGTGTCCTCCACCGGCACAAATTTGTCGCTGCCCACGCCGCAGACCGGGCAGGTATCCAGCGAGGAGTCGAATACCGCGCCGCAGACCAGACACTTCATCAGGCTGCGTCCGCCCTTGCCGCCCAGCTTTTTGACCTCCGGCTTGCCCTTCATCAGCCGGCAGCCAAAGCCATAGCCGTATTCATAGGCGTCCAACAGCTGCGTTTCGCTGGGCTGGAGCCGGACGCGGAAGCCCTCGTCGGGCACGTCCATGCGCAGCTGACGCAGCCGCTCGATGAGGTGGGGCACGCCCTCTCCGCTCCAACCGTAGCTGCCGAAAGCGGTGGCCAGCTTTCCGCCATGCACCGGCGGGAACAGGCCCAGCGTCAGGTTCCAGATAGGCGCGAGCGCCTCGCCCAGAATCGTGGGAGAGCCCAGCAGAAACGCGTCGGAGGCCGCCAGCTCCGCGCCCACCGCCGCGGCGTCGTCCGTCACCATGTCATGATAGCGAATCTCCGCCTTGTCGCCACAGGCGTCCGCGATACCCGCGCCGATGCGGTGCGCCAGCTCGCCTGTATAGCCGTAGGCATTGACATAGGGGATGACCACCAGCTTCTTTTCCGCCTTGGGCGGCACGGCGCACCACTCACGGTACAACGCGATGATCTCGTCGATGTGACTGTCATGCACGGGGCCGTGACCGGTGCAGATCATATTGATCTTCAAGTCCTTGATGCGATCCAGCGCCTCGTTCATGAAAGGGTGCCGGAAGGGGCCGATGATGTTGTCAAAATAATACTTCGTGGCGCGGAGATAGCCCTCCGTGTCCGTCACCGTGCTGCGCAGGATGCCCTCGTGGCTGTAGTGGCTGCCGAAAGAGTCGCAGGTGAAGAGTACGCCGTCCTCCTCCACATAGGTGTACATGGTGTCCGGCCAGTGGAGCTGCGGCAGGATCATAAAGCGCAGCGTCTTGCCGCCCAGAGACAACGTGTCGCCGTCCTGCACCGCGCGGCTGTTGAAATCGTGGTTGACGATCTCCTTCAAAAAGCTCAGCGCCGTGGAGGTGCCTACCACCACCGCCCGGGGATTCAGCTCCAGCACCTTTTCGATGGCGCCGGCATGGTCAGGCTCCGTGTGGTTCATGACGATATAGTCAATGCTGTCAATGGGTGTAACCGCCCTGATATTCTCCACATAGCGATCCCAGTATTTCAGCTTGTTGGTCTCAAAGAGCGCGGTTTTCTCGCTCCCCTTGAGGACGTAGGAGTTGTAGGTCGTGCCAAATTCCGTGTGCATGACAATGTCGAACACGCGGAGCTCCGGATCAAGGATTCCGTTCCACCAAAGGCCGTCGGCCAGCTGAAGCATCTGCATTGCGATCTCCTCCTTTATTCACACTTGGTTATGGCGCGTATTGTCATTATACACAGCTTGGTCAATCTTCACAAGCGGTTTCCGTTCTCTCCTTTCGGTTTCAGCGTTTTCCACAGGCAGATTCCCGCAAAACTGTTTGCTTTGGCGTATGCGCTCTTGCGGCAAAATCTTCCGTATGCTATGATGCGGAGAGCATTCCAAAGAAAACACCGACAGACAAGGAGAACCGTCATGAACCAAAAGGAGCGTACCGTGGAGCGAGTGGGTCGCACTCATCCAGCCGAGCTATTATAAAGGAGATCTCGGGAACAAGCCATACGGTCTTGAGCTGATGCTGCGAATCTATCTGCTGCAAAACCTCTACGATATGTCTGACGAAAAGACCGTGGCAGAGGTCATTGATTCTCGCGCATTTTCGGATTTCTGCGCTGTGGATTCAAGCAATCAGGTGCCGAGCGGGGATACGCTGGGGCGCTTCAGGAATCTGCTGATCCGCAACGGCATACAGGAACTGCTGTTTAAGCAGGTGGTAGCCATGCTGACGGAGCGCGGGCTGATCCTGAAAAAGGGTACGATTGTGGATTCCACCATCATCGAGGTACCTTCGTCGGTCAAGAATAAAGAAAAGAAGCGGGATCCCGACGCACATCAGACGAAAAAAGGGTAATACATGGCATTTCGGCTATAAGGCACATATCGGCGTTGACCGCGACAGCGGGCTGGTTCATACGGTAAAGGCGACGGCGGCGAATGTGTCCGACGTATCGGAAACAGCGAATTTATTGCACGGAGAGGAAGAAACGTGCCACGGGGACGCCGGGTATACCGGCGCAGAAAAGCGCAATGACGCCATCGTCAGGAACAAGGCGGGCAAGAAAATCAAGTACGAGATCATGCGACGTCCCAGTCAGATCAGGAAATTGAGCAAAAGCGGGCAATACAAAGCAAAGAAGCGCGAGCACAAGAAATCATCCATCCGTTGTAAGGTAGAGCACGTCTTCGGCGTGGTAAAGGGACAGTTGAAGTACAAGAAGACCCGATACCGAGGGCTGCAAAAACAAGAAGCGAAATTCAATATTATGTTCGCGCTGGCGAATCTGATTCTGGCTGACAGGCCCTGTCTGGCAGTCTGAATTGGCATGCCTGTGCGAGAAAAAAGTGAGAGTATTGCACAGATTTTAGGCATGGCAGAAAATTTTGTGTAGGCGATTTTCGACAAAGGTCAAGAACGGTGCTGTGAAACGGGGCGGATTTTGGCTGAAAACCCCTTCGCTGCATCACTCCCGGCAGTGCACCGCGGTATGCGCGCCGCAGGCGTGAA
>JAFXPO010000047.1 GCA_017527825.1 Oscillospiraceae bacterium
GATCCTTGTCGACCAGAGAACGCAGAATGCTGGCGCGCATGGCAAACAGGTTATATCTCGCCGCCCAAACATTGGTAACGGTCTGATAGTTGTTGTCATGGAACTGCTGCAGGCTGTTGCCCACATTGCTGATCATAATCAAGGACGTGACGCCCGTGACAATCAGAAGCGCGACTAAAATTGTAAAGGCAGTGATCAATCTGGTGCTGATTTTCATGTTTTTGAACATAGTGATGTTTCTCCTCCTTGAATAATTCAGGTCTTTTTCTGTCTTTCCATTTTATGTCCTGATCGGACACAACTTGAAATGATTCCTAAAATACCGCCTCCCTGATTAGCCCTGTCGGACAGTTTTCTTATCCTAAAGAGCTGTGCGCCCATTATTCGTTGTAAGCCCCTGCACACACGAACCGACATGTATGTTGGGCTTTTCGAGGAGCGAAATTGCTGATGAACACCAATTTTTGAATATTTTAGCATTATGTCGTCTTTCTTGTCAACAGTTCTCCACATTATTTTTTCTTTTTTTTGGTTATTTTGTCAAATGGTCAGGAAAGAGGGGTTTACAATTGACGCCAGTTATCTGTTATTTTGCGGCTTTCCATCTGCTCCTACGGGTAACCCGCGGCTTTCACAAACTCAACCGCTTCCAGCACAGCCATCAAAAAACAAATCTGATCGTCCGAACTATGCATTGACGGGACGTCTTTTTTTGTGTATCATGCCGTAAGTGTACAAAAGGAGTCGTATCATCATGGAAGATATCATCTCATGCTTTGCCCTGCCCGGTCGCACGGTCTCCTGCGACCCCTGGGGCAACGGACATTTGAACCGTACCTTCCGGCTCACGCTGGAAAACGGCAAACACTATATCCTGCAAAGCGTCAGTTCCACCGCGTTCCACGACATTCCGGGGCTGATGGAGAATTTTTCCGCGGTGACGAAGGTGCTCACCGAGCAGTCTGACGACCCGCGCGGCTGTCTGCATCTTGTCCCCACAAAGGACGGACGGGACTATCTCACCGATGAATACGGTGAATACTGGCGGATGCTGGACTTCGTCGAGGGCAGCGTCTGTCTGCAAAGTCCCGAATCCCCGGAGGACTTTTTCCAGAGCGCGGTGGCGTTCGGAAATTTCCAGCGCATGCTGCGTGACTTTCCCGCCGAGACGCTCTGCGAGACCATCCCCCATTTTCACGACACACCTGACCGCTATCGCAAGCTTCACGCCGCCATTGACGCCGACGAATGCCACCGCGTTCAGACGGCGCGGCGGGAGATTGATTTCGCCCTCGCGCGGGAAGCCGACGCGGGTGTGCTGCAAAAGATGCGTGACGACGGCACGCTGCCGCTGCGCGTGACCCACAACGACACCAAGCTCAACAACGTCATGCTCGATGAGACAACCCGTAAGGCGCTGTGCGTCATCGACCTCGACACCGTGATGCCGGGGCTTGCCGCCTACGACTTCGGCGACGCGATCCGCTTCGGCGCGTCCACCGCCGCCGAGGACGAGAAGGATTTGAGCAAGGTACACCTTGACCTTGCCATGTTCCGTGCCTTCGCAGAAGGCTTCATCCCCGCCTGTGGCGGTCTCACGGACGCGGAACTGGCGTCATTGCCGCTGGGCGCGAAGATCATCACACTGGAGTGCGGCGTTCGCTTCCTCACGGACTATCTGATGGGCGACGAGTACTTTTCCATCGCCTACAACGGGCACAACCTTGACCGCGCCCGGACGCAGTTCTCCCTTGCCGCCGACATTGAGGCAAAGTGGAGCGATATTCTCGCCATCATGCGCGAGGTGACCGGCAAATAAAAAGAAAACCGCCAAAAGGCGGTTTTCTTTTTTCATTCCACGGTGACGGATTTTGCGAGATTGCGGGGCTTGTCGATGTCGCAGCCGCGCTGGAGCGCCACATAGTAGGAGAACAATTGCAGCGGCACAACGCCAAGGCTCGGCAGGAGCATATCCACCGTGTTGGGGATCGAGAGCACGTTCGGTACCGTTTTTTCCATCTCGGCGCGATGGGCGTCGGTGGTCAGCGCCAGCACGTCCGCGCCGCGGGCCTTGACCTCAACCACGTTGCTCATCGCCTTGTCGAAGAGCCTGCCGTAGGTGCCAAGCGCGACGACCAGCGTACCGTCCTCGATGAGGGAGATCGTGCCGTGCTTCAGCTCGCCGGAGGCGTATGCCTCGGAGTGGATGTAGGAAATCTCCTTCAATTTCAGCGAGCCCTCCAGCCCCAGCGCATAGTCGAGGTTGCGTCCGATGAAGAAAATGGAGTTGTGGTTGAAATGCTCGGAGGCAAATTTCTGGATGTCCGCGCAGTTTGCCAGCACCTCTTCCAATTGCTCCGGGAGCTTTTGCAGTCCCTCCACCGCCGCGTCATACTCCGCGGAATCGACGGTGCCCAGCGCCTCGCCGAAAGCGAGACCGATCATGTCCAGCACCGCCAGCTGCGTGGAATACGCCTTTGTCGTGGCGACGGCAATTTCCGGTCCCGCCCAAGTGTAGAGCACATCGTCCGATTCGCGGGCGATGGACGAGCCAACCACGTTGACGATGGAGAGGATGTATGCTCCGCGCGCCTTCGCCTCACGCAGCGCCGCCATGGTGTCCAGCGTCTCGCCGGACTGGCTGATAACGATGACCAGCGTATGATCGTCGATGATGGGATCGCTGTAGCGGAACTCGGAGGCAAGGCAGACCTCGACGCTCCGGCGCATGAGATGCTCCAGATTGTACTTGCCAACCATGCCAACGTGATAGGATGAGCCGCAGGCAACAATGAAAATGCGGGAAAAGTTCCGAATCTGCTCAGCGCTGAGCTTCATGTCATCCAGCGTCACCCTGCCGTCCTTCAGGCGCGGCGAAATGGCGCGGCGCAGCGCCTCAGGCTGCTCGAAAATCTCTTTGAGCATGAAGTGCGGGTAGCCGCCCTTCTCCGCGGCGGACACCTCCCAGTCGATGTGGTGGCGCTGCTTTTCCACCGGCTGCTGGAGCGCGTCCTCCACCACGATGCCGTCGGTGGTCAAAATGGCGATTTCGCCATCCTCCATATATGCCACCTCGCGGGTGTGCTTGATGATGGCAGTCACGTCGGAGGCAATGAAGTATTCCCCGTCGCCGTAGCCCAACAGCAGCGGCGCGTCCTTACGGGCGGCAATGATGCGGTCGGGGCAGTCGGCGCAGAGCATGCCCAGCGCGTAGGCACCCTCAATGCGGCGCAGCACACGACCCACCGCTTCCAGAAAATCATGGCACTCGTTGTAATAGAATTCCAACAGCTGCGCCACCACCTCAGAGTCCGTCTCCGAACGGAAGTGGACGCCCTGATGGATGAGAAACTCCTTGATCTCGACGTAGTTTTCAATGATGCCGTTGTGGATGACAGCAAACTTACCGCCTTCGCTCAGGTGCGGATGGGAATTCACGTCGCTCGGCGCGCCGTGCGTCGCCCAGCGGGTGTGACCGATGCCGATGCAGCCCTTCATGTCCTCGCCGCCATGGATCAGGTCGCTGAGCACCTGCAAGCGTCCCTTGGACTTCTGCACGTCAATGCCGCCGTCCGGCGAGACCACTGCAACGCCCGCGGAGTCGTACCCGCGGTATTCCAGTCTGCTCAGTCCGTCCAGCAGGATCGGAGCCGCCTGCTGCTTGCCGACAAATCCTACGATTCCACACATTCCTACATTCTCCTTTATGATAATCAGATCAATCTGGTACGCTCAATTGCGCAGGCTGTGCAGCGGAGCGGGAATGCGCCCGCCGCGCCGGATGAACGCCGCGCTGGACTCGCCGTGCACCGGCATCACCGGCGCGGAGCCGAGCAAGCCGCCCATCTCGACGGAGTCCCCCACCTGCTTGCCCGGCACGGGCAGCAGACGCACCGCAGTGGTCTTGTTGTTCACCATGCCGATCGCCGCTTCGTCCGCGATGATAGCGGCGACGGTCTCCGCGCTGGTGTCGCCGGGGACGGCAATCATGTCAAGCCCCACCGAGCAGACGCAGGTCATCGCCTCCAGCTTGTCAAGCGTCAGCACGCCGGACTGTGCCGCGGCAATCATGCCCTCGTCCTCGCTCACCGGGATGAACGCGCCGGAGAGTCCGCCAACGCTGCTCGACGCCATGACGCCGCCCTTTTTGACCGCGTCGTTTAACAGCGCCAGCGCCGCTGTGGTGCCGTGGGTACCGCAGACCTCAAGCCCCATCTCCTCCAAAATCCGCGCCACGCTGTCGCCCACCGCCGGGGTGGGCGCGAGACTCAAATCGACAATGCCGAACGGCGTGTCAAGGCGTCTGGACGCCTCCTGCGCCACCAGCTGCCCCATGCGCGTCACGCGAAACGCGGTCTTTTTCACCGTTTCCGCCACCACGTCAAAGCTCGCGCCCTTGACGCTTTGCAGCGCGTGATAGACGACGCCCGGTCCGCTCACGCCCACGTTGATGACCTTCTCCGCCTCACCGACGCCGTGGAACGCACCCGCCATGAACGGGTTATCCTCCACCGCGTTGCAGAACACCACCAGCTTCGCGCAGCCAAGCCCGTCGCGGTCTTTCGTGCGCTCCGCCGTTTCCTTGATGATCTTCCCCATCAGCGCCACGGCGTCCATGTTGATTCCCGCGCGGGTCGAGCCAACGTTCACCGACGAGCAGACCAGCTCTGTGCGGTCAAGAGCTTCGGGAATGGAGCGGATCAGCTTCTCGTCCGCCGCCGTCATGCCTTTTTGCACCAGCGCACTGTAGCCGCCGATGAAGTTGACGCCGCAGGTTTTGGCGGCACGATCCAGCGCCAGCGCAAAGGGAACATAGTCCTCCGTTTCGCTCGCCGCAGCGACCAGCGCCATGGGCGTGACGGAAATCCGCTTATTCACAATGGGTATGCCGAATTCCGTCTCAATATCCCGCCCCACGCGCACAAGGTTTTCGGCGCAGCGGGTAATTTTGTCGTAAATCTTATCACAGGCTTTCCTTGCGTCCGCGTCGCAGCACGAGAGCAGAGATATCCCCATGGTGACGGTGCGAATGTCCAGATGCTGCCGGTCGATCATCTCAATGGTCGCGAAAATTTCCTTCTGTGTCAGCATCGCACACCTCTTATATCTCGTGCATCGCGTCGAATATTTCCTGCCGCTGGATGCGGATGGATACGCCAAGCTCCTTGCCCAGCGCATCGCAGGCGTCCACGACCTCGCCGAACGGCGCGGTCATGTTTTCCAGATCGACCACCATGATCATGGTGAAGTTTCCCTGCATGACGGTCATGGAGATGTCCAGAATATTGATTTGATAATCCGCCATCTTGACGCAGACGGCGGCGGTGATGCCCACCTTATCGCGTCCGAGCACACTGACGATTGCGTTCATTGGTTTCCCTCTCCTTGCAAAGAAATTGCAGCAGCTAGGATATTATATAATACTTTTTCACAAAAAGCAAAACCTTTTCATCGCCTGATCAGATCGCGCACCACACGGCTTGCGATCATCAGCCCGCCCGCGGCGGGTACAAACGCCGTTGAGCCGGGCAGTCCGCGGCGCTCCGTTTCCTCCTCCGGCGGCAGGGGCTTGATCGGCTCCTCCCGCGACCAGAGCACCGTCAGTTTTCGGACGCCGCGGCGGCGCAGTTCGCGGCGCATCACCCGTGCCAGCGGGCAAACCGAGGTGTCATAGAGGTCACCGATCTCCAGCATCGCCGGGTCGAGCTTGTTTCCGGTGCCGAGGGCGCTGATGATCGGCGTCCCCGCCTCCTGTGCGCGCAGCACCAGCGAAATCTTTGCCGCCACAGTGTCGATCGCGTCCACAAGGTAATCGTACCGCGAGAAGTCGAACGCGCCCTCCGTCTCAGGAAGGTAGAACATCTGGACGGTTCGTACCGCACACTCCGGGTAGATCGATCTTACCCGCTCCGCGGCGACCTCCACCTTGGGACGGCCCACGGTGTCATGCGTCGCGATGATCTGGCGGTTGAGGTTGGAAAGAGCGACCGTGTCATTGTCGATCAAATCCAGCGCGCCGACGCCGCTCCGGGCAAGCGCCTCGACAACATAGCCGCCGACTCCGCCCACGCCGAACACCGCCACGCGGGAGGCATGGAGCCTCATGATCGCGTCATTCCCCAGCAGCATACGGGTACGTTCAAACTGATCCATGCTCCGTCCCCTCCTCTGTCATTTTCTCGCTCAGCTCCCGCCACTCGCCGCGCATGACGTACAGGCACAGCAGGAATGTCAGCACGTCCGCCCACGCCTGCGTCATCTCCACGCCCGTGAGACCCAGCACGCGGGGCAGCGTCAGAATCAGCGGAATGAAAAAAATGCCGTTGCGTGCCGATGAGGTGATCGACGCTTTGACTCCCTGTCCCGTGGCTTGCAGCATCATGTTGGTCAGCACCGAGGTCGCGAGCAGCGGAAGCGCGGAAGCCTGCCAGCGCAGCGCCGCCGCGCCCACGGCGACCACCTCCGGGTCGTCGCGGAACCAGCCCACAATGGGTTTTGCCCAGACGAGACAGATCGCGGATGCCGCCGCCATGAGCAGCGTGCCGTATTTTACGCAGAAGCGGTAACCCTCCCGCACGCGGTCGTAGCGTTTCGCGCCGTAATTGTAGGAGCACACGGGCTGGTAGCCCTGTCCGAAGCCGATCAGCGCCGAGGACAGCAGCATCAGCACGCGGGTCACGATGGACATGCCAGCGATCGCCGCATCCCCGCCGTAGAGACGGGCGTAGCGGTTGAGCAGCAGCGTGGACACCGCCGCGAGACCCTGCCGCGCCAGCGACGGCATGCCGCCGTTGACGATCTGCCCCACATTCGCGGCGCTCATGCGCACATTTTTTGCCCGCAGGCGGATGTTTTCGCCGCGTCCGCTGCCGATGAGCAGCGCAACGAAGCTCACCGTCTGCCCGCTGACGGTGGCGATTGCCGCGCCGCGGACGCCGAGACCAAGTCCGAACATCAGCAGCGGGTCCAGCGCGATGTTGATGACCGCGCCGCACATGAGACCTGCCATCGCGTAAAACGCGCTTCCCTGAAAGCGCAGTTGGTTGTTGATGACAAACTGTCCCACCATGAACGGTGCGCCCAGCAGGATGATCCGCATGTACGCCACCGTATCCGCGCGGGACGCGTCCGTCGCGCCAATGAGGTCGGCGAGCTGCGGTGCGAGCAGATTGCCCAGCGCCGCGATGGCAATGCCGATGCACAGCGCCAGCGCAAAGCCCGTCGCCGCGATCTCATTCGCCTCCTGATTCTTTCCCGCGCCCAGCAGCCGCGAGAGGTAGTTTCCCGAACCGTGACCGCAGAAAAAGCCCAGCGCCTGAATGATCGCCATGACGGTGAATACCAGCCCCACCGCCGCGGTCGCCTGCGTGGAGATGCGCCCGACGAAATAGGTGTCGGCGGAGTTATAAATGCCCGTCACCAGCATACTGATGACCGTCGGCACGGACAGCTCGCCGATCAGCCGTGGAATCGGGGTTTCCACCAGATAACCGTGCCGGTCACGGTGCGTTTGCATGCGCGTCACTCCTCTCATAGCAAGCAAAAAGAGGATCGCCGTCTGACGACCCTCTTTTCCAGACGTAATCTCACTTTTGCAGAATAGCACCGGCGCGCGGAAAAGTCAACGAAATCCGAATTGGGAAGCGCCTTCCGCGGCGCCGGTTTCGAAGCGATTCAAAGCTGATTTAAGATTTCCCCGATGTCTCCATCAATGCAGATAGACTTTCCGGCAATCTCCTCCGGCGCGTACGCCTCACCGTAGTTCAGGCAGGCATAGGTGGCGCGCTGCCACTCTTTGACCATGCGCCAGAAGCTGTATTTCACGATGCCCGGCGTGTTCCATCCCACCGCCGTCTCCAAAAACAGAACCTTGCCGTTCTGATGACGCCGCAGGAAATCGGAGTAGCGTTCCGCCGCCCGATGCCAGCCCTCATCCTCCACGAACGTGTCGTCTGCGCGAAGATTCATGCTCATGGGCTTGCCGCAGACCGGACAGAGGGGCACCAGCTCCGTGGGGACGGTCATTTTGAGCGTGATGCCCTCCGGCACGGTCAGCGCTCCGTCTTCCGCGATCACAAAGCCCTGCGCCTCAACCATCGCGCGGACGGTCTCCGCGTTGTCGTAGGTTTTTGCGTGGCACGGCACTGAACACTGCCACAGACCGTAGTCGCCCTGGGTGTAGAACAGCCGATGCTTGTCGAAGCCGGCTTTCTGGAAGCAGTGATCCACGTTGGTCGTCAGCACAAAATAGTCCTTCTCCCGCACCAGCTCAAGCAGCTTTTCATAGACCGGCTTGGGCGGATTCATGCAGCGATTCACATAGATATAGCGGCTCCAATACGCCCAAAGCTCCTCCGGCGGAAGACGCATGACGTAAAACCCGCCGGAGTACATATCCGGGAGACGGTACTTTTCAATGAAGTCGTGGAAATAGCGCTCAAACCGTTCTCCCGAATAGGTAAACCCCGCCGAGGTAGACAGTCCGGCGCCGGCGCCAATCACGACGGCGTCACAGTCCGCAAGCGCTTGTTTCAGCCGCTTCACCGAATCCTCGCCGGTGTGGGACGGCTTTTGTGTGTTGAAATTGTGAAAACCAAACATGATGGAACCTCTGTAGTCCTTTCCGCATCGTGTCCGATGCCGGTTCTGTTTTTACGCCAGCAGCCACTCGGTCATTTCGTCAGACGCCTTGAGATCGTCCGGCTTGTCCATGATACTGCATCAATAGCTCCCGAAATGTTGTAATAGAAGCATTTACAACGCGAAGTATAGCACGCATCTGTTGTAATGTCAATGATTACATCAGAAATATTTCCGCAGAGAGGATTCAGCGCTTGCGCGGCGCAGATGAACAGAAGGCGGGCTGCCGTCACACGGTTCCAACAGAAAACGACGTCCCGTATTTTGTCCGGGACGTCGTTCTTTGCGGTCCATGCGCGGCAGCGCCGCTCTTTTTGCTTACATGGTGACCTTGTGGTAGACCTTCTTGCCCTTCTTGACCATGATGCCGTTCGTGGCAAGGCGATCCTTGTCGTAGCTCTCGTCGATACCGGCGACCTTGACGTCATCCACCGTGACGCCGCCCTGCTGCACCAGACGGCGGGCTTCACCGCGGGACGGGCAGAGACCGGTCTTGGTGAGCACGCTCAAAATGTCGATCCTGCCGTCGGTCAGATCGGCGTCCGTGAGGGTCGTTGACGGCACGTTCTCCATGCTGCCGCCGCCGCCGAAGAGGGCTTTCGCGCTCTCCTGTGCCTTGTTCGCCTCCTCCTCGCCGTGGACGAGCTTGGTCAGCTCGTAGGCAAGAATCTCCTTGGCGCGGTTAAGCTCGCTGCCCTCCCACTTGTCCATCTCGTCGATCTGTTCGAGCGGGAGGAAGGTCAACATACGGATGCACTTGAGCACATCCGCGTCGCCGACGTTGCGCCAGTACTGGTAGAAATCGTAGGGGCTGGTCTTGTTGGGATCGAGCCACACCGCGCCGGAGGCGGTCTTGCCCATCTTCTTGCCCTCGCTGTTGAGCAGCAGCGTGATGGTCATGGCGTAAGCGTCCTTGTCCAGCTTGCGGCGGATCAGCTCCGTGCCCGCCAACATGTTCGACCACTGGTCATTGCCGCCGAACTCCATGTTGCAGCCCACCGTCTGATACATGTGGTAGAAGTCATACGCCTGCATGATCATGTAGTTGAATTCGAGGAAGCTGAGTCCCTTCTCCATGCGCTGCTTGTAGCATTCGGCACGGAGCATGTTGTTTACCGAGAAGCAGGCGCCCACCTCGCGCAGCAGCTCGATGTAGTTGAGGTCCATCAGCCAATCGGCGTTGTTGAGCATCATCGCCTTGCCGGGGCCGAACTCGGTGAACTTCTCCATCTGACGCTTGAAGCACTCGGCGTTGTGCTCAATATCCTCGCGGGTCAGCATCTTGCGCATGTCGGTCCGCCCGGATGGGTCGCCGATCATCGTGGTGCCGCCGCCGATGAGCGCAATGGGCTTGTTGCCCGCCATTTGCAGGCGCTTCATCAGGCACAGCGCCATAAAGTGTCCGACGTGCAGGCTGTCCGCCGTGCAGTCGAAGCCGATGTAAAAGGTTGCCTTGCCGTTGTTGACCAGCTCGCGGATCTCGTCCTCGTCCGTTACCTGGGCGATGAGTCCGCGTGCCTTGAGTTCTTCGTAAATCTGCATAGGTATAATCTCCTTTGTGGATGGTTATTGAATCGTCTCCGCCAGCTTGCAGAGACCGCTTTTCAGCAGTTGTATTTTTTCCGGGTCGACGTCCGCGGCTTTCGCCGGACGCACGATCCTGCCGAAGCCCCGGAGTGTCTCGCAGGCACAGATGGCGAACGAGTGTCGGAACGCCCGGTTGTCCGAGGGGTAGTAGATCAGCCCGTCGGTTTTCAGGAAGGTCGTGGTGTGTTCGCCGTTTTCAAAGCTGTCTAAGATCGCGTCGAGCACCTCGCCGTCCCAGCGGCTGTACTTGTTCGGCAGGATCAGCAGCTCGCCGCCCTCGGCGACGCAGTTTACATTGATGACGGTCTTTTCCTTGGCGGAGGGATACCGCGCACGAAATCCCTTCGCGCCGGAGAGTCCCCCGAAGCCGCCGTCGAGAAACGCGAACGCCACCTTGTCGCGGCAGCCCGGCGTCAGCGCGGCTGCCGTTTCCAGCAGCGCCGCGACGCCGGAGGTGTTGTCGTTAAGGTTGCGCGTCTCGCTGGGGCCGAAGCGCAGGTATAAAAGCGCCGTCACCATCAGAATAAGGAACAGCGGCAGCGTCAGGTATGGCGCGTTGAACGGAAACGTCAGCGCAAAGGACAGCACAAAGCTGCCCGCCAGCACCAGCACCGGCGTGAGCGCCAGATAGAGAAACGCCGTCAGCGGCCGCGTCGGCATATAGAACGGCGGCAGCAGAGTGCGGACGCCCGTGTCATAGTGCGCGACGAGGAGCAGCTTCGCCTTCTCCGGGTCGCCCACGACCACGTTGGTCACGTCACCGCCGATGCGCAGCGCCGTCTCCCGGTGCTGGAGCTTCGGCTGGTAGCCCAGCTCCCGCAGCGTACCCACCAGCCAGAGGCGGAATTTTTCCTTTTCCGTCGGCTTGCGTCGAACGGGAAACTCCCGCTGCACGCGGTCGGCAAATCGATTCATCATCTGCCCCCCGTCAAGGTCTTTTTGAACGTCTCCGCGCCGGTGAGCAGTTCCTCCGCGCCGCGGAGCATGGTCTCGCTGACACTCTCGCCGCCGGTGAGCCGTGCCAGCTCTCTGGCGCGGCCGTCGCGGCTGAGCACTTGCACACGGGTATGCGTGCGACCATTCTCCTCGCCCTTTTCCACGCAGAAATGGGTGTCCGCCATTGCCGCGAGCTGCGGCAGATGCGTCACGCACAGCACCTGCTTTTCCCGGGAAACCTTGGCGAGCTTCTCCGCGACGCGCTGGGCGGCGCGACCCGATACGCCGGTGTCAACCTCGTCGAACACCATGGTCATGACGCTCTCCTGCGCGGCAAAAACGTTCTTCATCGCCAGCATGATGCGCGCCAGTTCGCCGCCGGAGGCAATCTTATGGATGGGCTTCAGCTCCTCGCCCACGTTGGCGGACATGAGGAAGCGCACCACGTCCATGCCCGTCGCGTCCGGTTCCTGCTCGGCAAAATCAATGGCAAAGCGCACCTTGGGCATGTCCAGTTCCGCAAGCTCGCGGGCGATCTCCGCTTCCAGCGTCTCCGCCGCCGCCTTGCGCGCGTCGGAAAGCTCTCGCGCCGCCTGAGCGACGGCGGCGTTCTGCTCGTCCAGCTTCTTTTGCAGCTGGGCAATGCGGTCGTCGGCGTACTCGATGCGATCCAGCTCATCCTTCGAACGGTCGAGGAACGCGAGCATCTCCTCCACCGTGCCGCCGTATTTCTTTTTGAGCCGGTAGAGCTGATCCAGGCGGCTCTCCGCCGCGTCCAGCTCCTGCGGGGAAAAGTCGAATCCCTCCCGCTTGTCGCGGATCGTCATGGCGAGGTCATACGCCTCGCTGTACAGCGCCTCCAGGCGTTCGGAAAGATCGATAAACTCGTCGCCCAGACTCCGCAGACCGTGGATCGCGTCCAGCGCCTGCTTGATGGCGGGTGCCGCGCCGCCGGACTCGTCTCCGCCGTTGAGGCAGTAGTCCGCCTCGGTGACGGCGGCGATGAACTTTTCGCCGTTACGAAGAATGTTGCGCCGTGCCAACAGCGCCTCCTCCTCACCCTCCTTGAGCTCCGCGCGCTCCAGTTCCTCGATCTGATGCCGGAGCGTGTCAACGCGGCGCGCCTTCTCCGCCTCGTCCATTCGCAGCGCGTCGATCTCACGGCGGATGGCGGACAGCGCGGCGTAGCGCTTGCCATAGTCCTCCAGCCGCGCGTCCATGTGAGCGAAACGGTCAAGATACAGCAGATGCTGCGTCTCGTCCAGCAGCGCCGTACCGTCGTGCTGACCGTGAATGTTCAGCAGCGCCGAGCCGATCGCCTTGAGCTGCGCCACGGTTATCGGTCGTCCGTTGGCGCGGCAGACGTTTTTCCCGTCCGCCGACAGCTCGCGCGAGAGCAGCAGCGAGCCGTCCTCCTCCGGCGCGACGCCGTTTTCGGCAAGCGCCGGGATGCCTGCGTCCACACCGTCAAAGGCAGCGCTGACAAACGCCTTTCCCGCGCCGGTGCGGATCAAGTCGCGGGAGGTGCGCTGCCCCAGCACCGCGCCGAGGGAGTCAATTACGATGGATTTGCCCGCGCCGGTCTCACCGGTGAGCGCGTTAAAGCCTCGCTCAAAGGCGATGTCCGCCTGCTCGATGAGCGCAATATTCTCTATGTGCAGTAATTGCAGCATATCGATCCCTTACTTCTGAAACTTCTTTTGCATGGACGCGATCTCGGCGCATATCTCCGCCGCGCTTTCCACGTCGCGCATGACGATCAGCACCGTGTCGTCGCCGGCGATGGAGCCAACCATCTGCGCCAGCTCCATGCCGTCAAACGCAGCGCCCGCCGCGCCGGCAAGGCCCGGCATGGTCTTGAGCACCACGATGTTCTGCGCGTAATCGACGCTCAAGATGCTCTCGCGGAGGATGGTCTGAAGCCGGTCGGCAAAGTTGAGCTTGGTTTTGCGCGCCGAAACCGCGTAGCGGTATCGCCCGCCGCCCGCCGGCTCCTTGATGAGATGCAGCTGCTTGATGTCGCGGGATATGGTCGCCTGGGTGCTGTTGATGCCGCGCTCGCGCAGCCGGTCGATCAGCTGCTCCTGCGTCTCAATGGGTTCCCCCGCAATGATGGCGAGGATCATTTCCTGTCTGTCATTTTTCATTTTCCGTCAATCCTCCCAGCATTTTTCTTTGCAGCACTTCGCAAAAGCTTCGATTCTCCAGCCGTACCAGCTTGGTGTCGTATCGCGACCGGGTAATCTCCACCGAATCGCCGTGGCGCAGCGAGAACGCGCGTCCGCCGTCCACTGACAGCACCACCGGCTTATAGCCCGTCGCCTCGGTCTGCACCGTGATGGTGCGCTCCGGCGCGAGGACGTAAGAGTTGGCGTGGACGCTGTGGGCGCAGATGGGGCTGACCACGAAATTCCGCGCCGTAGGCTCCACCACGGGTCCGCCCGCGCTGAGGGAGTACGCCGTCGAACCGGTGGGACTCGCCACCACCACGCCGTCGCCCGCCACGTCCACCAGCTTGCCGTTTTCGGTAAAAATATGCAACCGGATGACACGGGACACGTTGCCGCGGGCGATGAGCGCCTCGTTGAGCGCGAGGCTGGAATAGATCACGCGACCCTCCCGCCGCACGCACACGTCCAGCATCATACGGCTCTCGACAATGTAATTCTGCTCCGCGAGCTGGCGCAGCTTGGGCAGTTCCTTTTGCTCCAGCTCCGCCATGAAACCGAGGCTGCCGAGGTTGATGCCCAGCACCGGAATATCCTTGTGCGCGGCGGTTTTGGACAGATGCAGGATCGTCCCGTCGCCGCCGAAGGCGATCAGCATATCCGCGCCGCGCAGCTCCTGCTGGAGCGGGCGAATCTCCAATCCGTAGCCCTCCGGCTCCTCGCTGCCGCGAAACGGGATGCAAACCACGTTCGGACACTTGATCTCATCCAGAATCGCCTTCGCCTCCTTTGCGACGCGCAGCTCCGTATCGCGGTAGGGGTTGGGGCAAAGAATCACTTTTCTGAGCAATTGACTCACCTTCTTATGTGTCCAATTCGGCGTGGGACGCCTCCACCAGCGCGGCAAGATCAAACATCCGCCCGGTTTGCGCGCCTTTTTCCAGATAGCCTAAATATTCGATGTTCCCCTCCGGTCCGCGGATGGGAGAAAACGTCAAGTCCAGTACGCCGAATCCACTGTCGGCGGCGTGTTCGAGGAAGTGCTCCAGCACCTCCCGATGCACCGACGGGTCGCGGACGACGCCCTTCTTGCCCACTTTCTCCCGTCCCGCCTCAAACTGGGGCTTGACGAGACAGGCGACATGCCCGCCGTCCTTCAATAAGCCGTTCACCGCGGGCAGGATCAGCTTGAGCGAGATGAACGACACGTCGATGGACGCGAAGTCCAGCTCGTCCGGGATTTGCTCATGGGTGAGGTAGCGGGCGTTGGTGCGCTCCATACATACCACGCGTCCGTCGCTGCGAAGCTTCCAGTCCAGCTGACCGTAACCCACGTCCACAGCGTAAACCTTTACCGCTCCGTTTTGCAGCATGCAGTCGGTAAACCCGCCGGTGGAGGCGCCGATGTCCGCGCAGACGCTGCCCGTGAGCGTCAGGTCAAATTCACGCATCGCCTTTTCCAGCTTCAGCCCGCCGCGGCTCACATAGCGCAGCGTACTGCCGCGCACCTCGATCTTCGCCTCCGGCGTCACGGCGAACCCCGCCTTGTCCACCTTCTGCTCATTGACGTACACGATACCGCTCATGATGGTGGCTTGCGCCTTCTGCCGGGTCTCGGCAAGACCGCGTTCGACCAGCGCCACATCCAGCCTTTGCCTGTCGCTCATCGAACCACCTCCCGTGCTTTCGCCGCGATGGACGCGGCGTCCAGGTGAAACCTCTCCCGCAGGCGTTTGGAATCGCCGTGGGGCGGGAAATTCTTATTCAAATTGCACAAATACAGCTTCTCCAGCGGAGCACCCTCCTCGGTCAGAATCGCCGCAAGGCGCTGACCGACGCAGCCGACGCTGGTGCACTCCTCCGCGACAACAAGTCTCCTTGTACCCGAAAAGGTCTTACGCACGTCCTCATCCACAAAGGGGGAGATGCGGTTGACCTTGATGACCCGCGCCGCGATGCCGTCCTTTTCCAGCAGCTCCGCCGCGTCCAGCACCGGCGCGATCATCGTGCCGTAAGCACAGAGGGTCACATCGTTCCCCGCGCGCAGCTCCGCAAACGCGCCGTCACCGCTGTCCTCACGATAGCGTTCCTCCCCGCCGCGGGGATATCGGATCGCCACGGGACCGTCGATCTCAAAAACGGCGCGGCGCAGCATGGAGCGCAGCTCCGCGAAGCTGGACGGACACAGCACCGTCATATTCGGAATATCGGACAAAAAGGTAGCGTCAAAGATGCCGTGATGGGTCTCCCCGTCCGCGCCGACAAAGCCCGCGCGATCCACGGCGAACACCACATGGAGGTTGGACAGCGCCGTGTCATGGATGAGCTGGTCATACGCGCGCTGCAAAAACGTTGAGTACACGGCGAACACAGGAATCATGCCCTGCTTCGCCATGCCCGCCGCCATTGCCGCCGCCTGCGCTTCCGCGATTCCCACGTCGAAGAAGCGGTTCGGGTAGCGGGCTGCAAAATCCGTCAGCCCCGTGCCGTCCTCCATTGCCGCCGTGATGGCGCAGACGCGCCTGTCCCCTGCCGCCAGCTCACAGAGCGTTTTGCCAAACACGGAGGAAAAGCTCTCGCCGCTCTCCCGAATTCTGCCGGTCAGCGCGTCGAAGGCGCCCACGCCGTGCCACTTGCCCGGCTCTTGCTCCGCCGGGGGATAGCCCTTACCCTTGACGGTGCGCACATGCAGCAGCACCGGGCAGTTCAGCTCCTTTGCCCAGCGCAGCGCGGTCTCCACCTGCTCCTCGTTATGCCCGTTGATGGGTCCGACATAGGTGAAGCCCATATCCTCAAACAAGGTCGCGTTGGGCAGCAGCGCGTTTTTGACGCCGGTTTTGACCAGATGGCTGAAGTCCCGCAGCGCGCGCCCTACCTGGTTGACGCCCAGCGCGCGGTTGTATGCCTTTTTGAATTCGTAATACGCCGGCTTGGTGCGAAGGCGGGACAGATGCTTGCTCACCGCGCCCACGTTGCGGGAGATGGACATGCCGTTGTCGTTGAGAATGACGATCAGCGGCTCGCCCGACGCGCCCGCGTTGTTGAGTCCCTCGTAGGCAAGACCGCCGGAGAGCGCGCCGTCGCCGATGAGCGCCAGCACGGAATAGTCCTCCCCCAGCAGCGTCCGCGCCCGCGCCATGCCCAGCGCCACGGAGACGGAGTTGGACGCGTGACCCGCCACAAAGGCGTCGTGCACGCTCTCATTGGGCTTGGGGAAGCCGGACAGTCCGCCGTACTGCCGCAGCGTCGGAAACTGTTCCCGCCGCCCGGTCAGCACCTTGTGGGCGTAGCATTGATGTCCCACGTCGAACACCAGACGATCCCGCGCGGTATCAAACACGCGATGGATCGCCACCGTCAGCTCCACCGCGCCGAGGTTCGAGGCAAGATGCCCCCCGGTCTCGGCAACGCTGTGGAGCAGGAATGTATGCAGTTCTTCACACAGCCGCTCCGTCTCCGCTCGGCTGAGCGCCTTGACGTCCGCAGGGCTGTGAATTTGTTCTAAGATCAAGACGATTCCCTCATTTTTTCCCGATCCGCAGCACACGCATCACCTTTGCTGTGCGATACACCACGTCCGTGCTGTGGCTGAGCGCCAGCCGCTTGCCGATCGCCTTTCCTCCGATGGTCAGGCCGGAGATCAACGCCGTCACGGCGATCGAGATCAGAATATTTTTAGTGTTGAAGGTCGATTGCAAACGCAGTACGATCACCGCCGCGGTGGAGCCGCTGACGATGCCGCAGATGTCGCCCACCACGTCGTTGCAGAAGCTGGAAACCTTTTCCGCGTTTTTCAGCAGGAACAGTGCCTCCTTCGCACCCTTTTCCCGGTGGGACGCCATAGAGTGAAAGGGTTTCGCGTCCGCCGCTGTCACCGCGACGCCGATGACGTCGAACACGATGCCCAGCAGAATGAACGCCAGCAGCACCGCCACCGCCAGCACATAGCCCGCGTCCTCCAGCACAACGCCGGAGGCAAAGCTCAGCAGCGCGGAGAGGAACACGGACATGAGAAAGATGTGGACGACCCAATGCCAATAACTTCGAGGCTTAGCCTCTTCTTTTTTCATGGTTGCTCCTTTTTCGCGCACGCAGGCGCGAAATGAATCTGCTCGTTTTTTCTGACGACATGTGCGCCAGAAAAAATACTCTGCGCGAAGCGCCCGTACACCATCGGCGTACGGGAAGCGCAGCGATGTTTTTTCAAAAGCGAGGACTGCGTCCTCTTTTTTTGAAGCTAAAACAGCGGCAGCAAAGCAGGGTAATCCTACGGCTTTGGTCGGGTTGGATTTCCCCGCGGCCCGCCTCCCGTTGCCGGTCAGGCGGTTCCCCTTTGAGGGCCGTGCCGCGCCGTCGCCGACGCGCGGTACCCGATTGCCACTTAGTCCGCACTGTAACCCCTGCCCTGCCCCAATGGACAGCCTAGGCGATTTCCGCCACAGTCAAACCGTCTCTTAGCCTCTTTTGCAGCGCCGGTTTCACGGAGCGATCGCCCTCTCCCCTGGCCGGGGGATTCGGTTGTATTCTCCGATTCGCCGACGCCACGCAAGGCAGGCTACTCCGCGCACAGCGTTCACGGCACAAACGCCGATTAGCACCGCGACGCGGGTTCATCGCCCGTTCCGTACCAGGGTCGCTTACCAACACGGGAGTACGCCCGGCACGCAAACGGGTCTCCACGGAAACAGGGTCGTGACCCCCATGCCATTAGGGGACGCCCGGAGACCGCAGGCTCAGCTTCCGGTAACGAAAGGCATAGCCTCCCTTCAGCACCCACCCCAAACTGGGCGTAAGAAGCAGGCACCAAAGGTTTCACAGTTGTGCCCTTTAAAGGATTTTTAGGCCCTTCTTAGGAGACGGCAGATCTGACTAGGATACTGCGCCGCTGTTCAGCAGCTTGATATTATATACGATGAAGGCTGAATATTCAAGGTATACCTCGAATATTCACAGAAAGTTTTTGTGCCGCTCTCCTGTGCAAAACGGCGGCTGGGCTTTTCCCCGCCGCCGTTTGATTTATTTTTCCCGCGTAGCAAGATTGCGCGCCACGGTGATGAGAAACTCCGTCTCTTCCATTCCGCTCAGCGCTGAGATTGCCGCATCCGTCAGCCGCCTGACCTCCGCCTTGCAGCCGTCGACGCCCAGCAGGTCGACGTAGGTGGTCTTGCCCTCCTCGGCGTCCGAGCCGATGGGCTTGCCGAAGGTGATCTCATCGCCGATGACGTCCAGCAGATCGTCCTGAATCTGGAATGCAAGCCCCAGACGCGCAGCATACATCCGCGTCGCCGCGCGGACCTCCGCAGGCGCGTCAGCCGCCGCGCAGCCCAGCTCCGCCGCGCATTGGATCATCATGCAGGTCTTTTTTTCGTGCAGCAGCCGCAGTGACTGCTCATCCCTGCCAAAGTCGGTCAGGTCCAGCACCTGCCCCGCCACCATGCCGTCCGCGCCGCTGGCACGCGCAAGTGCGGCGGTCGCCTCGACCTTCGCTTTTGCGTCCAGACGCGGCGCCTCCGCAATCAGGCGGTACGCCTCCGGCTGGAGCGCGTCCCCCGCCAGCGTCGCCATGGTCTCACCGTAGACAACGTGATTCGTGGGCTTGCCGCGGCGCAGCGTGTCATTGTCCATGCAGGGCAGATCGTCGTGGATCAGCGAGTAAGTATGCACCAGCTCCAGCGCGCAGGCAAAGGGCAGCGCGTCGCGCCAATCGCGGCTGCCGCCCAGACGCGCCACCTCCAGCGCCAGCACCGGGCGAAGCCGCTTGCCGCCGGAAAGAACACTGTAGCGCATAGACTCATACAGCGTTTTCCACGGCACGCTGCCGATGAACAGCCCATCCAGATACTCCTCCACCGCGGCGCGGTATTCCTCGTACCTCCGGGCAAACAGCTTATCGTCCATTGCCTTCCGCCTCTCCGGTGAAATCGCTCTCCACCGGTGCGCCGTCCGCGCCTTTGGTGAGCTTGACCACCTTCTGCTCCGCTTCGTCCAGCAGCTTGCCACACTCGGTCACCAGCTTCGTACCCTCCTCAAACAGCTTGAGAGAGTCCGCCAGCTGGGCGTCGCCCTTCTCCAACGCGCCAACGATCTCCTCCAGGCGCGCGATGTTCTCCTCAAAGCTTTTTGCCGTCTTAGCCATGGTTTCCCTCCAAATTTCTCGTCTCGACCACGCAGCCAAGGCTGCCGCTGCCAAGCGTCAGCTCGATTTTGTCACCCGTCGCGGCATCCGCCGCGTTTTTGAGGATTTGCCCATCGGACGTGCGCGCCACGGCGTAGCCGCGACCCAGCACCTTGAGCGGGCTGAGCGCGTCCAACGACGCGCAAAGCGAGGCGTATCGGCGCTGGCGCTCCGCAAGCTGCTTCTCCGCGATGGACGCAAGATTTTTCTGCGTGTAATCCAGCAGCATCCGCTTGTCCGCGATAAACGCCATTGGGTCGGTCAGCGCCCGCTTTTGCGAGAGCGCCGCGAGGCGCTTTCGCAGCGCCTCCACCCGTGCGCGTTCGCTCTGCTCCACGCGCGCGCCCAGCACGTCCAGCCGGCGGCGCAGCTCCTTTTGATCCGGTACGGCAATCTCCGCCGCGTTGGACGGTGTGGACGCCCGCGCGTCGGCAACATAGTCCGCAATGGTGACGTCCGGCTCATGTCCGACGGCGGAGATTACGGGAATCTCCGAGTCATAGATCGCCCGCGCGACGCGCTCGTCGTTGAATGCCCATAAATCCTCAATCGATCCGCCGCCGCGTCCCGTGATGATTACGTCCGCCACGCGATACCTGTTCGCGTAACGCAGCGCGCCGACGATCTCCGGCGGGGCTTCGGCGCCCTGCACCCGCACGGGCAGCAGCTTGACCTTCGTCAGCGGCCAGCGGGCGCCCAGAATGCGGATCATGTCGTGCACTGCCGCGCCCGCCGACGAGGTGATGATGGCGATGGTTCCGGGATAGCGGGGCAGCGGCTTCTTGTGAGTGGGGTCGAACAACCCCTCCTTGTAGAGCTTGTCCCTGAGCTGTTCGAACGCCACATGAAGATCGCCCACGCCCTCGGCGCTCAGCTGCGTCACATAGAGCTGATACGCGCCGTCCCGCGGAAACACGGAGACGCGCCCGAAGGCGATGACCTTCATGCCGTTCTCCGGGCGGAAACGAAGGTGCGCGGCGGCGTTTCCCTTGAACATCACACAGCGCATAGCGCCCTCGGCGTCCTTGAGGGAAAAGTAGTGATGCCCCGATGGATACAGCTTATAGTTGGAAATCTCACCTCGAACGGCGATATCCTGCAACTGCGGTACCTGGTCCAGCAGCGCTTTGATGAAATTGTTCGCCTCGGATACGCTGAAGATCATCCGCTGCTGTTCTTCCATGCTTTTCCCTCTTTCGTATCAAAAAAGCGGCAGAGCCGCTTTTTTGTGAGTGATTCACTTTTGAAGCTCCTCCCGGACAAAGCTGCCCAGGATGCCGTTGATAAATTTCACCGTTTCCGGCGTCTCATACTTCTTGGCGATTTCCACCGCCTCGTTGACAGCGATACCCACGTCGATGTCGTCGCGGTACATCGCCTCGTACATGGCGACGCGCATGATCGCGCCCGCCACCAGAGGGATGCGCTCAAAACGCCAGCCCTTGGCATACTTCGCGATGTAGCCGTCCAACTCCGGGGCATGCTCCGCCACACCCGCGACGATGCCGCGGATATACTCCGCCTGCGTCGCGCCGGGGGCTTCGGCGTACAGTTCATCCTCACCTGAGAGCGTTTCAAAGGTTGCCTTCGTCAGCCGCTCCTTCACCAGCTCTTCCGGGGAGAGGTCGGTAAAGCTCAGCTCGTACGCCAGATGTATGGCGATTTCTCTTGCGGTATTACGGGTCATATAGCGTTCCCTTTATCTCTTTATTCGTTGAAGCTGATACCGCCGACGTGAACGTTGACCTCCTTGACCGGGAAGCCTGTCATGCCGCCCACCACGTCGGATATCTTGCTTTGCACCTGCTGCGCCAGCGCCGGAATCTCATAGCCGTAACGCGCCATGAGGTAAAGATCGATCACGATCGCGTCGTCCACCTGCTCCACGCGCACGCCGCGCGCCGCCTTTTTGCCGGTGAGCTGCTCGGTGACGTTCTGGCTCATGGCGCCAACGCCCTCGATCTCCTTCACCGCGTCGGCAACGATGGCGGCGACCACGTCCTCCGCGATATTGATGCTGCCGTTTTCTTCGGCATGGGTCACATATTCAGCCATAGGAAAACACTCCTTGTTTTATTCCATACTCAACAGGAGTATTCTATCATGTTTCCCGGCAAAATACAACCGTCAATTTACCTCTAAAATCTTGATTGCGCTGACCGGAAGCCCCGTTTCCTGTCGCACCACGTCGGTGATCTTCGCCACGTCTTCGGTCTGAAGCCCGTCGTCCGATGACGCGACGACCACGCTGGCGCTGTCCTCGGAGAGAAACACCACGCAGTCGGTGTAGCCCTTGGCGGTGATCATGTTCTCGATCTGCGCCTCCGCCATGGTGTTACTTGCCATCACCTCGATGCTGTGCGCAACCTCGCCCATGACCTGCTCGTCAGCGGTTTCATCGGCGGTCGCCTCTTGCAGCAGCGCCAACGCGCTGTCCCGCGCCTGCTGGCGGGAGAGCCGCGCGGCGGCAAAGTAGTCGGATGACGTGCTCTCCGCCGCAGGCGCGGCTTCGACGGTCTCCTCGGTTTCCGGCGCGATGACCTCCGTCGCCTGCCCCAGCACCTTGCCGCTGTTCTGCGTGCTCTCGGCGTAGCGGCTGTTGAGCACGATCGCCGCTACCACCAGCACCAGCACCGCGCCCACCACGGCATTTCGTTTCCAAAGCTTGTTCATGTTCCTGTCCCTCCTGAAAAAAACTAAGATTTTGGGTAATGAATGCTTCATGTCACGGCCTCCCCCGGATAACGGCGATCTTGTCCGCGCTCAGACCGGTCAAGGCGCGCACCGCCTGCGTCAGTTCCAGGCGCACAGCGGCACTGTCTCCGCCCTCGCAGACGATCACAGCGCCTGTCCAGCGCTGCGTCGCGGCGTCCCCGGTGAGCATCAGCCGCAGCCGTCCCACGCCGTCGAAGGCGGCGAGCGTCGCCTCCATCTCGGACTGGACAATGCCGCGCGCGTCCGGCGTCTCCCGCTTCGCCCCGCCGCGGGGCAGCAGCATCAGGCACACACCCAGAAGCGCCACGGCAACGGCGTACTTGTACTTTCCCGCCAGTTGTTTTATGACTCGATCCATTGTTGATGCTCCTTTGCTATGCCTAGCTCCCGCTCCACGAAATCCGCCACCGTATCGCTGTACGCGCCGCGCAGCGTTACGCCTGTCGGAAAGGGGACGCCGTCGCGGCTCTCCACCGTGACCGTCGCGCGTACCCCCGCGCCCAAGCTCCCGGCTTTGTCCTCAATATATGATGCAAGTCCTGTGGCTATGCCGTTCGCGAGCGCATTTTCCTCCGTGGTACGCAGAGATTGTTCCGCCTGCGCCAGCGCCTCGCGATAGCCGCTGTGCGGCGTGAGGTCGGAAAGCTCCAAGGCGCTCAGCGGACGCAGCACAGCGCAGAGAATCAGCAGGGCGCCGGTGAATCGCACAACGGCGCGAAAGCTCCCCTCCGGGCTGACCTGCGCGGCGATGCTGACCAGCAGCGCACAGGCAATCACGCCCAGCAGCCATTGGCGAAAAAAATCCATCTGTGTCCCTCCTACGCTGTTACGACGCTCGCCGCCACCAGCAGCGCCACCAGCAAGACCAGCGCACAGGTCGCCGTCATGGCAAAGACCAGCGCGAACGCGCCGCCCAGCCTGTCGAGGTACTCGCCCAGCGCCTTGCTGCCCACAAGTCCCGCCGCGAACGCCGCCAATTGATACAGCAGGAACTGTATACCCAGCCGCAGCAGCGGCATGAGGCACACCGCCCCGATCGCCAGCACGCCCACGGCGCCCACTGTGCCGCGCAGCGTTCCCGCCGCCGCCAGCACGCTCTCCGTCATCTCCGAGATCATACCGCCCACAATGGGGATGGCGCCGGACACCGCCATCTTCGTCACCCGGACAGCCGTGCGGTCAGCGGAGCCGGTCAGCACCCCGGCAACGGCAAGATAGCCGGCAAACGCCGCGACCAGCGCGGTCAGTCCGCCGGTGACCAGTTTCTTCAAGCCGTCCGAGAGGATATCCAGCCGGCTCTCCTCCAACATCGCTCCCGCCGCGGATGCGGCAATGTAGCAGTAAACCAGCGGCAGCAGGAGCCGTTCGATCACGCTGCTGAGCGCCTCGCAGACCATCAGCGTCGTCACCTGCCAGACCCCCGCGGTGGACACAAAGCCGCCCGCCGCCATCGCCGCCGCCAGCGTCGGGAGAAGCAGCTTCGCGAGCGTTCCCAGTTCGTCCACCGTCTGCGCGCCGAGTCCGATCAACGCGCGCAGGTCGCCTGCGGCAAGCGTCGTCACCGCCAGCACGCCGCACCACGGCACATAGCGCGTCTCTCCCGCGCCATCGCCCAGACACTCCGCCGCGCCGCACAGCAGCGCCGTCAGCGTCAGCAGCACCGCGTCGCGTACACCGGCGCGGAGCAATTCCGTCGCCGCGTCCCGCGCGGACTGTATAAGCCATGCCGCGCCGTCGGCGATGGAACCATCCTCCACTGCCGCGCGCATGCCCTCCGGCAGCGTCTCGGCAAGGGGCAGCGCGTATGCCGTGGTCGTGAGCAGCAGGATCGCCGGTACAATCATCCACATACGTCTCATAGCCACCCCCGGATCAGGTCCACCACCGCATGAACCAACGGCATCGCACAGCCGAGGGCGCAAAACGCGCCCGCCGTCTCGGTCATCCGCGCCAGTGCGCTCTGCCCCGCGTCGGCGCACAGTGCCGACGCCACGCGGGTGATGAGCGCCGCGGCAATCACCTTCAGCAGCGGCAGGAACAGCGCCGGAGAAAGTCCCGTCAGCGCGATCAGCTCCTCGCCCATTGCCATGGCGTCCGACGCCGCGCTCAGCAGCAGCGCACCGCCGGTCAACGCCGCCGCCAGCGTCAGCAGCAGCGCGAACACCGGCTCATCCCGCTTGAGCAGCGTCGCCGCCGCCGCGGTCACGAGGCACAGCCCCACAGCCTTGCACAGCATTTCCATCATGAGAACCCAAAGAGCGTGCGGATCAGATCAAACAGCGAGCTGATCTCCCGCACCAGCAGCATCATGGTCGCCACCAGTCCCGCAAGACTCACCAGCATCGCCTGATCCGGCCGGTCGGAGCGGATCAGCAGCTGATTGAGCACCGCCACCACGATGCCGACGGCGGCGATACGGAACACCAAATCAATATCCATGTACGTTCACCTGTATCCCGTTCAAAGCAGCATCAGCGCCAGCAGCGCTCCCGCGCCAAGACACAGCGCCGACACCAGCCGTTCCTTTTGCGTGCGCTGCGCGTCGATCGCGTCCGCGGCGCGGCGAAGCTGCGACGCCGCCAGCGCCAGCGCTCCGCAGACCGTGCGCTCGTCCCCTGTAAGCCGCGCGCCCATCTGCGCGACGGTTTCCCGCTCCTCCGGCAAAAGCGGCAGCTCCGCCGCCGCCGTGCGCCACGCCTGGGGCAATTCGGCGTATTGCAGTTCCCGTGTCACCGCCGCGAAAAAACGGTCCGCCGCGCCGTGTGGCCGGCGCAGCAGGATCGGCAGTGGCGTGAGCAGTGTTCGCACCTCCGCTTCCATCCCCTCGAACGCTGACGCGAGGGCGCGGCGCATTCGCTGCGCGGCGCGATCCGTTTCCAGCAGCGCTCTTCTTGTCAGCAGCGCCGAGGCGAGGATCAAGCCCGCGCCAAACCATCGGAGCATGGGATGCCCTCCACTGTGTAGGTCCGTGCGCCGCCCTCGCAACCGATTACCACCGCGCGTGAAAAAACCTCCGCCCGGAGCAGTTCCCGCCACAGCGGTTTGCGTGAAAGCTCGCCGACCGTCGCGGCGTGGATACTTGCCAGCAGCGCGACACCGCAATTCGCCGCCGCGCAGACCGCTTCCAAATCCGCGGTCGTCGCGATTTCGTCCACGGCGATGACCTGCGGCGTCATCGCGCGCAGCACCATCGGTATTCCCAGCGCCTTTGGGCAGCTGTCCAGCACATCCGTATGATTGCCCAGCTCCGTCTGGGGTCTGCCCCGATAGGACACCGCGATCTCGCTGCGCTCGTCGATGACGGAAACTCGCAGCGCCTGATGCTCCGCGCTGCCCAGCGACAGGCAGCGGACCAAATCCCGCAGCAGCGTGGTCTTGCCCGCGCCGGGCGGCGAAAGGATCAGCGCGCTCTGTATGCGTCCCGCCGCGTCGAACAGCCGCGGCGCGATCTCCGCGCCGACGCCGACGCGTTCCGAGACGATGCGCAGCGCAACGCCGGAGAAATCCTTCAAGCTGCACACCGCTCCGTCGCGCATCACCGCCGCACCGCAGACGCCGAGGCGAAAGCCGCCCCGCACGGCGAGGTATCCCTGTCGCAGCGCCTCCGCCGAGGCGTAGCGCGAGTATTCGGTCACACCCGCAATCATCCGCTCCAAATCCTCCGCCGTCACCAGCGCGTCCCGGTCGGCGGGGGCAGCGGAACGCTCTCCCTCGGCAGTCCGCACGGTCAGCGGCAAGCCGACGCGCAGCCGCAGCTCCTCCGCACGCGCCTTTTGCGCGTCGCTCAGCGCCAGCGCCGCGCGGCGCAGCCGCGGCGGCAGCAGCTCCGCCGCCTGCTCATATCGGCGGATTCGATCTCGTTCCATAGCCCGTCCCTCCTTTGTACTGTTCCACTATATGTCGGTATGGACAGGCGTATGACAGCAAAAAACGCCGCCCGTTCGGGCGGCGTTTTTTGCCAATAAACCTTATGCCTTGAAATGGGCGGAAAACTCCTCCGGCGTTTCCGGCGTTGAGAAACAGCGCCCCTGTACCACGTTGCAGCCAAGGCTCCGCAGCAGCTCGCACTCCTCCTCCGTCTCCACACTTTCCGCCACCACAGCGATGCCGAGGTAGGTTGCCGCGTCCATGATGAGGCGGATCAGGCGCTCCCGCGCCTCCGCGTCCCAGATGTAGCGGATGTACTTCATGTCCAGCTTGAGCTGATCGATGGGCACTGTGAACAATGCTCCGAGGGCGAACCCGCCCGCGCCGAAGTTGTCCATACCCACGCGGAAGCCCGCGGAGCGCAGCGCGTCCACCGCCTCGTCCAGCTGCTCGACGTCCACGGTATAGGCGGACTCCGTCAGCTCCAGCAGCAGGTCGTCAGCGCTCAGGCTGAACTCCTCCAGCAGCCCTTGCAACTCGGTCACCAGCTCCGGGTCGTAAAGATCGAGGCGGGAAAGGTTCACCGCCAGCGGGAAGCGCACGCCATAGGCGTCCTGCCACTCCCTGACCTGACGCGCCGCCTCGCGGCGGACAAAGTGGTCGACAAGCTGAATGAGGCCGTTCTCCTCAAACAGCGGAAGAAAGCTGCCCGGACTGATCATACCAAGCTCCGGGTGCTCCCAGCGCACCAGCGCCTCCGCCGAGCAAAGCGTCGGCTTCTCTTCGCGGATATCGTACTGGGGCTGATAGAACACCTTGAGCTGTCCGTCCTGAATGGCATGATGCACGCCGCCGAGCAACGTCGCGGTAAAGACCTCGTTTTGATACAGTGCATTATCGTACACCAGCACCGAGCGGGTGTAGTCGTCGCGCAGCATAGCGCAGGCAGTCTTGGCGCGGTCAAACTGGCGGGACACATCCAGACTGCGATCCAGGTTGGCGTATACGCCAATGCGAAGACGGAGCCGCGCGGTGCGCAGCAGGCTGTCAATCCCCTCCTCCAGATGTGCGAGCACCTCGTCATAATGATCGCGGTGCAGGCAGTAGATGAAGAACGAGTCCGCGTCCTGACGGCAGCCAATGCCGTCGGTGGTGGAGAGGAAGTCCTTGATGGCATGCCCTAAGAGCGTCAGCGCACGGTCGCCGAAATCGCGGCCGTACAGCTCGTTGACCAGGTGGAAACGGTCAATGTTGATCGCCACCGCGTCCATGTCCTGATCGGGGCGATACTTCTCCAGCTGCTGAGCGTATTCGAAGAAAAAGCTCGCGGAGTACAGTCCCGTCAGCGCGTCCTTTTCCGCGGCGTTGATGATGTTCCGCCCCTCGCTCAGCTCAATGATGCGGCTGACACGCGCGCGGATGACCTCCGGCGCATCGTATGGCTTGGTCAGGAAATCCGCCGCGCCAAGCTTCAGACTCCGCAGCTCCGCGGAGCGCTCGCCCGTGAGAACAATGACCGGAATGCGGGAAAGCTCCGGGTCCTCGTGCATGGTCTCCAGCACGGTGAAGCCGTCCATTTCCGGCATGTAAAGATCGAGCATCACCAGAGACAGCGTCTCGCGGTTGCGGCGGATCATGCCCAGCGCCTGACGACCGTTCTCGGCGTACAGCACGTCGTAATTCTCGCCGATGATGGTACCGAGCACCTCACGGTTGATCAGTTCGTCGTCCACAACCAGCACACGCCGCGGCGCGTAAAGCCCCATTGTCTGTTCCATACGCACGTCCCTCCTGACATTTGGCTATAATAGATAATTTATTGTAGCACACCGCTCCAATTTTGTCAATTTATGTCAAGCAATTCTCCGCGCGGATGTCGAAGAAATCATCACGCCCCGCGAAAAGAGGAACAGAGCCGCGCGTTCGCGCGGCTCTGTCGTTCCTGATGATATTTTACTTGACGAAATCGCGATACAGGAAGGTCACGATCTCCGCGCGGGTGCAGGTATCATCCGGCTTGAAGGTCGTTGTGCTGCCCTTGCCGTTGGTGATGCCCTGAGCAACCGCCCAACCCACAGAACCGGCGTAGTACGCGTTGGCGCTCACGTCGGAGAAGCTGCTCGCGTTGCCCGCCGCTGCCTTCTCGAAACGAGCGATGAAGGTCACGATCTCCGCACGGGAGCAGGTGTCGTCGGGCTTGAAGGTCGTCGTGCTGCCCTTGCCGTTGGTGATGCCGTTGGCTACCGCCCAGGCAACCGCCTTTGCGTAGTAGCTGTTGGCGGCAACATCCGTGAACTGGCTGCTCGCCGTTACCGCAGGCTCGCCAGCCGCGCGATACAGGAAGGTCACAGCCTCCGCACGAGTGCAGGTGTCATTGGGTTTGAAGGTCGTCGTGCTGCCCTTGCCGTTGGTGATGCCCTGAGCAACCGCCCAATCAACCGCCTTCTCATAGAAGCTGCCTGCCACAACATCCGTGAACATTGCGAACTTCTCAAAGACCGGCGTAACGACAACGTCGCCCTCAGGCATCTGGAAGCTGTAAGTGCCGTCCGCGTTCGCGATGACCGCGACCGCATTGCCGCTGCTGTCCTTGACCGTGACGGAGGAGAGCTTGTAGCCTTGCTCCGCGGTGGGCGTGATGATAACCGTCTCGCCCGCCTTGGCGCTGGTGGCGGAATACTTGAGGCTGCCGCCGCTGACACCGCTTGCGGTCGTCACCTTCCCGGTCGCGGCAGCAACACTGCCGCCGTCAGGCGAAGGATTCACGGGATCACTGCCGGCGACGAGTTTGACCTCGACCGTCTTTTCCATCGAATCCGTCTTCACGGAACCGTTGTAGGTCTTGTAATCGTCAGCCTTGACCGTGAAGGAGTAGTCGCGATCCGTGTCGAGGCTTGTGAACAGTTTGCCGTTTGCGTCCGTTGTGCCGGTGATGCCGCCCGTTACCTGTGCGTTCGCGATCGGCTCACCGGTTTCATTGTCGGTAACGGTGAGGTTCACGTCCGCCTTATCGAAGACCGCGTAGAGCGTCAGCGTGCCGTCAGCCGCGATGTTCTGAGACGCCGCCATGGGTTTGAGCTTGTCCATGGACAGCTTGCCGCTGTAGTCCGCAGCAATGGCGTCCTCGGTCTCGCTCCAGCCGAGGAAGGTCGCGCCGACCTTCTGGGCGGCGGGGAACTGCTCGCCGATTTTACTGCCGTTGTAGGTGTCCTGTCCGAACTCCGCGCCGTTGCTGACAAACTTGACGTCAACCGACGTGGTGCTGGAGGTCAGGGCGAAGGTGGAGAAGTGCGTGGGCGTGAAGCCGACTTCCAAACCGCCGTCCTTCGGACCGTACTTCGTTACCTTCAGCTCCTCGCTTGCGTCCTTGTTGTTCTTATCCTTGAACGTATGCACCACAAACAGACCGTCGGGATTGATGGCAGCGGGGATCACCATGCGGACCTCTGTGGGCTTATCATACTTGCCGTCGGAAAGGTCGAGCGGCTTTGCCTCGCTTGTTCTGGAGGTGAGTACGGCATCGCTCTGCTTCGCCTCAACCTTGACGGAGTACATCGGCTGGATCTCGACCGTCAGGGTCTGGGGGCCGCTTCCGGTGGGGACATAGTCCTCAACCTTAACGTCGAAGGAAATCTCAACGGTGGACTCCAGCGTCACACCCGCGGCTGCAAGCTGTTTTTCGATGGTGTCGGTTGACCCTTCGTCCACAAAACCAGCGATAACACTGTCTTTCTTCACGTCGTCGACAAACGTACCGATCTCATCCGCAGCCGTAGCCGCAGCAGTGCTCGCGGCGGACGCCGCAGCGTCTGTGGAGGTCACGCTGCTCGCCGCAGCGCCGGCTTCCTCCTTCAGCGCGTCCTCCTGATCCTGCGTCAGGGTCAGGTCGCCAAAGTTCATGCTATCGGTATCGACCGAGGGGTCGCCCATGACGATCGCCGCCTCAATGACGAGTTCTTCCACGTCAGTCGCCACAGAGACCTGATACTCCTCCTCATCGAGTGCAACCGTGATGTCAGGGACGACAAACCCGTCATTCTTGGATACTGTGAAGGTATTCTGCTCGCTTGTGCCGTCTTCTTTCGCCTGCTGATAGGTTACAACCGCTTCCTTATCCGCAGGAATCACGCCCGTGACCAGAATGCCGTTATCGGTGATCTCCGCCTTGAGGTTCTCAGCCGGGTTGCTATCGATCGTAACCGAATCAATCGCGGTAATCAGCTGCGTGACAGCAGACACTTGAACCGTTGCCGACTCCTCGTTGTAGTTGTCCGTCGCAGCGACATTGATCGTGATCGTTGCCGAGCCATTCTTCATGGCGGTGACGCTGCCCTTGCCGCCGTTCGCCGCCAGATTCACCGAGATGGCGTCAGTGTTCGCACCGGAAACAGCATAGCTGACCGCGTTGGCAAAGCTGCCGTCCTTGTCGCTGGCAGTGATGCCCAGGGACTTGACGAGCGCTTTGGGCGTCAGCTTGACGCTTTCCTCCGCGCTGAGTTCGCGCGCCGCCTTTGCGATCGTCCAAGCCTTCGTCACTTCACCCGCAAGCGTGTACTTGTCCGCGTCAGCGCCGGTCAGGCCGGTGATCGTGGCGGTGTAGCTGCCCGCGTTGGTTTCCTCGTTGCCGACAATGTTCAGCGCAACGCGATCGCCCTCGATGAACTCCACATCAACCGTCGGGCCCTGCTTCTTGCCGGTATACGTCAGCGCGGTATTCTTCCAGCCGGACACGGTAACGGTCTTCGGGGTGACCGTCAGCGTAAAGCTGTCAGAACCCTGCTCATAGGTGGTCTCGCCAACAACTGTCCGCGCCGCTGTAGCGGTGACTGTCGTTGTACCGATGCCCTTGATCACCAGAGCGCCGCTCTCCACGGCGGCAACCGCAGGGTTGCTGCTGGTAAAGCGAATGTCTTCGGTGACCTCTTCCTCGCCGCGCGTCGCCTTGGCGGCGAGCTGATAGCTGTTCCCGGAAGCGCCGTAGACAACAACAGAGGTCTCAGGCTTTTCCGTAAACTCAACCGGTTGCAGCTCGTTCGCGGTGACCGTCACCGCGATGGTGACCGGCGTCGCGGCGGGATAGTTCGCGGTGGCTTCGGAGCTCACCGTGATGGTCGCGGTACCCGCGCTGACCGCCGTGATCAGACCGGTCTCGTTCACCGTCGCTACGCTCTCGTTACTGCTGGTGTAGGTCACGGCGGCGTCGCCGCTGGCGCTGTCCGTCACAGTGATCTGCTTGGTGTTTGTGTCGTCCTTCTTGAGCGTCACCGAAGTCACGTCCGCGGTGAAGGTACGCACACCGGCGGTAATGTCAAAGGTGCTCTCGCTCGTTCCGCTGTAGTTGCCCGCACCGGTAGCAATGACGGTGTAGGTACCGACGTTCTTGGTGTCAGAAGTCTCCTTGCCGTCCGCCTGATACTTCAGCGTGTAGTCCGTATCCTTGACCAGCGTCTTGCTGCCATCCTTGACCGTGACGGTCGGCCGCTTCGCGGTGCCGTCATACACGAAGGTGTCCGGCGTCAGGGACAGTGCCTGCTCCGGCAGAGCCTTCGGGGCGATGGTGTAGGTTGCCGTCGCAACGCCGGAATAGTTGCCGGTGAACTTGACGGCGACCTTGTAGGTGCCCGCCGCGACAGGGCTTACCGTTTCCGCCGCGCCATAAGCGGCAGCGTCCGTGATATTTGCGGTGCCCGCGACGATCTTGGTCTCATAATCCGTACCCGCGCGGTAGGTGGTCACAGCGTCATCGCCCTCGCTGACCGTAACGGTCGGCGTCTGCGCCGCGCCGGTGTAGGTGAATGTATCCTCGCTCAGCGCGATCTCAGCGCCTGTCACCTCAGCCGGAGTGATCTGGAACGTCGGCTTGAAGGAGTCGCCCGTCCCGTTGGTGTAATTGCCGCGGAAGGTTACGGTTGCCGTCGCCGTGCCGACAGCTATGTTATTGCTGTAAACCACGACGTAGTCAACGTTCTTTACCAGAGCTTCAACCTTTCCAACAATGCCGTCCGCGCTTGTGAGCGTGAAAACCGGTTCAATCTTTTTGCCGGTGTAAGGCATGCGGGAAATGCTGGCTTCAATCGAGTTGACCGTCTTCGGCGCAACCTTAAAGGTCGCGGTCGCGGGAATTGCCTTGCGGTCAGCATCCACAGGGGAAGCGATGTTGCCGGTCAGTTCCACGCTCACGGTGTAGGCGCCCGCGTTCTTGGGCATATCCTTACCGTTAACCTTCTCGGTCTTCGCGTTGCTGCCCGCGGCGGTGGACGCCGTGAATGTGGCAGTGAATTCATTCGTCTGGACGCCGTTGACCTTGACCGTGACATCAGGCGCCAAGGCGTCGCCGCTATAGGTCAACTCGCCGACGGTGATGGACACCGCGTTGTTGTTCGCCAGTCGCAGCGGGTTAACGGTCAACGTGGCGGTCTTGGTGCCCGTGTAGTTGCCTTTACCGGTAACGGTCACGGTGTAAGTACCCGCCTTGAGCGGAAGGTCGTTGGACAATTCGCCGGTCTGCCCCTGCGCAACGCTGTAGGCAAGCGTGTAGTCCGTATCCTTGACCAGCGTCGTGTTGCCGTCCCTGACCGCAATCGCGATCTTGTCCAGCGCCTTGCCGGTATAGGTCGTGGCAGGATCGGTCACGGCAATGTCATTCGCCGTCAGCGCCTTGGGCGCGATGGTAAAGTCCACGGAAGCCGCAGTCGGGAGCTGATAGTTCCCTACCACCGCCGTTGCGCCGGCGGCAGCCTTCAACGTCTTGGCAATCACCGTATAGTTGCCCGCGTTGGTGGGCTTCGTCGCGCTCTCGGCGGGATCCGTCGCCGCTTTGTCAATGTAGCTGTAGGTATCGATCTCAAGACCGGTCTCTTTGCCCACATAACCGCCGACCGTGGCAGTCTTGCTCTGCGCCTGACCGTTGAAGGTCAGTTCAGCGGTGCTCCACGTCAGGTCAACCGTCTTCTTGGCGATCGTAACGGGAACGTTATATTCAATGGTCTCGCCCTTGTATTCGCCATCGCCCGCGGTGAACACGACTGTGACCGCGTTGTTCGTATCGACGGACTGAATCGCTTCGGACGCCTTGACAGAGATCGTACCGGAAACACTCTTGCCCTCAGCGTCCTCTGCCGTCGCCGCCGCCTCGGAGATGGAGACAAGATCGCTGTTCTTCGCGCCGTACACCTTGCCCGGCACAGCGGTGACGTTCTGGAAGGTCAGGTTGATCTGCCCGTCCATCTTCGGAACGATGGACTTAGCAGTCAGGTTGAGGGTCAGCGTGATGTCCTCATAGTTCTTGCTCTGGAGTACCACGGTGATGGTCGCCGTGTCGTCCACAGCGCCCTTGTTCGTGCTGTAAGTGACCGTCTGCTGCGTGCCGCTTACCTTGGAAAGCAGGTTCTTGGCATTCGTGCCGATCGCGGCGCTCTTGACCGACCAGTCCTTAAAGCCATTTGCTTCCGTGAGCCAGGTGAACACATCGGCGCTGACCGTGTAGGTGCGGTTCGTGCTCGCAACCGTGGGAACAACGAGGTCAGCCGTTTTCGTTCCGGTACCCGCATAGGTCGCCTTGGTCACGGTGAAGGACGTTGTGATCGCATCCGGCGCGACATGCGTGTCGGTTTCCGCCGCAGTCGCCTTGGCATAGTAGGTACCGGCGTCCAGCGCATCGGTGCTCTGAAGCTCGGTCTTGCACGCCTCATCCGAGTAATACTTCACAGCCGGGGTGCCGTTGGTCACCGTCGCCGCCGGGAGGTCAGCGGTCGCGCCGTACTGATAGGTATAGCTCTGCTTCGTCCAGTTCAGGGTGTTCGCCGCTTTCACGATCTCGAACTCGGCGCTCGCGCCGGTCGCAATCGTGTAGTTGGTGTTCGCCACAGCCGCGGTGATGGTGTAAGTGCCGACGGCGGTGGGTTTCGTAGTGCTGCTATTGTAAGGGGTGTCGGCTCTGCCCTCGTATTGGTAGGTCGGCGTGACCGTGTCACCAGACACGGCGCCGCTCACCGTGGCAGTCAGCGCGGAAAGATCATCCCCGTAGGGGTACGATTTGGACTCCGGCCAGGTAAGGGTCAGCGCCTTTGCGCCGATGGTGAAGTCCGCCGTCGCGGTCGCGGCATTGTAGTTGTCCGTCGCCGCGATGGTTGCCTGAACGGTGTACTGACCCGCGTTCGTGGGAACGGTGGAGGCGAACTCGCCCTGTGCATCCTTAACCTTGTAACCATAGGTCACGGTGCCGTTGCTCGTGTTATTGGAAACGCTCGGCGTCTTTGCCGTCTCGCCGTACGTCCAGCCTTCGAGGGAAACGGTGGGCGTAAAACTCGCTTTGTCGATCATAACCTCCGCGTCTTTGACCATCGTCGCCGGAACGGGGATGTTCTGATAGTTCGTGTTGCCCGTTGCCGAGAAAACGAACGCGGCAGTCTGGGAACCGGCGCCGGGTTTGGTCTCAGCGTCCTTGAGGGTAATCTTACCGGCAATCTCCTGATCGCCGAGCTTGGCGGTATACGCCATGCCGTCCGAGGTGATATCCGCAGCTTCGCCGCTGCCAACCTGAACGCTGGTGACGATGTCGTTCCACTTGTCACCATAGACCGGCTTTTCCTTCGTGGTCACAGTGATGGCGGTGTCAAACGACAGGGAGATCACCGACACGTCCACGCTCGCCGTCAGAGCGCTGTTCGTCTTCTTGACGGCAGACACCTTGATCTCGTCCGCCACAGCGTCCGTCGCAACGGTCAGGACACCGGCATCGGAAATCGTGATCTTGCCAGTGTTTGCCGCGTCCACTTCGGTCAGAGACCAGGTGAAATCAGCAGCCGTCGAGCTGAAATCATCATCAAACTGATCCTTCAGCGCCGCCGTGTAGGTCTTGGTGGTGTTCTCGGCGGGGTTGATTGTGACCGTCGTGTCGCCAGTCAGGGTCATGGTCGCGGCAACAGAGGCGCTGCGAGCCACGATAATGCCGCCCTTCCCCACGGTCTTTCCATTGCTGTCGACAAGCCTCACGACCAAGCCCTGACCATTTTCAGCATTGGCATGGCTCTTCGCGCCAATGGTAAAGGTTTTCGCCCCAGTATTTACCGTTATGGTCTCATTCGCGGTTGTCGTGACCACTTCGCTCAGGGTGCAATTCTGGAATTCATGACCAAACTGGTCGATACCGGTGGCGGTAATCACAATGTCTTTCTTGCCATCGACGGTGATCGTCTTGTTGGAACCGTCCAGCACGATCGTCTTGGTACTGTCGTTCGGGTCGGGTCTCTCCAGCTTGACCTCATACAGCTCCGGAGTCTCGTGGGTGACTCTGAACTTCGCCGACACACTGCTGTTTGCGGTGACCGTCGTCGCGTTAGACTTCGCCTTGGCGATCAGATAATAGTCCTTAGATTCAGCCTCCGGGTCAAAGTCAGCCAGCGGGTCAATGTTGAAAACGCCGGTCTTCGTGTCGACCCGCCAGCCGGTCATATCATGTTCTTCGTACCAGCCGGTCAGTTGTCCTTTGCCGTCCAGCGATCTGTCGATCGCGGGGATATTGCCCTGCTCGTCCTGATAGACGCCCCACTCGATTTCCTCATTGGCGAGCAGATTGGTGCCGCCCGCGGAGGTCAGCGCCGTGATGTTCAGCGTGGGCTGCTTCTTGCTAAGCTTGCCGCCGACCCTAATGGTGTTTTTATCGGACAGCGTCAGCTTGCCGCCCGCCAGCGTGGGCAGAACGCCGTTGACATCGCCAAAGATCTCCGCGGAGATGTCGGGCGTGTATTGAACCGTATTTTTAGCTTCGTCTCTGTAACCGATCTTTGCTTTGGTTTCATCATCCTGTGAGAGCCAGAAGAGCTTTGCGCCGGTCGCCGTCTCCGCGCCCGCTTTGACTTGGAACACGAAGTAGATCAGCGCTGTGGTTTTATAGCTTTTGACCGTCGAATTCTTATCATACGCGCCGGTCGTAATGATGCTTTTGCCGTCGTCCTGAAGATTGGATGTTTTTGAGCTCCATTCCTCGGTCAGCGTATCACGAACGCTGTATCCATCGGAATAGTGAGAGTCCCTTTCCAAGTCGCTTGAATACGCCAGAATATCGCTGTCAAAGTTGACAGTCACCTGATATTCCGACACTTTCTCCGCGTCCATGCCGAGGGTCAGCAGGACGTACTCGTTCGGCACAAGCTCGTCGTTCGTGCCGATTGCGTCGCCCACATTTAATCCGGTCTCAGCCGAGCCGGTCAATCTGTTCAGTGTCAGGGTAAACGCCGCGCTGTTGTCATCCGCGAATGCCGGGATGTACATGCTGCTCAGCAGCAATGCGAACGACAGCACCAGCGCAAAAATTCGTTTTGCTTTTCTCATTGTCGTTACCTCAATCAAAAGATGTAATCCGCTTTACCACATAGTCAAGGATACGGGAGGCGTCGCTCACGTCGACTCCTCCGTCCTTGGTCACGTCCGCCGCGAAAAAGTCGTTGCCCGTGAGGATTCTGCGCTTCACCACATGGTCCAGAATCGCGGAAGCGTCACTGACATCAATTTCTCCGTCATCGTTCACGTCACCCAGCGTATAGGTCGCAATGTCACGCACCAGCGCCGCGCTGATATCCGGCGCATACGGCATAATCTGACCGACTTCGTTGTGATAGCCGAGCTTCGCTCTGGTTTCGGTGTTCTCCGAGAGCCACACAACCATCACGCCCGTGGCGTCGTTTGCGTCAAGTCTGACCTGGAACACAAATCGAATCAACGCTGTGGTTCCATAGGAATCAGGCGTCGAGTTGTAGCTATCCGCTCCGGCAGCGATGATGCTCTTTCCATCGCTTTGAAGCATGTACGCTTTGGAACCCCAGTCGCTCGTCAGTGTGTCAGCAGTAGATGAGCCATTGTTATAACCGGAGCCGGCCCCCAAATCGCCTTGATAAGTCAAAACGTCGCTGTTGAAGTTGATCGTCACCTGATATTCCGACACCTTGGGCGCGTCGGTACCAAGCGTCAGCAGGACATAGTCGCCGGTCTTGAGCTTAGCGTCCGCGCCGATTTCTTTGCCCGCCGTGAATCCCTTGTCGGGTGAGCCGGTCAGCTGATTCAGCGTCAGGGTGAACCCTACGCCGGCAATGCCGCAGCGCGCCTCCGCGCTGAGATCGGGCGTATACTGCACCGTCTTGTTTGCGGCGTCGCGATAGCCGATCTTTGCCTTGGTTGCGTCGTCCTCAGAGAGCCAAAAGAGTTTGGCGTCATCCGTGTCCGCCGCGCTGGTTTTCACCCGAAAGACAAAGTAGATCAGCGCTGTGGTTTTAAAGCTTTTGACCGTCGAATTCGCATCATGCGCACCGCCCGTAATGATGCTTTTGCCGTCGTCCTGAAGATTGGATGTTTTTGAACTCCATTCCTCGGTCAGCGTATCACGAACGCTGTATCCATTGGAATAGTGAGAGTCCCTTTCCAACTCGCTTGAATACGCCAGAATATCGCTGTCAAAGTTGACAGTCACCTGATATTCCGACACTTTGTCCGCGTCTGTGCCAAGGGTCAGCAGGACGTACTCGTCCAGCGCAAGCTTATCGTTCGCGCCGATTGCGTCGCCCACCGCAAACCCGGTCGCAGCCGAGCCGGTCAGACGGTTCATGCTGAGGGTGAACTTCGCTGTGGTTCCCACTGCCATCACCGGGATATAAAAGCAGCTCAACAGCAGCGCGGAGGTCAGGAAAACCGCGAAAATACGTTTCATTTTCCTCATGCCGTCACCCCATCTTGCTTAATCAAAGGTTCTGATGCGCTTCACAACGTAGTCAAGAATTCGTGACGCGTCACTGACGTCGATTTCGCCCTTTTTCTCAGCAACGTCCGCCGCGAGGAAGTCGTTACCCGTCAGCTTGATGCGTTTCACCACATGATCCAGAATCATCGCCGCGTCGCTGACGTCAATATTACCGCTTCTGTCCACGTCGCCCAGCGTGTACGCCGCATAGTACTCATAGGTGCCGATCAGCGTGCGAGGCATGCCGTCACCGGCGTTGCTGGCAAGATACACATAGTAGGTCGTATCCGCCGCGAGGGTCTTCTGGTATACCGTGAAGTCAACCGCAGTACCATCCGCCGTCTTCTGATCGATGTACTCAATCGTCTCGGCGGTGAGGTCCGTGCCGGACTTGATCTCGGTATTCGTCACCAGAATCAGGTAGTACGCGCCATTCTGCGCGCCGGAATAGGTCACGCCGAGCTTTTCCGCGCCGCCGTAAACGCTCTTGTCCGCAACGGCCGTCGGGGTTGTGACCGCAGTGCCCTTCGCGTCGTAATAGGAGAAGGTGACATTGGCGTCCGTCGCCGTCGCGGCGGTGAGACCCGATTCATTCGCGGCAAACACGCTCACGCACAGCAGCATGGACAATACCGCACCCATCAGCATGGGTTTGAGAAACCGTTTCATTGTTTTCCCTCCTTTAATTTCGCTTTTCCAGATATCCAACCAAAATCTTGGCGAGCTGCGCACGGCTTGCGGCAACCGTCGGTCCCAGCGTCTTTGCGCCTGTACCGGAGATGATGCCGTTGTAATACGCCCAGTACATCGCCGCTTTCGCCCACGCGGCAATCTGCGCGCTGTCGGCAAAACCGGCGTCGTAGTCGGCGGTGAACATCAGCTCCATCCCGCTGGGGCTGCCCGCGTATCCAAAGAGGATTTTCATTGCCTCCTGACGCGTCAGGCTGTCCTTCGGCGCGAAGCCGCTGCCCTTGCCGTTGACGTAGCCGTTTTCATACGCCCACGCCACCGCGTCAGCGTAGTAATCGTCCGCCATCACGTCGGCGAACGGCGCAGGCTGCTTTGGCGCGGGCTTGCCAGCCATGCGCCAGAGCACCAGAACATAGTCCCCGCGGGAGATGTTGGCGTCCGGGTGGAAGCTGCCGCGCTCGTCGCCGCTGAACAAGCCGCGCTGCGCCGCCTTGACGATCCATTCCTCGCCCCAGTGTCCCACGGCGTCGGGGAACAGCGGCACGGCGCCCGTCTCGCCCTCCGGGGCGGACTGTGACTGCCCGCCGGACGGCGGCGTCTGCGCGGCGCTGTCCGCGGCTGTCTGAGCAAAGTTGACCGTATACGGGATCGCAATGTGCGCCGGAGTATTCAGTTTAACCTCCTCCAGCGCAAATCCGAAATCACGGATATCTTTTTTGGCGGTAAACTGGAACGTCGCGACCGTCCCGTTGTCCGTCATCGCATCGGAACTCGCCGCAGCAACGATCGCGCCGGTCGGCGTTTCTTCGTTGGTCGCGGAAACCGCGCCCCGGAACGCTTCGCTCAGGTGGGCGTCAGTGCAAACCATCGCGCTTTGATCGAACGCGAGCGTGAATTGCAACGCGCCAATCCCAGGGTTGTCACTGATGTCGACCGTAATCAGGAACGATTCGCCCGCCTTCGGGATCGTCGCCGGCGTTTTGACCGTGAGCACAGCGCCCGCCGCCATCGCCGTCGCCGGCAGGAGCGACAGGGTAATTGCCAATGCCGCCGCCCACGCAAGCAGTCTCCTCCTCATATAGTGTCCTCCTCAAGACATTATTTGCCATAAGATACCATATTTTGTTTTACCACAATGTTTGCGATTCGTCAACAGGAATCCAACTTTCCCGCAAAAATTGGAAAAACGTCACTCTGGCCGCGCCGGAGGAGCGGGTAAAGCGGAATCCTGCCACTTCATACCCATTCGCGGGCGCAGGCGTCGCGCTGACCGTTTCAAGCAGTCTTCCCTGCCCGTCATAGGTCGCCGCCACGACAACGGTGTCGCTTTCACCGCAATAGAACCTCTTTTCAATCGCTTCTCCCGACCGGGCAGCGGCGATCACAGCGTCCTGCTCCCTGTCAGCAAATACCGTCCGTTCCAGCGCGGCGCTGCATCCGCCGTCCGAAACGCGGAGCTTCGTCCCTTCCCGCTCAGTAAGCCGGAAGGCTTCTCCGTCCTCCAAGAGCCAGCCGCTCATGCTTTCCCATTGCGCCGCGGTCTCATTGAAGAAATTGCAGGAAAGGTACAGCCGATAGTCGCCGCCGCTCTCCGAGACCGGCAGATCGATCCGATAAGCGATGCCGTCCTCGTTTTCATTCAGAGAGGTAGCCGGATACGTTTTTCCGCTCTCTGTCTCCGCAGAAAGATAATTGATGTTGAAGTATTGCGCGGGGAAGCTTGCGGAGATAACACCGGTCAGGGTGGCGCCGATCAACTCCAGCGCAATGTCCGGCAAACCCGCTGAATCTCGGGCATCAAAAAGAATACCGTCTGGGTTCTCAAGGTAGACGTTGGTGTTGTATTGTCCGGCATACTGTGTTCCAGACAGGTACACCCTGTATCTCGCCGCGTTCTTCGGCAGAACCACCCGATACTCCCACGGACCGTTCTGTGAGTCGATGCGGATATGCCCCCAATAGCTCTCATCTTCGCCCGCCGTTGTGTTCTCGAAGAAAACAGAGTGCCTGAGCAGAATCTCGCCCGAAGAAGGCAGCGTGATCTCCGCGCCAGCCGGAACGACGACGCGTCCCGTGAGGGTCCATCCGGTCTCAACGCAAAGCCGGTATTCCCCACCGTCGCGGAACGTCGTCAGCTCCGCCTGATCTTCCGAATGAACCACGGCTCCCTCTTCTGTATTGTACCACACCCCGGCGGGTACGTTGGATTCATCGCTCGGAACAAAGCCGACGCAAATCCGCTCGCCATCGACCATCTCCGCCGACGGTGAGATCGCCGCGCTCCAGCGTCCGTCCGCCTCCCGCTTGAGTTCGGCGTCCGTCATGCGGAAGCGATCTACCGCAAAAATCCTTACCCAGCTTCTCGATGCGTCGACCTCGTCACCGGACATAGACGCCAGATTCAGATAGATTTTGACCTTCTGCTCCTCCGGCATCTCGAACGACGGCGCACCGTCCGCGACGGCGAACCATGTGGCGTCGCTCCTTTCATTTACGACAGCAAAGCTCCCATCGCTCACTTTCAGCCAGCCGTCCAGGGAATTGCTCTCCCCGTCCGCCACATAATAACCATTGACTCGCAGACGATACCGCTCTCCCGCCGCCGAATAGGGGAAGCTAATGCTGTATTCTCCGGTCTCAAAGTCATACTCCGGATAGTACTCTTTCTTCCCGATCTCCGCATACAGGTTGAAACTGGTTTCCGTCGCGTTTTGAGGGAAGCTGACCACACCGGAAACCGTGGGACCGATCCGCTCAAGCGTGATGTCGGCGCCGTTCTCTGAACCGTTCACAGTGAGATCGGCGCTCTGAGCAGAAAAACCAAACGCCAAATTCGTATCATAGTTATCGTTGTACCATGGCCGCGCAACGGTCTTAACCTGATACACAGTGCCGGAAACCTTCGGCACGGCGATTTGATAAACCCATCCGCCGCCATCCGTGGAAGCCTTCGCAATGCCGCTGTAAGTCTGCGTAACGCCCTGCTCCGTTTTCGCCGCGGCGCGAACTGGAATATCAGGATAGGATGTGCCATCGTAACGCAGATTCAGATATCCGCCTTCCGGCATGCGAACCGCGCCGGTGATGAGCCAGCCAGTCTCCACCGGAATGGTATGAACCGTGCCGTCGTCGATGCGCGTCTCCTGCTTACGGTCTGTGGCGTTCCACCCGATCTCCGGCTGCGTCGCCTCTTCTCCGCAGTAGAAATAATCCGCATCGATTACATTGGAGTCCAGTCCGGGGGAAACCATCAGGCAGTACGTCTCATCCGGCGAAATGTTCCCCTGATTGAAAACAGCGCTCCAGGTGCCATCGCTCTCCGCCGTCAGTCGCGCCTGCGCGGCTTCATAAAAAGAACCGTTGTCCAGCTTGCCGAGATGGAGCCACGGGTTCACCATGATTACCTCTTCGGAATCGGGAGACGTCAACCGCACCCGAACCTTGATCTTCTCGATCGTCGGCAGTTGGAAGTCAGGCACGGTGTCCGATGCGTGGAACGTCGTCGCTGCTTCGTAATCGCGTACCAGCTGAACCGCACCGTCCTTGAGCTGAAGGTATCCGGCGCTGTCGCAGCTTTCGCCGTCGCTGTCAGAATACCAATAGTGGAGGTGCAGGCGATATTCGTCCTCGCACACGGATTCCGGGAATTCGATCTTGTATTGGAAGCCCGTCTCGGAAAGGCTGATGGACGCGTTGTATCCGGGACCGTTCCCGCTGATCGCCCGGAGTCCGATCCCCCAGTCGCCGTCCGCCGCGTCTTCGGGGAATGTAACGCTTCCGGTCAGGGTCGCTCCGATCCGCTCCAGCGCGATGTCCGGCAGGCTTGCCGTCTCACTGGCGACAAACGGGATGGGCTCAAGGGTTTCGAGGTAGACATTGCTGTCGAATAGATTGGCTCTCCACCGGCAGTCCACGAATATCTGATACGTCGCATCTTCCTTCGGCAGGACAACCTCATACAACAGCGGTTCGTTTTGCGAACCGACGTAGAGGCGACCGGAATACCTCTCCAGGTCATATTCGTCATATTCCTTCGTCCGGTACACGCTGATAACGTTATCCAGCCATCCCTTCGACCCGTCCGCCAGCGTGACGGTTCCGCCCTCCGGGACGACGACCCGACCCGTGAACACCCAGCCGGTCACCACCGGAATCTCATAGGTTTCACCGTCCGTCAATGTCGTCGGCGCGGCTTCGTTGGTGTAGCAAGCCGCTGATTCAGCGTCCGCGCCGGCATAGAAGTATTCACCCGGCAGCAGATTGGAATGCCCCGTCGGATCGAAGCTGATATAATACCGCTCCCCCTCCGGCAGCAGTCTCTCCAGAACGGATACGCTCAAGCGTCCGTCCGATTCCCGCATTGCTTCCGCGTCTGCGCCGAAAGTCCCGTCCTCTGAAAGAATATGAACAACACCGGCAGAGGCGTCAACCGCGTCGCCGGTCGTGGAGGTCAGCGTCAAATACAGCTTGACCCTCTTTTCCTCCGGCATCTCAAACGACGGCGCGCCGTCCGCAACAGAGAACCATGTGGCGTCGTCGGCCTCCTGCTCTACGGAATAAACCCCGCCGTTTTCCTTTAACCAGCCGCTTATATCATTCCAGACCCCCTCCACCTTGAAGTATCCGCGGACATACAGGCGGTACTCCGACGTCGCGGTCGAAGCCGGGAACGAGATGCTGTACTGTTTCGTCAGCCAATTCGAGGTGCCGGACAGCTCCACGTCATACTGCTGTCCGTCCCGCGTCTCCGCGTTCAGGTACAGCGAACGGGTTGCGTTGGTATTCTGCGGATAGGTCACCACACCGGTGACCGTCGGTCCGAGGTGATCCAGCATAACGTCTTTGCCTCTGCCGGAACCATTCACAGAGAAAGGCTCGCTCCACGCCGGAGCCATGAACGCCAGATTGGTTTCGTACTCCCGATTGATCCAGGTGTTCGCCGCCGTCCCGACCTGATAAACGGTTTCCGCGTTCTTCGGCACGGTGACCTGATAGCTCCATCTGTCACTGCCCGCCTCGCGCACCGCTTCCCCGGAGGAGACTTCCCATCCTGTTGCGTCGATCACCGTCACAGACAGTTCCGGGAACGATCCATTGTGCCCGTTCGCGGTCAGATAGCCGTCCGCCGGCATGAGCACCGAACCGGTGAGTACCCAGCCGGTCTCCACCGCAAGCGTGTAAACTTCATCGCCGCTGACATAGGTCTCAATTCCTGTGTGCTCGGTTTTCGGCGTGGTCGACGCTTCACCGGCGTAGAAATATAAGTGATTGTTCAGCACATTGGTGTTCTGTCCGGGCGCGACCGCCAGGCAGTACGTTTCGTCCAAGGAGAGCAGGTCGGACTGCAAGGCTGCTTTCCACACGCCGTCGCTCTCCGGCGTCAGCCGCGCTCCTCCGATCTCCCTGTATCCGCCGTCACGCTCCTGATACAGCCTAAGCCAGCCGTCCGGCATGACGACCTCATCCCCGTCAGCCGACACGAGCCGCACCTTTACCGTTGTTCTCTGAATCGCCGGCAGTTGGAAGGACGGCGCGCCGTCCGCAGCGGAGAACTCGGTCGCGTCCTCCCTGTCGCGAACGATCGAGGCGACGCCGTCGGTCAGTCTGAGATAGCCGCTGCTGTCGTATTCCTGATCGTCGCTCTCATCCCAGTAGTAATAATCCAGCCATAACCGGAACGTGCCGTCGCTCGCGGAGGAAGGGAACCCGAATTCGTACTCGCAGCGGGACGATGTTCTGTCAATGTCCGCGTAAAAGTAGCTCTCAAACTCAGGCTCCACGCGAACGTTCACTCCCCAGCTGTTTCTTTCCGTCCCTTCGGGAGACGTGATCGCGCCGGTCAGCCCAATGCCCGCCTCATAATAAACATTGACGTTCTCCGCGTCCATCGGGAGCCACGCCGCGTCCGACTCATCGCGCGAAGCGGTATCCGCGCCCGTGTACCAATAGTTACCCGGACGTACTCCGCTGCCCGGCACATTGGGCACCTTGATCATCAGCTTTTTCCATCCCGTGTCCTGTTTCGGGAAGACTGCCCGCCACGAACCATCCTCGTCGATCTCAACATCTGTGCGATACACCGACAAATCGCTTCCTGAGGAAGAAACATACTGTGTGGGCGGCACCTTCGCCGAGACCACAACGGTCTCTTCCGTCTCTTCAGGTGCGTCTGGGAGCGGCTCGACAGGCACGATGACGACCGGAGACGCCGTTCCGCCGCCACCCGAAGTTGACGCGCCGCCGCTGCTACCGCCGCTGGGCGCCGGAGCGGAACCTCCTCCGCCGCTGGGTGCCGGTGTGACACCGCCGCCGCCGCTGGGCGCCGGAGTGGAACCTCCTCCGCCGCTGGGTGCCGGTGTGGCACCGCCGCCGCGCGCATAAGCAGAAAGCTCCACTCCGATTTCCGTTCCGGCGGGCAGCAGCGCTCCGCCCTGCTCCGGGAGCAGGTGACCGCTGAGAATCGTCTTTTCCACCTCAGGCAGCGCAAAGGAGATTCCGGCGTCCTTCACCTCAAACCGCGCCGCCTCGGACACGTCGTCAGTCAGGTAATAGCTGCCGCTCTCACCCGCCAGGTATCCACTTTGGTGGATACCGTCCTCCACAAACCCAAAATCCAGACAGAAGGTCTCGTTTTTCTCGGTTTCGGAAAACCAGATGGAATACTGCCAGGAGCCGTCTTTGTTCTCCCGGCAATTCGCCCAGCGGGTTTTCATGCCATCTCCGATTGCGGCTCCGATGTTGTAAAGCTCCACATCACCGGCGGAGGGCGGCGCGGTGACCGTGCCGGTCACGACAGCGCCAACCAGACTCATCTGGAGTCCCGGTCCGGTCGTATCGCCGCTCACGGCAACGGGACCCGCCTCCATGTAGTCGCCAAAGAGGATATTGGTGTCATATTCATCGTTGATCCAGGATTCGTTGCCAAAGCCGATCATATAGGAGGAAGCCTCCTTCGGCACGGCAATGTGGTAGACCCACGGCGCGGTTCTGTCCCGGATTTCCACAAACCCGTCATAATAGGCATACGACTCTTCGTTCTCAATGTACGCGCATATATTGGGATACATGAAACCGCCGTTTGAATCTTCTTCTATGTATCCACCGGGGGCGAGAACGGTTCCCGTGATGACCCAGCCGGTCTCCACCAAAAAGGTCAGGGCTGTGTCGCCGCCGACCGTAATCGGCTGGATGCGCCGCATGTCCGCCTCTTCATACAGATGGGCGGGCGTCTGTGCGTTTTCCCCGCAGTACAGATACCCTCTGTTGATTACATTCGCTCCCGGTCCGGGGTACAGCACGGCATAATATGACTTTCCGGTCTCCACCTCCGTGGCGTCGAAATAAGCGTTCCACACGCCGCTTTTGTTCGGATCGGGCACAACGTAGCCGGACAGCGAATCGTCCCAGTCAAACTCCAGACTGTCGAAGAGCCACAGCTCACCGTCCTTCATCGAAACAGTGCTGTTGTCCTCCGCCTTCAGCTGAAGCGTCAGGACGGTCAACTCCTCATTCTCCGTGCTTTCTGCCGAATCCGCTGCGTGAGCCGGTACATACAGGCTCAGAAGCATCGCGATGGAAAGCAGAGTGCTCATAAAGCCCTTCATATTATATGTTTCCTCCAAATCACGCCTTCACGCGAAATGATGTTCACCGCCGTCGGAAGAGAAATTGTTGATCATTGGCGCGGACCGTGCGTCGCGCCGTTGACGGTTTCGATCGTACCTTGTTCAGATTCCGTCTCCAGTCCCAGATTGAGTTCGTCGTATGTCAGTACAACCGGACCGTCCAGCGTCAGGGTCTTGCCGCCTACCACGGACAGCTTCGGAATGTAAAGACTGGTTCGCTCCGTCACCGTAAGCGTCACGTCCTCGATCACGTCGCAATAGATGAAGCCGGAGTCCGACGCGCCCGCGTTGATCAGACCGTTCGCCGTCTTCACAACAGCGCAGAGAAACGCGCCGCTGACGCCGCTCAAATCGGGATTCTGGAAGGTTCCGTCCTCTTTTTCATACGCGTAGACGATCAGCGTGTCATCGCTGGTAATCCCCGCGTCCGTGCCAATCGTCCAGGTTCCGTCCAGCAGCATGAAGCCGTGATTGGCGGATGCGCCGTTGTTGGTCAGCGTACCGCGCAGGTTGGCAAAGCCGAAGCTCTCCATCATGCCGCCGTTGTTGGTCAGATGTCCCTCGCCCTCCACGCTAAGCGTATGGTTGTTGCAGAGGTACCCGTTCGCGCCCACCGTCAAGCTGCCCGAAAGCTCAAGGAAACCGTTGTTGATCAGCGTCGCGCAGTCGGTGGCAATATAATCGTCGCCCTCCTCACCGACGCCCTCGCCCAGATTGGCGTCTGTGACCTTGCCATTCCGGAAGAATGTCGCGTCCTTGAGCGTCATTGTGCCGTTGACGGTCAGCGTGCCTTCGTTCTCGAAATAGCCGAAGCGTCCCAGCACCAGCGTACCGTCCACCTGAAGCTTGCCGCCTTCGGCGATCCGCACATAGTCACCGGTATTGCGAAGCACCATGGAATCGGTTCCCATTCTCCTGCCCCAACGCATTGCACTGAGGTCGATCAATTCCCCTGTGAGTTGACCGCCCACTGTCAGCGCCGCGCCATCCGCGAAGGTCAGCGTAATGCTCTGCGGCACGGTGAGCGTCGCGCCGTCACCGATCTCAAGATACTGATTCGCGTGAACGGTCAGGTCTTCGGACAGTGAGAAGCTCTCCGCGACAATGATTTCGATGTCGGCGGCGTCCTCGCGCTCCATGACGGCGAGCAGATCGCTCTCGCTTTTTACAAACACCGTTCTGGCGTGCACGGCGCCGCCGTTCACACCGGAGGCGTCCACATCGCCGTAGACGTTCAGCTCGCCCTCCCAGCTTTCCGCGCTGAGGGTCAGGGTTGCGCCGTCGTTCCTCACAAAGAGGGTTCCGTCCTCCTCGTAAGCAATGAAAGCCTCGCTTCCGCTCTTGTGCGGTGTTACGGTCAGACCGTTGACCGCGTAGGGGTTCGCGCTTCTGATTCGGGCATTGCCGTCAGGTTCCACCGTCAGCGCACCCTGCGTGCCGACGGAAAGCGTCCCCGTGGATTCGAAGTAGCCATTTTTCACATTCAATGTTCCGCCAAGCGAATCCTTGTCCTCGAAATCCACGCCAACGAGGATTCCCGCGTTGCTGACCAGATAGCCGTCCCCGTCAATGTTCAGCGTTCCAACGACGCTGAGCAGCGCGCTGTGATCGTCTTCACCGTCCTCAGTCCCACGATCATCAAGGTTGTTGCCGAAGCCGCCGATGATCGTCAGGGTGCCGCTCGGTTCAATGCCGAACAGATTGTCGTTGCCGATATAGCCTTCCTTCGCCACCGTCACTGTACCGTAGACCTCCACACTGCCCAGCTGTGGTCTGTCGTCTATCCGGTTGTTTTGAAGGCTCGCGTACTTCCCAATGGTCAGCGTGCCATGGATCGTCAGCGTGCCGCTGTTGTCGAGATGCGGCGCGTTCGAGATATCCTGCCAATCCTCGCCGTCCTTGTTATCGTCCCAGTCGCTTTTCTCAAACTTGCCGTTCGTCAGATAGCCGGTGGCGTGGAAGTCGCCCTCCGCCAGCGTCATTGTGCCGTTGACGGTCAGTGTGCCGTCCGGGTCCGTGCGGACGTCCGCCCAGTGTCCGGCGACGATCGCACCGCCCTCGTTGACCGTCAGCGTGCCGTCGTTCACGCACAGCTCCGCGCGGCTGGTGAGCACATAGTGTTCGCGCTCGTTCCATTCGTTGGTACCCCACACCAGCGTCGCCGCCGTCAACTCATCCGCGCCAGCCGACAGCGTCGGCTCGCCGTCCGCAAGCTGAACGGTCACGTTCTCGCCCACGGTGACGTCGGAGCCGTAGCAGACGCGCAGCTCCGCGTCAGCGGGAACCGTCAGCGTAACGCGCGAACCATTCGCGACGGTCAGCACATTTTCATACTTCTGCGCCAGTGTGCTCAGCGCCTCCGCCGTCAGCTCCATGTCCGTGTTGATGAACGCCCTGCCGCCGCTGCTCAGCGCCGCGACCAGCTCCTCCACGGTGGAGACGTCATATTCATTGTCCAGCGCGCGGCGCAGCCGGTCGACCAGTTCGTCCTTCTCGCCGCGGCTGAAGCCCCACGCCAGCGCCTCGCCGCTGCGCGGGCCGATCCGCTCTCCGTTGTCGTCGTACAGATACAAAGCCACGGAACCGGGCAATGCGCCGGTTTTTCCGGCGGCGTTCCACGCCGCGGCAAACACCGTCAGCGCGTCGCCGTAGCGAATATCGTTGCCGGGATCGCCGTAGCGCTCACGCAGTGACTGTGCCGTGTCGCCGCTGCTCATCAGCACATTCAGCACAAACGACGTCCGAAGGCGCCAGCTCGGATCTGCCCAGTTGTCCCAGCCGTTCTCCTCTTCGCGCTGCCAGATGGCGTTGAACAGCTTCAGCGCTCTCGCGTCGATCTCATCAGGCACAGTTTCGGCAAGATAATCCTCAACGGTCATCTCTGCGATCCGCGCCTTGTTGAAGTCTCTCTCCTCCAGCAGCCGAAGCACATGCTCGCCAAGCTCGCCGATGCTCACGGGCGCTTCAAAGTCGCGCAGCGCGGGGTCATAGACCAGCGCGAAGCGGTTGCTCTCCTCCTGCGTCCCGCCGTTGAAGCAGACGCTGAGGTTGCCAACCGGGTTGTTGCCGTCATCCACCAGCCATTCGCCGGTGACATAGTTCATTCTGTTGTCCTGTTCAGGCGTGAGTGTGATCGGATTCTCCAATTCGACATGTCCCGGCCAGTAGAGCCAGTTATGACCGCCCTCGTCGTTCAGATAGCCCAGCTGGGCGACGGTCAGTTCTTCGGGGTAGTACAGCGCCCAGAAGCGCTGCTCGTCCGTCTCGCCTTCGTGCCAGCGAATCACCGGACGCTCGTCGAGCCGCTGACCATTGACGGTCAGATTCATGCGCCAGCTGCGCGCGCCGCACAGCAGGATCATTCCGCCGTCTGTGACGAATTCCTGATCGCCCTCATACTCGCGGTCGTAGCCGTCTATCCAATCAGTCTCCGGGATCACAATCAGGTTCGCGCCAAGCTTAATGAAGCTCTCCGTGCGCCATACGCCGCGCCAGTTGTCCGCATACTGCCACAGGGACAGCTGACCCGTCCGGCTCAGACCGGACACGTCCACACCGCCGGCGACGCGGAGGCTGCCGGTGTACACGACCGCGTTTCCGCTCTCATCCAGAACGTTCGTCACGACCACCGGGGCAATCGGGTTGCCCTGCTCGTCCCAGCGGCGGTCAGCGGCGATGCGGACCTCGTTCGCGTCGGCGAAGATATCGACGCCGATATCCTCCGTCACGTTGATTTTCAGTCCGTTGACCGTGGCGCTTCTCCGGTCAAAGCCGTCCAGATTGACGCTGTTGGTCTGCGATGTAACGCTCATGCCGTCAATGCCGCGGAGCGTGACCCACTTACCGTTGTCGCCGTACTCGTCCGGTTCAATATCGTCGCCCACGGCTACGGTGATCGCGCCGGTGCAGCTGTCTTTGAAGTCGAAGTCAATGCCGGACCTCGCGTTGCGATAGATGGTCACGCCGTTATGGAAGGCGCAGTTACGGAAGACAAACTCTCCGCCGTAATCATCATCCTCGCCGCGCGGTTCCATATTGTTGATGACCGTCACCGCGCCTGAGAACTCCTTGCCGCTGAGAACATTGCCGCCGCACGGCTCCTCATCTCCCTGACCGATCTTCATGCGGTAGTCCTGTTCAGAGATCAGCGTGATCGTAACATCGCCGTCGACGTTCTCCCTCGGAAGCTCGTTCACAAATGCGTCGATCATGCGGTAAATCTCGTTGTGGTTGATCGTATCCCGGAGCTGGTGATACTCGTTTCCGTTCTCATCCATCAGCTTGATGCTCGCGGGCAGTTCCTTCCCCTGGTCGTTCCACGCCGCTCTCAGGAGATTTTTGAACAGAATTTTCGCCGTGCCGTAGCGCACGTCATCCCAAACGCTCCAATAGTGCTTTTCATCTTCTTCGTTACCCTCGCCGGGTCTGCCCATACCGGGAACGTATTTCCACGCAAAGGCAAGCTGATCAAGGGAATCCTCGTTATAGTCGCGTCCGGACTCCCAAATCTCCGCGGCTTCTGCCCGATCGGTGTCCGTCACGGCGGCAAGCTCGCTTCCGCCGAGGACGTCCCGCACATCGCTGACGAATTCCGCCAGCGGCATCTGCCCCTCCTTGTACCAGAGGGTGTTGTAGATCACAGTGGCGGTTGTATCCGTGGGCGCGTCGTTCTCGCAGCCGCGAAGCGTCAGCTCCAGCTTGACCTGCCAGGGATCGCCGATCCAGTTCCAGTTGTCAACCTGCTCCTTCTTTTGCAGATTCACGCCGCCGCTGCCGTTGTCCTCATACTCATAGCTGTTTTCAGCAAACGCGTTGCCGAATGTCGGCTGCTGCGAGTCATTGTCCCAATGTCCGGCGTACAGCTTCAGCTGATCAACATAGCCCGCGTTCTCGCCGTAGTACGCCGCCTGACCGAGATAGACGCCAAAGGGCATATCGGGACAGAAAACGTGCGCCTCGCCGACGGGCGTGCCGTTGACGGTGATGCCGCCGTTGTAATGCGTGCGCTCCAGTATCACGGTACCGGTGCCGATGAGCGCACAGGAATCATTGTTGTTCTGATCGAGGGTGACGGTGTTCGCCCCGAATCGGATCGTGCTGGGATGGTTCTCGTTGTTGAACACGCCCAGACGCCCGGTCACTTCCAGACCGCTGACGTCCAGATTGCCGCCGAGATTCAGCCTGTCGCCCTGGTATTTCCCGCTGAGGGACGTGACGACCTGCGACGCGCCTGTGTTGACGTCCCTCTCCTCTTCTTCATTATATTGATAGATGAAGTTGTGGACGCTCATGCCGCGACAAACCTTGTCGCTGTCTTCCGTCCACCATTCGAGGCTGACGTCGCAGCGCTCGCCGCTTTGCACCGTCACCGGATCAGACTCGCCTGTCTGCAGTACGGTGAAGACCGCGCCGCTGCCGCCGTGCAGATTCACCGGCGCGCCGGAGGCAACGGCAAGTCCGTTTAGTCCGTTCAGGTCGAGTCTTTCGCGCATATTTTCGGGGGCGACGCCATCCGGCAGCGACACCTTGACCGCCTTACCCTCCGCCATCGTGCAGTTGTCGCAGAAGTTGACGTTAACGTGGTACTGCGACGGCGCCGCGATCGTCAAATCGCCGACAAACATGCACCGTTCGAAGTTGAACCACTCGTCCCGCGCGCTTTCTTCAAACGTAAGGCTGACGCTGCCCGCGAACGTCGCGTCACGCAGCTCGTGACCGTATACTTTCGTTTCTCCGCCGTCGAGTCGGGCAAAAACGCCGTTATCGTCCTTGCCAACGGCAATCGTCTTCACGCCGGAGAGCGCAGCGTTGATGATCTGATAGAAATAGCTGCTGACATCATTGCTGAAACTGCTCTCCCACCACGATTCGTCTCCGCCTGCGCGATGCGCGACGCCGTACATCCGGCAGTTGTTCATATCCGCGAAGGGTTCCGTTGCGTCGGTGAAAACCGGCTCCGGCGCGGCTGTTTCCATCGCCGCCGTCCAGACGCCCTTGAGCACCGACGACAGTTCCGCCTCTGACAGTACCTTCTGGAACGGGGTCAGCATATCCTCCGTAATCGCCTTGCTGCCCCAGAGCAGATCAAAGCCGCTCACGCGCTGACGCGCCTGAGCTTTGAAGCCGTCGTTCGAATTTTCCGCAAGCGCCTGGTCGAGCGCTTCCACGCTCTCGCACTCCGTACCGTTCAGCAGGCGCGCAAGCACCTGCTTGCCGCCGTCCGTCGTCCGCCAGGACGCGTCCCCGGGCAGTGTCCGCTTGCCGGCAAAAACCTCGCCGACAATGCGGGCAACCTCGTCCAGATTGGCATAGTTGTAGAACTTGCCCCACTGTGCCGAACCGTCAGCGGAGCCGCAGCCCACAATGCGGCGATTGAAATCGCCGACGTTCAGATTGCCCAGCGGCATCAGCGTTCCGCCCAGCGCGATCCGGCCGTTGAACCCGTCAGCATCGCGGATAAACAGCTCGCCGCCCGCGGCGACCGTCAGCGTCACGCCCCGCGGCACCGTCAGCGTGCCGTCCACGCGGTTGTAACCGGTGAGCGTGATATCCTCCGTCAGCACGACCGTCGTCCCCTCCGAAACGATCAGGTTGTTGACCGTTCCACCGGAGAGCTGCACGCCGCCGTCGGATTGGGATAATGTAATGGCAGCCGACTTCGGGACGGAACTGTTCTCGTCCAGTTCCATGACCCGAACGGCGCGCCCCTCCACCCACTCAGCTTCTCCAGAGCTGAGCGCGGAAAAACGCCCTCCGTCGTAGGACGCAAGAAAAGCCCTGTTCCCATTTTCTGCCGCAACAGTCACCTTGTCGCTTGACAGCGTCAGTTCCATGCCGAAAGCCGGCAGGTTGAAAAGGGTCAGGGTCATTGCGAGGATCAGGATCATGCTCAAGATACGTCTTTTTGTACTGCGCATAGTAGTCACCTCGTATTCAGTTTTTTAGGCGCTGCTTTTGTTAAAAAAGTTTTAACCCAGTAGAAGTGTAGCATACTTGCGTCCCCTTTGCAAGCACTTTCGTGTGGCACCGTGATAAATGACCATGCATCTCTTTCCGGGGGATCACCGCGTCAGGTTTTCACGCTTCTCCGCCATGGCAAAAGGCGCCGCCATCCGTTCAGAACCGATGGCGGCGCCCGCTATTCAGTTTGATGTTACCGCTGCGTGCTGCCGTCCCTCATGGTCGAGAGTATACTCCCCATCGAGCAAAATCCCGGAGATCGGCACCACCTCATACCCCTCCTGCTTCACCCAGCGCAGAATCTCCGGCAGCGCCTCCGGCGTATGCTCTCCGGCGTTGTGAAACAGCACGATGGAGCCAGGCTGCACCTTCCCTGTCACGCGCTTGGTGATCTCCGCCGCCGAGATGCCCTTCCAGTCCAGACTGTCCACATCCCACTGGATCGGCTCCATGCCGATGGAGCGGATGGCGGAGATGACGTGGTCGTCGTATTCGCCAAACGGGCAGCGGATCAGCGTCGGGCGCACGCCGGTGAGTCCTTCGATGGCGTCGTTGCACTTGTTCACGTCCGCCACGATCTGATCGGCGGTCAGCGAATTGTAATGGTCATGCTTGCTGGAGTGATTCATCAGCTCGTGTCCATGGGCGACGATCGCCTTTGCCGTGTCCGGGTATTGCTCCGCCCACGCACTGACCACAAAGAACGTCGTCTTAACGTTGTACTCATCCAATACGTCCAGAATCTTCTGCGTGTTGTCCGCGCCCCAGGGAGACGGAAGCGTGCGGCAAGCCATTTTACCGTGTCTGACTCTTGAAAAAGCGGCTTGTCAATGGTATAATGCATACTGGTGATAAAGAACCCCATCGAATCACATCGAAATCAGATCGTTATGATACGCGAACTGAAAAAGGAGAGGAGAAACCTATGGCTCAATTGACCCGCGACGAGAAGATCTTTAAGCTCGGAAAGATCATCACAGACCGCAAGGAAATCCTGCTCGGTCTTGAAAAGATGTCGACAGACTCCCCCGAATACTGGGGCATCGACTGCGGCTTGCAGTACGCCGAACGGCGCTATGGCAAGGACATCGCGGACGACTGTCTCGATCTCGCGCTCAAGATGGGAAAGCGCAAGCCCAAGACCTTCGCGCAGCTTCAAAAGCTCAGCGGTCTTGACTCCATTCGTCTGGAAAAGGTGCTGGAGGCGCTATGTCAGGCAAGTCTGGTCGAATGGCACTTTGAAAACCTTGACGGTAAGAATCCCGCGCACGAGAAGCGCTGGGTGCTGGACATGTTTGTCCCCGGCAGCGCCGAAATCATGGTCATGCGGCCGGAGATTTCCCCCGTCACGCCGCAGGTCGTCGATTTCTTTGAGCGCATGACCTATCTGCCGCTCGCCGGCATCACCCAGATGGTGCCTCCCGGAGGCGGCGGCATCGGCATGCACGTCATCCCCGTCGAGCAGGCGATCCCCGCCAACTGCGAATCTCTTGACATTGAGCATATTTCCCACTGGCTCAAGAAATATGAGGGTCACATCGGCGTCGGCATCTGCTCCTGCCGCAAGCAGCAGCGCATCCGCGGTGAAGGCTCCGGCGACATCGAGCAGTACTGGTGTATCGGCGTCGGCGACTTCGCGGACTACTGCCGCGAGACCGGCATGGGTCACGACATCAGCTACGAGGAAGCCATGGACATCCTCCGCAAGGCGGAGGAGAAGGGCTACGTCCACCAGATCACCAACATCGACGGCGAGAATAAGATTTTCGGTCTTTGCAACTGCGCGGTGGGTATCTGCAACGCGCTTCGCACCTCTCAGCTGTTCAATACGCCCAACATGTCCCGCTCCGCCTACACCGCGGACGTGAACCCCGAAAACTGCGTCGCCTGCGGCAAATGCGTCGAAGTCTGCCCCGCCGGCGCGGTGCGTCTCGGTCAGAAGCTCTGCACCAAGGAAGGTCCCATCGAGTATCCCAAGCAGGAGCTGCCCACCAACAACGTCTGGGGCGAGGACAAGTGGAACTGGAACTACAAGAACGAAAACGGCGTCATCCAGACCTGGCCCACCGGCACCGCCCCGTGCAAGACCGCATGTCCGCTGCACATCTCCATTCAGGGCTATATCAAAATGGCGAGCGAGGGCAAGTACCGTGAGGCGCTGGAGCTGATCAAGCGCGACAATCCCTTCCCCGCCGTCTGCGGCGCCATCTGCCGCAAGTACTGCGAGGATGAGTGCACCCGCGGCACCATCGACGAGGCGCTCGCCATCGACGACATCAAGCAGTTCATCGCCGCGCAGGACCTCAACGCGGAGCATCGCTACGTCCCGCCCATGGTCTCCACCACCCGCGAGCACTTCGACCAGAAAATCGCCATCATCGGCTCCGGTCCCGCGGGTCTCGCCTGCGCGTACTTCCTCGCCATTGAGGGTTACTATCCCACCGTGTTTGAGAAGGACGACGTTCCCGGCGGCATGATGGTCACCGGCATCCCCAACTTCCGTCTGGAGAAGGACGTCGTCAACGCCGAGATCGAGATTCTCAAGGAGATGGGCGTGCAGTTCAAGTGCGGCGTTGAGGTCGGCAAGGACGTCACCATTCAGCAGCTGCGCGACGAGGGCTACAAAGGCTTCTTCGTCGGCATCGGTCTTCAGTACGGCGGCAAGCTGGGCATCCCCGGCGAGGACGCGGCGAACGTCATGTCCGGCGTGGACTACATCAAGACGGTCAACGCCGGCAAGGCGAAGAAGCTCAGCGGCAACGTGGTCGTCATCGGCGGCGGCAACATCGGCGCGGACGTGGCGCGCACCGCCATCCGTCAGGGCGCCAAGAGCGTCAACCTCTACTGCCTTGAAGCCTATGAGGACATGCCCATGGGCGAGGAGGATCAGGAGCTGTGCAAGGCGGACGGCGTCGTGATCCACGACGGCTGGGGTCAGACCGAGATCGAGGTCAAGGACGGCAAGTGCGCCGGCATCCGGTTCCACAAGTGCGTCAGCGTCAAGAACGCCGAGGGACGGTTTGATCCGAAGTTTGACGACAGTGAAACCACCTCCGAAAAGTGCACCACCGTCCTCTACTGCATCGGTCAGAAGGCGGACTGGAAGGAGCTACTGGCGGGCACCAAGGTCGAGTTCAACCGCAATGGCACCGCGAAAGCCGATCCCGTTACGCTCCAGACCGCCGAACCCGACATCTTCGTCGGCGGCGACGCGTACTCCGGTCAGAAATTCGTGGTGGACGCGCTGGCGATGGGGCGCGAGGGCGCTGTGTCCCTGCACCGCTTCGTCAACGAGGGACAGTCCCTCACCATTCACCGCAACACCCGCCACTTCACCGCCCTCAACAAGGACGATATCGTCCTCTCGCCCGATCAGTTCAAGAAGCCCAAACGCGCCGTCAAGGGCTTTGACCCGGCAAAGGTTCGCACCATGAGCGACGAGCGCCTGATCCTCACCGAGGAACAGATCAAGAGCGAGGCTTCCCGCTGCCTGAGCTGCGGGCGCAGCGTGGTGGACACCAACAAGTGCCTCGGCTGCGGCATGTGCACCGTTCAGTGCAAGTTCGACGCCATCCACCTCGTGCGCAACATGGGCGACGCGTATTCCAGGATGGTTCCCGCCGAGGACAAGTTCAAGGCGATCGGCGCCTACCTGCCCAAGCGCGGCATCAAGATCGTGCGCAAGAAAGCGTCTGCCAGGTAAACGATGCACGAACTTGGTTTAGTCAACTATGTGGTCAAGCAGGTCACCAAGATCGCGGAGGAGAACAAGGTTCAGAAAATCTCCTCCGTGACGCTGGAATTCGGCGAGGTCTCCGGCATCGTGACGTCATACCTCTACGACTATTGGAACTGGTACACGAAGAAGTTCCCGCTCTTTGACGGCGCAAAGCTCCAGTGCGAGACCATCCCCGCCATCACCTGGTGCGACGACTGCAAAACCACCTATCCCACGGTGCAGTACGGCAAGACCTGTCCCCACTGCGGCAGCGGCAACACATGGCTGCAACAGGGGAACGAAATGAACATCAAGCAAATCGAGGTCGAAGACCTTGAAGAAGAGGAGGCTGCTCATGACGAATCAGGAAATGCGTGAGATCAAGGAACGCCTTGGCATCATCGATTTCAAGATCAACTACAAAACCGGCGTTCACTATGGCGTGATCGAGGATTTCTTCTCCGGCAAGACGGACGAGCTCGACCCGAAGGATCGCCAGCGGATCGAGGCAATGCTGAAAGCAGAAGTAAAGAAGGGCTGACAATACATCAAAACACCGGGCTGAACCCTCAGCCCGGTGTTTTTCCGCGTTTCAAGGCATGTCTGCCGCCGCTCCCGCATAGAAATGGACAAGAACACGGACAGGGAGGATCGACGCATGGCAGAGAAAGCGGATGCAACCGCGTCCTACACCGTAGAGCGCATCTTCATCGGCTGCCGGACAGCAGAGGAAGCCGCGGCGGACATCATCAAAGCGCATGTCTCCTGAGAGCATCCGCCGGACGGCGGCGTATTGCCGCCTGTCCCGCGAGGACGGGGATAAGCCCGAGAGCGACAGCATCCTGCACCAGCAGTATATCATCGAGGACTATTGCAGCCGGCATCCGGGCTTTCGCATCGTCGGCGTATACGCGGACGACGGCGCGACAGGCACAAATTTCAACCGGGATCAGTTTCGGCGCATGCTCGCCGACATTGAGGCGGGGAAGATCGACTGCGTCATCGTGAAGGACCTCTCCCGCTTCGGAAGGGATTACATTGACACGGGCTATTATCTGGAACGCTACTTTCCCGAAAAAGGGGTGCGGTTCATCGCCATAGGCGACGGTGTGGACAGCGACAATGGTCCCTACGACATGCTCCTGCCGCTCAAGAACGTATTCAACGCGCAGTATGCCAAGGACATCTCCGGCAAGGTGCGCAGCGCGTTCAAAACAAAGCAGAGCCGGGGCGAATTCTGCGGAGCGTTTGCCTGTTACGGCTACCTCAAAGACCCCGAAAACAAAAACCATCTCATCGTTGACCCTGTTGCGGCGGAGGTGGTGCGGCGCGTCTTTCGCATGGCGGCGGACGGCGTCGGGCAGGTCAGCATCGCGAAAGCGCTCAACGCCGACCGCATCCCCTGCCCCAGCGATTACAAACGCATGATGGGTATGAAGTACACCAACGGAAGACGTTTGGCGAAAACCTGCTGCTGGACGTATTCCACCATCCACAAAATGCTGCGCAACGAGCTGTACACCGGAACCATGGTGTCAAACCGCTCGGTTCGCCCGTCGATGCACAGCAGGGCGACGGCGGCGGACAAAAGCGACTGGATCGTCGTTCCCGGAACGCATGAACCCGTGGTGTCCCGCGAGCTGTGGGACGCAGTACAGGCGGTGATCGCGCGGAACGCGCGGGCGATCGATTTCCGAGGGAATGTCGGGCTGTTTGCGGGCTTTTTGCGCTGCGGCGACTGCGGACGCTCGTTGACCAAAACGACATGGCGGGGCAGAACGGTCTATTCCTGCGGCTCCTATCACCGTTACGGCGCCTCCGTCTGCACCAGCCACTACATCCGCGAGGAGGTGCTCTGCGCCATTGTGCTGAGCGATCTGAACCGGTTTTTCGCGCAGGTCGGGGACTGGAAGGCTCTGGCGGAGCGGAGCGAGCGGCATGCCCCGTCGGCGGAGCGTGGTCAGCGTCTGCAAGCAGCGCTTGAGCGCATCCGGCGGCTCAAGCAGGGCGTGTACGAGGATTATCGGGACAAGCTGCTGAGCAAAGAGGACTATTTGCGCTATCAGGCGGATTATGCCGCGCAGGAAGAAGCGCTGATCCGACAATTGGAGGCGCAGCCTGAAGGCGCGGCGTCCGTCCATCCATGGGCAGCGTCGCTTTTCGCGCACGGCGGATTGACGGAACTCGACCGCACGACCCTCGCTCAGGCGGTGGAAGTCATCCGCGTGTTTGAGGGGAAGCGTATCGAGATCACCTACCGCTTTTCCGAGCCGTGTCACCGCATCACGCCGTCACCCCATGCCGCGTCGAAGGAGATGGCGCAGACCTTCTGATCCCGCTCCACACAGTAGATCGGGAGCTGGCGCTGCGTCGCCGAGGCAGTCACCGCCGCGGGCATCTGCACCGCCGCGAAGATGGCGGCACTGAGAAGCGCCGCGCCCAACAGCGCAACATGCCGCCGTTTTAGGATCAAGCAATGAAATGACATAAAAAAACCCTCCTGTCGTCTTTTTGCAAAGACTATGCAGGAGGGCTTGTTTTCTATGCGGTTGTTACGGCTTGAGCTCCAAGTAGAGATTGCGGTACTGCCTGGCGGAGTTCTCCCAGGAGACGTCCTTCTCCATGTCGCGCACCACCATCTCATCCCAGCGGGCGCGGTCGGTGAAATACAGCGTCTTGGCGCGGTTGCAGGCGTCGAGCAGCAGCCCGTTCTCGTAGCGATCGAACGTGAAGCCGTTGCCGCGGTTCTCATACTCGTTGTACGGCTCCACCGTATCCTTGAGACCGCCGGTCTCGCGGACGATGGGCACCGTGCCGTAGCGCATGGCGATGAGCTGCGTCAGCCCGCAAGGCTCGAACAGGCTCGGCACCAGCAGCGCGTCGGAGCCGGCGTAGATCATGTGGGCGCGTCCCTCGTCGTACATGATGTTGGAGCAGACGCTGCCCTTGTAGGCGTTTTCATAATAGCGGAACGCGTCCTCATACTGCGCGTCGCCCGTGCCCAGCACGACGACCTGCGTGTTGCCGTCCATCAGCGCGGGCATGATGGCGTTGATGAGGTCGAGACCCTTCTGGTTGGTCAGGCGGGAGATCAGACCGATGACGAATTTGTTTTCGTCCTCCTCCAGTCCCAGCGCCTTCTGAAGCGCCAGCTTGTTCGCCTTCTTCTGCTTCACCGCGTCCTTGCTGTCATAGTTCGCCGTGAGCAGCGTGTCGGTCTTGGCGTTCCACAGGTCGCAGTCGATGCCGTTGACGATGCCGCGCAGCTTGTGGTTGTGATAGCGCAGGTGCGCGTCCAGATTCTCACCGTAGAACGGGGTCTGGATCTCGCCGGCATAGGTGTTGCTGACGGTGGTAATCATGCTGGCATAGCTGAGTCCCGCCTTGAGCATGTTGGAGTCCACCCAGTCCTGCTGCAAAACCGCATAGTCGAACAGCGCGTCGGGCAGGTTTGTCCAGTATTTGATCGTCTCGTTGTTGTAGATGCCCTGGAAGCGCAGGTTGTGGATGGTCAGCACGCTCTTGGCGCCCGCCACCGGCGTACCGCCGAACATCGCCTGCTGGAACACCGGCACCAGCGCCGCCTGCCAGTCGTGGCAGTGGATGATGTCGGGCACCCAGTTCATGTAGTTGAGCGCCGCCAGCGCCGCCTTGGAGAAGAAGCAGAACTTGGGGATATCGTCCACGAGGTTCGTGTACGGATTGCCCCAGCCGAAAAACTCCTCATTGTCGATGAAATCATAGACCACGCCGTCCCAGACGTACTCCATGATGCCGACATAGTACTGATGACCGTCCGCGCAGAGATCCATCATAAACTCGCCGCGATAGACCATCTTCTCCTGATATTTTTCCGGGATGCACTTGTAGCGCGGCAGGATGACCTTAACGTCGCAGTTCTGCTTGGTCAGCGCCTTGGGCAGGGCGTACATCACATCGCCCAAGCCGCCGGTTTTAACAAAGGGATAGCACTCCGAGCCGATAAACGCCACGCTGCGGCGGGGTTCGGGCATGGGCGCCTCAACGGGCGCCTCTACTTTCGTGGTTTTTTTCACGGTCTTCGTCTTTTTCTCTGCCATTTCGGCTCTCCTTCCAACTTTTCAAATCATTTGTAAAGGCAAACGCCATATTTTGCGCTGTATTAGTTTATTATGATAGCACACTTTTTCCAAAAATGGAACTGTTTTCCGCGTATTTTTGTAAAGCGTGACCCAGCCTTTTCCGTTGACTTTTTTCGACGTTTTGTATAGTATGTATCGCAGTGTCCAAAAAACTGCCAACAACGAGGAGGATCACCCATGGGCAAGCAGGACGTCCTCAAGCGCGTGGAGGAGATCGTCGACAGCTACGGCTGCCGGCGGGAGGCTCTGATCGCGATTATGCAGGACATTCAGAATGAATATAAGTATCTCAGCACTGAGGCGCTGGAGCTTGTGGCGAACAAACTCGGCGTCGGCGTGGCGAAGGTCTACAGCGTCGCAACATTCTACGAGAATTTCTCTCTGGAGGCAAAGGGCAAGTACATCGTCAAGGTCTGTTGCGGCACGGCATGTCATGTGCGCAAGTCCCAGCCCATCTATGACGGACTGCGCGAGTACCTCGGCCTGACCGGCAAGCAAAAGACCTCGTCCGACGCCATGTTCACCCTGGAGACCGTGGCATGTCTCGGCGCGTGCGGGCTTTCACCGGTCATGACCGTCAATGATGAGGTTCACCCCAAGATGACGCCGGAGAGCGCCATTGAGCTGCTGGAGGAACTGCGGGCAAAGGAGGGTGCGAACCATGCCGAAGCGTAAGCTGACCCGCGAGCGTCTCAACGCGATGCGTCTTGAGGCAAAGACGCTCCTCGCCGCCAACACGCGGGAGGTGCTGGTCTGCGCCGGTACGGGCTGCATCGCCGGCGGCTCGCTGAACATTTACGACGCCGTGAAAAAGCTCTGCGAGGACAAGGGGCTCAAGACCCGCGTCTCCCTCAAGCAGGAGGACAACGGCGGAAACGCGCTGCACTTCAAGAAAACCGGCTGCCACGGCTTCTGTGAGATGGGTCCCCTGCTCCAGATCGAGCCGGACGGCATTCTCTACACCCACGTCAAGGTGGAGGACGCCGAGGAGATCGTGGAACGCACGATCATGAAGGGTGAGGTCATAGACCGCCTGCTCTATACACTCGACGGCAAGTCCTATGCCAAGGACAGCGAGATTCCGTTTTACAAGCTGCAAAAGCGGCTGGTGCTGGAAAACTGCGGCTACACCGACGCCGAGGACCTGACCGAGTACATCGCCCGCGATGGCTACGTTGCCTTTGAAAAGGCGCTCTTTGAGATGACCGACGAGGGTATCTGCAAAGAGATTCTGGACTCCGGTCTGCGCGGTCGCGGCGGCGCGGGCTTCCCCATGGGCCGCAAGTGGGACAGCGTGCGCAAGCAGCCCAAGGGCAAAAAGTACGTCGTCTGCAACGGCGACGAGGGCGACCCCGGCGCGTTCATGGATCGCTCCATCATGGAGGGCAACCCCCACTCCATCATCGAAGGCATGCTGATCGCCGCGCTGGCGGCGGGCAGCGACGAGGGCTACATCTACGTCCGCGCCGAGTATCCGCTGGCGGTCGACCGCCTGCGCACCGCCATCGACAAGGCGGAGAAGCTCGGTCTGCTGGGCGACAACATCATGGGCACCGGCTTCAGCTTCCACCTGCACATCAACCGCGGCGCGGGCGCCTTCGTCTGCGGCGAGGGCAGCGCGCTGACCGCCTCCATCGAGGGCAAGCGCGGCATGCCCCGCGTCAAACCGCCGCGTACCGTCGAGCATGGCCTCTGGGGTCAGCCCACGGTGCTCAACAACGTGGAGACCTACGCCAACGTCCCGCTCATCATCCGCAAGGGTTCGGAATGGTTCCGCTCCATCGGCACGGAGAAGTCCAGCGGTACCAAGGCGTTCGCCCTCACCGGTAACGTGGTCAACACCGGTCTCATTGAGGTGCCCATGGGCACCACGCTGCGGGAGATCATCTTCGACATCGGCGGCGGCATCAAGGACGGCAAGAAGTTCAAGGCGGTGCAGATCGGCGGTCCCGCGGGCGGCTGCCTCACCGAGGAGCATCTTGATATGCCGCTGGACTTCGACTCCCTCAAGAGCGTCGGCGCGATCATCGGCTCCGGCGGTCTCGTCGTCATGGACGAGGACACCTGCATGGTGGAGACCGCGCGCTTCTTCATGAGCTTCACACAGAACGAATCCTGCGGCAAGTGCGTTCCCTGCCGCGAGGGTACCAAGCGCATGCTGGAGATTCTCACCCGTATCGTCAACAACGAGGGCACGATGGACGATCTCGCCCTGCTGGAGTCCCTGTCCGCCACCATTTCCGAGGCGTCGCTGTGCGGTCTCGGCCAGGCGGCGTGCAACCCGGTCATCAGCACTCTCAAATACTTCCGCGACGAGTACCTGGCTCATGTGGTGGACAAGCACTGCCCGCACTGCAACGGGCGCAAAGTGCAGCTCGTCATCGACCCCAGCCTCTGCCGCGGCTGCGGCAAGTGCCGCAAGAACTGCCCGATGGAGGCTATCTCCGGCGAAATCCGCCAGCCCCATACCATTGACACCGAAAAATGCATCAAGTGCGGCGCCTGTTGGAGCAACTGCCCGTTTGGCGCCATCAGAGAGGAGTGAGCGACATGGCAAAAGGATTTATGACAATCGACGGCCAGCGTGTCGCCTTCGACGGGGAAAAGAACGTCCTCGCCGTCATTCGCAAGGCAGGTATCGAGATGCCCACCTTCTGCTACCACTCCGACCTGTCCACCTACGGCGCATGTCGCATGTGCCTTGTGGAGGACGAACGCGGCAAGCTGGACTCCTCCTGCTCCATGGAGCCGCGGGACGGGCTGAGCGTCAAGACCAACAGCATGCGGCTTTTGAAGCACCGCCGTACCATTCTTGAGCTGATGCTCGCCTCCCACGACTGCGACTGCACCGTCTGCCCCAAGAGCGGAAAGTGCCGCTTGCAGGAGCTGGCGCAGCAGTTCGGCGTGCGCCGCGTCCGCTTCAAGGACACCCGCGAGCGCCATGAGATCGACGATTCCAGCGACTGCGTCTGGCGCGATCCCAACAAGTGCATCCTCTGCGGCGACTGCGTGCGCGTGTGCGAGGAAATTCAGGGCATGAACATTCTCGACTTTGTGGGTCGCGGCGCGCAGATGACCGTCGCCCCCGCCTTTGAGCGCAAGCTCAGCGAGACCCACTGCGTCGGCTGCGGACAGTGCGCCGCCGTGTGCACCACGGGCGCGATCCTCGTCAACAACCAGATCGGCAAAGCATGGGACGCCATCCACGATCCCAGCAAGCGCGTCGTCGTGCAGATCGCGCCGGCGGTGCGCGTCGCCGTGGGCGAGGCGTTCGGCATTCCCGCGGGCGAAAACTCGCTGGACAAGTTCGTCACCGCCCTCAAGCTCATCGGCGTGGACGAGGTCTACGACACCATCTTCGGCGCGGACTTCACCACCGTGTCCGAGGCGGAGGAATTCAAGCAGCGTCTCGCCAACGGCGGGCCGTTCCCGATGTTCACCTCCTGCTGCCCCGCATGGGTGAAGTATCTGGAGTTTGAAAACCCCAAGTATCTGAAAAACATCTCCACCTGCAAGTCCCCCATGCAGATGTTTGCAGCCATTCTCCGCGACCAGTACGCCGCGAAGGACGCGGCGGACGGCCGCACCACCTTCCACATTGCCATCATGCCCTGCACGGCGAAGAAGATGGAGGCGAACCGCGACGAATTCAAGCACGACGGTCGTCCCGACGTCGATCTGGTGCTGACCACCCGCGAGATCATCGACATGCTCCGCGAGACCGGCATCAAGCTCGGCGAGTTGGAGCTGGAGTCTCCCGACCTTCCCTTCGGCATGGGCTCCGGCGCGTCCATGATCTATGGTTCCTCCGGCGGCGTGGCGGAATCTGTGGTGCGCTACTGCGTACCCGACAAGAGCAAGAATGCCCTGCGCGAGATCGAGTTTATGGGTCTGCGCGGCGACGGCTGCATCAAGGAGGCGACGCTGAATCTGGACGGTCAGGAAATCCGTCTCGCGGTGGTCAACGGTCTCGGCAACGCCCGCAAGCTGCTGCGCGACATTGACGAGGGCAAGGCGTTCTACCACCTCATTGAGGTCATGACCTGCCAGGGCGGGTGCGTCGGCGGTGGCGGACAGCCCCAGAGCCTGCGCGTCACCAAGCAGGAGCGCCGTGACGGTCTCGCGAGAGCCGACCACTCCGCGCCCTTCAAGCGCGCCGAACGCAACCCCGTGGTCATGCAGATGCTCGAAGAAATGGGCGAGGAGAAGGCGCACCGCCTGCTCCATGTCAGCTACATCAAGGAATGACAATGCAAGGGGGCTTCGGACCAGCCGAAGCCCCCTTTTGTTAAAAAAACGTAAAAAACCGCCCTTTTCATTTTGTGACTTTTATGATATACTTATAGGGAATAAGTATCCACCTGAGATAGAGAAAGGATTATCGCCATGATCTCTCACGAACGCAGCATCAAGGTATTCACAGGTAACGCGAATCGCCCGCTGGCTGAAAGTATCTGCAAGGCTATCGGCATCCGCATCGGCGACAATGAGGTCAAGGGCTTTGCCGACGGCGAAGTCTCCTGTTCCTTCTATGAGACTGTGCGCGGCAGCGACGTGTTTCTCGTCCAGTCGATCTGCAAGCCCGTCAACGACAATCTGATGGAGCTGCTGGTGATGATCGACGCCTGTCGCCGCGCCTCCGCCGGACGCATCACGGCGGTCATCCCCTACTTCGGCTACGCGCGTCAGGATCGCAAGACCAAGTCCCGCGACCCCATCAGCGCGAAGCTGGTGGCGAACATGATCGTCGCCGCCGGCGCTGACCGTATTCTGACGATGGATCTCCACGCCTCGCAGATCCAGGGCTTCTTCGATATCCCGGCGGACAATCTGCTCAGCTATCCGCTCTTCGCGGACTACTACGCCAAGAAGTTCGGCTCCGCGCTGCACGACATGGTGGTGGTTTCCCCCGACGTTGGTCCCATCGCCCGCGCCCGCAAGTTCGCCGAGACGCTGGACGCCGGTCTTGCCATTGTGGACAAACGTGAGGAGGCTCCCGGCTCCGGCGAGGTGCGCCATGTCATCGGCGAGGTGAAGGACAGGGACTGCATTCTCTTCGCCGACATTGTGGACACTGCGGAAACCATTGTCAAAGCCGCCAAAACTTTGGTGGAGATCGGCGGGGCGAATCGTGTTTACGCCTGCGCCACCCACGGCGTGCTCTCCGCGCCCGCCATTGATCTGCTGGAAAAGAGCAAGATCGACGAGCTGGCGTTGCTGGACACCATTCCCGCGCATCCCGAAGCCGCCCGCGCCCGCATCAAATACCTGACCACCGCGCCGGTGTTCGGCGAGGCGATCGAGCGCAGCTTCCAGGAAATCTCCATCACAAAGTTCGCGTTCTGATGCAAAACCCCTTCCGCTGACGCGGAAGGGGTTTCTTTTGTTCAGTCAGGACTGCGTCCGCCGCAGAGATAAAACACCGCCAGCAGTCCGGGACCGCAGTGGGCGCCGATGACCACGCCCAGCGAGCTGATGTGTATTTCGCCCACCTGCGGGTACGCCTTCTTCACCTCGTCGCGGATGTACTCGGCGTCCCTGAGGCAGTCGGCGTGGAGAATATTAAATTCCGTTCCGGCTGCGTCGACCTTGGAGAGGTCATGCAGGATGCCGTCGCGGATGGATTCCAGCGCCGCCTTGCGTCCCCGCGCTTTCTTCACCACGTCCAGCGTCCCTCCATCGGGGACATACAGCACCGGCTTGATGCTCAGCAGCGAACCAACCAGCGCCGAGGCGTTGGACACGCGGCCGCCCATCTTGAGGTACTTGAGATCGTCCACGGTAAAGCGGTGAGCGATTTTGAGCTTGTTCTCCTCGCCCCAGGCGATGACCTCATCCCAGCTCCTGCCCGCTTCCATCATGCGCACCATGTCCATCACCAAAAGGCCGAGACCGCCGGAAATGCAGCGGGTGTCCATGAAGTACAGCTTGCGGTCGGGGTACTCCTTTTCGATCATCTCGCACGCCATCTTGCAGTTGCGGAAGGACGCGGACATCTTCTCCGACATGTCGAGGAAGATCACGTCCTTGCCGGTGTCCAGCAGGCTCTTGAAGAAGTCATAGTAGGCGTACTCGTTGATCATGGAGGTCTTGAGCAGGTCGCCGCCGCGCATGCCGGCGTATACCGCGGCGCGGCTTTCCTCGCGGCAGTCGTCCTCCTGCGGTTCGTCGTTGACCGTGTAGTGATAGGCGATGAAGGGGATGTGATGCTCGTCCAGCCATGTGCGCGGCAGGTCGGAGGTGGAGGACGTCGCAATGATATAATCAGCCATGGTAGCACTCCTTGTTTGTTTTTACCATCTTCATTTTACCACAAATACCATAGGTTTCCTATGTGCTTTTAGCAGAGAAACGGCTCCGCTTGCGCGGAGCCGTTTGTCACTTTCTGCCAAATAAGCCGTGTTTTTCGTAAGGCACAGTCGTGTACGACAGGACTCGATAGCCTGTCGCCTCGATGGCGGCACGGAGTGTCTGCTCATCCGGGGCGTCCGGGGAAATGATCTCCGTCACGCCCTTTTTGTGCGACGACGTGACCTTTTTCACGGTCATCGCACCGCGCACCGCGTCATTGACGTGGCTCTCGCACATGGGGCACATCATACCGTCGACGGTGAGCGTTGTCTTAACCATGGCATCCTCCCGCGCACCCGGCGCAATACCCGCCGCAGGCGCTGCAATCGCAGGCGCTTCTGCCCGACTTCCGACCGCGCCGCATCGAAAAGACAATGGCGGCGACGATGGCGAGCAGCACGCACAGCACAAGGATCGTGCCAGCATTGGCAGCCAACCATGCGATCATGCAATCATCTCCTTTTTACGATACCCTGACGTTGCGGGTGAGCTTGGTGGATTCCTTGTAGGGACGCAGCAGCAGCCACACAAAGCAGGCAATCACCGCCGCCGCGAGAATCGCGCCGAGAGCGCTTCCGCCGCCCGTGAACACGCTGCCGAGCTGGTAGACCACGAAGGAAACGACGTAGGCAAAGCCGCACTCGTAGCCAATCGCCGCCCAGGTCCATCTGCGGTTGTTCATCTCGCGCTTGATGGCGCCGATGGCGGCAAAGCAAGGGGCGCAGAGCAGGTTGAAGATGAGGAAACTCATGCCGGACGCGGACGTGAACTGGCGTGCCAGCTCCGCGTAAACGCTGCCCTCTCCGCCGCCGTAAAGAATGCCCATGGTACCCACGATGTTCTCCTTGGCGACAAGACCGGTGATGGACGCGACGGTCGCCTGCCAGTTGCCCCAGCCCAGCGGCGTGAAAATCCACGCGATCGCGCCGCCGATGGCGGCGAGGATGCTGCTGCCGATCTCATCCTCCTCCAGCATGCGGAACGTACCGTCCACTGTGCCGAAGAAGCTGAGGAACCACACCACAATGGTGGAGAGCAGGATCACGGTGCCCGCCTTCTTGATGAAGCTCCAGCCGCGCTCCCACATGCTGCGCAGCACGTTGGAAAGGGTCGGCCAGTGGTAGGCGGGCAGCTCCATGACAAAGGGCGCCGGCTCGCCCGCGAAGGGCTTCGTCTTTTTCAGGATCACGCCGGAGCAGATGATCGCCGCCATGCCGATGAAGTACGCGCCCACGGCGATCAGCGCACGATGCTCGGCGAAAAGGGACGCCGCGATCATCGCGATAAACGGCGTCTTGGCGCCGCAGGGGATGAAGGTGGTGGTCATGATGGTCATGCGCCGGTCACGTTCGTTTTCAATGGTTCGCGACGCCATGATGCCCGGAATACCGCAGCCGGTACCCACCAGAATGGGAATGAAGCTCTTGCCGGAGAGTCCGAAGCGGCGGAAGACACGGTCAAGCACGAATGCAACACGCGCCATGTAGCCGCTCGCCTCCACGAACGCCAGCAGGAAGAACAGCACCAGCATCTGCGGCACGAAGCCCAGCACCGCGCCCACACCCGCGACAATGCCGTCCAGAATCAGCCCCTTGAGCCAGTCCGCGCAGCCGACGGCGTCCAGCGCGCCCTCAATCAGCACGGGGATACCGGGTACCCACACGCCGTAGTCAGCAGGGTCAGGCTCTTCAAAGCCGTTTTCAGCGAAATACTCCACCGCCTCCACATAGGTCATGGCGTTGGCTTCGTCCGCATAGGACGGGATGGCGTCGTAGTAGACGGCAATTTCGCTTTCTTCGAGGGTCTCCTCGTCCTCGACGGTGTAGGCAACCTCGGTCTCGTCGGGAACAAAGGCGCGCAGCTCGTCGACGTCCGCCTCTTCGTCAAAGCCGACAAAGGCGTCGATCGCCTGCATGGCGGCAGTGTAATCCTCGCCTGCCTCCTCCGCCGCGGCGGAGCCGATGCCAAACAGGTGCCAGCCGTCACCGAACAGCCCGTCATTCGCCCAGTCAGTCGCGTTGGCGCCGACGGTGACCATGGCGATGTAGTAAATGATAAGCATGACTGCCGCGAAAATGGGAAGTCCCAGCCAACGGTTCGTCACGACACGGTCGATCTTATCCGACGTGCTCAACTCATGGGCGCCCTTTTTGTGATAAATCCCCTTAAGCACATCCGCGATGTAAATGTAACGTTCATTGGTGATGATGCTCTCGGCGTCATCGTCCAGCTCTGCCTCCGCCGCGGCAATGTCCTTGTTGATGTGCTCCAGCGTCTCGGCGGGAATGTTCAGCTCTTCCAGCACCTTGTCGTCGTGCTCGAAAATTTTGATGGCGTACCAGCGCTGCTGCTCGTCGGGCAGTCCGTGGATCGCGGCTTCCTCGATGTGCGCCAGCGCATGCTCCACGGGACCGGAGAAGGTGTGCATCGGTACGGTCCTGCCGCTCTTTGCCGCCTCCACGGCAGCCTCCGCCGCCTCAGCCACGCCTTCGCCCCTGAGGGCGGAAATCTCCACGATCTTGCAGCCCAGCTTGCGGCTCAGCTCGCCGATGTTGATGGTATCGCCGTTTTTGCGCACCACGTCCATCATGTTGATGGCAATGACCACGGGAATCCCCAGCTCAACCAGCTGTGTCGTCAGGTACAGATTGCGCTCCAGATTCGTGCCGTCCACGATGTTCAGGATGGCGTCGGGACGCTCCTCGATGAGATAGTTGCGCGCCACGACTTCCTCCAGCGTGTACGGACTGAGCGAATAGATACCGGGCAGGTCGGTGACGGTCACGCCGTCAGACAGCTTGCCCTCCTTCTTTTCCACCGTAACGCCCGGCCAGTTGCCGACGAACTGGTTCGAGCCGGTCAGTGCATTGAACAGCGTGGTCTTGCCGCTGTTCGGGTTGCCCGCAAGGGCAATTTTCAGTTCCATGTCTATGTTCTCCCTTCTTAATTAGCATCCGCTAACCATTGTGTAAAAGAAAAGGCGCGTTACAGTGTAACCTCGACCATCTCGGCATCCGCCTTTCGCAAACTAAGCTCGTAACCGCGCACCGTGACCTCGATAGGGTCGCCCAGCGGCGCCACCTTGCGCACATAGACCTCCACGCCCTTGGTGATGCCCATGTCCATGATGCGGCGCTTGACCGCGCCCTCGCCATGGAGCTTCACTACCTTGCAGACGCTGCCGATTTTGACTTCTCTCAGATTGGTTGTCATATTTCTCCTCCTTTTCCGGTACCCCGGCTCAAATCATGATCTTCTGCGCCATTTCTTGACTGATCGCCACACGGGACTCCTTGATCTTCACGATCACATTGCCCCCCATCGCGCTCACGATCGTAACGCCCGCGCCGACGTTGAACCCCAGGTCCGCCAGATGCTGGCGCACCTCCGGCGAACCGCCGATTTTCCTGACAATGTTTTCCTCTCCCGCGTTTGCCAATACCAGAGGCATCATAGGGGAACCATCCCTTTCTCTGTAATTAGCATTCGCTAACACCCGGTCAAAAAAAGAAATCGCCAAATGTTAGGTTTTGCTAACGCAAAGTATATACTTGTTAGCCAAGGCTGTCAAGAGCAATTTGACATTTTTTTCGGGAGCCGCAGCTTGCGGCTCCCGATTCTGTCAAAGCGTATGGAATTCAGGCGTCATGCGCTCGAAGGTGCAGAAGCGGCGGAAGCCCAGCTCATCCCGTAGGATCGCGCGCGCTTCATCGAAGTTGCCGCCGACGCGCTCCGGGCGGTGACCGTCGCTGCCGATGGTGACGATCTCGCCGCCCAAGTCGCGGTACAGCCGCCAGATTTCCCGACAGGGCTGGATGTCCTTGAGCTGATAGCGCCAGCTGCCGGTGTTCAGCTCGATGCCCTTGCCCTTTTGAATGGCAGTGCGCAGAATCTCCGCGACGAGGTCACGCACCAGCGCGAACGGATACTCCCCCGCCGGATCGTAGCGCCGCATCACGTCCAGATGGGCAAGAACGCTGTAGTGGTCAAAGTCCCGCGCCACAGCAAGCAACTCCTCAAAATAGCGGCGGTTGTACTCCTCCTGCGAACAGGTTGCCTGAAACTCCGGCGGGTAGAACTCCAGATCGTCCACCTGATGCACGCTGAGCAGCACGAAGTCCAGCTGCTCGCGCCAACGTTCAAAAAGCGCGTTGAACTGCGGGATCGTGTGCCTCTGCACGCCAAATTCCAGTCCCGCCCGGAGGGTCACGCGATCACAGTACCGCTCCCGCATCTTGCGGAGCGTTGCGAAATAGCGCGGATAATCGGCGTTGCGCCAGATTTTGCCGTCCTCCTCCTTCACCGGTTCAGGGTCGTCCCAATCCCGCCGCACGCCGTAGTCCACATGCTCGGTGAAGCACATTTCATCCAGTCCAAGCTCGACGCCGCGCTGAATCTGCGCCTCTATGGGGGTATGGCTGTCAAAGCTGAAATCGCTGTGAACGTGATAATCCGCTGTCATGGCATTGCCTCGCTTGTCTCGATTCTGCCGCGTCCGCGACCGCTGCCCAATATACGCCCATAGCGTGGATTTGTCAATCAACACGCCGTTGACAGCGGCGGTTTTGCCCGGTATGATAAGAAAAAAATATAAGGGAGGAGCACCCCATGGAAAGAATCATTCTCGACTGCGACCCCGGACATGACGACGCCGTCGCCATCATGCTCGCCGCCAACAGCCCGCAGCTGGAGCTGCTGGCTGTTACCACCGTGGCGGGCAATCAGACACTGGAGAACACCCGCCGCAACGCCTGTAACGTCTTGCAGTGGCTGGGGCGGGACGTGCCGGTCTACGCGGGCTGTGACCGTCCGCTGGTGCGCGCGCAGCAGATCGCCGCCGATATCCACGGCAAAACCGGGCTGGACGGTCCCGTGTTTCCCCCGCGCACCAAGTTCCCCGAAGCCGAGCACGCCGTACCGTTCATTATTCGCACCCTGATGGCGTCCGACGGCGACATCACCATGGTCACCACCGGACCGATGACCAACCTCGCCATGGCACTGCGTCTGGAACCGCGGATCGCGGAGAAGATTCGGCGCATCGTGCTCATGGGCGGATCGTACCAGAACGGCAATGTGACTCCCGCCGCGGAGTTCAACATTTACGCCGACGCTGAAGCGGCGCACATCTGCTTTACCGCCGGACGGCCGATCACAATGGTCGGGCTGGACGTGACCCGCAAGGTGCTGTGCTACAGTGCCGTTGTGGATCGCATGGAGCGGATCGGTACCCGCGCGTCCCGCTTGTTTGTGGAGCTGATGCGCTTTTTCTGCCAAACTCAGAAAGAGGTCTACGGCATGGAGGGCGGTCCGCTGCACGATCCACTGACCATCGCGTCGCTGATTGACCCAACGCTGTTGACCACCAAGCCCATGAACGTGCGTGTTGAGTTGCGCAGCAGCGACTCCTACGGCCGCACCAATTGCGACTATTATGGCTATCTGGGGCTGCCTGTGACGGCGGACGTGGCAGTGGATGTCAACGTGCCGCGGTTCTGGGACATCGTGGAGGAGTGCCTCCGCCGCTATGAGCCGGAGGTAACGCCGTGAAGGTGCTCTGCTTCGGTTCGCTGAACATTGACTATGTCTACGCCGTGCCGCATTTTGTGCGGCGGGGCGAAACGCTCTCCGCCGACACGCTGCAAACCTTCACCGGCGGAAAGGGTCTGAACCAGTCCATCGCCCTCGCCCGCGCGGGCGCGGAGGTCTGGCACGCCGGGGCAGTCGGCACGGACGGCGCGTTCCTTGTCGAGGCGCTGAACGACGCCCGCGTTCAAACGGAATCCATTGAAACGCTGCCGGATGTGCGAACCGGACACGCTGTCATTCAGAAAAGCGCGGACGGCGACAACTGCATCCTGCTCTACGGCGGCGCGAATCATGCCGTCACGCCGGAGCAGATCGACCGGACGCTGGGTCATTTCTCCGCGGGCGACCTGCTCCTGGCGCAAAACGAGATCAGCGCCCTGCCCCATTTGCTGCGGAGCGCCAAGGCGCGGGGGCTTCGCGTCGCGCTCAACCCCTCTCCCATGGATGAAAGCCTGCCTCCCCTGTTGGCGCTGGCGGACATCCTGCTGCTCAACGAGGTAGAAGCGTCCCAGCTGCTCCGATGTGCGCCGGACAGCGACCCGGAGCAACTGCTCACGCAGCTGCGCGAGCGGTACCCGGACGCGGTCATCGTTCTGACCCTCGGCGCGGCGGGCGCACTCTGCGCCGACGGCGGAGCCGTCATCCGGCAGGCGGCAATACCGGTTCACGCGGTGGACACCACCGCCGCGGGCGACACCTTCACCGGATTCTTTCTCGCCGGGCTGCTGGAGGGGCAAAACACCGCGCAGGCGATGCGCTTTGCCGCCGCGGCTGCGGCGATCACGGTGACGGCGCACGGCGCCGCGCCGTCCATCCCCACGCGCAAAAAGGTGTTGAGCAGCGGCGCTTTTTGTGATATCCTAGCGGAGTAATCGCCATCAAGGAGGAAGTCAACATGGCAAAAGAACATAAAATCGTATCTGCCGACGACGGTCCGGCAAAGAAGCCCACAGCGCAAACACACAACGTCCGTCCCGCGCCCGCCAGGGGCAACGCCGGCGGTCTGCGCGCCGGCGCGGTGGTGCTTTGGATTTTTGCGATCGTCTTCGAGGTGCTGGCGGTACTGGTGCTCTTCGGCAAGATCAGCCTCACGTTTATGCCGGTCCTGTACCAGCTCATCGCGTTCCTTGTCCTCGACCTCGTCTGCGTTGTGATCGGTTCGGCGCTGTGGAAGAAGGCAAACCACATTGCCCCTGCCTCTGAACGCAACAAGGCAAAGTTCTGGCTGTGGAACAACATGGGGCTTATCGTCGCCATCTTTGCCTTTGTGCCGCTGGTGGTGCTGCTGCTCACCAACAAGGACCTGGACAAGCGCACCAAGGTCATCTGCACCGTGGTCGCCGCCATCGCGCTGCTCATCGGAGGCGCCGCCAGCATCGACTACGATCCCGTCTCGCAGGAACAGCTCAGCACCGCGGAGTACGTCCTCGGCGACACCGTGGTCTACTGGGCGCCGTTCGGCAAGGTCTACCATACCCACGAGGATTGTCAGGCGCTCAACAACAGTGAGACGCTGACCGCCGGCACCGTGGATCAGGCCATCGAGGCAAACCGCACCCGCCTGTGCTCCTTCTGCGCACGGCGCGACAACATCACCGAGCTTGCCACCGACAACGCGGCGTAAGCGGTTCCGATCGGACGCACAAACGCCCCCTGATGCAACGCATCAGGGGGCGTTTTCCGTGCATTCAGCGTCTCTTGCGACCGCGGTAGCCGTTGTAGTTGTAGCCCGCTTTCTTCTTGGCGTAGCGCTTGGGGCGCGAGCCTGCGGCGACGCGGAGCGCGACCAGACCGATCGCCAACAGCGCCGCCACGGCGCCCGCAACCTTGACCCAGGTCTGGCTGAGAAACTCCTTGACCTCGCGCTCCTTGGTCAGCAGCCAGGAGGCGGAAACGTCGTTGAGCGCCACCAGATCGACGGTGCCGTAATCCACACCCTCGTAGGAAATGCTCATCCTGCCCAGCACGTCGCCCTCAGCAATGGGCGCGTCCACGCTCTCAGAGAACAGCTCAATGTCGCGCTCCAGCATCTCCCGCTCCAGTTCCGCGGGCACCATGCGGCGGATACCCTCGGCGGGATGGATGACGATATAATTCGTCTCGCTGGACAACTCCACCGGCACCTCTTGAATGTATTCGCCTGTGTCGACCAGTTCCATGCTCTTAAAATCGTCAAAACCATGGTCGAACAGCCGAATGGTTTCGGAAAAGCTCTTGGTCAGGACGGTTTTGTCCTCCAGCGTCTCCCGCTCCGCGCCGAGGACAACGGAGATCAAGCCGCGCGTCCCTTTTTCAGCGGTGGCGACGAGGCAGTAGCCCGCCTCCGGCGTGGAGCCGGTCTTGCCGCCGGTGGCGTATTCGTAAACGTAGCCCCGCGTGCGCCAGTTGGAGATCAGATAGTTGGTCGTGTGAAGTGCGCGTGACTTGGAGACGTTTGTCGCCGGCACATCGTATGCCTTGCGGGCGATGATCTCGCGGAAGGTATCGTACTTCAGCGCCTCGCCGGTAAACGTAAGGATGTCCCACGCGCTCGTGTAATGCTCGCCGTTGTGCAGCCCTGACGGATTGGCAAAATGGGTATCGTTGCAGCCCAGTTCCCCGGCGCGTTGATTCATTTGCGCGACAAAACTCGGCACGTCCCCGGCAACCGCCTCGGCGAGGATGTTCGCCGCTTCATTGGCAGAGACGATCAGCAGACAGTTGAGCAGGTTTTCTACGCTCATCACCTCGCCCGGCTTGATGTTTGCTGTGCTGCCGTCGGCGGCAAGCCCCTCAAACGCGCTCTCCGACGCAGTGATCTCCTGATCGAGGCTCAGTCTGCCGTCCCGCACCGCCTCCAGCGTCAGCAGCGCGGTCATCACCTTGGTGATGCTGGCGGGATAATTGTGCTCATGGGCGTTTTTTTCGTAGAGCACCTCGCCGGAGCCAACGTCCAGGAGCAGCGCGGCGCGCGCCTCTACGTTGAAGTCATCCTTCGCAAAGGCGTCGGGCGTCAGCGTAAGCATCCAGACAAGTATGAAAAAAAGAGCCACGATCCGCTGTTTTTTCATGGAAAATTACCTCGGTATGTGTTATAGTAATCAAATGGTGATAAAATGAGCCGACGATCGGCAGATTGCGACTTGTTTTAATCAGTATAACAGAGAATCGGAGTGAGTGCAACCGTGGAACAAAAAGAAACCTTCGGCGCGGCACATTTTTTGATGTTGCTGCTGACCCTGGCGTTTCTCGGTGCGCTGGCGTTTTTCAACGTTCGCGGTCAGCCGACGGTCGCGGCGGACGATTACACGGTCGCTGTCGAGCGCAGCGCCCCGGCGGAGGCGATCATTCCGCGGCGGCAGCCGGTGGACATCAATACCGCCACGGCGGAGGAACTGGAACAGCTCATGGGCATCGGTCCGGTGCTGGCACAGGCTATCGTGGACTATCGCGCGGAGCACGGTCCCTTTGCCTCCGTGGACGAGCTGCTTGAGGTCAGCGGCATCGGCGAGACGAAGCTGGACAATATCCGCAATGACATCACTTTGGGAGAGGAGGACGCGACATGAGAATTCTGGTCGTGGACGACGAGCAGGTGCTCGTCAAGGGTCTCAAGTTCAATCTGCAAAACGAGGGTTACACCGTAGAGACCGCCTGCGACGGCGCAACGGCGGTGGAACTGGCGCGCAGCGGCGGTTTTGACCTCATCCTGCTGGATTTGATGATGCCGGAGGTGGACGGGCTGACCGCCTGCATGCAGATACGCGAGTTCTCTAACGTTCCAATTATTATGTTGACCGCCCGCGGAGAAGACACGGATATTCTTCTTGGTTTTGAATATGGCGCGGATGATTATGTTACCAAGCCGTTCAACATTTTGGAACTCAAGGCGCGCATCCGTGCGCTGCTGCGCCGCGCGGGAAGCCCGCAGCAGACGAACGATCGCGAGCTGCTGACCGCCGGACCGATCTCGGTCGATCCCGCGCAGCGCGTGGCGCTGCGGGACGGCGAGGTGGTGGAGCTGACGGCGAAGGAGTACGATCTCATCGAGCTGCTGGTCAAGAATCCCCGCCGGGTGTACAGCCGCGAGAACCTGATGGATCTGGTCTGGGGCTACACCTACGCCGGAGACTACCGCACGGTGGATGTACACATCCGCAAACTGCGGGAAAAGCTGGAGAAAAACCCGGCGGAGCCGGAATATATTCTGACCAAATGGGGCGTGGGCTACTATTTTAAGGGGTGAGCGTCATCAGGCACATCAGTTTGCAGGTCAAGTTCGGGCTGAGTTACGTTGCAATCATCATCGCGGTTCTGGTGCTGATGAACACCTACCCTTTGACAGCGTCGGAGGATTTGGTGTTCCGCTCCAAGGAATCGACCCTCAAAAACAGCGTATCCGTGATGACGACGGCGCTGATGGGACAGGAAACCCTCACAGAAGAAAACGTCGCCTCAGCGTTGATGGTGACGGAGGAGGCGGGTATCTCCCGCGTCCTTGTCACGGACGCGTCCGGACGCATCCTCTACGACAGCCGCGAGACGGACAGTGCGCAGGGGCGCTATGCCTTCTACACGGAGATCGTGCAGGCGCTGCACGGCAACGACGTCTTTTTTGCCGCCTATGAGGACGGTGCGTTCCGCAGCCGCTGCGCCTCGCCGGTCATCTACCGCAGCCAGACCATCGGCGCGGTGTACGCCTATGAATACGACACCGAGCAGGCAACCCTGCTGCGAAACCTGCAAAGCACGCTGCTGCACTTTTCGGAGGCGATCCTCACCTTCGTGGTGGCGCTGAGCTTTATCCTTTCGCGGATTCTGACGCGGCGGTTCGCCCTGCTGGCGGACGCCATCCGCCAGATGCGCAAGGGGAATTATGACCGCCGCGCCTCCGTGGGCGGGCATGACGAGATCACGGAGATCGCCGGTGAGTTCAACAGCCTTGCCGACCGCCTGCAAACCACGGAGGAGGTGCGCCGCCGCTTCGTCGCGGACGCCTCCCACGAGCTCAAGACCCCGCTGGCGGGCATCCGCTTGTTGTCCGACTCCATTTTGCAGACCGAGGGCATGGATCAGGCAACCGTGCGCGAGTTTGTCGGGGACATTGAGCAGGAGTCCGAGCGCCTGACGCGCATCACGGAGGATTTGCTGCGCCTGACGCGGCTGGACAGCGGTACGCCCGATGCGGCGGAGCCGATCGCGGTGACACCGGTCATTGAGCGCGTGGCGCACACGCTGCGGCTGGTGGCGGAGGAGCGCTCCGTCCAGCTCTCCTATGAGATCGAGCGGGAAGCGACGGTCCGCGCGGCGGAGGACGATCTGCACCATGTGATATACAACCTGACCGAAAACGGCATCAAATATAACTATTCCGGCGGCTTTGTGCGCATCCGCCTCGCGGGCGACGACCAGACGGTCGTGCTCACCGTGGAGGACAATGGCATCGGCATCCCGGAGGAGGACTTACCCCGCATTTTTGACCGCTTTTACCGCGTGGACAAAATGCGCTCCCGTGCCTATGGCGGCACGGGGCTGGGGCTGTCCATCGTCTCAGACACCGTGCGCCGCCGCGGCGGTACGGTGGAAGCCGCGCCGCGCAAAGGCGGCGGCAGCGTGTTCACGGTGCGTCTGCCCAGAGCGGAAGGAGGCGCGGAGGCATGAGACGGCTTGTGATTCTGGCGCTGGCGCTCCTGCTGCTGGCGTCGTGCGCGCCAACGGAAAAAGAGCATTCCTACGACAGCTATACGCTTTATCTTGCCGCGCAGCTGGAGGACAGCGACGGCGGCGACGCGATCCGGGAGCGCGATTTTCGCGTGAAGGGCGGAAGCGCCCTGTCTACGGCGGAGCTGGCGGAGAAGCTCGTCACGGGGCTTTTGAGCGCCGGTGACGAGCTGGAGCTTCGCTCGCCGTTTCCGGCGGGAACAAGCCTGCAAAAGCTCACAGTGGCGGGCGGACGCGCCAACGTGGACTTCTCAGAACCCTATGCGCGGCTGTCCGGCATCGACCTGTCCATCGCGGACGCGTGCCTGACGCTGACGCTGACCCAGCTCGACGGCATCTATGCCGTCCACATCACCGCCAACGGTCGCGAGCTGCCCTACCGACAGACGCAGCTGCTCACAGCGGCGGACGCGCTGCTCTCCAGCGGTGAGGACGTGATTCGTCCGATCAACGTATCGCTGTGGTTTCTGGATACGTCCACGGATACGCTGCGCGCACAGCAGCAGACGGTCGCGCTCTATGAGGGGCAGTCCCGCGTCAGCGCGGTGGTGGACGCGCTCAAGCGCGGTCCCGCCGGAGACGACACGCTGCAAACGCTCCTGCCGGAGAACTTTTCGATTCTCTCTGCCCGCACCGAGGACGGGCGATGCTATGTCAATCTCAGCGGCTATCTGTTACAGTCTATCGACGAGACGCTGCGCGCGCAGATCGTCGAGTCGCTGTCCCGCTCGATCCTGTCCCTTTCCGGCGTGGAGGAGGTGCAGTATCTGGTGGATGGGGAAAATGCGCCGCAATGGACGATGACGCTTGCCGCGCCGGAGGGCGCCGCGGGCTAGAACAAGGAGAACGCTTATGAAACTAATGGTGATCGACGGCAATTCGATCCTGAACCGCGCCTATTACGGCATCCGCCCGCTGACCACACGGGAGGGATTCTACACCCACGCCATCTACGGCTTTCTGTCCACCATGAAGCGTCTGACGGACGAGGAGCAGCCTGACGCGCTGTGCGTCACCTTTGACCGGCGTGAGCCGACCTTCCGCCATCTGGAATTCCCCAATTACAAGGCGCAGCGCAAGGGCATGCCGGAGGAGCTGGCGATGCAGCTGCCAGTGATGAAGGACGTGCTGGACGCCATGAACATCCCGCGCTATGAGCTGGCGGGCTACGAGGCGGACGACCTGATCGGCACGATTTCGCGCAAATGCGAGGCGGCAAATTGGAATTGCGTCATCGTCACGGGCGATAAGGACAGCTTGCAGCTGGTCACCGACCGCACGACGGTAAAGCTGGTTTCTACCCGCATGGGTCAGACCACCACCAAGGATATGACGCCGGAGGCGTTTCGCGCGGAATACGGCTTTGACCCGATCCGCATCATTGACCTCAAGGCGTTGATGGGCGACGCCAGCGACAACTACCCCGGCGTGCCGGGCGTGGGCGAAAAGACCGCGATGGAGCTGATTCAAAAATACGCGACCATCGACGCCATTTATGACAAGCTCCCCGACATCGATGCAAAGCCCGCCGCGATCCGCAAACTCACCGAGGGCGAGGAAAGCGCGCGGCAATCCTACCGTCTCGCGACGATCCTGACCGACGCCCCGCTGGACTTTGACCCGCGGGAGAACCTGCGCAAGGCGCCGTCGGACGCGCTGTACCCGCTGTTTTTGAAGCTGGAATTCCACAAGCTCATCGAGACCTATCAGCTCACGCCGCCGACGAATCTCCCCACCGCGGAGGAAGCGGAGCAGCCCGAGTTCACGGTGACGGCGGAAACGGTGACGGGCGAGGCGCGGGCGAACGAACTGCTTGCCCTCTGGCGCAAGGCGGAGCATGTGACGCTGCTCGCGCTGCCCGATCTGTCCGCGATTTTTGTGGACTGCGCGCTGAGCGAATCGGAGGCGATCGCCGCCGAGCTGTTCTTCTCGAAGTACGAAGGCGACTGGAACGCGCTGCTGCGTGCGCTGTTCTCCCCGGACATCAAAAAAGTGTCCCACAACGTAAAAGACCTCATGCGGACGCTGCTGGAAAACGATTTGCCCATTGAGGGCTTTGTGTTTGACACGGCGCTCGCGGCGTACCTTGTGGACGCCACGGCGGGCAGCTATGACATCGACAAGCTGTTTGTGTCGTATTTTCACCACGAGCTGCCCAAGCCCATCCACCTCGACCCCGACGCCTTCTCCATGCTCGGCGACGCGGCAACGGCGGAGGCGGCGTTTCACAGCTATACCGCCGCCGTGGGCGCACTCCACGAAGCGCTGTGGCCCGCTCTTGAAAAACAGCAGCTCCATGAGTTATACTTTCAGGTTGAACTGCCGCTGTGCGCCGTGCTGGCGAGGATGGAGCACACGGGCGTGCTGGTGGATCGCAGGGCGCTTGCCGACTTTGGCGCGGAGATGGAGCAGCGCACGCGCGAGCTGGAGCGGCGCATCTATGACGCCGCAGGCGAGGAGTTCAACATCAACTCCCCCAAGCAGCTGGGAACGATCCTCTTTGAAAAGCTGGCGCTTCCCCACGGCAAGAAAACCAAAACCGGCTGGAGCACCAACGCCGACGTTCTGGAAAAGCTGCGCTGGGAAACGCCCATCGTGGCGGATGTGCTGGAATACCGCCAGTACGCGAAGTTCAAATCCACCTATTGCGACGGGCTTTTGAAGGTCATCGCGCCGGACGGGCGCATCCACACCAGCTTTCAGATGACCGTGACGGCGACGGGACGGCTCTCGTCCACAGAGCCGAATTTGCAGAACATTCCCACCCGCACAGAGCTGGGCAGCGAGTTTCGCCGCATGTTTGTCCCCGCCGAGGGCTGCGTGCTCGTTGACGCGGATTATTCGCAGATTGAGCTGCGGCTGCTGGCGCATATCGCAGACGACAAAACCATGCAGGAGGCGTTTCGCGGCGGCGAGGACATCCACACCGTCACCGCGTCCCAGGCGTTCGGCGTCCCCGTCGAGCAGGTGACGAAGCAGATGCGCTCCCACGCGAAGGCGGTCAACTTCGGCATTGTGTACGGTATCTCCGCGTTTTCCCTCGCGCAGGACATCGGCGTCACCGTCGCGGAGGCAAAGGCATATATTGAGAACTACCTTGCCCGATTCTCCGGCGTGAGGAACTATATGACGAGCGTGGTGGAGCAGGCAAAGGCAGCGGGCTTCGTCGAGACGCTGATGCATCGCCGCCGCGCGCTGCCCGAACTGGCGGCGAGCAACTTCCAGACCCGCTCGTTTGGCGAGCGCGTGGCGCTCAACATGCCCATTCAGGGCACGGCGGCGGACATCATCAAGCTCGCGATGGTGCGTGTGGACGAGCGGCTGCGAGCCGAGGGGCTGCGCGGAAAACTCATCTTGCAGGTACACGACGAGCTGATCGTCGAATGCCCGGAGGCTGAGGCGGAGCGGACGGCAAAGCTGGTGGAGGACGAGATGGAGCAGGTGATGACGCTCTCCGTCCCCCTGACCGCCGAAGCGCACTGGGGCAAAAACTGGTTAGAGGCAAAGGGATAATGGGATTCTTTCGAGATTTTATCGAATTCTATAAAAAGAGGCGTGAGACGCCGCCGGAGCAGACGCCGCCGCGACAGGCATTGCCAAAACACGAACCGGAGATCATGGAGGCTGCTTTTCCTCTCTCGGAACCGGAGCTTGCGGAGTGGGCAAAGCACCTGGAGGCACACACAACCTATTCCTCTCTGGAGCGGGAAACGCTGGAACGCTATATTGAGGACGCCTTCGGTCCCATCGCGCGGACATACTACGACGCCGACCGTGAGGGGATGCGGGTGGACATTGCCGTGACGGAGCCAAGCGAGGAGCGCCGGTACTACACGCTCGCCACCATCGGTATGGGCGCCCACCGGATGCAGGTGCCCAAGGCGCTGGAGGAGCGAAACGCCGCCTTTGCGGAGTTGTGCGTCTGCCTGCCGCCGGACTGGGACTTTGTGAACGACAGCTGGCCGTTCCACCTGCTCAAAACCACGGCGCGGTTCCCGTTCAGCAGCCACAACATGCTTGGCGTCGGCAACGCCTACCACGGTGCGGTGGCAAGGGACAGCGGCTTCGCCGGAGCGTTTGTCATTCCGGCGGTGACGCAGCATCAGGTCTCCACGCGGCTGATGCTGCCCGGCGGCAAGATCGTCAATTATTACCTGCTGCTGCCGCTGTATGAGGCCGAATGGCAATACATCACCCGGCGGCAGGACGCGGCGGCGTTCTGGGAGCATTACACCGAGCGCATTGGCAGCATCGTGGTCGACCCGGAGCGTGAGAGCTGCGTGGACGAAACCGAGACGGAAGAGGAAGACGAATGGAACATCTGAAAAAAAAAGTACGCATTGTGCCGATGACCCACGACCATCTGGACGAAGTAGCGGCATTGGAGCACACCTGCTTCGCTGACCCGTGGTCGCGGAATATGCTCGCCGAGGAACTGGACAACGCCATGTCCGCCTACCTCGTGGCGCTGGACACGGAGGATGGCAGCGTGGTGGGCTACGCGGGGCTGCTGGTCGTCGCGGACGAGGGCTATATCACCAACGTTGCCGTGCGCCCGGAATCCCGCCGCGGCGGCGTGGCGGGCGCGCTGCTGGACGTGTTTGTAAACTTTGCCGAGGGGAATCAGCTGGCGTTTTTAACACTGGAGGTTCGCGCGTCCAACTACGGCGCCATTGCACTTTACGGCAGCCGCGGCTTTCGCGGCGTCGGGCGGCGCACGAATTACTATGAGCATCCCAGAGAGGACGCCATCATCATGACAAGAGAGTTTGGAGACGGTAACGATGCTGGAAATGAAGCTGCCGACGGAGACGCAGCTGAGTGAAATCTACAGGCGCGACCTAAAGCCGTCGTTTCCATCGGAGGAGCTTAAACCGCTGCGGGAGATGAAACAGGAGATGAAGCGCGGCGAGTACCGCCCATGGTGCCTGTTCGACGGCGGAGAGATCGTGGGCGAGGCGTTCGTGTGGACGTATGTGCCGGGCTTTGCGCTGTTTGACTATCTGTGCGTGACGGAATCGCGCCGCAACGACGGTCTTGGCTCCGCGCTCATTCAGAAGCTGGTGGAGTCCGAGCGCGGCAGCGTGGTGTTCGGCGAGTCCGAAATCCCGGACTACGCGCCCGATCCCGCCATGGCGGAGCGGCGGCTTGCGTTCTACCGCCGCAACGGCGCGCAGCAGGCTGGGTACGACACCTGCGTGTTTGGCGTCCCCTACCGGACGCTGTACTGGTCCGATCGACCGGTCAGCGACGAAGAGTTGTCCCATGCCCACGCGGCATGCTATCACAGCTCCATGCCCGCGCTGATATACAGGAAATACATACAGATTCCATGGGAACCGTCCATGGGCGTTCCCAAAAAGATACCTTGGATAGGACAGGACACATGAAGATTTTAGCCTTTGAATCCTCCTGCGACGAGACCGCGGCGGCGGTGGTCGAGGACGGAAGAACCATACTCTCCGACGCCATTGCGTCGCAGGCGGACATGCACGCCCTCTACGGCGGCGTGGTGCCGGAGATCGCGTCCCGCAAGCATGTGGAGGTGATCGCGGCGCTGTGCGACAAGGCGCTCGCTGACGCGGGCGTGGCCAAATCGGACATTGACGCGGTGGCGGCAACCTACGCGCCGGGGCTGATCGGCGCGGTGCTGGTGGGGTTGAACTACGCCAAATCCGTCGCCTACGCGCTGAACGTGCCGCTCATCCCGGTGCATCACATCCGGGGGCACATCGCGGCGAACTACCTCGCCTTCCCGGACTTGGAGCCGCCGTTTCTCGCACTGTGCATGTCCGGCGGCAACACGCTGCTCGTCGACGTCGCGGGCTACACCGACTTCAAACTGGTTGGCGCGACGCGGGACGACGCGGCGGGCGAGTGCTTCGACAAGGCGGCGCGCGTACTGGGGTTGCCCTACCCCGGCGGCAAGCCGATGGACGAGCTGGCGCACGGCAGCGAGGGCGGCGTCTATGAACTCCCCCGCGCAAAAATTGATGGGCACGAGCTGGACATGAGCTTCTCCGGTCTCAAGACTGCGGTGGTGAACCTCGCCCACAACGCCGAGCAGACGGGCAAACCGCTGGATCGCGCGGCACTGGCGCGGGACTTTACGCAGGCGGTGTCCGACGAGCTGGTGCCGCGCACATTGCGTGCCGCCGAGCGATATGGACGCAAGACCGTTGTCGCCGCCGGCGGCGTGGCGGCGAACTCGTTTCTCCGTGCCGATCTGCAAACCGCCTGCGACAAGGCTGGCTGCAAGCTGTACCTCCCGCCGCTGTCGCTGTGCGGCGACAACGGCGCCATGATCGGCGCTCAGGGGTACTACGAGTACATGGCGGGCGCACGGGCGGACTGGTCGCTCAATGCCTACGCAACGCGTGAGATCGACGACCCGATCGTCGCTTACGATAAATAAAGAAAAAAGATTGGAAGGAAGAAAAGTATGAAACCGAAAGCAAATCCCCGCGCGCTCCTGCCAGTCCTGGTGTTTCTTGTGCTGTACCTCGGCATGGGCATCCTGTTCGAGTATGTGCTGAAAATTCCCATGGGCTTCTACTCTATCCCGATCGTGGTCGTGTTTCTGGTGGCGCTGCTGGTGGCGTGTTTCCAGAACAAGGCGCTGAAGTTTGACGACAAAATGCAAGTCATGGCACAAGGCGTCGGCGACCGGAACATCATGACGATGATCCTGATCTTCCTCGCCGCCGGTGTGTTTGTCGGCGTGACCGGACGCTCCAGCGCCGAGGCGGTGGCTTACGCGCTGCTGTCGGTGACGCCTGCCCGCGCGGCGGTGGCGGTTCTGTTCGTCGCGGCGTGCTTTGTCTCCACCGCCATGGGCACGTCGGTCGGTACCATTTCCCTCATCACGCCGATCGCCGTCGCGGTGGCGCAAATTTCCGGGTTCCCGCTGCCGCTGTGCATCGGCTCGGTCATGGGCGGCGCCATGTTCGGCGACAACCTGTCGTTCATTTCCGACACCACCATCGCCGCCTGCAACACACAGGGCTGTGAAATGCGGGACAAGTTCCGCGCGAACTTCAAGATCGCGCTGCCCGCGGCACTCCTGACGCTGGTTCTGATCCTCGTCTCAGGCAGCTCCGGTCTTGCCCAGATCGACATTCCCGACTATAACCTGCTGCTGCTCGTGCCCTATGTGCTGGTGCTCGTCGGCGGTATCGCGGGCGTGAACGTGTTTCTGGTGCTGCTGGTCGGCATTCTCTCCGGCTGCGTCATCACCCTCGCCACCGGAACCGTCACCGCGCTGGATCTGCTCGGCAACATGGGCGCGGGCGCGTCCGGCATGTTTGAGACCATCATGGTGACGATCCTCGTCTCCGCGCTCTGCGGACTCATGCGCGAGTATGGCGGCTTTGAGGCGCTGTTGGCGTTCATTCGCCGCACCTTCAAGGGCGCTGTGGGCGGTCGCCTCGGCGTCGGGCTGCTGGTGGGCGCCATGGATATCGCCACCGCCAACAACACCGTCGCCATCGTCATGGCGGGTCCCATCGCCAAGCAGATCAGCGACGAGTACGGCATCACACCCAAGGAGTCCGCTTCCCTGCTGGATACCTTCTCCTGCATCTTCCAGGGCATCATTCCCTACGGCGCGCAGATGCTCGTCGCCATCTCTCAGGCGGCGGTTATGGGCGCGACGGTGTCCGCCTTTGAGATCATTCCGCGCCTGTACTATCCGTACCTGCTGTGCGTAAGCTCGCTGGCGTTCATCTTCATCGGCGCGGGCAGGAAGCGCAAATGACCGACAACGCGAGACTGTTGCAAAAACGCCTGTTCCTGCTGGATATGGACGGAACGCTGTACCTCGACGACAACCTGTTCGACGGCGCGGCGGCGTTCCTGCAAGCCATTCGCGACCGCGGCGGACGCTATCTTTTCCTGACGAACAACTCCTCCAAAAGCGGGGACGCCTATGTGGAGAAGATGCGCCGTCTCGGCGTGGAAACCGCGCGATCAGATTTTCTCACCTCTGTGGACGCCACGATCCTGTATCTCCGCGAGCACGGCGGGCAGGACAAGCTGTACTACGTTTTCGGCACAAGGTCCTTGCAGCAGCAGCTCCGCGAGGCGGGCTTCCGCCTGACCGACGACCGGGACGCGGCGGTGGATACGCTTTTGATAGGCTTCGACACCGAGCTGACGTTCCAGAAGCTGGAGGACGCCTGCATCCTGCTTGGACGCGGTGTGGACTACATCGCCACCAACCCCGACTGGGTCTGCCCGACGTGGTATGGCTCTGTGCCAGACTGCGGCAGCGTCTGCGAAATGCTGTACCGCGCGACGCTTCGCCGTCCCTACGTCATCGGCAAGCCCAAACCGGACATGGTACGTCTTGCCATGAGGGCAGCGGGCGCGACGCCGGAGGAAACGGTCGTCATCGGCGACCGGCTCTACACGGACATCGCCTGCGGCGTCAACGCGGGCGTGGACACGGTGCTGGTGCTCTCCGGTGAGACGAAGCGCAAGGACGTGGAGTCCAGCGACATCAAGCCCACGTTCATCCTGCGGGACGTGAAGGAATACCTCAATTTGCTGCAAAAAGGAGCTTGAGCGATTGCTCAGGCTCTTTTTTGCACCCCGTACAAGCCCGCCGCGTAGGCTGTAGGGAGAGGTGATGCGTATGGAAACGATCGGCTTCCTCGGAGGTGACGCGCGGATGGCGTATCTCGCGCGGCTGCTGGCAGCGGATGGATACGCGGTGCGTTCGTGGGGGCTGGCGGACGCGCCGAACGAGGTAGCGCCCAGCGAGGCGGCGACGGCGGAGCGGGTAATTCTGCCGGTGCCGCTGGCAAAGGAGGGAAAGCTCCACGGAACGAGTCTGCCGCTGGACGATCTGTGGCAGCGCCTGAGCGTGAAGCAGCGCGTCTACGCGGGCGCGGTGCCGAAATCGGCATGGAATCCCATTCGGCGGCTGGGGCTGCATGTGACAGATTACTACGCCGACGAGGCGCTGACGGTGGCAAACGCCGCCGTGACCGCCGAAGGCGCGGTACAGACCGCCATGGAGCGTCTGAGCGTAACGCTGCGGGGTACTCCCTGCCTGGTGATCGGCTTCGGGCGGATCGGCAAGCTGCTCTCCCACGACCTCGCGGCGCTGGGCGCCGACGTCAGCGTCAGCGCGCGCCGGTTTGACGACTTCGCGTGGATCGACGCGCTGGGCTACCGCGCGCTGCACACGGAGCGGCTGGAGGGCAGGCTGGGGGGATTCCGGGCGATCTTCAACACCGTGCCGCATCCGGTGCTGACCGCACCGCTGCTTGCGCAGCTCCGGCATGATTGCGTGGTGGTGGAGCTTGCCTCGCTGCCTGGCGTTGAGGCGACGGGAAAGTTTTTGTATATCAAGGCAAACGGTCTGCCGGGCAAGACCGCGCCGGAAACGGCGGCGCGTGCACTGCGACAGACCCTGTATCGGATTTGGGAGGAAGAAGCATGAAACTGGGCTTTGCGCTGTGCGGCTCATTTTGTAACCACGCGGCGGTACTGAAAATCTACGAGCAGCTCTCTGAGCTGCATCAGCTGGTTCCTATTCTCTCTGAGTGCGCCGCGTCCACCGACACCCGCTTCGGCACGGCGGAGCAGCTGATCGAGCGTCTGGAGTCTCTTGCCGGACGGCGCGCGATCCGCACCGTGGTGGAAGCGGAGCCGCTTGGCCCGTCCAACGCGCTGGACGCGCTGGTGATCGCGCCGTGCACGGGGAACACCCTCGCCAAACTGGCGGCGGGCATGACCGACGGCGTGGTTCCCATGGCGGCAAAGTCGCACCTGCGCAACGGCAAGCCCGTGATTATCGCTCCGGCGACCAACGACGGACTCTCCGCTTCCGCGCCGAGCATTGCCGCACTGCTGAATCGAAAGCATTATTATTTCGTCCCCTTTGGGCAGGATGACGCGGAGAAGAAGCCCAACTCTCTGGTTGCGGACTTCACGCAGATCGAAGCGGCACTGGACGCCGCCCGCGCGGGGCGCCAGCTGCAGCCCATTCTGCTTTGAGCCGGAACGCGGCGGGAGGATCAACGCCCTGTTAAAAGACGGCGGGCAAAAATGCCCGCCGTCTTTTGACAGGGTCTTATACGCGGGGAAGATAATCCTCCTTCGACACCCCTTGTGAGGCGCACAGGACGGAGCTGGGTCCGTCCCAGGTGAGCGCGTTGCCTGCAAGGTCAGTGATCCGGCAGCCCGCCTCCATCGCGATGAGTCCCGCGGCGGCGTAGTCCCAGAGCTGGAGCTGCATCTCAAAAAACAGACCTACGGTACCCATAGCGACGTTGCACAAATCCCACGCCGCCGTACCCGTGCGCCGCAGATCGATGCAGCGTGGCAGATAGTCGGCGCACAGCGCGAAGGTTCGTGCGCTCAGCTCCGGCAAATACGGCGCGGTGCCAAACATGACGAGACTGCGTCGCAGCGGCTCGTCCGAGGAGCGGATGGGCTTGCCGTTGCACCATGCGCCTTCGCCTTGGGCGGCGGTGAGCATCGTGTCGCTGTAGGGATTGTACACCACGGCGAGATACGGTTTCCCGCGGCACAGCAGCGCGACGGACGTGACGGACGGACGAAACCCGGTAACAAAGTTCGTCGTGCCGTCGATGGGGTCGATGCAGAAAGCGTAGCCGTGCCGGTCAGCCTCGGTGAAGGCATCCGCGCCGTCCTCCTCACCGATGAAGCGGGCTTCCGGCAGCAGCGCCCCCAGCGTTTCAAAGAGGTACGCCTGCACCCGCTTATCGTAGACGGTGACAAAGTTGGCGTGTCCCTCCTTTTCCATGGTGTTGGCACGGATGTCCGCGGCTTCCAACATGATCCGTCCCGCCTGACGCGCGGCGTCTTCGATTCCGGCAAGCAATGTGGCAGTGTTCATAAAAGCGTCTCCTTGCGATTATGTCATAAGATGGGGCAAACATGCGTGTTCACGCATCGTTCACACTTTCGTGATGAATGTGCCATAATTCTGTGCTATGGTAGTGCCATACCCAAAGAGGAACCACGATACGGGTACTGATGAGAAGGAGGAAATGAACATGGAAATCACACTGGAAATGGTCGATCAGGTGCGCGAGCGCACAGGCGTAACCTATCAGGAAGCCAAGGAGGCGCTGGAAGCCGCCAACGGCAACGTGGTAGACGCGATCATCGCCATTGAACATGAAAACGGCGTCAACATCGACGTCAACGAGAAGATCAACAATCTGGTCGAAAAGATCAAGGGCGCGGTCAAGAAGGGCAACGTCAACCGCATCCGTGTCCTGCGCGGCGAGGATGAACTGGCGAACATTCCCGTGAACGCGGGCATTGCCGGCGGTGTACTGGGCGTTCTGGCAGGACCGGCGGTTCTGTTCTCGGCGGCGATTGCCGGCGCGGTGGCAAAATTCGGCTTCAACTGCCGCTTTGAGATCGTCAAGGAGGATGGCAGCGTGGAGGAAATCCTCGGCGACGAGGAAACCCCCGAAGAATAAGCGGTTTCTGTTACAGAATCATCGGGAGGGCGCGGACACAATGCGCGTCCATATTCACATGGGTCGCGTCCACAAACGTCACGCCCTCGCCCTTGAGCAGCTCTACCTGACGGTTCGCGCCGCCGAAGGCAAAGGCGCTGGACACCTCGCCATCCCGCTTCACGACGCGGTGGCAGGGGATGACGCCCGGCTGCGGATTCCCATGCAGCGCGTAACCCACGACCCGCGAGAGGCGTTTGTTGCCGATCGCCTCCGCGATCTGACCGTAGGTGGCAACGCTGCCCTCCGGGATCAGCTTCACCGCTTCATACACTTTATCAAATGTTGTCATGCTTCCCGCCCCTTCCCAGTAAAACCGCAAGTATTATATCGCATTTCGTGCAAAAAAGAAACGCCTTACGGCGTTTCTTTTTTGCTTTTCATGCCAAAATGCATCTCCCGCATGCCCTCCACCTCGTCGCAGACAGGTTTGAGGCTGCACGAGCCGCAGTCCGTGGGGATACCCTCCAGAATGTGCGTCAGTGTTTTGGTGATATCATCCACCTTCTTCGCGGTCCTGACCAGCTCGGACACCGCCGCATGGTCGGTGACGAACACGATCTGCACGCGCCGGACGTGCTCATTTCTGTGGTAGCCCTTGATGTATGCCGAACCGACGGCGCGGAAGTCGATGCCGCGGCTGACGGCGGTCTTGCTCAGGCGCACCTGCTCGCGGTTGCTCTCCGACGAAATGCGCACCATGTAGCCCTCCGGGAACACATGGTACTTGACAAACTCCATGTCCCGGATCGCCTGATAGGCGGCTTCGTCGTCTCCGCCGAGGTCATCCGTCAGCAGGAAGGCAAGGCGCGCGAAGGACACGTCTCCGCGCAGCTCCGGCAAGTCCTTACCGTAGAGCAGTATCTCATCCTTCGGGACAAGCGCCTCGTCGCTCGTGACACAGGTGAAGTTCGCCGACGGACAGCCGCTGCCGCCCAGCTCAAACGCCGCGTCGCGGAGCATGACCAGTTCGCTCTCACCGGTGTCGCGCCACGCCCGCGCGGGATCATAGTCCCACTGCCGCGGCGCCGCGCCCTCAAATAGAGCGCGGGTCGCGGTAATCATCGCGTTATACAGTTCCATGGGCTAGAATTTGATGTCCACGTTCTTGCGGTCGTGGATGCGGTTGACCTGCGTATAGACCCAGCCCAGCACCTTCTGGTCAAGGTTCCAGAAATACACGACAAACAGCACCGCCACAACAGCAAACAGAATCTTGAAGATCGTCCAGAGGACGTTCAGCACAGTCTTCATAATAACCTCCGCCTGATTTAAGCGCTCTTCTTGGCAAGCCCCTTCTGGCGGGCGTACTCCGCCGCGCCCAGCGCGCCCATGAGCTGCGGGTCGGTCTTGAGTTCGACGACCTTGAGCTTCAATACATGCTCGATCGCCTGCTTGAGACCGTCGTTCTTGGCACAGCCGCCGGTGAGCGTGATGCTGTCCACTGCGCCCGCCTTCTTCGCCATGACGAAGCAGCGCTTCGCCACCGCCATCTGGATGCCCGCGGCGATCTCGTCCATCGGCTTGCCCTCGCCCACGAGGGTGATGACCTCAGACTCGGCAAACACGGTGCACTGCGCAGTGATGGGGATGACGTTCTTCGCGCCGAGCGACAGCTTGGAAAACTCAGGCAGCGTCATTTCAAACGAGCGCGCCATCGCCTCATAGAAGCGGCCTGTACCGGCGGCGCACTTGTCGTTCATGGCGAAGTTCTTCACCGTGCCGTCGGAATCGATGCTGATGCCCTTGACGTCCTGCCCGCCAATGTCGATGATCGCCTTCACGTCAGGGTTGGTAATGTGCACGCCCATGGCGTGACAGGAGATTTCAGAGATGTTCTCATCCGCAAACGGTACCTTATTGCGGCCGTAGCCTGTGCCGATGAGGTATTCAAGTTCTTTGGAATCCTTGAGTCCCGCGCTCTTGCAGACCTCCTCCATCGCCAGCGTCGCGCTGATCTCGGAGTTGATCTTGGAGCGGATGGTGGTGTCGGCAACGATCTTGCCGGTTTCGTCCAGAATGACCGCCTTGGTGTATGTGGAGCCTACGTCGCAGCCGCCGAAGTATTTCATAGTTTATTCTCCCCCAAATTCATTTTAGTTTCATTGTATCTTTACCACGTTGCATCGTCTTCGAAATCGACCAGCGATTCGTCGATGGGCGTCGCGCCCATGACCGTGTACATGAACTCGTTGATCTTGTCGCGCATGGCGCGGCGGGAGACAGTACGCGGGTCCATCAGGTCATGCTCGATCCAGACCATCTTGTAGTCCTTTTGCCGCGCCTGCTCGTCAAGGAGGCCCTGCAGCGTCGCCATGTTCTTGCACGCGACGTTCTGATACATGAGGATCATGTCGACCTTCCAGATTTCGCACTGACGCCACAGCTCGTTGACGACGTTGTGATAACCGCCGTTGGTGTGGCGGCGCATGACCATGCGCTCATAGAGGCGGGCGAGGTCTTGCAGCGCAAGCTCCTTGTCCTCAGTCTCCAGCGGACGGGTAAAGTTCAGGCTTTCCATCTCCACCAGCACGTCCACGCCCCAGCAGTTTGCGATCCAGTTGGTGAGGTTTGCGTAGTAGTGCGCCGGACACGACCAGACGATCGCGCGGTACTTCATCTTGCCGCGCCACGCCTCCTCGCGCTTTTCATACGCCTCAAGCATGATCTTGTTGACCTTTTCAAAGGTCTTGATGACGCGCGGGTCAGCGCCGCCGTCCATCTCATAGTTCCACTTGCGGAACAGTTCATAGCAGGGACCGATGAGCTGCGGGTACGGGGTCTGGTTGACCTCCCACTTTTGCAGCTCGTACTGGGTCTCCAGATTGAAGCGCTTCATCTGCTTGAAGTACGCGTCCCAGTTCCACTTCGCGCCGGTGGTCTCCTCGATGAACTTGATGCAGTGCTTGATGTCCTCCGCCGCGTCCTCGACGGTTTCCTCGTACTCGTAGCGCACGGGGAAGGTCAGGTGGAACACCGGCAGGTTCGGGAACCGCCGCGCCATGTAGGACGACGCCATGGTAGAGCCGTCGCACGGCATGGAGCTGGAAATGAAGCAGGAGCCCATGTGCGGCAGGGCGTCGGTAACGATGGCGCCGCACTCGCTCGACGGCACCGGGCAGGTGTCGGACGGAAGCCCGAAGCTCTCCACCGCGTCAATGTATGGCACGCAGGTGAGCTGGTCGACCTCGGAGACGAGGAACACCGGCAGCAGCTGGTACGGGATGCCGAGCAGATCGGGGAAGCCCGCCATGATCTGTCCCATGGTCATCTCATCGAAGAGCACGACCTTTTTGTTCAGCTCGGTGGCGTTGCCGTTCTTCTCGTCGCACTTGGCGAGGAACACCAGATTCTCCGCCACATAGCGGAAAATGTCATAGATCAGCAGATGACTCATGCGCAGCGCACTGCCCCGCTGTCCCAGCGTGTTCTTGTCCATAAACGAATGGGCGCAGAAATAGGAGATCATCCAGCGGTAATACAGCGTCGCGTTGAGCGAAGGTACCAGGTCCTTGCTGAACGTGCCGAGGAACATGCCCCACATGCGCAGCCATTCATAGAAGTCGTAGGCGGTGTCGCCTACGCCGCGCCACTCGCGGCGGACGGTCGCCATGCAGCCGGAGCGGTAGAGCTTACCCAGCTTCTTCTCGCCGTTGAGGATGACGTCCTTGCGCTCGTCGTTGCTCATGGCGGCGAACGCCTTTGCTTCGTCGGCAATGCGCTTGCCGGTAAGCGTCAGGTTCTTTTTGTGCCGCGCGGCGACGGCGCGCCAGTCGGTCTCCCGGAGCATATCGCCGATGATGCCGCCAACCTCCTTGAGGTTTTTTGCCTGCGCTTTCCAGTCGATGTGATCCTTGTAGCGCCAAAACGACGGATTCGGGAATTTCGTCTCAGCCATTGCTTGCCGCCTCCTTCGCCTGATGGATACGCTTGATCTCCAGCGACTCCACGAACGCCTGGAAGCGTGTGCGGAGCTGACCGGAGGTGCGAGCGTTGTACGGGCGGTCGATGGACAGCACCGGCCAACCGTATTCCTCGTTCATGATGTGGCTCACCAGCGCGCGCTCAAAGCCCCAGTAGTCGCAGAATTTCATCTGCTCGTAGATAATGCCGTCGGCGTGGAACTTTTTCGCCAGCTTGTCCGCAGTCTCACGGCGCTGGAGCACCTTGTCGTCCGCGATGTAGCGTGCGCACTCGGAATGGCGCATGTAATGCTCGCAGATTTGCGTCAGCACGTCGTCGGTATCGTTCAGCTCGATGACCTCGCGCCCCGGCGTGGAGCCGTAGCAATAGCGGTCAGACACCACGAACGCCCCCGCCTCCTCGATCATCTTCGTCAGCGACGGATCGTCGATCTCGCTGCCGACGATGGCGACGCGGGCACGGTACCACGGCTTGTCGTCCGCCTCGCGCGCCTTGATCTCCGCCAGCGTTTCGCGCAGCAGCGGCAGAATCAGGTACTTCGGACATGTGTAACTCACCAGATTGAGGATGTGGAACTCGTAGCCCGTGACAGGCGGGTTCTCCAGCGCACGCATCTCGCCGATCTCGCTGATGATGCGGCAAACCTCGTTGTGCTCCTCCACCGCCTTGCGCAGCGCGGCGTCCGAAGTATCGACATGGTAGTTGTCCTCCATGTAGTTGAGCAGGCGGTGCTTCATCTGCTTGACGTACTGGCGGATGGTGTAGTCCTCGATCTTGAACGGCACGTCCACATGGCTGACGAACATCTTAGGCTTTTCATTGAGCTTGAGCAGTTCAAAATGCTCATAGAAGCGGTTCATCATGGAACAGGCGTCCACACCGGCAAGCCCGTCGAGGAAGTTGTAGCCGCCCTCAATGCTGCGCTCCAGCAGCGCGCGGGCAAACTCGCAGGTGTAGTTCGACATGTAGTAGGTCGCCATGTCGATCGATCCCGTGCGCGGCGCGCGCAGGCGCACGGAGAAGCAGCTGCCCAGATTCAGCAGCACTTCGGGGATGTGGTAACAGGTGTAGCCGATGGCGAGCTTGCCCTCCGCCTGCGCCTGTTGTACCAGCTCGTTGTTTGCCTCCTCCAGCAGGTTCTCAAAGTAGATTAAATGCTTGAGATCCTTCAAATGGTACACCTCTCTTCCTTTTCTCATTCCAATTTCAGGAGCGCCTGCCGCGCTCCGGCAATCACAGGGGAATCCTCGCTGAGGTCAAACACACTTTTGCCCCGCACGTCGTTTTGCGCCTGCTGTGCGTCTGCCTCGATCACCGCCAGCACCTCCGCGCCCGCGATGTCGGGATCGGTGACCAGCTCCGGGCGGGTAGCGCGGTTGATGATGACGCCGCACTTGTCGTACATCACCAGCTCATCCGCCACGCGCTTGATGGTGTCGATGACCTGATAGCCCTTGCGGCTCTGGTCGGTGATGAGCAGCAGGTGCGTCACCTTTTCCATCACGCGGCGATTGATCTGCTCGATGCCTGCCTCGCCGTCAATCACCACAAAGTCGAAGTCGCCAGAAAGCAGGCTGATGACCTCCTTCAGGTAGCCGTTCACGGTGCAGTAGCAGCCAGCGGTCTCCGGCCGCCCGATGGCGAGAAACGCGAAGCCCCGCGTCTCCACCATGGAATCAAAAAGACGGAACCGAGCTTCGGCGATCAACTCGTCCGGGTTGGTTTTTGTGGCGTCCGTGGCAAGGCTTTTGCGGATGTCGTCCAGCGTCTCTGTCACCTCGACGCCCAGCGCCGTGGAAAGTCCGACGGCGGGGTCAGCGTCAATGGCAAGAATTCTCGCCTCAGGGTGTTGCTCCGTGAGCAACCGCAGCACCGCGGCGGAAAGAGACGTCTTGCCGACGCCGCCCTTTCCCGCGACGGCAATGATCTTCGCGCCCAATCGCATCACCCCTTCCGCGTAGTATCGAGCTACTCCAATATGACTTATCTATTGTACCATGGAATCTGACGCTTGACAACAGCTATTTGTGGAAATCCGACAAATGAGGTTGCCGGAGAGCGCGGCTTATGGTATACTATGGTAAAATTGTTTTGCAGGATGGAAAATGATGAACCACATACGAAAGCTTTTGGCGCTTCTGCTCTCCGCGCTGCTCCTGCTCACGCCCGCATCAGCAGGGTATTATGAGGCGTTCCGCCACAGCGAAGTCCCCTTCGATCAAATGGTTTACACCGGCATCGATGTGGACGCCGTGAGCGCGTTCTGCGACCGTTTTATGCAGGAACCAGCCGCGCTCTATCCCGATCTGCTGGCGCTATACGATGAAATCTACACACAAAACGAGCTTGCCTACATCACGATGTGCCAGCGTCCCGGCGACGAAGCCGCCGCTGACGAAGCCGGACGCGCCGGTGACGCGTTCGCTGACGCCAGCGACCGCATCTACAGTGCGCTGAGCGAGGCGCTTTCCGGTTCCGACGGAGTGGCTCTGGCGGCGCTGATGCCGGAGGGGCAGTCAGAGGGTTTCACAAACTACGCGCCGCTGTCCGACGAGGATTCCGCGTCGATGAGCGCGGAGGATGAGCTGATCCGCCGGTACTACCTGCTGCCGGAGGACGAAGACTATGCCGACGCGGCGGGCGAGGTGTATCTGCGTCTCGCATCGCTGCGCCGCACGGAGGCGGAGCGCGCCGGATTTGACAGCTACCCGGAATATGCCTATTACACGCTTTACGGGCGGGAATATGAACCGGCGGATATGCGCGCCTTGCAGCGCGTCGTAAAGGATCAACTCGCGCCGCTGCTGGTGCGCTGCTACGAGTCCTCCGCGGCACTGCCTGACGACGCGCCGCCTGCGGACGAGGAACTTCTGGGAAACATCGCCGCGCGCATTGGCGAGATTTCACCGGAGCTGAACGAGGCGATGGAGTATCTGCTGCGCAACCGTCTCTACCGCTTCGGCACCGGCGAGGAGTTGCTGGACATGGGCTACACCGCCGCTCTGCCCGCTTACCGCGCCGCGTTCATCTTCAACTGCGCGGACACCGCGTTTCGCGCCTACAAGGACACCGTTCACGAGTTCGGGCACTTCAACGCAGCGTACCACGACCCGACACCCATGCTCTACCAGCTGGATAACAGCGACGTCGCAGAAATTCAGTCTCAGGGGCTGGAGCTTCTGTTTCTCCCCTTTTTGCAGGATATCCTCGCGGACAGCGAGCAGGAGCACAGCGCCGTCGCCGTTACCGTGCTGGGCGAAATGCTGGATTCGATCGTCAGCGGATGCCTGTATGATGAGTTTGAGCAGACGGTATACGCTTCGCCGGAGCTTACGGTGGACGGGCTGCACGCGCTGGAACAGAAGCTGTTGAAAGAGTACAAGCTCACTGCGCTCTTCGGCACGGAACCGGGCTGGTTTTACATCAACCACCTCTTTGACCGTCCCTGCTACTATATCTCCTATGCCACTTCCGCGCTTGCCTCGCTGGATATCTGGCTGATGTCGCTCCATGACCGCGATGCCGCCGTAGACACCTACCTGAAGATCTCCGCGGCACGCACGGACGCGTGGTTGTTTGACGTGCTGTACGACAACGGGCTGTGCGATCCCACCGACCGGAACGACCTCAAGCGCCTCGCATCAGAGCTGACGCGGGAGATCGATCCGACGGTCGGACGCGCGACGCCCCGCGCGGTCTGGTACGGCGTCGGCGGCGTCGCGATTCTGGGCGCCATCCTTGTTTTCCGGCGCGGCAGATCGTCCGCCAACGCAGAATCATTCGAGGAATAAAAAAAGAGAACGTACACATGTACGTTCTCTTTTTTACTGGTAGGAAGTGTCTTACTTGAGTTCGACCTTCGCGCCGGCCTCTTCGACCTTCTTCTTGAGCTCTTCGGCCTCGTCCTTGCTGACGCCTTCCTTCAGAGCCTTCGGAGCGCTCTCGACGAACGCCTTCGCCTCAGCCAGACCCAGACCGGTGATCTCGCGGACGACCTTGATGACCTTGATCTTCGCGGCAGCGTCAAAGCCGGCGAGAATGACGTCGAAGTCGGTCTTCTCCTCAGCGGCGGGAGCGGCAGCAGCGGCGGGAGCAGCCATAGCGGCAGCGGAAACGCCAAACTCTTCCTCGAGGGCGTGGACGAGCTCAGAGAGCTCCAGAACGGTCAGAGCCTTGATCTCTTCGATCATAGCAGTCACTTTCTCAGACATGGTAAAGTTCCTCCTGATTAGAATATTGTTTTTGGTTGGATAGATGGATTACTCTGCGGCGGGAGCGGATTCCTCAGCGGGAGCCTCGGCGGCTTCCTCAGCGGGAGCGCCCTGCTTCTCGGCGATCTGCTTGAGCACGACAGCCAGACCCGTGATGGGAGCCAGCATGGTGCCGAGCACCTGCGCCTGCAAAACGGGCAGAGCCGGGATCGAAGCAAGGGAGTTGATGGTCGCCATGTCGATGACCTGACCATCCATAAAGCCGCCCTTGATTTCGAACTTGTCGTTCAGCTTCTTCGCGAAGTCAGCGATCACACGGGCGGGCGCCACGGGGTCGCTCGCAATGGCGAGGGACGTGGTGCCGTTGAGCTGGTCATCCAGCGCCTCAAGACCGACGTTGTTGAACGCGCGGCGGAGCATGGTGTTCTTGATAACAGCATACTCAACCTCGTTCTCACGGCACGCCTTGCGAAGCTCGGTGTCCTCAGCCACGGTAATGCCCTTGTAGTCGACGATAACGCCGGCGGCAGCGTTCTTGAGCTTCTCACTCAAGCTCTCCACGATCGCCTGCTTCTCAGACAGGACTTTTGCGTTAGGCATTCTGGGTTTCACCTCCATTGGAATTTGTGACGTGCATCCGCACGTCGGGAAAGAGGTGCGTTCGAAAAGAAAACTGTCCTCATGCCCAAAGGCACAAGGACAGTCTAAAGCAATGTAACTTGCTGTCCTCGGCAGGACTTACGCGGCAAGCCGCACCTGCTGTCTTTGGAACGCTCCGTTATTATATTCAGACCGACTGAAAAAGTCAAGCCCAAATATCTTGTTTTTTGCCTTGCTTACAGCTTGGCGGTCGCCATCTTGACGCCGGGGCCCATGGTGGACGCGACGACGCAGGACTTGATATACTGACCCTTGGCGGCGGCAGGCTTCGCCTTGATGATGGCGCCCATCAGCGCGTCGAAGTTCTCCGCGAGCTTTTCCGGACCGAAGGAAACCTTGCCGATCGGGCAGTGGATGATGTTGGTCTTGTCGAGACGATACTCGACCTTACCGGCTTTGGACTCCTGGACAGCCTTGGCAACGTCGGGGGTGACGGTACCGGCCTTGGGAGAGGGCATCAGACCCTTCGGACCGAGCACCTTACCGAGACGACCAACCACGCCCATCATGTCCGGGGACGCGATGACGACGTCGAAGTCAAACCAGTTCTCCTTCTGGATCTTTTCCACGAGATCCATCTCGCCGACGTAATCCGCGCCGGCTTCTCTGGCGGCGTCCGCCTTGTCGCCCTTGGCGAAGACAAGCACGCGGGCGGTCTTGCCGGTGCCGTTCGGGAGGACGATCGCGCCGCGGACCTGCTGGTCGGCGTGACGGGAGTCAACGCCCAGGCGGACGTGCAGCTCAACAGTCTCGTCGAACTTGGCGGAGGCGGTCTTGCAGATCAGACCGAAGCCCTCTGCCGGCTCATACTGAGCGTTTCTATCGATCTGCTTTGCAGCATCCTGATACTTCTTACCTCTAAACATATCTGCTTACCTCCCCTCTCAGTCTTCCACCACGACGCCCATGGAGCGCGCGGTGCCGGCGATCATGCTCATAGCCGCCTCAAGGCTGCCGGCATTGAGGTCGCGCATCTTCATCTCGGCGATCTTCTGGATGGACGCCTTGGAAATCTTGGCGACCTTCTCCTTGTTGGGCACGCCGGACGCCTTCTCGATGTTGCACTCCTTCTTGATGAGCACAGCCGCGGGGGGCGTCTTGGTGATGAAGCTGAAGGAACGGTCGGCATACACGGTGATGACGACGGGGATGATGAGACCCATGTCATTCTTGGTACGCTCGTTGAATTCCTTGGTGAACGCCGCAATGTTGACGCCGTGCTGACCGAGCGCGGGACCGACAGGGGGCGCGGGAGTTGCTTTGCCTGCAGGAATCTGCAGCTTAACGAAACCGACTACTTTCTGTGCCATTACATATGGCCTCCTTTTATAAATGTGGTAACGAGCGAGGCGCGGCTTTTCGCGTCTCTCCCACTTTGCCGCTTGCGCGGCTCATCGCGGTTAGCGATATTCGCGGGGTTTACTGGTCTACGACCTCCACCTGATCGAGCTCCAGCTCAACAGGGGTCTCGCGCCCGAACATGGACACGACCACGCAGACTTTGTTTTTCTCGGCGTCAATCTCATCGACCGTTCCGATGAACGTCGCGAGCGGTCCGTCGGTGATCTTGACCTGATCGCCGACATTGTAGAGCACGACGATCTCGTGCTTCTCCATGCCGAGAGCCTGAACCTCCTCCTCGGTGAGGGGGATGGCGTTGTTGGCGGAACCGACAAAACCGGTCACGCCGCGGATGTTGCGGATCAGATGCCAGGTGTCATCCGTCATGATCATCTTCACAAGCACATAGCCCGGAAAGACCTTGCGTTCGACTTCCTTCGTCTCGCCCGACTCGGTGACCTCGGTCACGGTCTCCATCGGGATACGGATGTCGAGGATTTTGTCCTCAAGATGCCGGTTCGCGACGAACTTTTCGATCGCAGTCTTGACGGCATTCTCATAACCGGAGTAGGTATGGGCGACATACCACTTTGCGCTCTCGGCCATGATCTGCCCTTTCTCAGCCCGCGAGACCGATCAGCAGATGCACTGCCGAAACGGCGGCATAGTCGAAGACCCAGATGCATACGCCAACCACGAGGGAGAACATCAGCACCGTGCCGGTGTCCTTCATCGTCTTCTTGGGCGCGGGCCAGACGACCTTTTTCAGTTCGCTTTTCATTTCACGGAACCACTTGCCGCGGTCCTTCTTTTCCTTCTTTTCTTCTGCCATGATTCTACAACCTTTCGCTTACTTCGTTTCGCTGTGGACGGTATGCTTCCTGCAGAAGGGACAATACTTGTTCAGTTCAAGCTTGTCCGGGGTGTTCTTCTTGTTCTTGATCGTGTTGTAGTTTCTCTGCTTGCACTCATTGCAACGGAGAGTGATCTTCACGCGCATAACGGCACCTCCTTATTTGATTGCCTCCCTGCGTAGATTGAAGAGGATTGTTCCCCGTGCGCGTGAAAAGCGAAAAACGCGCACAAAAAGAAAGCCCTCTTTCACAGGTAAGAGTGACTATACCACAACTTACCCGGAAAGGTCAAGCTTTTTTTCTGCTTTTCGGAGAAAAAAGCGGCTCTTCACGAGCCGCTTTCCATTTTTGCTTCCAATTGCTCCAGCGCAGAGCGTGCCGCGTTCTGCTCCGCCTCTTTTTTGCTGTGACCGGTGCCCGTTCCGGCGACCTCGTCGCCCAGCATGACCGCGATGGTGAAGGTCTTGGCGTGATCCGGTCCGGTCTCATCGGTCAGCCGGTAGCGCAGGACGTGATTCGGTGTGCGCTGTACCAACTCCTGCAACGCGGTCTTATAGTCGCGCCGCTGCCGGACAATGGTCGCCTCCGCCGCGCCGTCAAGCAGCATGCGGTGGATCAGCGCTGACGCAGGCTCGATCCCGCCGTCGAGATACATCGCGGCGATGACCGCCTCAGTGGCGTCCGCCAGAATCGACGGGCGCTCCCGCCCGCCGCCTGCCTCCTCTCCGTGACCGAGGCACAGGCAGCGTCCCAGCTCCAGCCGCTGCGCCACCTCGTACAGGCTCTCCTCGCACACCAGCCGCGCACGGATGCGCGTCAGGTCGCCCTCCGGCGCGTCGGGATGCTTTTCGAAGAGGAACTCGGCGGTCACGAAGCCCAGCACGCTGTCTCCCAAAAACTCCAGACGCTCGTTGCTGACCGCCTCCTCCCCGCGATGCTCGTTCGCGTAAGAGCTGTGGCGCAGCGCCTCGCGCAGCAGGGCTGTATTCTTAAAATGGTAGCCCAGCGCTTCCTCCAATGCCTGCATGGTTGTTCTCCTTTTCTTCGAAAACAAGAATGCCCCGCGCAGGCGGGGCATTGCTTCCTATCAGTTTATCTTGCTGCTCAAGTACTTCACGCAGTCGCCCACCGTCTTGAGCTGCGCGAGATCATCCTCTTCGATCTCATCGAGTTCGAATTCCTCTTCCATCGCCATCACCAGCTCCACCAGATCGACGGAGTCGGCGCCGAGGTCGTCCGTAAACGAGCTACCCATGGTGATTTCGTCCTCATCGAGCGCGAATTGCTCCGCGATCAATTCCTGCAGCTTGCTGAAAATTTCTTCCGGGGTCATAGTTCTCTCCTCCTGAGAAACGTAGCGCGATATGCGCTAATTTTACTTACAGGAATCCTACAACAAAGGCTATGCGCTGTCAAGAGGCTTTTCCGCAAAAAATGTCGCGCGGGTATCACTCCGCCTTCTCCGCCCGATCCAGCCGCATCTTGTCGATGTCCCGCGCAATGTCGTCCGCGATACCGCTTCGCGCGACCTCGACCGCCTGGCGAACCGCGTTGCAGAACGCCAATTCGTTCGATGAGCCATGCGCCTTGACCACGGGCTTGGAGATACCCAGCAGCGCCGTGCCGCCCACCTCGTTGGGGTCGAGCGTCTTTTTGAAGTCACGCAGTCCGCCTTTTAAAAGCAGCGCCGCCGCCTTGGTACCGGCGTTCTTCATCAGCACGCCCCTGAGCATGCCGCTCATCAGCTTGCCCGCGCCCTCGATACTCTTGAGCATCACGTTGCCGGAGAAGCCGTCCGCCACGATGACGTCGCACTGGCCCAGCATTGCCTCCTTCGCCTCCACATTGCCCGTGAAGACCAACTCGCCGCGCTCGCCCGCTTCCTTGAGCTTCTGATACGTCTCCTTGCGGAGCGTGTCGCCCTTTTCCTCCTCCGCGCCGATGTTCAAAAGCCCTACACGGGGCTTGTCCACGCCCAGCACCTTGGAGGCATAGTAACTGCCAAGATATGCGAATTGCAGCAGATATTCCACTGTGCACTCCGCGTTCGCGCCGCAGTCCAGCAGTACCGCGCGGCCGTTGGCGGTGGGGATCGTGGGTGCCAGCGCGGCGCGGCGCAAGCCGCGGATGCGCTTGACCACCAGTGTCGCGCCCGCGAGCAGCGCGCCGGTGCTGCCGGCGGAGACAAAGCCGTCGGCTTCGCCGTTTTTCACCAGATTGAGACCCACCGTCAGCGACGAGTCCGGCTTTTTCTTGAACGCCGTGGCGGGATCGTCCGCGATCTCCACCACCTCCGTGGCGTTCTGGATCGTGATGCCCTTGGGCAGAGTCGGCCAGCCGATCTCACGCAGCACGCCGTGAATCGCGCTCTCCTGCCCGACGAGGACGAGCTCCACGTCAGGGTATTTCTCCCGCGCCAGCAGTGCGCCCTTGACCGGAGCCTGCGGAGCGAAGTCGCCACCCATGGCGTCAATGGCAATTCTCATTGGTCGTTCTCCTTGATATCAGAAAGGATTTCGGCACGCAGGGAGTCGATGATCTCCAGTGAGCGCTTGCTTAACTCCGCGTTCTTGTTGCGTTTGCCCTTAACGCGGTAGCCCAGCGGCGGGATGATGCCGAAGTTGACGTTCATCGGCTGGAACTCTGTCACGCTACCGTTGCTGACGTACAGTCCCAGCGCGCCGATGGCGGTCTCCTGCGGAAAATCCACAGGCTCCTTGTCCCCCAGCCGCCGCGCCAGCTCCACGCCGACAAGGAAACCTGACGCCGCGGACTCCACATAGCCTTCCACGCCGGTCATCTGCCCCGCGAACGCGATGCGCGGATCGGCGATGAGCCGGTAGTAGCGATCCAGCAGGCGCGGGGAATCGAGGTAAGTATTGCGGTGCATGACGCCGTAGCGCACAAACTCCGCGTTCTTGAGCGCGGGGATCATGGAGAACACCCGCTTTTGCTCCGGGAAGCGAAGATGCGTCTGGAAGCCCACCAGATTGTAAACGCTGCCCTCCGAATTGTCGCGGCGCAGCTGCACCACGGCGAAGGGTTCCCTGCCTGTTTTCGGGTCCTTGAGACCGCGGGGCTTGAGCGGACCATAGCACAGCGTGTCGCGTCCGCGACGCGCCATGACCTCCACCGGCATGCAGCCCTCGAACACGTTTTTGTCCTCAAAGCCGTGCACCGGCGCTTCCTCCGCCGTCGTCAGCGCCTCCCAGAACGCGAGGTACTCCTCCTCCGTCAGGGGGCAGTTGACATAATCCGCCGTCCCTTTGTCGTAACGGGAGGCAAACCACGCGCTTTCCATATCGACGCTCTCAAAGGTCACCAGCGGCGCGGCGGCGTCGAAGAAATGCAGGGTGTTTCCCGCGTCGTCTCCGCCGCCGATCTTTCGCACAATGGCGTCCGCCAGCGCGTCGCTCGTCAGCGGACCGGACGCCACGACCACAAGCCCTTCCGCAGGGAGCTCCGTCACCTCTCCGTCCACAACGGTGATGTTGGGATGGCTGCGGACGCGCTCGGTGACAAGCCGGGCAAAGCCGTGGCGGTCCACCGCCAGCGCGCCGCCCGCCTCCACGCGGGTTTCGTCCGCGCAGCGAAGGATCAGCGAGCCGAGGCGGCGCATCTCTTCCTTCAAAAGCCCCACCGCGTTCTCCAGCTGGTCGGAGCGCAGGGAATTGGAGCAGCAAAGCTCCGCAAAATTGTCGGTTTCATGGGCGGGCGTGCGCTTTTGCGGCTTCATCTCCCGCAGCGTCACGGATATGCCGCGCCGGGCAAGCTGCCACGCGCACTCGCTGCCGGCGAGTCCCGCGCCGATTACTGTTACCTGATTGTTCATTTGTCCTCAAAATCATCCGCGCTGACGCTCACCGCCTTAGCGGTCGTCTTTTTGGTTGTTGTCTTTTTGGTTGTTGTCTTTTTGGTTGTTGTCTTTCTCGTCGTGGTTTTCTTCGTGGCGGTCTTCGCCGTTTTTTCCGCAGTCCCATCAGTCGTTTTCTTCGCCGCGGCTTTTTTGGCGGTCTTTGTCTCCGCCTTGGCGTCGGCTGCGCCGTCCTGCTCCGCCGCAGCCTTCCTGGTGTAGCCGCGCTTCTCCTCCGGCACAAAGTTCGCGCATTCCGGGTTGATGCAGTACGGGCGCTTGTAGCCCTTGCCGGACTTCTTGAACATCGTATGACCGCAGGCAGGGCAGTCGTCCTTCACCGGCACGTCAAAGGTCGTGAACTCGCATGCCTTCGTCGGGTCTTTGCTGCCGCGGAACTCACAGGCATAATAGGTGTACTGCTTGTTGGTCTTCTTACTCACGCCGGTGCGCTTCATGAGCCGCCCGCCGCACAGCGGGCAGCGTCCCGGCATTTCGATGACCAGCGGCTTGGTGAACGTACACTCAGGATAGCCGGGGCAGGCAAGGAATCTGCCAAAGCGCCCGGATTTTACCACCATGTTGCGGCCGCAGATATCGCACTTCTCCTCGCTGACCTCGTCGGGTACCTTCAGGTGCTGACCCTCCAGGTCTTTTTCCGCCTTCTCCAGCTCGGCGGAAAACTCACCGTAGAAGCTGCGCAGAATGTCCTTCCACGCTTTCTTTCCCTCCTCAACGGCATCCAGCGTCTCCTCCATGCGGGCGGTGAACTTGGTATCCACAATGTCGGGGAACTTGTCCTCCATCAACCCCGTCACTACCGTGCCCAGCGGCGTCGGGCGCAGGTACTTCCCCTCCTTGACCACATACTCGCGGTCGAGGATCGTGGAGACCGTGGGCGCGTAGGTGGAGGGGCGGCCGATGCCGTTTTGCTCCATGGCGCGGATCAGCGTCGCGTCGGTATAGCGCACGGGCGGTTGGGTAAAGTGCTGCTCCGGGGTAAATCCGTCCAACTCCAAGGTCTGCCCCTCAGTGAGCGGGGGCAGCTTGATCGTCTTCTCCTCCCGCTCATCATCGCGGGATTCTTCATAGAGGGCAGTATAGCCCGAAAACTTGAGATCGCTGGCGCTGGCGCGGAACTCGTGCCCGTTCGCCTCGATCTCCACGCTGACGCTGTCATAAACGGCGTTCGCCATCTGGCTGGCGAGGAAACGGCTCCAGATAAGCCGGTACAGGCGGTACTGCTCACCGGTGAGGCTCGCCTTGACGCGCTCCGGCGACAGCTCGACGCTGGATGGGCGGATCGCCTCATGCGCGTCCTGCGCGCCCGCCTTGGCGCGGAAGCGCCGCGTGGTCGCGGGATAGTAGTCCTTGCCATAGCGACCGAGAATGAAATCCTTGGCGGCGGCGAGCGCCTCCTCGGAAATGCGCAGGGAATCGGTTCGCATGTAGGTGATAAGACCCACGGTGCCCTCGCCCTCAATGTCCACGCCCTCATAGAGCTGCTGGGCGATCGCCATGGTGCGGCGCGGCGTCATGTTCAGCTTGCGGGACGCCTCCTGCTGGAGGGTGGAGGTGGTAAACGGGGGCGACGGGGAGCGCTGTTTGTCCGCGCGCTTGATGGTCTTGACGCGGAACACCGCGCTTTTGGTATCCTCAATGATCGCGCTCACCGCCTCCTGGGAGCCGGGTTCTGCCTTTTTGCCGTCTCTGCCGTAGTAGTGGGCAAGGAAGGGCTTGTTCTTGGGATCGTCCCGCAGCGCGGCATCCAGCGTCCAGTACTCCTCCGGCTCAAACGCGTCGATCTCCTTCTCGCGGTCGTCCACCATGCGCATGGCGACAGACTGCACACGCCCCGCGGACAAGCCGCGGCGCACCTTTTTCCACAGCAGCGGTGAGAGCTGATAGCCCACGATGCGATCCAGAATGCGACGCGCCTGCTGCGCGTCCACCAAATCCTGATCGATGGCGCGGGGTTCCTTGATGCTTTCGCTGACGACCTTCTTTGTGATCTCGTTGAACGTCACGCGCTTCGCCTTGGTGTCATCCAGGTCGAGCAGCGCCTTCAGATGCCACGAGATTGCCTCGCCCTCACGGTCCGGGTCGGTTGCGAGATAGACCGTGTCGCTCGCCTTGGCGGACGCCTTCAGTTCTTTGATGAGCGCTTCCTTGCCCTTGATGGGCTTATAGTCCGGCTCAAAATCGTTTTCAAGATCGACGCCGAGCTTGCTCTTGGGCAGGTCGCGCAGATGCCCCATGCTCGCCGTCACAGTATAATCCTTGCCCAGATATTTTCCGATGGTCTTTGCCTTGGCAGGCGACTCAACGATCACCAGATGCTTCTTTGCCATGATCGGTTACTCCTCTATCAATTCAACATTCAGCGAAAAGAGCTTGCCGCTGCCCTGCGTGACGTGCCCTTCGATCTCCAGCACCGTCAGCGCGGACAGCACCCGCCGCGTCGGAAGATTCACCGCCTCGATCAGGTCGTCCACCTGCATTTCGCCGTCTCTGAGTATTTTCAGTATGTGTACCTGATCGTCCGTCAGGCCCGTCTGCCCCTCGCGGACGTCCAGCGCCGGGAGCTTTTCCTGCTCTGCCTGCTCCGCCTGCTTTGCCGCGGCGATCTCCTGCCGCGCCTGATAGCCCATGGTCTGCGGCATCTCCACGCGCCCGCAGTGCAGTTTATGCGGAAACCGCGCCTCGTACTCCCACAGCACGTCGGAGGTGTCCGCCACCAGCGACGCTTCGCCATCGGCGATCATGCGGTTGCAGCCGCGGCTCATGGGAGCCTTGATGGGACCGGGTACCGCGAACACGTCACGCCCCTGCTCCAGCGCCGTGTGCGCGGTGATGAGGGCGCCGCTTCGTTCCGGCGCCTCCACGACCACCGTCGCAAGGCACATCCCGCTGATGATGCGGTTGCGCTTCGGGAAATGCTGCCCGATGGCGGGTGTCCCCGGCGGGTATTCAGTCACCAGCGCACCGGAAGCCGCCACATCCCGATACAGCCACTCGTTGCCCGCGGGATAGATCACGTCCATGCCGCAGCCCAGCAGCGCCACCGTCTTTGCGCCCGCGCGGAGCGCGCCGCGATGCGCCGCCGTATCGATGCCGTAAGCGCCGCCGGAAACGATCAGCGCCCCCTGCTTTGCCATGGCGTACGCCAGCTCCTGCGCGGTCTCGATGCCATAGGGCGTCGCCTTGCGGGTGCCGACCATGGCAATGGCGGCTTCCTCGTCGATCAGCGGCAGCTGCCCCTTGACATACAAAAGGCAGGGCGGTTCATAGATATTGCGCAGGCGCACGGGATAGTCCGCGTCCTGCATGGTGAGAATGCGCAGCTCCAGCCGCTCGCAGTCGCCGAGGATACGGTCCGCCGCCGCGGTGCTCTTGTCCGCGAGCTGCGCGGCGAGGCGCGGGTTCATGCCCTCAACCTGCAAGTAATCCTCCGCATCGGCATAGTAGATGTTCTCCGGCGTTCCGAAGTGTTCCAGCAGCCGCAGCTTCAGGCGCATGGGCAAGCCCTTGTGTTCGCTCAGCCAGACCCAGTATTTGGTTCCCGCCATACCATTCCCCTCACTGTTCGATTATCGGTACATCTCCCAGAGCAGCACCGACGCCGCGGTCGCGGCGTTGAGCGACTCACACCGGGCGCTCATGGGAATCTTCACCGTGCGGTCACACAGCGCCAGCAGTTCGGCGCTCAAGCCCCGCCCTTCGCTGCCGATGGCGGCTGCGGCGCGGCTGAGGTTCGCGTCACACAGCGACACCGTGTCGCCGCGCAGCGCCGCGCCGCAGAGCGGCAAACCGCTCTTCCGCAGCAGCGCCGCCAGCTCCTGCGCCGCGCACGTCCACACACGGCAGCGGAAGATCGCGCCCATGGTGGCTCGCACGGTCTTGGGATTGTGCAAATCGGCGCAGGCGTTCACGAGGAACACGCCGTCGCACTCAAACGCGTCCGCCGTGCGCAGGATCGTACCCACGTTGCCGGGGTCCTGCACGCCGTCCAGCACGAGGTAGTGCGCGCCGGTCAGCGTCTCCGGCAGCGCCGGACGCTCCAGGCGTGCGGTGAACAGCGCCCCCTGCGGCGTCTCCGCCGGGCTGACAGACTTCATCAGCTCCGCGCTCACGCGCACGGCGCGGACGCCGTCCGGCAGCGCCGGAATCTCAACGCCCTCGGAAAACACCGCGGACTTGAGCGGCGCGTTCCACCGGAGTGCCTCACCCAGCAGCTTGACGCCGTCGCCCAGATATTCGCCGCACTGATCGCGGTACGCGCGGGAGGACGCCAGCTTGCGCAGATGCGTCAGGTACGCGTTGTGGCGGCTTGTGATGGTTTCGATCCGCATGGCAGCCTCCCTTCTATACATTAAAACAAAGAAACAATAGCACAACCTTTTTTCAATTGCAAGGGCAAAAAAAGAAGCGGGTCCAGCGACCCGCTTCTCTCTGGGAGCAATTACAGCATGTTCAGTGCCAGCGTGAGGACGATAAACACCGCGCCGACCCACTTGGTCGCGCGCGCGAGCTTCGCGTCAAGGGACTTTGCCTTGTTCTTGGACATGAAGCTGTCCGCCATACCGCCGATAGCGCCGGACAGACCGGCGGACTTGCCGGATTGGATCAGGACGACGGCAATCACGAACAGACCGCACAGAACCTGCAGGATCATCACAACTGTAAACATGGAACTTTTACCTCCGTTATCTGGTCATGCAGGGTATTCCCCCGCAATTTTCAATCGCAGGGGATATCCTAACATATCTTTTTCGGAATTGCAAGAGAAATTTTCAGCGCCCCATCTCATCCTGCGCCTCGCAGAAGTCGATGATCTCGTCATATTCCGGTCCCAGGGTCTTGCGCAGCAGCGCGATGAGCGCCACAACGCCATCGCGCGTCATCAGAACGCTGGTGAGCTGATCGCTCTTGCGGGCGGAGGCGGAAACCGGTCCTTTCTCGGTCATCCGGGACTCCGTTTCCATGTACTGCATCATGAAATCCAGTTGCAGCTCTACGGTGCGCCCCTGTTTGCTAGCGTTGCGGGCGATGCCAAAGGCATTGGTAAAGTACGGCTTCATCGGCTCATTCCTCCTCCGTATCCTCCGCGCCGGTTGCGCGAAGCGCCGCGATCTTCTCCTGTGACGCGCGAATCGACTTCACAACGTCCGCCACCGCTTCGGGCGGATTGTCGCCGCACTGCGCGACATACCACTCGCCCAGCGCCTGACAGTTTCGTGCGAGGCTGCGTTTCTCGCTGAGCAGCGCGGCTTTTTCCTCGGCGTAGCCCTTCAGGCTGCTCGCCTTCTCGCCGGCATATTCCCTGATGGCGCCCGCCTTTTCGCCCGCCGCCGCGGCGGCTCCCTGGGCAAGCTCCGTCGCCGCGTAGGCGGCGTTTTGCGCCATGCGCTTGAGTTCCTCCAAATTTGGCATGATGTTATCTCCTTTCTCGTTTGGTCAGTTTTTCTCAACCCAGCCGCCGGCGCAGTTCACCGCCCGCTTCCAGCCGCGATAGATTTCCTCGCATTCGTACTGCTCGCGCTGCGGCTCAAACACTCTCGCGCTGACGCGGGCGGCGCGCACCTCGTCAAGGCTCTGCCACAGTCCCACCGCGAGTCCCGCCAGCGCGGCGGCGCCGAAGGCGGTGGTCTCCACCATCTCCGGGCGGTCCACCGGAATGCGCAGCAGGTCTGCCTGAAACTGCATCATGATGTCGCTGACGCTCGCGCCGCCGTCGACGCGCAGCACGGTGATCTCGCAGCCTGCGTCCTGCCGCATGGCGGTCATCAGGTCGGTGACCTGATAGGCGATGGATTCCAGCACCGCGCGGGCAAAGTGCGCGCGCGACGTACCGCGGGTCATGCCTACCACGCAGCCGCGGGCGTACATGTCCCAATACGGCGCGCCGAGTCCCGTGAACGCCGGCACAAGATAGATGCCTCCGGTGTCCGGCACACTCTCGGCGAGGCGGTCACACTCCGGCGCGCTGTCGATGAGGTGCATTTCGTCGCGCAGCCACTGGATCGCGCTGCCCGCGTTGAACACGCTGCCCTCCAGCGCGTAGGTGGTTTCACCGTTCACGCTCCACGCGACGCTCGTCACCAGCCCCGCGCGGGAGCGCACCGGCTTGACGCCCACGTTCATCAGTGTGAAGCAGCCCGTGCCGTAGGTGTTCTTCGCCTGTCCCCGCTCAAAGCAGCCCTGTCCGAATAGCGCCGACTGCTGGTCGCCCGCTGCGCCGCAGACCGGCACGCCGGCTAAGTCCTCCAGTCCCTCGATGCCGTCGGCAACCACGCCGTAAACCTCAGAGTTCCCCACCGGCTTTGGCAGCATGGACATGGGGATATTCAGCAGCCGGCACAGTTCCTCGTCCCATGTGAGCGTGTGGATGTTGAAGAGCATCGTGCGCGAGGCGTTAGAGTAGTCCGTGACGTACGCCTTGCCGCCGGTAAGCTTCCAGATGAGCCACGTCTCCACCGTGCCGAAAAGCAGCTCGCCGCGCTCCGCCTTCTCCCGCGCGCCGGGGACATTGTCCAGCAGCCACCGGATCTTCGTGCCGGAGAAGTACGCGTCGATCAAAAGTCCCGTCTTTTCCGCCACCAGCTCGTTGATGCCGTGATGCTCCCGCATCAGCGTATCACAAATTTCCGCCGTGCGGCGGCACTGCCAGACAATCGCGTTGTGGATGGGCTTGCCCGTTGCCTTCTCCCAGACGATGGTGGTCTCGCGCTGGTTGGTGATGCCAATGCCCGCAACCTCCGCGGCGAGACCGGACTCCCGCAGTGCCTTTGCCGCCACCATGCGCTGCGTGCCCCAAATCTCCAGCGGGTCATGCTCCACCCAGCCGGGCTTGGGGTATATCTGCGTGAAGTCGTGCTGCGCCTTGGCGACAATCTCCCCCGCCTTGTTGAACACAATCGCGCGGGAACTGGTCGTTCCCTGGTCGAGGGCAAGGATGTAGTTTTTCATCGAAATCCCCCTGTTCATTTTTGGTGATGTGTGATAGAATACTTTTTGTTGAGATTATATCACAGGGAGGTTGATTTTACCATGCCTGAACGCAAGGAATTTTATTTCCCCTCCTCCGACGGGAAAACACAGATTCACGCCGTCGAATGGACGCCCGACGCCGCGCCGGTGGGCGTGTACCAGATCGCCCACGGCGTCGCTGAGTATGCGCTGCGCTATGACCCGTTCGCGCAGTTCCTCTGCTCCAAAGGCTTTGTGGTGGTCGCCAACGACCACATCGGTCACGGGCTCTCCGTCGCGTCCGGCGCCGCGCCGCTGTACTTCGGAGCGAAGGACGGCTGGACGCATGTGGTGGACGACATGTTTACCCTGCGCCGCGAGACGGGAAAGAAATACCCCGGCCTCCCGTATTTCCTCATGGGCCACTCCATGGGATCGTTCCTCGCGCGCACTTATCTGATTCGTTACCCCGGTACGGTGAAGGGCGCCATCATCATGGGAACCGGTCAGCAGCCGGGCTGCATGGTCGCCGGCGGCAAGCTGGCGGCGCGGCTCATCGGCAGAAAGAGCGGCTTTGACAAGTTCAACGCCACGGTGGACGGTCTCGCCTTCGGCGCGTACAACAAGCCCTTTGAGCCAAAGCGCACCAATTACGACTGGCTCAGCGCCAACACTGAAAACGTGGACAGCTACATCGCCGACCCCCTCTGCGGCGGCGACGCGACGGTCGGGCTGTTCCTCGACATGCTCGGCGGCATCGGCTTCATCGGCAAGCAGTCCAACGTGGAGCGGATGGACAAGAACACGCCGATCCTCTTCATTTCCGGGGAGATGGACCCCGTGGGCGATCTCGGCAAGGGTGTGAGAAAGGCGTACGAGAGTTTCCGCAAGGCAGGCGTCAGGGACGTGTCCATCAAGCTTTACCCCGGTCTGCGGCACGAGATTCTCAACGAAAAGGAACGCGAACAGGTCTGCGCCGACATCTGGGCATGGATCGAGCCGCGCATGTGAGCCATGCCGGAGCCGTGGGAAGCGCTGGAAAGCGCGTGCAAAAACTGTCGGGAATGCTCGCTGTGCGAGACGCGGACGAACGTGGTGTTCGGCGTCGGCAGCCATGACGCCGAGGTGCTGTTCATCGGCGAGGGTCCCGGCGCGAACGAGGACTTGCAGGGCGAACCGTTTGTCGGCAAGGCGGGCATGCTGCTCGACGACATGCTCGCGATCATCGGTATGAAGCGGGAAAACGTCTACATTGCCAACATCGTCAAATGCCGCCCGCCGGAAAACCGCGACCCGCTGACCGTGGAGCAGGACGCCTGTATCGGCTGGCTGCGGCGGCAGACGGCGCTGCTGCGCCCGAAAATCATTGTCTGCCTCGGCCGCATCGCGGCAATGCGGATCATCCGCGAGGATTTCAAAATCACCCGCGAGCATGGGCAGTGGTTTGAAAAAGCCGGGGTGCAGGTGATGGCAATGTACCATCCCGCCGCGCTGTTGCGCGACCCGCACCGGCGGCCGGAGGCGTTCGACGATTTAAAGGCATTGCAGGCGAAGGTGCGTATACTGTGCGATCATACGGAGGTGTACTGAACGATGGAATGCCCGTATTGTCAAAATGAAATGGATTTCGGCTTCATCCAGAGCCGTGACGGCGTGTACTGGGTCAAAACCAAACGCGCCATCTCCAACGCCATCCCGCCGCGGCGCGGCAAGGATGTGGTACCGCTGAACTTCGACAAGGTCAGCTATTTCAACGGCGGCTACGCCGAGGCGTGGCTCTGCCGCGGCTGCCAAAAGGTCATCATCGACTTTTCGCCGAAGAAAACCGACGAGGAATAGCGCAAAAGGATCGGGAAAACTCCCGATCCTTTTCATTTTGCCTTGCGCAGATCAACCATCTCGTCGATCCGCAGCGACAGAAAGGCGCGAAGCTCCTCCCAGTCGCCCCAGCTCAGCTCCAGCGGCTGCAGCGCCATCGCGCGGCGCGAACCGGTCAGCACCAACAGGTCGCTGGATTCAAAGGCAAACTGGATTTTTTGAAACGGCACCAGCTCCTCGCCGCCCCGCGCGGGGCAGATGCGCATGCCGTCATCGTCAAAGATCACACGGGCGCCGGCACGCTCCGCCTTGCCCACCTGCGTCATCAGCTGCTCCTTCGACGCGTCGCGATGCCGCTTCCCCTCGCGGCTGAGCAGCAGCCAGACGCCGCCGCAGCCCGTCAGCGCCGCGCCGCCCAGCAGCGATTTCAGCTCGCCCACGGGATCGGTCAGCGCGAACGCCAGCAGTGCCAGCCCCATCAGCGACAGCGCGGCAAGATAGGCGCGGTAGCGCAGCTTTCTGCGCCGCAGCCGCTCCTTTGGGCTGACGGCTCCTTTCTCCCGCCGGGGATGTGCCAGCATCTGCGCGCGCTCCTCCAGCGCGTCCGCAAGCTGCGCCAGCACCTCCGGGTTTCGCAGCGGGCGCAGCTCAAACGTGTACTCCACCGCGTGTTACACGCGCTTCCACTTCGCGCCGTTGGGAATATCCGTCAGCTCCACGCCCTGCGCCCTCAGCTCGTCGCGAATGCGGTCAGCCTCGGCAAAACTCTTCGCCTTCTTCGCCTCCGCGCGCTGACGGATCAGTGTCTCAACCGCCGCATCCGGTGCGCCGTCCTCGGCGATGACCGTGAACTCGGCGCTCTGCGTCGCCGCCGCCCTGGCGTTCTTCTCGCGCAGCGCGTCCGCCTTCTGAAGCAGGTCAAGGCTCAGCACACTGTCTATGTCCGCGAGCATCGCGCGCTTGGTGGCGTCGTTGGTCTGCGCCTTGAGAACGTCATAGATCACCGTCACGCCGTTGGGCGTGTTGATGTCGTTGTCCATCTGGGCAATGAACTTCTCGCGGTACTCCTTGCGCGCCGCCTCGTCCACCGCGCCGTCGTCCGGCTTGAGGTTCGCGATGCGCCCGATCAGCTTTTCAAACGCGGTCTGGGCGTTGTCCAGATTCTTCCATGTGAACACAAGGTTCTTGCGGTAGTGGCTTTGCAGGCAGAAGAAACGGTAGGCGATGGGATCGTAGCCCTTTTCCTCCAACAGCGACACGGTCAGGAATTCTCCCTTGGACTTGGACATTTTGCCGTCAAGCGTGTTGAGGTGAGCGACGTGCACCCAGTACTTCGTCCACTTGTGACCGAGGTAACTCTCGCTCTGTGCGATCTCGTTGGTGTGATGCGGGAAGGCATTGTCCACGCCGCCGCAGTGAATATCGAGGTTCTCGCCGAGGTGCTTCATCGAAATGCAGGAGCATTCGATGTGCCAGCCCGGATAGCCCACGCCCCAGGGGGAATCCCATTTGAGCGCCTGATCCTCAAACTTGGACTTGGTAAACCACAGCACGAAGTCGTTCTTGTTGCGCTTGTTCGCGTCCGCCTCTACGCCCTCGCGGACGCCGACGGCGAGGTCTTCCTCGTTGTGGTCGTTGAAAATATAATAATGATCGAGCTTACTGGTGTCAAAGTATACGTTGCCGCCCGCCTGATAAGCATAGCCGTCGTCGAGCAGCTTGGTGATGATCTTGATATACTCCTCAATGCAGTTGGTCGCAGGCTCCACCACGTCAGGGCGCTTGATGTTCAGCTTCTTGCAGTCGTCAAAAAACGCGTCCGTGTAGTACTGCGCGATCTCCATGACGCTCTTGTGCTCGCGCTTTGCTCCCTTGAGCATCTTGTCTTCGCCGGTGTCGGCGTCGCTGGACAGATGCCCCACGTCGGTAATGTTCATCACGCGCTTGACGTTGTAGCCGAGGAAACGCAGGTACTTTTCCAGCACGTCCTCCATGATGTAGCTGCGCAGGTTCCCGATGTGCGCGAAATGATACACGGTGGGGCCACAGGTATACATCTTGACGAGGCTGGGATCAACGGGGACAAATTCTTCCTTCCGATGACTGGCTGAGTTATAAATATACATGACAATAGCTCCTTATACTGCAGCGCGAAGCGCATTGAGTTCTTTTTGGTTACGTTCTCTCCGAAAGAAAAAGTAACTCATTTAGCATTTTTGAACACGTCGCGGTTTTTGATGAAATATTCCACGCCGGAATACAGCGTGGTGGCAACGATCACAACATTGCTGATGGACGCGACAAAGTCAGGCGCGGAGTCACCGACCGCCGGCGCGGCGATGAGCAGCATCAGACACAGACACACCATCGTCGCGGCGGTCTTGACCTTCCCTGACCAGCCTGCGGCGATCACGCGTCCCTGCTCCACCGCGACAAGACGCATACCCGACACCGCAAACTCACGGAACAGCACGATTGCCAGCACCCAGCCGGGCATCCGCCCCGCCTCGACAAACCAGCACATCGCCGCCATGACCAGCACCTTGTCCGCCAGCGGGTCCATGAACTTGCCGAAATCCGTGATCTGGTTATAGTGCCGCGCAATGTAGCCGTCCAGCATGTCCGTCAGGCTCGCCGCAATGAACACACCCAGCGCCACATAGCGCGAGCCGGGGAAACCGGCGTACAGCACGCCGAGAAACACCGGAATCAGCGCCATGCGCAGCAGCGTCAGCTTATTCGCAGTTGTCATATTATGTCAACCTCCTATACGACTTCGCCGGTCAGTTCGCCGTCCATGGTCCCTGTGATGCGGACGCTCACAAACTCGCCCGGCTCTAAATCGCGATCTGACGAGAAGTAAATCTTGCCGTCAATGTCAATGGACTCGGCATAGCTGCGTCCGATATAGCCCATAGACGCGCTGTCAAACCCCTCGCACAGCACCTCGACGACGTCGCCCATCTTGGACTCGTTGTACTCGTCCATGATGCGACTCTGCACATCCACCAACAGCTCCGCGCGGCGGCGCGCCTCCTCCTCGTCGACGCGGTTTTCCATCTGCGCCGCACGGGTACCCTCCTCCGGCGAGTACGGGAACACGCCGGCGCGTTCGATCTTCACCTCGCGCAGGAAGTCGCACAACTCCTCGAACTCCGTCTCGCCCTCATAGGGCAGACCTGTGATGATACTCGTGCGCAGCACCAATCCGGGAATACGCGCACGGAGCTTCGCGAACAGCTCCGTCAGATACGCCTTGTCTCCGCGGCGGTTCATCGCCGAAAGAATTCTGTCGTTGCAGTGCTGAATGGGAATATCCAGATACTTGAGCACCTTCGGCTCCGAGGCAATGGCGTCGATCAGCTCGTCGTCAAACTCATCGGGATAGAGATAGTGCAAACGCACCCAATGAACATTTAGTTTACATAATTTATGTATCAACTCCGGCAAACGACGCTTGCCATAATTGTCGGTCCCGTAGCGCGTGATGTCCTGCGCGATGACGATGAGTTCCTTCACGCCCAGATCGGAGAGCTTTTTCGCCTCCGCGAGGACGTTCTCCCATTGACGGCTGCGGTATTTCCCGCGCAATGATGGGATCACGCAGAACGCGCAATGGTTGTCACACCCCTCCGCGATGCGCAGATACGCCGTGTACGGCGGCGTAGTGATGACGCGATCCAGCTCCTCGACCGGAGCATGTATGCTGCCGAAGCGGCGTGGGGTATCGCCTTTGAGCACCTCATCGACAGCGCTGACGATTTCGCTGTAGCTGCCGGTGCCCAGCATACCGTCCACCTCCGGCATGGATTCCGTGATCTCGTCCTTGTATCGCTGGGACAAGCAGCCGGTGACCAGAATCTTTTTCAGCCGCCCGCGTTTTTTCAGCTCGCCCATGGCGAGGATGTTGTCGATGGCTTCCTCCTTGGCGGAGTCAATGAAGCCGCAGGTGTTGATGACCACCACGTCGGAGCCATCCGGCGTATCGGAGAGCGTCAGCCCCGCATCGCGGCACAGCGCCATCATCTGCTCGGTGTTCACGAGGTTTTTCGCGCAGCCGAGGGAAATAAATGCAATTTTACTCATGGATCAATCCTCCGGTATCTCTTCGCCCAGCGCGACCAGCGCCGCCTTCACATCCCGCCACGCAAATCCGCGGCGCAGCAACAGGTCAGAGAGTTTTTTCTGTTCCCTCTCTCCGATCACGTCGCCCTTCGTCTTGGAGGCGATCACCCGCGCGATGGTCTCCGCCGGGTCGGGCGCGTCGGCAAGTGCCTCGTCCCAATGCTCACGGGGTACGCCGCGGCGACGCAGCTCATCGCGAAGCTTCGCCTCACCGTAGCCGTTCGCACTGTAGTGCCGCACGATGGTTCTGGCGTAGGCGAGGTCGTCCACCGCGCCGATGTCCTCCAGCCAGTCCGCCGCCGCCTCCGCGTCGGCATCCGCCGTACCCTTATCGCGAAGGCGCTTTTGCAGCTCCTGCTTGCTGAGTGGACGCGCGGAGATCATGCGAACCGCCCGGACGCGGGCGTCGCTCCGCGCGGCGCACTTTTGTAATTCTACCATAGTATCAGGGCTGATGTCCAGTCCCGTATACAAGTCGAAACGCAGGAGCTCATCCTCCGTGACCCGAAGGAGGTCTCCCCCCTCCAGGTACACGAGGATGCGCCCCTGCTGATGCTTCGACCGCTCTATTTTTTTTATCTTCACGTTTTCCTCCAACAAGGAAGGTTTCGTTACCGTGCGAAATCGTCTGGATGCGCACACGGCGAAGAGCGCGGCAAAGTTCTTTTGGTTTCTTTGAAAGGAACTCAGCCTTCAAAGTCGTCTGCGCTGACGTCCACCGCGCGGCCCGCCGCCTTGGCGGCAATGCGCTGCTGCCCGGTCATCAGCTTGTCGAAGTTGGCGCGGATGTCCGCCTCCAGCTTGTCGGCGACCTCAGGATTATCCTTGAGATACTGCTTGGCGGCGTCGCGACCCTGACCGATGCGGGTCTCGCCCATGGAGTACCACGAGCCGCTCTTCTGCACAAAGTCCAGCTTCACGCCGAGGTCGATCAGCTCGCCGAGGAGCGAGATGCCCTCGCCGTACATGATGTCGAACTCCGCCTCGCGGAACGGAGGCGCCATCTTATTCTTGACCACCTTGGCGCGGGTGCGGTTACCGATCATTTCGCCGCCGTTCTTGAGCGTCTCCACGCGGCGCACGTCAATGCGCACGGAGGCGTAGAACTTCAGCGCGCGGCCGCCGGTGGTGACCTCAGGGTTGCCGTACATGACGCCCACCTTCTCGCGCAGCTGGTTGATGAAGATAACGATGGTGTTGGTCTTGTTGATCGCGCCGGTCAGCTTGCGCAGCGCCTGAGACATGAGGCGGGCGTGGAGACCCACAAAGCTGTCGCCCATCTCGCCCTCGATCTCCGCGCGCGGCACCAGCGCCGCCACGGAGTCTACCACAATCACGTCGATCGCGCCGGAGCGCACCAGCGCCTCGGTGATTTCCAGCGCCTGCTCGCCGGTGTCCGGCTGGGAGATCAACATGTCCTCGATGTTGACGCCCAGCGCCCGCGCGTAGGTCACGTCCAGCGCGTGCTCGGCATCGATGAAGGCGACCTCGCCGCCCTGCTTCTGCGCCTGCGCCAGCACATGCAGCGCCAGCGTCGTCTTACCGGAGGACTCAGGGCCGTAAATCTCAATGATGCGCCCGCGAGGCAGTCCGCCCACGCCCAACGCCAGGTCCAGCGCCAGCGAGCCGGTGGAGATGGACTCGATGTTCACCGCCGCCTTGCCGTCGCCGTAGCGCATGATGGACCCCTTGCCGTAGGTGCGCTCGATCTGCTGCATGGCGGTCTCTATCGCGCGCTTCTTTTCCTCGGAAGCGGCGGCGGCCGCCTTTGTCGCTTTCGTCTCTGCCATAATCGATTCCTCCGTATGATGTAAACTCTTGATATTCCTTAAATCTGTTCCCACAGCGTGCCGCATACCACGCGGGGAATCTCGTTCAAATCCTTGATGATCTCCACATTGCCAAAGCCGCTCGCGCGCATCAGCCGCAGCACAGCGTCCGACTGACCGATACCGACCTCGAAGAGCAGCCTGCCGTGCGCGCGCAGCGCGTCGCGCCACTTGTCGCAGATCGCGCGGTAAAAATCCAGACCGTCCGCGCCGCCGTCCAGCGCAAGGCGCGGCTCATGGTCGCGCACGGATGTGTCCAGCGTCTCAATGTCCGCCGTCGGGATGTAGGGCGGATTGCTGACGATCACGTCGTATTCCCCCAGCTGCCGCGAGGGCTTTTCCCGTGCGTCCATCCGCAGGACGCTCACGCGAGCGCTCAAATCGTTGCGGCGGATGTTCTGACGGCAAATCTTGACCGCCTCCTCGTCCAGCTCGCCCAGCGTCACATGGGCAGTCGGCACATGCTTCGCCACCGCCAGCCCGATGCAGCCGCTGCCCGCGCAGAGGTCCAGCACCCGCGGCTCCGCGCAGTCCTGCGCCGCCTCAATCGCGCGCGCCGCCAGCACCTCGGTGTCCGGGCGCGGGATCAGCACCGCCCGTGAGATGTCCAGCGGCAGACCGTAAAACTCCCACTCGCCGATCAGATACGCCACCGGCTCACCGGCGAGGTGACGCTCAGCAAGATCGTTGACCTCGCGCTCGATCTCCGGCGGAATGTAGAGCCGGCTGTCCCGCACGAACTCCGCGTTGGTCTTGCCCGACGCGGAGCAAATCAGCTCCCGCGCCGCCCTGGTCGGGTCAAATACGCCCGCCGCCTTGAAGCGGCGCCGCGTGTCCAAATACAGATCGTTGTATGTTATCGCCATCGTCTACCACGCATCCTTGCCCTTCTCCGCGGGGATCACCAGCTCGATCGCCTTGATCGCCACCTCCAGCATGGAGTCGTCCGGCTCGTTGGTGGTAAAGTTCTGGAGCCACAGCCCCGGACGCGACAGAAACCGCGTCAGCGCGGTATCATGCCCGCCGACGTAGCGGTTGAACTCATACGCCACGCCCACAATGGGAATGAGCAGCAGCAGATGCATCCCAAAGCGCACCCACAGGTTGCGCCACTCCACGAAGCTGAACACCACACTGGAAATGATGACCGAAATGACGATCACCACAAACAAAAAGCTTGTGCCGCAGCGCGGGTGAAAGCGCTTCTGCATGCGGCAGTTCTCAACCGTCAGCGGAAGTCCCGCCTCATAGCAGAAAATGGTCTTGTGCTCCGCACCGTGATACTGGAACACGCGCTGGATGTCCTTTTGCTTCGACACCAGCAGCATGTACGCGAAGAAAATCAGCATTTTGATAGCCGACTCCACCACGTTATGCACCGCCGCGCTCTTGATGAACGGATCCACAAAGCCCGCAAGAAATGTTGGCAGCAGAAAGAATAGTCCGATCGTCATACCCAGCGACAGGATGACCGCCAACACGGTGACCATCTTCTGCGCCGCCTCGCCGCTGAAGTGCTTCTCGATCCAGAGGTCAAACTTCGACGGCTGAACCAACTCGTCGTCTGGAAAGTAATCCGCTGAGAACATCAGCGCCCTGACGCCGCGCACCATCGAATCTACAAAGGTCACCGCTCCGCGGATGATGGGCAGCCCCAGAATCGGATATTTGTCCCGCGTGAGGGTGATCTCTTCCTCCTTGACCACCAGCCCCTCCGGCGAGCGGACGACGATCGCCTGCTTGCCCGGACCGCGCATCAGGATTCCCTCGATCAGCGCCTGTCCGCCGATACTGGTGCGAAAGGCGCAGTTTTGTTGCTCTGCCATGGTGTTACTCCTCACGATATGCTCATTCTAGCATATCCTTTTTCAAAATGCAATATTTGTTCGATAACTTTTTATTCTTTTTCGGTTTCCCCGTTGACGGACAACGGAATCGAGATGGTCACCACCGTGCCGCTGTTCCCGTCGTCCGCGTTGGATACCTCGAAGCTGCCGCCGTGGAGCTTGACGATCTCATCGCACACGGCAAGCCCGATGCCGCTGCCGCGCGCCTTGGATGAGCCCTTGTAGAACTTCTGCTTGACGAAGGGCAACTCCTCCGGCGGGATACCGAGACCGTAATCCCGCACACGGATGACAAGCTCGTCCGCCTCGCGGGACACGCGCACATCGATGCGTTTGCCCGCGCCGCCGTGCTTGCAGGCGTTGTCCAGAACATTGGAAAAGACCTGCTTCATGCGCTCGCCGTCCGCCGCCGCACTGGGAATGTCTTCGTCCTCCAGCAGGTAATCCAGCTCGATCCCCTCCTGCCGGAACAGTTCGCGATAGGTGTAAATCGTGTCCTCCAGTTCGGAGACAAGGTCGACCGTATCCACCCGCAGGGTGAAGCGCCCGTCCTGAATCTTGGTAAAGTCCAGCAGTTCCTCCACCATTGCGGTCAGACGGCGGGATTCCTTGCGAATGATGGCGAGACCGCGCTGCGTCTGCTCCTCGCTGCCGAAGGGGTCAACCTCCAGCGTCTCCGCCCAGCCGTTGATGGCGGTGAGCGGGGTGCGCAGCTCATGGGAGACCGAGGAGACGAATTCCTGCTGAATCTGCTCCGCTTGGGAGATTTTCAGCGACATGTCGTTGATGTTGTCCACCAGTTCGCCCAGCTCGTCCTGATAGTGGTTGTCAATGCGGATGCCGTAGCTGCCGCCGGAGATGCGCCGCGCCGCGTCAGACACCACCGCCACCGGCTCGACCACATTGTTGATGAAGATGGTGTTGGAAATCAAAATCAGGATGACCACCAGCAGCGCGATACCGGAGGCTGCCAGGAAGCTCATCACGATCTGATGCTCCACCGCCCGCAGGCTGGTCACATAGCGGAGGACGCCCATGACGCGGGCGTTGAAGATCAGCGGGCAGGAAACGGAGAGAATGTTCTCCCCCGTCTGCTGGTCGCGCCCCTGGAAGTAGCCCATGGTGCCGCCGACGGCGCTCTCAATATCCGGCGTCCTCGGCGACGTTCCCGCTGTCAGCCCGTAGGAAGACGCCTGAACGCGCCCGTTGGTATTGATGAACTGAAGCTCCAGCACATCCTTTTCCTCGAAGGTCTCCACCGAGTAGGACGCGAGGCGGTAATATTCATTGTAGCTGCGCACACCGTAGCTGGTGAAGGTGTCCGCCGCGATGCGGGCGCGCGCCTCCAGCCCGGAAATCATGCTGCTGTAGTAGTACTGCGCGGAGGCAACCGTGAAGATCGCCACCGCCGCCATGACCAGCAGCGTCACCGGAAGCACCGCGCTGATGAGCCAGCGCTGGCGCAAGCCGCGGATGCGCAGGATGCTGCGGATACCGTGTGTCAGTCGAGATTCCATTTGTAACCAAAGCCCCAGACGGTCAGAATATACTTCGGCTCCTGCGCGTCATCCTCCAGCTTGATGCGAAGCCGCCGCACGTTGACGTCCACGATCTTCGGTTCGCCGAAGTAGCCGTGTCCCCAGACCGTGTCGAGAATTTCCTCGCGGGAAAGCGCCTTGCCCTTGTTCTCCATAAACAGCTTAACGATGGCGTATTCCACCTGCGTCAGCTTGACCCGTTCCCCGTTTTTCTCCAGGGTACGGTTCGTCAGGTTCAGCCGAAACGGCGGCTGTGAAAGTTCCGTCGTCTTCGGCTCCGCCGCGCTTGCCGCGGGCGCGTCGCCCATGCGGCGCAGCAGCGCGTCCACGCGCGCCGTCAGCTCCGCGGGGGAAAACGGCTTGGTCATGTAATCGTCCGCGCCGGTCATCAAGCCCGTCACCTTGTCCATCTCCTGCGAGCGCGCCGAGAGCATGATAATCCCGATCCGCGGATCGGTCAGCCGGATGCGGCGGCACACCTCGATCCCGTCAATGCCGGGCAGCATGATGTCCAGCAGCACGACGCGGGTGTCCGGGTTCGCCGCCAGCTTTTCCAGCGCCTCCTCCCCGGTCTCCGCCTCAACCACCTCATAGCCCGCGCGTCCGAGATTGATGACGATAAAGCTGCGGATGCTGGATTCGTCCTCCAGGACCAAAACTTTCTTCATAGGTCAGTTCTCCCCTGTCGTCCACTCTGTCACGACAAGTCCGAACCGTTCGCGAACGGTCTGCTCGTCGATCATGCCCGCGCCGTCGCCAAAAATCTCCGCGGAGTACACAACCTCCGGCTGGCGGGACAGTACGATGCGCCCGTTGCGGGACGCAATCGTCGCGCGGTTGTCGCCCGTAAAGGCGTAAATCGTCAAAAACGGCGTCGGCTCCCAGCCGTCAACGCGGTAGAAAGTCACGCCGCTGCCATCGGAATTGCTGCTGCGGCTGAGGGTCACGGCATCCGCCCAATTTTCCGGCAGCAACAGGCTCCAGCCGCTCTGGGTATCCTGATAGGTCTCGCGCACGATTTGAGAATCTCCCGACGCCGCGTATTGCCGCCAGCAGATGCGGTAATAGACGCTGCCCTCCGGGTCCAGCTGCTGAAACGGCACGGACTCCGGGACCTCGGTCACGCCGTCGGCGTTCGCGTCGCCCGGATAGAGGTCGAGAAAACGGAACGCCTTCCCCGACGCGCCGCTCACAACGCTGCACAGCGTCCCGCGGTCCACCCGCAGGATGTCCACCGCGGCGGCGCCGTCCTGCGAAACCGCCGTGACAAACAGCGCGTTCTCTCCGCCGGAGAGGGTGCCGTAGGTCAGGCGGCTCAGCTCCGCCACGGTGCTGGACAGATTCATGGACGAGCGCAGCGCCAGCTCCACGCCGTCCCAGGCGTAATAGTCCGCCACAGCGTAGCTCTCCTCATCGCTGCGCAGCACCACCAGATCCTGCTTGCCGTCGCCGTCCATGTCGCGGGCGGCATAGCGGGAGTACCCTGTGAGCAGCCACTGCTGCGGCTGACCGGTCTCCAGCGAATAAACGGCAAGGTTCTGCACGTCAAGGTCGCTGCGGATGCCCGCGAGAATCTCGCGCCAGCCATCGCCGTTGAGATCGACATAGTTGATGCTGTAAATGGAGTTGGACGTGCCTTCGATCCGGCAAAACTGCTCGTAGTTGTCGTCCTGCTCCCGGAAAATATAAATTTTCATCGGACGCTCGTCCCCTGCCACGCGGAGGATCGCCACTGCCTCTTCCACGCCGTCGCCGTCCAGATCGACCATCTGCACGCTTTGCAGGTTGCTCCCGGAGGTCGGCGCGGCGTACTCCGCGCCGGAGCCAATGAGCGTGTCGATCTGCGCCTCCAGCGACTCGTACTCCGCCGGCAGCTTCGGCAGGCGGTAGAGCGTATCGTCGGTGGAACCCGCCCCGCAGCCGGTACAAAGCAGCGCCAACAGCGCCAGCAGCACACAGCATCTGGAAATCCGCATGGGCTCCCCCCTTCTTTCGCTTCAATAAGAGAAGAATCGGCATGTAAAACATGCCGATTCTTCTCTGGTGCCGGTGACCGGACTCGAACCGGTACGCTGTCGCCAGCGGTGGATTTTGAGTCCACTACGTCTACCAATTCCATCACACCGGCACATATCTGATTGTATTATACACGTTAGCGCGGCGTTTTGCAAGAGTTTTCTTCTGTCGTGCCGGCAGAAAGAACCTCCAGCCGCTCCGCGTCCAGCGCTCCGGCGCGCCACAGCGCCGCGAGCAGTTCGTTGGAATAACCGCTGTTGTAAGCCACGCACAGCGCGTCGTCCAGGCGCAGGATCGTTCCCGCTGCCTCCGCGCCGTCAAACGCTGCTATCAGATCAATGCGGGGCGGCACGTCCCCCCACTGTCGGATAGCGACGCCGCACTCCCGCTGCATTCTCTTCGCCAGCGCCGCGCCGTCCGGCACGCGAAGCACAAGGTACCGCACGTCGGCGGACAACCGCTTCACCGCGCAGCACAGCTCCGGCGTCACACGCTCCGCCACGAACGCCACAGTGGCGTGCCGCGGGTCCAGCCCCCGCTCCGCGAGCGCTTTGCGCACGATTGATGCCGCCGCGGCGCGGTGGAGCGGCGCGGCGGCAATCGGCGCGATGCCGCGCCGCGCGAACGGCTCCCGATCGATCCGCGGGCTGAGGAATACCGCCTCGCGGACGCCCTGACGCGCCAGCGCCCGCGCCGCCGCGCGACAGGACAGACGCGCGCGCAGCGTATTGCCTCCGGTCACATAGACCGCGCAGAAGCGCACGCCCTCCACCACACGCAGCCGCGGCTCCTCCGCGGTGTGCTCACAGACCATGCCGAACATTTCCTCACCCCGAAAAAGACTTCCCTTCATGTTATGAAGGGAAGTCCTGGTTCAGTCGTGTTTACCAGCCCTTGACGTAGTTGGTGAGGTACTTCAGCGGGTCGATGATCTGCCCGTTCTCCGTGATCTCAAAGTGCAAATGCGGACCGCTGGATACGCCGGTGGTGCCGGTGATGCCGACCACCTGTCCCTGGGCAACTTTCTGGTTCACCTCCACCAGACGCTTGGAGAGATGCTGATAGGTGGTGGTGTTGCCGCTGCCGTGGCTGACGACCACATAGTTGCCGCGATACTTGTTGTAGCCGGAAATGATGACGACCCCCGCCTTGGACGCCACCACCTGCGTCGTGTAGCCCACATGCCCGATGTCGATGCCCATGTGGTTGGTGGACGCGCCCTTGATTCCGGTGTAACGCGAACCCAGCGGCGAGGTGATGTACCGGCTGCTGCACGGCCAGATATAGCCGCCCTTGGTCGATTCCTGTGCCTGCTGCGCCGCCAACTCGCGGGACAGGCGGACAATCTCCTCCTGCTCCTTCGCCGCAGCCGCCTCTTTCTCCTTGATGAGCTTCTGATACTCCGCTTCATCCTCGGCAAGGTTGGCAATCAGGCTTTGCGCCGCGCTGAGCTGCTCATTAAGCTCCTCGTTGCGCGCGGCAAGCTCCTGACGCACCTCCTCCTGCCCCGCCAGCTGCTCCTCCAACGCCGCCTGCTCCTCGGCGAGCCGTTCCTCCGTCGCCTGCAAATCGTCAATGACGCGCTGGTCGCTGTCCATGATCTCGCCGATGAAATCCACCGCCGAGAGCATTTCGGAGAAGTCCGCCGAGTGGAACAGCACCGACCAGTAGGACACCGTGCCGCGCTCCTCCATCGCCCGCACGCGGGCGCAGAAGAGCGCGTACTGCTCCTCGTGCATTCTCTGGGTCTCCGCGATCTCCTGCTCCGTCGCGTCGATGAGGCTTTGGTACTGCGCGATCTGGTCCTCGGTGTTAGCGATCTCGGAGCGAATAATGGAAATCTGGGTGTCCAGATTCTCTTTTTGCGCCAACGCGCTGCTCTTGCTCTTTTGTAGGGATTTCAGCTCCGACTGAAGCTTGCTCTTTTCGGATTCCAGATCGGATTTTTCTTTTTTCTTTTCGTCGATCTGCGCTTGCGTCACCAGCGCAGAGGCATTCTGCACAGCGGAAAACGGCAAAGCGTCAGCCAGCAGCAGCGCCACAAGGCAGAGCGCCGCCAGCAGACCGCGCGCAAATTTTCTGTTCATGGGAATGTACCCCCTCTTGTCAGACTTGCAGGAACTTGCGGATCGCGGTCAAGCTGCCGCCGACGCCAATGACCATGCCCGCCGTGCCGAAGGTCAGCGCTACCGGCTTCCAAATGTCTGAAAACGGCACCACGCGCAGGAATTTCAGCGTGTCCGCCGCTACAATGCTCTGTGCCAGCGCGGCATAAACCAGCCACTGAAGCACGAACGCGATCAACGAGCTCAGCAGTCCAAGGAAAAAGCCCTCGTATACAAACGGCCAGCGAATGAAGCCGTTGGTCGCGCCGACCATTTTCATAATGGCGATCTCGTCGCGCCGGTCAAAGGTCGTCAGGCGGATCGTGTTGGAGATGATGAACACCGACACCACCAGCAGAACCGCCACCAACGCAAGGCTGACCGCGCCCGCGACATTGCGCACCAGAATAAAGCCGCCCGCAATGTCCTCGTCCACGCGCACGTCCTCCACGCCGGCTTCCGCGCGAACCTCCTCCGCGGTCTGCCGCACGAGGTTCAGGTCCTTCACAAACACCGCGTAGCGGTCGCGGAACATATTCGGGTCCAGATGCGCACGGGTGTAATCGTCCAGCGCGCGCTGTTCGAAGGCGTCCATCGCCTCCTGACGGGTGATGAACTCGACGCTCTTGACGTTTGGCAGCTGCTGAAGCTTTTCGCCCACCTGCTGTGTCCGCGCGGCGCTGAAATCATCGTCAATGAACGCCAGAATCTCATATTCGCTCTCCAGCGTCTTGAGCAGCATTTCCGCATTGTATGCCACCAGGGAGAAGGTTCCCATAATCAGCAAGCACGCCACCGTGACGCCAACCGCCGCAAAGGACATAAACCCATGGCTGAACAGGTTGCTGGCGCCCTCGTGGACAAAATATGTAAAATCGTGTCTCTGCATCCCGTTGCCTCACTTTGCCTCGTAGCCGACGCCGTCACCGGTGATCTTGCCCTGATCCAGCATAACGACGCGCTTTTGGAAGCGGTCGACCAGGTCGCGCTCATGAGTCACGACCACCACCGTCGTCCCAAGCTCGTTGATGCGTCCCAGCAGGCGCATGATTTCCAGTGATCGCGCGGGGTCAAGATTGCCCGTCGGCTCGTCGGCGATGATGGTATTCGGATTGTTGACTAATGCGCGGGCGATCGCGACGCGCTGCTGCTCGCCGCCGGAAAGCTCGTGCGGGTACTGGTTTGTCTTTTCCTCCAGCCCCACCAGCTCCAGCACATAAGGAATACGGCTGCGGATCGTGCGCGGCGACGCGCCGACGGCGCGCATGGCAAAGCTCAGATTCTCATAGACCGTCTTTTTCTCAATCAGGCGGAAGTCCTGAAAAATCACGCCGATGGAGCGCCGCAGCAGCGGAATCTGCCGATCAGATATCTTCGTCATACTGAAGCCATTGATAATGATGCGCCCGCTGGTGGGCATGATCTCACCGGTGAGCAGCTTGATGATGGTCGATTTGCCGGAACCGGAGGGTCCCACCAAAAAGACAAATTCCCCATCGTCGATGGTCAGCGTGATCCCGCGCAGCGCGTAGGTCCCGTTTTCGTATTCTTTTTCCACGTCCTTGAGCCTTATCACTCGCCTGCTCCGCCTTTCTCTGCATTGGGTCAACCCCATATCGCGCCATATTATCCTGTTGATTATAGCGGAACGGCGGGAAAATAGCAACACGAAAAGCTGTAAACAATTTGAAAACGTGTCGGAAAAACGCATAAAAAATCACGCAGCAACGCTGCGTGATTTGAAAAATCGATCGATTAGGTCTCAATTCCCCGCGAAGCGAGGTATTTTTTCACCATCAGCGCCACCTTGAAGGTGATGGCGTCGTCAAACTCCCGCAGATCGAGACCGGTGAGCTTTTTGATCTTCTCGAGACGATAGACCAGCGTATTGCGGTGGACAAACAGTTTGCGCGCGGTTTCCGAAAGAATGAGGTTGTTCTCGAAGAACTTGTTGATCGTGAACAGCGTCTCCTTATCCAGCGCGTCGATGGGGTTCTTCTTGAAAACCTCTTGCAGGAACATCTCGCACAGTGTGGTCGGCAGCTGGTAGATCAGGCGACCGATACCAAGGTTTTCGTAGTTGATGATAAATTTCTCCGTGTCGAATACCTTGCCCACCTCAATGGCGATCTGTGCCTCCTTGTAGGATTTGGCGAGGTCGCGCAGGTGGTTCGCCACCGTGCCGATACCGATGACGACCGTGCTCTCTCCGCCGGAGCGCAACGCGTCAACAATCTGGGCGGCAATCTTTTCCAGATCGCGGGTCTCCGCGTCGGGGTCTACCTGCTGGATCAGCACCACATCGCTCTCGCCCATGGAAACCACAATGCCGGTCTGACGGTCGGTGAGCAGATTCTGCACCGCCTCCACCGTCACGTTGTCGGCATGCTCGTCGCGGCGGCGGATCACGAAGACGCCGCGCGGAATCTCCGCATCCACATGAAGCTCCTTGGCGCGGATATAAATGTCGCTGAGCAGGATATTATCGGAGATGATGTTCTTGACAAACGAGGTCTTGTCGTGCTTTTCCTCGTAGTAACTCTTGGCACCGTTGAGCGCTACCGCCGCCATGGTACATGCCGTGCGGCTGACCTCATCCTCACCCTCAGCATAAGCGGCAAAATCAAACTGACCGCCCCAGCCAGGAAGCGCCTTGAAGGACTTGCCCTCCAGCACAACGCAACCGTCGCCGGCGTCGTTGATAGGCTGGACAAGCTGCGGCCATTTCTTGCCGATCTCCTGCAAATCCGTACACGCAATCACGGTGCCCTCGGAGTCGATCACGCCGATCCGGGTGTCTGTTGTCTCCTTAAACTGGGCGACAACGTTCAGAAACATTCTTCCAGACATTGCTTTCCTCCCCTGATCCATTGCAAGCGTTTTGTGCAACCTGACTACCCATTTTTCTTATTATACGCGAACAGCGGGAGTATTGCAAGGTATTTTTTCTTTTTTTCACAAATTTTTATACTTTTTTTGTCCATTCCGTAAATAACCATAAATGATCTATGACATATTCTCATGGTTACTTGGGCAAATTGTCTAGTTGCCGTTTTCGCGAAGCCCCGCGGCTTCCGCTTCGGTCAATTCGCGCCACGCGCCCGGCGGCAAGGCGTCGTCCAGACGCAGCGTCCCCATGGAGAGACGCTTGAGGTACAGCACCGGCTTTCCGCGCGCGGCAAGCATACGCTTGATCTGGTGAAATTTGCCCTCCCGCAGCGTCACCAGCGCCTCGCTCTCCGCGTCGGTAGACAGAATCTTCAATCCCGCGGGAAGACACGCCAATCCATCCCCCAGCGTCATACCGGCAGCAAAGGCGGCACAGTCATCCGGCGTCAGTTTGCCCGCCACGCGGGTGTAGTAAACCTTATCCACATGTTTTTTGGGAGAAAGCAGCTCGTGCGCCAGTGCGCCGTCGTCAGTCAGCAGCAGCAGACCCTCGGTGTCCTTGTCCAGCCGCCCCACCGGGAACAGCCCCCGCTTGCGGTACTCAGGCGGCAGCAAATCCAGCACGGTTTGACCTCGCCCGTCCTCCGTAGCGGACAGCACCCCCGCCGGCTTGTGCAGCATCAGGTATACAAAGCGGCTCAGGCGCACCGGCTCTTCGTCCACCGTGAAATGCACCGTTTCCGCGTCATGTTTTTCCTCTGCGGACGCCGCAATGCGTCCATCCACCAGTACGCGACCCTCGCGCACCATCCGCTTGATTTCGCTGCGAGACCAGCGTCCAGTGGACGCCAGCAGCTTATCCAACCGTTCCAGACCCATTGTCCCATTCCCCCAATTTCATTTGGATCGATTCTATCATAAATCACGCCGCATGGGAATAGAATACCGCTGAAAGGAAGTGTCCGCCATGATGATCGTCACCGCCAAAATGCCAAAGCGCCGAAATCTGCTGCTCGGAGCCATTCTCATGCTTACTGTTTTGATTGCCGCGTTTGTTCTGCTGCGTCGCCCGGCGGCGCCGGAATCCACGGAGCCGTCTTTGCAGGCGGAAACCAACGAGCAGCGCGTCGCCTATCTGGAATCCCTCGGCTGGGAGGTGGAGGCGGAGCCGGTGGAAACGCTGCGGCTGAGTCTGCCGGAACAGCTGGCGGAGCCTTATCTCTCCTACAATGAGTTGCAGCGCAAGCAGGGCTTCGATCTGACGCCCTGCCTGGGCAAGACGCTGGAACGATGCACCTACCGCGTCACCAACTATCCCGGTCGTTCCAGCGGATGCCAGGCAGATCTCTACGTTTGCGACGGCATGATCGTTGCGGGTGACATCGTCTGCACCGGCGCGAACGGATTCATTGACACACTGGAGTTCCCGACATAAAAAGAAAAGCAAGCCGAAGGCTTGCTTTTCTTTTTGGTTCAGGAATTAGTCCTTGGTGTCGATGACAACGCCGGAGCCGACGGTACGACCGCCCTCGCGGATAGCGAAACGGAGACCCTTCTCGATCGCGATCGGGGTGATCAGCTCAACGCTCATGTCGACGTTATCGCCGGGCATGCACATCTCGGTGCCCTCGGGCAGAGTGATGACGCCAGTGACGTCCGTGGTACGGAAATAGAACTGCGGACGATAGTTGTTGAAGAACGGGGTGTGACGACCGCCTTCATCCTTGGTCAGAACGTAGACCTGACCAACGAACTTGGTGAGGGGATGAATGGAACCGGGCTTGGACAGAACCTGACCGCGCTCGATCTCAGTCTTGGCAACGCCACGGAGCAGCGTACCGACGTTGTCGCCAGCCTCGGCGTAGTCGAGCAGCTTGTGGAACATCTCGATACCGGTGACGACGGTCTTGCGGCGCTCCTCGGTGAGGCCGATGATCTCGACTTCCTCGCCGAGCTTCAGCTGACCACGCTCAACTCTACCAGTGGCGACGGTGCCGCGACCGGAGATGGTGAAGACGTCCTCAACGGGCATCAGGAAGGGCAGGCTGTCATCGCGCGGGGGAGTGGGGATATAGCTGTCAACAGCGTCCATGAGTTCCTTGATGCAGGCGTACTCAGGAGCGTTGGGATCGTTGGACTCGGAAACCAGAGCGTTCAGAGCGGAGCCGCGGATGATGGGGATGTCATCACCGGGGAACTCGTAGCTGGAGAGCAACTCGCGGACTTCCATCTCGACGAGTTCAAGCAGCTCTTCATCGTCGACCTGATCGCACTTGTTCAGGAACACGACGATGGCGGGCACGCCGACCTGACGGGCGAGCAGAACGTGCTCGCGGGTCTGAGCCATAGGACCGTCGGAAGCGGCGATAACGAGAATCGCA
>JAFXPO010000048.1 GCA_017527825.1 Oscillospiraceae bacterium
CCGGCGCGGTGCAGCCGGCGGCGAAGGTCGTCCACGACAAGTCCTTCAGATCGTCGTCGGACAAATGAAGTGCCACGTCACAGATGCGGTCGAGCAGCTGTAACGTGGCGAGGATGGTGTTCAGTTTGAGCGTCCCGCGGAACAGGCGGAACTCCACGGTGTCGGTGTTGGTGAGGTTGACGGCGGTGTAGCGGCCTCTGCCGCCGCCGCTTTTCGCGTGGTCGAGGATCTCCTTTGGCTCGGTCTTGTAGCCGTAGCGCGACGCCCAATCGTTGAGCTGCTTCTGGGTGCGGCGGGAGAATTTCAGAAGTTCTTCCCAATGCTTCTCGAAGAAGTACAGGACGCGGGCGATGGCGGCGTCCTGATGCTGCTCCGTTTCCCCGAACGCCGCGCGGGAGATGTGGACGTGCAGCCCGCAGGTCCCGGCTTTGTGGGAGAGATAGTCCAGCTCCCGCGCCTTGCGGACGATCTCCGGCCACGGCATGACGTTCATGTGATAGTCGAGAGACATGGGGTGCGTGACGATCTCGATGCCGTCGTCGAGCGACCCGTCGTGCTTGCAGTAGATGTACTCGCTCTCGGCATTTGCGGCGCACATGATCTCGTTGGCATTGGAATCGGACTCGCCGCCGTCGTCGATCTCCAGCTCCACGCCGAAATAGCGCGGGCCTTTGCCGTAGAAGATCGGGCGGGGCTTGTAGCAATAGTCCTCGACGCCCGCGTGATTGCGGGTATGCAGGCATTTTTCGCAGAGGGGAACGTCCTCGGTGCCGTGGTTGTGGGTAAGCGGGATGCGCGTGCCGCAAATGTGGCAGATTGCCGTGATCGCGTCGAGACAGCGCGGGCAGTAGTCCCGAGCGTCGAACTCGCGGCGCTCCGACATGGGCGCTTCGCCGTGGCAGCGGGTGCAGATAAAGGTGGGTTCGCTCATGGTGGTTACCTCCGAATATGAAAGTAGCAGCCCGGGGCGTGACGCCTCGGGCTGCTCTACAACTATATCACATATTCGGAGATGGGGTCAGTTCGGAAGAAATCATCTTGTAGTCGGCGTACTTTGATGACCGCAGTTCCCTTCAGACTCCGCCTCGCGACGGACACCCTTGCCTTTGGCTAACGCTTCCCGCTGCCAGGCGCGCTCGGGACTTTCACCCTATAGGACGTGCGCTCGCCGGGCGCACAACAAAAGTAGGACCGAGGGAGCGCATCCCTCGGTCCTCTTCGGAATCAATGTTACTATCCTCGTCCCACCCAAACTGCGCCATCATGCGTTGTCTTCCCGTGCAGTAATATGATACTGTTTTACCGGGATTTTTGTGGTCAAGCTGTGGTCAGGGAAGGGGCGCTTCGTTCAGGTCGCTTTTCGCATCGGGCGACAGGAGCAGTTTAGGCATCATACTGCCGTTCCAATTCGGAAAACACCTCGTCAGCGTCCAGCCAGCCCTGCGTTTCACCCGAGCGCCGACCGGATTCCAAGGCGGTCATCAGGCGATTCATTGCTTTTAGGCTTTCATACTGACGATATTCCTCCATATCCATCACGGCGTAGCGCCCACGACCGTTCTTTGTGAGAAATACCGGCTGACCAACCGCTACGTCACGCAGTACGTCGCCATAATTGCGCAAATCAGAGACAGGCTTGATATTTGGCATGACATGCATCCCCTTTCCTATCTCTATTATACGACCAACTGCGAAAAAGTCAACGACAGAAATTTAGAAATATATTACGAAAACCATGCCGCCTCAGCGAAATGCGGTTGCCGCCACCGGAGCAAAAAAATTGAGCGCAGCGGTCTTTCCGTTTAAGCCGCTGCGCCCGTTTTTCAGTAGTAAATGTACAGGCGAACGTCGCCGTTATTTGTACGCCCGATACAGGAACGTCACCGTCTGACCGCGGACGCAGTTCGCGGTCGGCGCGAACGCGTTGTCGCCCACGCCGTTGGTGACGTTGTTCGCGACTGCCCACGCCACCGCGTCGGTGTAGAACTCGCCGCTTCCAACGTCGGTGAAGCTCTCGCTTGCCGTCGTCGCGGGAGCGCCCTTGGCGCGATACAGGAACGTGACCGCCTGTGCGCGGTTCACGATGCCGTTCGGGTCGAATCTGCCGTCGCCCACGCCGTCGGTGATCTTGTTCTCCACCGCCCAGGCGACTGCCTTTTCGTACCAGCTTCCCGCCGCAACGTCAGAGAATCCGGACGCGGTGCCGGTCGGCTCCGGGCAGCCCGCCGCGCGCCAGAGGAAGGTCACCATCTGAGCGCGGGTGCAGGTCTGGTTGGGGCCGAAGGACAGCTCCGTCACGCCGGCGGTGATGTCGTTGGCGTACGCCCACGCCACCGCTTCGGTATAGTAGGCGTCGGCGGCGACGTCCACGAACGGGATGTAGAACATCGAGCCGTCCGCCAGCGGCACCTCGAGACCGTCGATGTTGATGATCTCGACCGAGGAGCCGACGATGGCGCGGACAGAGCGCTCCGTGCGCGAACTTGAGGGCGTTTCGACGATCTCACCCCTTTCATTGAAGGTTGGCATTGACTCTGCGTCTTGTTCCGGCTGTGCTATGTCTACAGTTGCTTTTTCCTCGCCTTGCGGCGTAGTTGCTGCCTTGTTTCCATTTGGAAGAGAGATCGGAGGCAGAATAATTGCCGATACAGATGGTACAAAAAAACAAATGCAAAGCAAAGCCGCTAAGAAGCTAAATTTCTTTTTCATACTGATCGCCCTCACTTATGTTATTTTTCCGTTAAATGTTCAATATTATGGCATGATTTCTGTTGATTCAGGTTCCTGATTCTCAATCAAATCAATCGATGCATCAGCTGAACTGAGCATTGGAGAAAAGTGATTATCCAACAGGAAGACTCTGATTGTTTCAGCGCTTTTGCCTAAATGAATCGTCAACTGCACCTCGCCATTTGCCTGCGGGACCAATTCTTTGAAGGCGGTTCCAACCATTTGTCCTTCGCTGCCGTAGCACGCTGCGAGAACGGTTCCATTTTCCCCATCCTCGAATGGGTTCAAATGGTACGCCACCTCAATAATATAACAGTCATCGCTCTTTCGCGCGAAGGCGCTGAAGCCCTCTGCAAAAAATTGGTACGCATCGTCCGTGACTGCCATGACATAGCCGACGCCCGCGCTCAGGTTCGGCGCGTTTTTTCCGTTTCTGATTACTGTCAGGCGCTTGCTCACTTGGCACGCGTCCGATGTGCTGCTCAGTAACCGCAGCGAGCCTCCGTCAGGCGCTGCGGCAATCGCGTCCGCCAGCGTCCAATACTTTACGGAGTTCTGTTCGGCAACCGGCGAAATGGGCGGCAGTATGATTGCTAAAACGGAATCTGACGGCATACAAAGCAGCAAGCAAAACAGCATCGCTGTAAATCGCCTTACCGTTGTTCTCACGAATTGTTTCCTCCTCGTGTTTTTTGGAGAGGCGGGCGCCGGAGCGCCCGCCTCCTTTTGCATTGAGTTATTGCTCGTCTTTTCTGACGCAATTATGACGACCATTACTGGCCATCCTGTATGATTTCGAAATCTTCTTCTTCTATTACCGGATTGGGACCTCCCGACGTTATAATCACGTCGTTGAAGAGAACGAGTTTCAACTCGGGGTCTCTGTACTGTTTTTTCATAGTCATTACCTCTCTCAATCGCTCATGGGTGGGCTATCAGGAATTAGAACTAGCAACATACGCTACATACGCTTCTGCGGCGCTCTGATAGTTCGCAATGGCGCGAAGCAGGTATGCGGCGTTGCTGTCTTTATCCTTGCTCTGCGCGAGCGTGCGTGCGTAGGAGAACACGCTGTACTCCATTTTAAAGTCACCGGAAGTAACCTTAATTTTATCAGCCAGTCTATTCGGGGACACGCCGGGGAGCGTGAGTACCGCAAACTTGCCGTTGCTCTGCACCGTAGCATAAGTGGGTTGATCGCTTCCTCCTACATAGAAGGGGATCTCCTCAGCCTGTTTCTTGGTGATGCCATTCAGTCTGAAGAACAGGTTGACCCTCATCTGGGACAGCAGAGACACGCTTGCGCCGTAGTAGCTCAGTCCGTCAATGCTGCCGCTTCTGGTGGCAGCATAGTAGTCGAAATCACTCTGGCTGATATTGCTAAAGTTACCATTGAAGCTCTTAATCTGATTCGTGCCATTCTGATTCGCCAGATACTGCTTTGCAAGCGCACCGTAGTCGAGCAGAGATCTCGCCAGCACCTCGAGTTCGTCAAGATTGCCGGAGTCCTCCCCCTTCATCGCGTTCAAATAATCCGCGACGGATACCTGATAATTCGCGGTGAGGGAAGTGCCATCGTAGAACGGGATCACCTCATTGCCAACGTAGAAGGAGAGGGCGACCTTATCGCTCTTGTCCACGATGTACTGCGCAGGAACCGCAAGCTTGAACATACGGTATGTTCCCTCATACATCTCCGCATCCGTGACATTACCCTTGGCGGTGTAGGTGGCGTTGCCTCTGCCCTGGAGGAACAGCTGATACGTCGCTTCCTCGGGGATTGTCACGTCTTTGTGAATCATGAACACAATGCTGATGCTGTCATCAAGGTCGAGCGTGACCAGAATAGGCTTCTGAACAGTTTCACTCGGCGAAATGTTGATCTGCTGCTCATTAGCGTTCTTCACTTCGAACTTGCTGAAGTGGCTGACCGTAATCTCGACCTGATTGTTTGTGTCAACAATGCCAAACAGGGTCTCATCAACGGTAGAGTTATCCTCCTTGTAGTGAAGAACCTTGACGTGCTCGCCCGCATTTACGCCTTCAACATCCAGCTTAAAGGTGAACTTGGCGTCCTTGGCAATCTCGTTGTTCGGGACGTTGGCTGTCGTCGTTGTCGTAGCGCCGTCCTTGATTACGGTGGTCGTGGCTTTGAGGTTCACGTTATAGGACGCGAGAACGTCTCCTTCCTGAGCCCCCGTATTCGCCGTAGCAACGACGTTCAGATCCAGATCGACTTCCACATTGCTGTCGATAGTCTCCTTGCTGTCTGCAACCGCTTCTGCGAGCTTCTGCGCGACGGACGGGACGTATTCAGACGCCTTCTTGTTGTGGTCCATGCCGTTGCCGACCGTAGCGTTCGCCAGCGTGGTGCCCTCGTTTGTCGTGACGGCGTAGACAGTAGTGCTCTCTGCGTTCTTCTTGATCTCGACTTCCTGAACGGTTACCTTGTTGTTGTCAGAGCCAGCCTCAGCGGGGTTGGTATTGGTCTTCTCGATCGTGCTGCCGCCCTCGATGGTCACAGAGCCGACGATAGTGGTGTCCGTACCAGTGGTGATGGAGGTGGTGTCATTGGTACCATGGACAACGTCCGCGATGCCCTGCGGAATCGTCAGCTTATTGTCATCGTTGTTTTCCTCGTTCACCTTAGCGACAGTGCCGGTTGCCTTGACGACCTTGTGCGGATAAATGTCCTTGGTGTTGGTGTCGTCGTTTTCGACAGCCTTGTAGCCGGGGACAACATAGTTGCTGGGGTCTACGCTGAACGTACCGCCGGTGATCGACAGATACGCGGGACTCGTAATGCGATAGTCTCCCGTGAAATTACCGCCGGAAATGTTCAGACCGCCCGTATATTCAGGGTATGTTTTAAGGTCAATCTCAGCAACGATCGCCGCGCGATCTTCTTTGCCCAGCCCCGTAAACGTACCGCCGTTCACGGTGATCACGCCACCGGAGGAGAAGACATACAGCGCGTATTCACCGGTATAACTGCCGCTGTTGACAATCAGCTCGCTGCCGCCGGAAACCGACAGGGCAGTAGAGCAATGGTCATAATGATTGCTCTGATTGAACGTGCAGTCTGTCAGCACAGCCTTACCAGTCTTCGTCTTTCCACCGAGTGTTTTTTCAGTGACCTCAATGCCGCCGCCATAGGACGAGTTGATTGTCACCCTGGTCAGTTCAGCTTCGCCGCCAAGCACCTTGACGTTCAAGCCCCAAGGTCTGGAGTTTTCAAGCGTCAGGTCGTGCGCGATCAGCTTGCCGTTCGCTTCCACGCGGAACGCGCCGTAGCAGCCCGCGCCATTGGAGCTGGTAGTGCCGGAGCCCTTCGCGACGATGCTGCCGTTGTAGACTTCCAGCGTACCGTTGTCGATGCGAATGGCGCGGTTATTGCAATTGCTGCCTTCGTTGACGGTAAAGGTCTTGTCATTGAGGTCAAGCTTGACAGTGGCGTCAGCCTTGTTAAAAATCACGCCATTATCCTGTGTCAAATCCGCCAGCAGCGTGATGGTGTCGCCGTTCTGCGCCGCATTGAACGCAGCCTGGAGGGTCGCGTACTGCACGTTGCCGATCTGGGCAACAGCGGAGCTGACCGTCCAAGTGCCGTTGCCGTTGTCGGTTGCTGCATAGCCTTCGGCGACGTCAGCGGTCGGATTAAAGTCGAACGTACCGCCGTAGATGGTCGGATGCGTATTGCCGTTGGCGAAATTTGCAGTGCCCTTGGTGAAGGAGCCGCCCATAATATCCATGGTCGAGCCAGCTTCTACCCAAAACAGGTTGCCCGTAGCGCCGAAGATTGCCTTGTTGTAGGTTCCGCCGTTCAGCGTCACAGTGGAATTCGTCTGCGAGCATACCGCGTAGAACTTTGTACCGCTGAATGACAGGTCGTTGATGGTTGCCGTAGAACCACCCGAAACATTGATGCCGCCATAGGTGGTCAGATTATCAACGACAAAGTTTTGCGCTCCGGTCACATACACGATGTACGAGCAGGTCTTGTCGTTAACGGATGTATAGACTGTATTTCCGTCCAAGCTGCTGTAATACAGCTTGCCCACCCTCATTTCACCGTTCTGAATGGTAACATTACTGCCGGTAACGCTGAAGGTGTTGTTGAACAGATTGCTCAATGTATGGCCGCCAAGATCGAAAGTAATATTGTTTGCAGAGAACACAAGCATATTGTTACGGGCCTCGTTCTCACCCTCTACAAGGAAGGACGTTGTATAACCGTAACCCGGCTCGTTGGCCTCCATGTCATAGTCCTTGAGCAGCGTGATCGTGCAGTTACCGGACTCGTTCGCCGCCGCGATAGCAGCAGCGAGCGTCTCGTACTTGACATCGCCGATCTGCGCGACGTAGCAAATGACCGAATCGAGGGTCGTACCGCCGTCAGAGGTGTAATAAGCATCATTGTCTCTTACAGTACTACGCGATTCGCCGTTCCAATAGTTGTGGCTGAGATCAACGCTTACGTCCTCGGCGCCGGTGATCTTCACAAAGTCGGGCGTGTCAAGGCTGACATTCTGCTTGGTGAAGTAGTTGTCGTTGATGGTCACGGTGCTGCCACTCTCCAAACCACCAAGGGCAAGTCTCATGCCGCGACCGCCACCATTGGCATTCCCGACGTTCCATTCCGTGATGGTGTTGCCGGTCACGGTGATGGTCTTAGCGGGAGTGGTATAATGTGTACTGTTGCTTTCGAAGGTGATACCATTATGGCTCGTGTTGCTAATATTGTTGTTCGTCAGCGTGACATTGCCCGAATCCCTAAGACGAATACCGGGTGCTCCGGCGGGCGAGCCATTGATGGTGCAGTCCGTCACAGTCACAGCCGCAGTAGAGGGATAGCTGCTCAGATTTTTGCAGCAACTATCAATAATGTACAGTGTAGCAGAGCCGCTGCTAGCGTTAGAGAAGCTGCATCTGTCAACCGTGGCATTTAAATAACCTTTTATCGCAAGAGATGCCCCGTTAAAGTCGATGTTTTTCACGGTTATGGAGGCATCAACAGTTGTGCTGTTATCCACGCCGAGGGAGACATCAGATGTAAACGTGACGCTCGCGTCGCTTGCCGGCTGGATCGTCAGGCTCTTATTGCGAATCTGATCCCAATTATTAACCGTGCCGATCGCCTCAGCGTCCCAGGTGCCACCGAGGATTTCGATGATAGCGCTGGATTCCGCCGCCTCGATAGCCGCTGCCAGCGTCTCGTACTTGGTCTCGCCGATCTGCGCGACGTAGGTGGCGGCTATGCCGACCGTGTACGGATACGTGGCGCTGGTCTCGGAATCGGTGTTGCCGACCGCTTCGTAGCCCTCAGCGATGGAAGCTACGGCAATCTCCTCAGAGAACACACCGCCGGAGATGTACTGTTGATGCGGCAGACCAACGCTACCTTCAATTTTTCCGCCGCTAATAGACGCAGGGAAATCGTCAATTGACACGCCGCCGTTTTTGGGCGAAAAAGACAGAGCACCCCAATCGCCGCCGGTGATTGACCCACCAGTAATGCTCAGTCTGCCTTTCGGAGCATCGCCAGAAGAAACCTGAGCCCAAAGACCGCCTTTGCCGCTGATGCTTCCGCCGGAAATGTTCACGATGTTGCGGCCGCTAGCTTCTCCATATACAGGCGCATCCAAACGCATGCGGATGGTGTCGCAGTTCTGGCTCGTAATCGTACCGCCGGTAATGGTCAGCGTAGCGTTATTGTGTCGATAGTTGTTGCTGGTATCGATCGCGTAGCAGATGTTGCCGTTAGCAGTGTTGGCAATCGTACCGCCCTCAATCGTCAGCGTACCGCCGTGGTTGAACAGAATGTCGGTCTGCCAGTTATCCGCCGCCCAGTTGCCGACACGAACGCTATCATCATACTTGACATGGGTGATCGTCCCTGTCTTTGCCGCACTGGTGTCACGGATCGTCAGCGTACCATATTCGGAAACTGTAATCACCGCTGAGTTCTTTGCGTCATAGGTCAAAACTCCGGTGATCGTCTTACCGTTCAGATCGAGAATGACATTCTGATCCTTGGCAATATTGACGATGTTGTAGCCACCCGAAGAGGAATCCGCATGATCCATGGGAGCTTCGTAGTCCCCGATCATCGTGATCGTGGTCTCGGTGCCGTCAGCCGGAACATCCGCAACCGCCGCTGCCAGCGTCTCGTACTGAGTGCTGCCGATCTCCGCGACGTAGGTCGTTGTTACGGTGGGAGCCACTGTCGTCCAGCATTTCGTATTATCACTATCGGTCGTTTCCCAGAGGGTAATGGGCGTGGTATCATTTATAGTGATTACCAAATCTTCGCCGTCAACTCCACTCAGGAAACTTGAATTGCCGAAATCAACGCAATACTCGCCGGACTTACCGAAATTGACTATATAGTTCCCTTCGTCAGTTTTTCCACCTGTGCAATAAGTTTTGTATTCGTCTTCAACCAACGAAAAAACAACTTTAGCAGGAAGCGTCGTCCCCGAGCCTTCCAAAGGCACTAACGTTACAGTTACATCGCCAACCACTGCAAAAGCCGGCAGGCTCATGCAGCCCATGATCATAATGAGAGATAAGAGGAGAGATAATGCTCTTTTTAGTTTAGCTTTCACTAGATTTCATTCCTTTCTTTGCAATTTCAAAAGTTCCGGGATCGCCGGATTGCCGCCGCCTCCCGGCGGTGTCATGCAGTTACGCATCACGCCCGATGGGCGGCGGATGCAACACGGGTACCCTTCCTTCTTGCGGAGGCAAAGATCCCCGGCGGCCGAACGGGCATAGCGCATAACGCGCCGTAGCCTCTGGCTTTGCGGAGCATGGTTTCCCATGCGGTGCTAAAGCAGATAGCAAATCTCCGGCAGCCGGACGGGCATAACCTTTGCCTCCCTTGCACAGTTACAGGCATAAGGTCTTAGCCTCCTAAGCGTGCGGTTTCCCAACACGCGGCTTTGCGTGAGATACCTTTCGATATCCTTGCTAATGAAGACGCCATATCTGGCGGGCGGACGAGCATAGGGTCTGCGCCCCTTAGCCTCCTGCCTTTGCGTCACCGGGTTTCCCAACGGTTTTGCGGTTGTCCGATCAAGTATCTCGCGCGCGAACAGCGCCGCCTCATCAGTCTGCGCAGGCTCCGGTGAAGCTTCCGGCGCATTCTCGCTCTTGCCGTCGTGGGCGTACGTAGTCACCCGCGACGGAGCGTGCGCCCCGCTGTACAGCCACGCTTTTGCCTTGCTATCACATCCTTTCCCTCGATTTCTATTTCACGACCCGGCTCACGCCGGTTCGGTCATAGCGTCCTGCTTCGCGTCGTAATCCGCGAGGAACGTGCCGAAGTACCGTTGCTCCGCCTCCTTGCGCGCGGCGACGGCGTCGGCAAACCGCTCGAACAGCCCCAGATTGTAGCGCACGCCCTTGAAGCCGATCGACGCCGCCCAGCGCTGCTGCTGCTTCACCCAATGCACCCCCGTCACGCCGCTGGAATTGTTGGAGCGGACGGTCTTGCTGCGGATCATTTCCACGTTCGTGCCGTCCACATAGTGCAGGTATTCGGCGAGCGGCACCTTGTCACAGCCGCAGCTGGTCGTCTTGCCGTTGCGCAGGTTGCCGATCTGCGCCGACACCTCTTTGCCGCAGTCGCAGCGGCACAGCCAGCGGTAGTTCTTGCCATCCGGCGCGCCCAGCGGTTTGAGCGCCGTCAGCTTTCCGAAGCGCTGACCCGTCAGGTCATACTGTCTGGTTCCCGCCAGCATCGGCACCGACGTGTCGCAGCCGCAGTCGCGCTTCTCCCCCTTGCGAAGATAGCAGGTTCTGACCACGACCTCGTTGCCGCAATCGCAGCGGCACAGCCACGCGGTGTCCCGCCCGATGTTCTCGGCACGGCGCAACACGGTGAGCTTGCCGAATCGCTGTCCGGTGAGGTCGAGCTTTTTGGTGCTGTAATCTCTGCTCATGCGAGCGCTCCTTTGTCTCGGAATACACATTCTGTTCTATGTTTCAGATGGCAAAATAGTGACAATGCCACTGATACATATTTTTTTATACCATAAAATCTCGCCTGATGCAATACATTTTTTGAATATGAGCACAAAAATTTAAGCCTCGCGGCTGAAAAAACCGCCAGGCTTGACTAACTGCGCCCTTTTGCCTCCTTTGGGGAAGCGAAAGGACGCTCTTATTCTGTTTTGAGCGGCAGACCTGCGTCTTGCCTGTAATCGGAATGTGTATTCCGCTCCTACGACACCAATCGCAGCCGGTCGAGCTGCCGTTGGTGTTCTTTTTCTGTCGTCATTAAGTAGATGCGCGTGGTTTCGATACTGCTGTGCCCCAGCACGTCCGCCAGCTTCACAATGTCGCGGCTCACGCGGTAGAACGCCACCGCGAACAAATGCCGCAGGTTGTGTGGGAACACCTTGCTCGGCTCCACGCCCGCCGCCTTGCAGATGGCTTTCATCTCGCCCCAAATCTGGCGGCGCGAGAGCGGCTTGCCTGTGGCGGTACGGAAGATCGCGCCGCGGTCGATGTGCTGCGCCTTGGAGTACTTGAGCAGCTTGCGGCAGAGCTTCGCGGGCAAGAGTATCGTGCGGATTTTGCCCTTGAGCGCGATTTCCGCGCGTCCGCGCTCCGCCGCCTCGACGGTGATATACGCGACCTCGCTGACGCGGACGCCTGTGCCGCCGATGGTCTCGATGAGCAGCGCGAGCCGCGTCCTGCCACGCGCTCTCGCCGCGCTGACGAGCGCGGTGTATTCGCCCTGTGTCAACTCCCGCGATTCGTCGCGAAACGCGCGGCGCTGGACTTTCAGGAACTTGACGCGGCAATCCTCGCGACCGAGGAAGCGGAACAATCCGTTGAGCGCCGCCAGCGCGGCGTTGACGGTGGCGGGAGCTTGTCCACGGCGCAGCAGCTCTTGCTTCCAGTCCGCGGCGGCTTCCTTGGTCAGTGCGCGCTCGCCCAGCCACAGCGCGAACGCGGCCACATCGTGCAGGTACTTCGCGATGGTGGCGGCGCTGCGTTCCTCGGCGCGCAGGTGCGAGCGGTAGGCGTTTAAGTCCTCTTTTGTGATCGTCATGCCATCCCTCCCTTGATAGAGCATGGCGATATTGTACGCGGATTGTCAAGGGGTTATCCTTTGTTGCCTACCCCAATGCGTTATGCAGATGCATCTGGCGCGCCCGACTACTTAATGTGCACATAATCCGCCCGGTTTCTTCAATCATATGCTCGATTTCTTCCAACCGGCAGAAGTTTTCCTCTCAAGTACTGATTTATCAAGCCAATAAGGGGCCGCCTCACGGCGCTCCCTTGCTGGTTTTTGTGTAAAAGGTAATTGCTTTACAGGCTCGTGAAATTCATGAAGAACCGTGCCACCTGATCGCGCGTGGCGGTGCCCTGCGGGTCAATGACCGCCACATTCACTATAGTCGTCGATGTCGCTCGGAATCGGCGTGTTTTTGAACAGTTCCTCCATACGCTCGGCAATCTGATCGACGGTTTTCTTCTTGGGCGGCAGAATCCCAAGATAGTCCGCGTCGGGGTCCAGCAACCGGCGGGGAGATACAAAGATCCGGATATAGTGCCCTTGATAACCGTGATCGGAAGCGAATACAAGTATTCTTTGATCTCACGATACTGCTTTCCCTTGATCTGGCAACTTAACTCGAACGTGTGGATCGAGAACCCGTCCGGTTCCAGTTCAAACTTAGCGGTCTTTCTCCTGATGGACTTATCCATGATTTCATCCTCCTAAACATGATGTTTATAATCATGTTTAGGAGGATGCAAAAAAGTACCACACTAAATTCGACCTTAAAACGTCAATAATGCGAGTAATTGTGATAATTTGCAATAATTTCCGTGTGGTTGTTGTTCTTCAATAGGGGTAACATAGGTATAATGGAGCGTCTTATTCCGCTTTACAGTCGCACCATGATCGGTTATAATAGGAACGAAACTATCACGGAGGTGAAACCATGTCAGGCAATGAGCGAGTAATCGCCATCTATTCCCGCAAATCCAAGTTCACCGGTAAAGGCGAAAGCATCGGCAATCAGGTGGAGCTTTGCCGTGAATACATCCGGCTCCACTATGGAGACGAGACCGCGCAGAATGCCGTAGTCTATGAGGATGAGGGCTTCTCCGGCGGCAATCTTAACCGCCCCGGCTTTAAGCAGATGATGGAGGCGACGCATGAGCATCGCCACAGCGCCATCGTGGTCTACCGCCTCGACCGAATCAGCCGCAACATCAGCGACTTTTCCTCCTTAATTGAGGAATTGAGCCGACTTGGCGTGGACTTCGTCTCTATTCGTGAGCAGTTTGACACCGCCAGCCCCATGGGTCGCGCCATGATGTATATCTCCTCCGTGTTCTCCCAGCTGGAACGTGAGACCATCGCGGAGCGTATCCGGGACAATATGCACGAGCTGGCTAAGACCGGGCGATGGCTCGGCGGCGTCACCCCTACCGGCTACGCCTCCGAGAGCGTGAAAAACATCAGCATCGACGGCAAGAGCCGCAAGGCGTGCAAGCTTGTGCCGGTACCGGAGGAAGCGGAACTGGTGAAGCATATCTTCGACCGCTTTCTTGCGGTGGACTCCCTCTCCATGGTGGAATCCGAGCTGCTCGCCCAGCGTGTCAAAACCAAAACCGGCAAGGACTTTACCCGCTTCGCCATCAAGAATATTCTCCAAAACCCCGTCTATCTCATCGCCGACGAGGACGCCTTCCAATACTTTACGGACAGGCAGGCAGAGCTGTTCTCCCCGCGGGAGGCGTTTGACGGGGTACACGGCATCCTTGCCTACAATCGTACCGATCAGGAAAAAGGCCGCGCCACGGTGTACCTTCCCGTACAGGAGTGGATTGTCTCTGTGGGGCAGCATCCGGGATTGATCTCCGGCCGCGATTGGGTTCGGGTGCAGGAATCGTTAGAGCGCAACCGCTCCAAGGGTTATCGCAAGCCACGCAGCAACGACGCGCTGCTCACAGGGCTTATCTTCTGCCGCTGCGGGAGCCGCATGTATCCGAAGCTGACCAAGCGGCTGGACGCCGACGGCAAACCCATCTACAGCTATCTTTGCAAGCTCAAGGAGAACAGCCGCGGCAGCCGGTGCAACGTACGCAACGCAGCGGGAAACCTCTTGGACGCCGCGATCATCGATCAGATCAAAGACCTTGGCGAAGACAGCGGCACATTTCTGACGCAGCTGGAAAAGAGCAAACGGTTCTACACCGGCAACCGGGATGGGTATGAGGCCAAGCTGGCAGAGCTGCGTCAGGACAAGTCCGATACGGACAAAAAAATCGCAGGGCTTGTGGACAGCCTTGCGGAGTTGGAGGACAGCGCAGCACGCAAACCGGTAGCGCATCGCATCGAAGCCTTGCAGCGCGACAGCGAAGCCCTCTCAGCACAAATTGCCGAATGGCAGAGTCTCACCGAGGAGCACCGCTTCAGCGACACAGAGTTTGATCTTTTGCAGCAAATGCTGCTCAGCTTCCGCGAAAGCATCGACGGCATGAGCATGGAGCAAAAGCGCAGCGCCGTGCGGACGCTGGTGCGGAAGGTGGTTTGGGACGGCGCGTATGCCCACGTCATCCTCTTCGGCGCGGAGGGCGAGATGGAAGACTTCCCCACTCCGGATATGGAAAACGGCGAGGAGGACAGCTGCCTGGGAAAAACAAGACCCCTCAGCGCACATAAAACGCGCTGGGGGGAGGATAGCATTTTCAATGCACCGCGCGGCGTAGGTGGCTAGTCGGGTGTTTTTCTCCGGTTTGAAGCTGGAAATGCCCTTGATGAGACCGATGGTGCCAATGGAGATCAGGTCATCCTGCTCGCTCTCCTGCGCGTAGTATTTCTTCACGATGTGGGCGACAAGGCGCAGGTTATGCTCCACGAGCGTGTTGCGGGCGTCCATGTCGCCGCTTGCGAGGCGTTCAAGGCACTCCCGCTCCTCCTCCGCGCTGAGCGGCTTGGGGAACGAGCCGGGGTTGCCCGCAAGGTGCAGAGACAGCAGCAGGCTGTGGGTCAGAAGGTAGATCGCGGCGGAAAGCATCATGCATCACTCCTGCCCCATACCTATGCCGCCACGGGAAGTCCACATTACAACAAAGAAGCGGGATCGCTCCCGCTTCTTTGTTATTCCACCTTCGGCAGAGGCATCCCGTAGAACGCCTCCGCAAACCGCGCCAGGTGCGTCGCGTCCGCGCTGCCCATGGTCTCGTAGGCGGAGTGCATCGCCAGCTGCGCCAGCCCAATGTCCACCGCGCGGATGGACAACTGCGTGTTGGAAATGTTCCCCAGCGTCGAGCCGCCCGGCACGTCGGAATGGTTCGCGTAGTCCTGCACCGGCACGTTTGCCTTGCGGCAGATCGCGCGGAACACCGCCTCGCCCACCGCGTCGGTGGTGTACTTCTGCCCCGCCTGACGCTTGAGCACGATGCCGCCGTTCATCTTCGGGCGGCTCACAAGATCGTACTTCCCCGCGTAGTTCGGGTGCAGCGCGTGGGCGTTGTCCGCCGAGACGAGGAAGCTGCGGGCGATCGCCGCGCGCATGCCCTCCTCATCCATCCCCAGCGCGAGAAGAATCCGCCGCACCGTCGCGGCAAGGAAGTCCGACTCCGCGCCCTGCATGGAGCGGCTGCCCACTTCCTCGTTGTCAAATACGGCGTGTAAAGCAATATCGCTTGTCGGTTTTGCGTCCAGAAATCCCGCGAAGGACGCGTAGCAGCACGCGAGGTCGTCCAGCCGCGGCGCGGAGAGAAACTCTCCGTCCGCGCCCCAGACCGTGGGCTTCTCGCGACAGGTGAGGAACAGGTCGGCGCCCAGAATCCGGTCCGCGCTGACCTGCGCGGCGTCACTCAGTACCCGCGCCCACGCGTCGCTCGTCAGTCCCAGCAGCGGCAGCAGCTCGTTCTGGACGCTGATGGTCTTTGCTTCCGCGCTGTCTCGCGAGAGATGGATCGCCAGCGACGGGATCAGCAGCAGATCACGGTCGACGTAGACCAGCCGTTCCCTCAGCGCGCCGCCGTCATCGATGATGACACGTCCGGCGACGGACAGCGGACGGTCAAACCATGAGCGGCGGATCATGCCGCCGTAGCCCTCCACATTGAGCCGCAGCACGCCGTCCGCCCATAGCGCGGGGTCAGGTTTGAGCTTAAACGACGGCGAATCGCTGTGAGACGCAATGATGTGAAGTGATTCCGCCTGACACTTCGGCAGGCGGAACGAGAGCAGCGACGAGCCATTGCGGCTCACATAATAGCCCTGTCCGGGTGTGAGCTGCCAGCGCTCGGACTCCCGCAGCTCGGTAAAGCCCGCGGCGTCGAGCCTATGTTTGAGCGCCGCGACCGCGTGAAAGCAGCCGGGGCTTTCGAGAAGGAACTGTTGCAGCTCCGCGAGAATGTTTCGAACCATGGATACCTCTTACGTTACGCTTTTTTCTTCTTTTGTGCCAGACGGACGTTTTCCAAATCCGCCACAGTGAGACCGACGAACGCCATCAGAATATTCACCAGCGGCATGAGCCAGTTGAAGATGGCAAACACGCCGTAGCCGCCCGCGCCCCACGCCGTCAAGCCCAGCGTGCTGTGGATGTACGCGCCGCAGGTGTTCCACGGCACCAGCGCCGAGGTGACGGTGCCGGAGCTTTCCAGCGCGTTGGACAGGCACGCCGGATGCAGCCCCATCTTGCGGTACTCCTCGGCATACATCCTGCCGGGGATGATGATGGAAATATACTGCTCAGGCATGGTGGCGTTGGAAATCACGCAGGTGACCTCGGTGGCGGTGACCAGTCCCGCGGGGCTGTGCACCAGCTTCTTGATCTGTTCCACCACCACGCCCATCATTCCGGTTCCCTCCATGATACCGCCGAACATCATCGCGATGATCGTCAGCGAGATGGAGAAGAGCATGCTCTCGATACCGCCGCGCTCCAAAAGACCGTCCACCGCCTCAAGGCCGGTGGACGCGTCCAGCGAAAAGCCGCCGTAGCTTGCGACCAGAAGGCTGCCGAGGGTGCAGTCAGGCTGGAAGATCATGCCAAGCAGCCCGCCGGAAAAGATGCCCAGTGTGATGCCGGGCAGCGCGGGAACCTTCATAGCAATTGCCGCGATGACGATGACCGGCGGCAAAATCAGAATCGGATTGACGCGAAAGATGTCCGCGATCGCCGCGCCCAGCGCCGCCGCCTGGCTCATGTCCGCCGCGCCGCTGACGCCGGTGAAGCCAAAGATCAGGAACACGACCAGGCAAATCGCGTAGGTAATGCCGGTAGGCAGCATCATGAACTTGACGTGGGTCATCACGTCCGTACCCGCCATGGCGGGCGCGAGGTTCGTGGTGTCAGAGAGCGGAGACATCTTGTCCCCGAAGTACGCGCCGGAGAGCACCGCGCCGACGGTCATGGCGGGGTTCAGCCCCATGCCGTAGGAGATGCCGAGGAACGCGACGCCCATGGACGCCATCGTCCCCCACGACGTACCCGTCGCAAGCGAGGTGATCGAGCAGATCAGCACCACCGCCACGAGGAAGATTTTCGGGCTTAGAATCTTGAGACCGTAGTAGATCATCGTCGGCACCACGCCCGCGTCGATCCACACGCCGACCAGAATACCGACCACGGCGAGGATAATGATGGATTGGAGCGCCTGATAGATGCCGTCGAGCATCATCTTTTCCAGCTCATCCCACTTAAAACCGATACAAAGCGCCATGATCGCGGCGGCACAGACGCCGAGGAACATCGGCGCGTGAACCTCATCCACGCCCATGAACAGGGGATTGTCCAACTCCAAGATGGAACTTGCCATCAGCGCGATGGTAATGCCCAGCACGACCAGCGCGTGCCACAGCTTGACGGTTTTCTTCATGCTCACAGCGCCGCCTTGATCGCGGCAAGCAGGTCGCCGTAATCCTCAAACGCCGGGAGCTGCGGGAAATCCTTCTTGATCTGCTCCGTGGTGCGGAACAGGAAGCCCGCCTTGGAGGCTAAGATCATGTCGAGGTCGTTGTAGCTGTCCCCCGCCGCGATGGTCTCAAAGCCGATGCTTTGCAATCCCCTGACGGTGGTAAGCTTCGACTTCTCGCAGCGCATCTTCACGCCGGTGAGCATGCCCTGAGCGTCCGTAATCAGCGAGTTGCAAAAGATCGTCGGCATACCCAGCTTGCGGAGCAGGGGCTTGGCGAACTCCTCAAAGGTGTCGGAGAGGATCACCGTCTGCGCGGTGTCGCGCAACTCGTCCAGAAACTCCTTCGCGCCGGGCAGCGGGTCGATCTGCGCGATCACGTCCTGAATCTCTCTGAGACCCAGACCGTGCTCACGCAGGATATCCATGCGGAACTTCATCAGCTTGCCGTAGTCCGGCTCGTCGCGGGTCGTGCGGCGAAGCTCCGGGATGCCGCTGACCTCGGAAAACCTGATCCAGATTTCAGGCGTGATGACGCCCTCCATATCCAGACATACAATATTCATCTTAAAACCACTCCTTCTGGCTCGCCTTGCCGAGCACATAGTCCAGCATCTTCTCGCGGTCGATCACGTCGCGGTGGCGCACCTCGCGCTCGCGCAGTCCCGCGAGATTCTTCGGAATGGGAATCAGCGTCTCGTTGCGAAGGCGCTCCATCACGTCGAACTCGTCGCCGCGCGCCGAGTGACCAATGCCCTCCAGCACCGCCGCCGGGAACTTGTACGGCGAGGCGGTGGAGAGGATCACCACCGGGTTGTGGTCGGGGTTTGCCGCCTTGTACTGCTGCGCCACGTCCCACGCAACCGCTGTATGGGTGTCGCAGAGGTAGCCGTACTCGCGGTAGACCATGCCGATGGCGTTCTTCGTGCCGGTATCGTCGCAGTAGCCCTGCCAGAAGTCGGCGTGGAGCTTTTGCAGCAGCTCGTCGGGAATCTGATACACGCCGGTCTCCTTCAGCTCGTCCATGAGGCGCTTGACCAGCGCCGCGTCGCCGGACATGAGGTACAGCAGGCGCTCTAAGTTGCTGGATACCAGAATGTCCATGGAGGGCGAAACCGTCTTGTAGAACGGGCGGTTCTTGTCATAGCGTCCGGTTTTGAGGAAGTCGGTGAGCACGTTGTTGGCGTTGGACGCGCACACGAGCTTGCCCACGGGCAGACCCATCTCCTTGGCGAACCAGCCCGCGAGAATGTCGCCGAAGTTGCCCGTCGGCACGCAGTAATCCACCTGATCGCCCGCCTTGATCTTCCCCTCATGGACGAGGTTGGCGTAGGCGCGGAAGTAGTACACCACCTGCGGGGCGAGACGACCGATGTTGATGGAGTTCGCGGACGACAGGCGGACGCCCTTGCCGTCAAGGAGTTTTCCTTCCGTGACCGCGGCAAACACGTTCTTCACGCCGGTCTGCGCGTCGTCAAAGTTGCCGCGCACCGCGCACACACAGGTGTTGCCGCCCGCCTGCGTCGCCATCTGCGCCTTCTGCACCGCGGACACGCCGCCGTCGGGATAAAAGACGATGATCTTCGTGCCGGGTACGTCGCAAAAGCCCTCCATCGCCGCCTTGCCGGTGTCGCCGCTGGTGGCGGTGAGAATGAGAATCTCATCGTCCACGCCGCACTTTTCCCGCGCCGCGGTCATCAACTGCGGCAGCATCGACAGCGCCACGTCCTTGAACGCGCTCGTCGGACCGCGGAACAACTCCAGCACCGTGTCGTCGCCCACGGACACCGTGGGGGTCAGGTCCTCCGTCTCAAACTTCCCCGTGTAGGCGTTCTTCACCAGCGCGCGCATCTCGTCCTTGGTGAACGACGGCAGCAGCGCGGTGAGAATCTCCGTCGCCATGCCCTGCGTGTCCATGTCGAGGACGCTCCGCCAGTCGAATGAAACGTCCCGCATCGAGGGCATACTGTAAAGGCCGCCATCCGGCGCCAGACCGTCCAGCACCGCCTGCGCCGATGTGGCGCGCAGCGACGGGTTCCGGGTGCTTTGATAATCCATTGAGCATTTCCTCCAAATTAAAACGGCATTTTCAGCCGAATTTTGTCGTTTTTGTTCAGTTCCTCAGGGATTGTTTTTTCTCTTTCGCTATGTTATATTGTTTCCACACAAAAGTCAAGTGTTTTTCTGTGGCGGACAAATGTCGGCATTTTGGATAAAATCGCACAGAGGAACACTATATTATGAAAGAAGGAACGGCTATGAACATCGCCCTGCTGGGCTTTGGCACGGTAGGCTCCCACTTCTACGAAATGGCCGGGGAGCACAGCGAGCTGAACGTGACCACGGTGCTCTCCCGCCGTCCGCGGCCGGAGCTGAAATGCACCGTGACGGCGGACTTTGACGAGATCGTGCGCGACCGGAGCATTGATACGGTGGTGGAGGTCATGGGCGGCGTCGAGCCTGCCTACGCCTACGTCAGCGCGGCGCTGCGCGCGGGCAAGCACGTCGTCACCGCCAACAAGCAGCTCATGTGCGCCCACTACGACGATCTGCTCGCGCTGGCGCGGCAAAACCGCGTGAGTCTGCGCTGCACAGCGGCGGCGGGCGGCGGCATTCCGTGGCTCACGTCACTCTCCCGCGTGGAGAAGATGGACACGGTGGACGCGGTGGAGGGTATCCTCAACGGCACCACGAACTACATGCTCTCCGCCATGACCAACAAGGGCACGGACTACGCCGCGATCTTAAAGGAGGCGCAGGCGCTCGGCTACGCCGAGGCAGACCCCACCGCGGACGTGGAGGGCTACGACGCGCGGCGGAAGATCGTGCTCTCCGCCAACCTCGCCTTCGGCGTGTCGATTCCAGAGGAGGACGTGCCCTGCGTCGGCATCTCCCACATCACGAGCGCGGACATCGAAAAGGCGAAGGAGCTGGGGCTGACCTTCAAGCTCATCGCCCGCGCCCAGAAGGATGGCGACAGGGTGGCGGCGTTCGTCTGTCCCACGCTCTTCCCCGTCACCGCGCCGGAGGCGCACACCGACGGCACAGGCAACCTCGTCTCCCTTTACGCCAAACGAGTCGGCAAGCAGAGCTTTTCCGGCGCGGGCGCGGGCGGCTTCCCCACCGCGTCCAACGTCATCGCGGACTGCATGGAGGTCCTTGCCGGCTGCGGCAGCTATTACACCGACAAGGCGCGTCCCTGCGCGGTGGACAACTCCGGCGCGATGGCGCGCTGGTTCTTCCGCCGCAACGGCGAGTACCTGTTCTTCGGCGATTACACCGTCGCGCAGGCATTCGAGGTCTATCGCGGCTATCTCGCGGACGATCCCAACGCGCTCATGGCGCGGGTCGCCGCGGAACGCAGAAAGAAATAAGAGGGTAACACACATGCTCAAAGTAGTCAAATTCGGCGGCTCGTCCTGCGCGGACGCGACGCAGTTCGCCAAGGTCAAATCCATCGTACAGTCCGATCCCGCCCGCCGCGTGGTGGTCGTCTCCGCGCCGGGCAAGCGGTTTAAGGATGACCACAAGATCACCGACCTCCTCTACCTCTGCGCGGCGCACATCAAATACGGCGTCGCCTGCGACGACATCTTCGGCATGATCCGCGGGCGCTACAGCGACATTGCCCGCGGCTGCAAGCTGACCATCAGCCTCGACGCGGAGTTCGACGCGCTCTGGGAGCGCATGAAGCGCGGCGAGGTCTCCGACGACGAGCTGGCGTCCCGCGGCGAGTACTTCTCCGCCAAGCTCATGGCGGCGTACCTCGGCTTCGACTTCGTGGACGCGGCGTTGTGGATCAAGTTCCGCTTCGACGGAAGCGTCGATCAGGCGGCAAGCTATGAAGCCCTGCAGCGCGCGGCGGACGGGCGCGGCGTGGTCATTCCCGGCTTCTATGGCGTCATGCCCGACGGTCACGTCAAGACCTTCTCCCGCGGCGGCAGCGACATCACCGGCGCGCTGGCGGCGGCGGCGCTGGACGCGGACGTGTACGAGAACTGGACGGACGTGTCCGGCATTCTGATGGCGGACCCGCGCATCGTCAGCAACCCCGCGCCCATCCGCCACGTCACCTACAACGAGCTGCGCGAGCTGAGCTACGTCGGCGCGCAGGTACTCCACGAGGGCGCGGTCTACCCCGTGCGGGAAAAGGGCATCCCCCTCAACATCCGCAACACCAACGATCCCACGCACCCCGGCACCCTCATCATGGAGAAGGTGGAGGACGAGGCGGACAACAGCGACAGCTTCATCACCGGTATCGCGGGCAAAAAGGGCTTTTCCATCATCACCGTCGCCAAGACCAGCCTTTCCTCGGAGCACGGCGTACTGCTGCGCATCATGGAGGTGCTGGAAAAGCACGAGATCAACGTGGAGTTCATCCTCTCCGGCATCGACACCGTGTCGCTGACGGTCAGCTCCGAGCAGGTGCAAAAGCAGCTCTACGAGGTGCTCGGCGAGTTGCAAAAGGAACTCAAGCCGAATAGTATTACCGTGGTGGAGCACATCGCCATCGTCGCCGCCGTCGGCCGCAGAATGGCGTACCGCCTCGGCACGTCCGGCAAGCTGTTCGCGACGCTGGGCGAGCACGGCGTAAACGTGCGCATGATCACGCAGGGGCCCGACGAGCTGAACATCATCGTCGGCGTGGAAGAAAAGGATTTTGAACAGGCGATTCGTGTCCTGTATGACAGCTTTGTAAAGGAGAAAAACGTACTATGAAACCAGTGAATATCGGCATCCTCGGCGCAACGGGCGTCGTCGGTCAGGAAATGATGAAGATTCTCGCGGAGCGTGACTTCCCCGTCGCGTCCCTGCGCCCCATCGCCTCCGCCCACAGCGCGGGCAAAAAGCTCAGCTTTCAGGGCGAGGAGGTGACCATCGTTGAGGCGACGGACAGCGCCTTTGACGGGCTGGACATCGTCCTCGGCGCGGCGGAAAACGACATCGCCGAGCGCTTCGCCCCCGCCATCGTCAAGGCGGGCGCGACGTTCGTGGACAATTCCAGCGCCTTCCGCCTCGATCCCAAGGTGCCGCTGGTGGTGCCGGAGATCAACCCTGAGGACGTGAAGTGGAACAGCGGCATCATCTCCAACCCCAACTGCACGACGATCATCACCATGATTGCCGTCAACGCCCTCGCCAAGGAAAGCCCCATCACCAGCATCATCGCCTCTTCGTATCAGGCGGCGAGCGGCGCGGGCAAGGCGGGTCTCGATGAGCTGAAGGCGGAGGCGATGGCGTATGCCGACGGCACGAGCGTCGAGCCGAAGGCGTTTGCCTACCAGCTGGCGTTCAACGTCATCCCCCAGATCGGCGGCGAGCAGTACATGGGATACACCAGCGAGGAGATGAAGATGCAGAACGAGGGTCGCAAGATTCTCCACCTGCCCGAAATGAACGTCTCCTGCACCTGCGTGCGCGTGCCGGTGTTCCGCAGCCACAGCATCTCCGTGGTGCTGCGCACCGAGAAGAAGATCAGCGTGGAGCGTGCCCGTGAACTGATCGCGAACGCCCCCGGCGCGAAGCTGGTGGATGACCTCAAGAACAAGCAGTACCCCATGCCGCTGGACACCTCCGATCAGGACATCGTGTTCGTCGGCCGCATCCGTGAGGACCTCACCGACCCGAACGGTCTCGCCCTCTGGTGCTGCGGCGACCAGATCCGCAAGGGCGCGGCAACCAACACCGTGCAGATCGCCGAGCTTTTGCTCAAATGAAGCTGCTGCGCAGCTTCATTTGAAAAGGCTGCACTCCGTTCAGCGCACGCCCTGCAGGGCGCACGTTCACTCCGTGTAAAGAGTTTTTTCTGACGCGCATGTCGTCAGAAAAAACGATCAGATTCATTTCGCGCCTGCGGACGCGAAAAAAGAGCGCCGAAAGGCGCTCTTTTCATTTAAAAATCGATCGTGCCGTCCAGAACCTTGAGGTCATACGGCTCAAAGACCACATTGCGGTACTTCTCCACGTCGAGCTTCACGCCCGTCCAGTCGGAGTGCAGCTCGCCGGTCTGCTTGATGAGGATATCGTAGAGGATGTCGTAGGTGACGCCGTTCTCGTCCGTCTCCACGATGGTGGAGTAAGGCAGCGTCTTGTGGTAGGTCATGTGCAGGTCCTTATAGAGGAAGTGGAAGCCGTTGCGCATCCGGCAGCCGTCGAGACCCATATAGGTGAACTGGCGCTTCAGGTCCTGCAAGATGCGGTCGTTCTCCTCCTCGTAGAGGTTCTCCGGGGTGGTCTCGGTGTAGTCATACCGGAACTGGATGGGGATGTTGTACTTGCGCCAGCGCTCCGCGAAGTCCTTGAGCTTGTCGGAGGGATAGTCCATGTACAGCACGCAGTTGATGCGCTTCGGCGTGGCAATCCGCCCCACGATCTCGTCCGGCGACTCCTCCACATACGGGTCGATATGGCGCGAGACGTTGATGCAGGTAATCTTGCCCTTGTTGCGCTCGGTGAACGTGAGCATCTCCTCCGCGCTGCATCCGGGCTGCACGGGGAAGGTCGTGTTGATGTAAACCTTATGCGTCTCCGGCACGACGTCCAGCATGCGCTGGAGCGAGTCCAGATTCGCGAACGGCTCGCCGCCGGTGAACACCACGTCGCACGCCGGGGTGATGCTGTCCACCACGCGGATGCTCTCGATGATCTTGTCCACGGAGAAGCCGGCACAGTTGGCGTACTCCTGCTTATTCACGCAAAACGGGCAGTTGTTGCGGCAGTCGTAAGGGACAAAGACGGTCACGGTCGCGCCGCCGGCGCGGGTCTTGTAGGGATGGTTCATGGAGTCAAATCCGTCCTTCAATGATAATAGCCCAAAATCGAAGGGTATTATAGCACGCCGCAATTCATATTGCAAGGTACAAAAAGGCTGAAATTCCGTGGAATTTCAGCCTTCTGTTTGTAATCTCTCCCGCACATAGGCGATCGCCGCGTCCTCGCCGCGCTCCTTGAGCACCAGCAGCATCTTCTCGATCTCCGCTCCGGTTTCGGGATGAATCATGATATGCCCCTTGGAGCGGATGTAGTAGTCGTAGGCGTCGGCGTCGGTGTACTGCGCGCCGCGGTAGACCTTGCAGGCGGCGACACGGTCGCAGAACTGCTCGGCAACGTATTTCATGGGCATCTTGCAGCCGCCGAAGCTCACTTTGCCGTCCTCGCCGATCACATAGTCGATCCAGTACTCGAAGTGGTGGCGGTTGCGCCCCTTGTGATGCAGCCACGCCAGCGACACGCCGGTCTCCTTGCGTTCGGCGTCGTTTGGGCTGCGGTAGCCCTGATAGTATTTCGCGCCGCGCCAGAACTCGACGGGGCTGTACTTGCTCAAGTCGTGGGTCAGCCCCTGCCGGTAGAGTCCCACGCGGAAGCAGAGCTGCCGCACCAGACGGCGGTGCTGCGTGATGGTTTTGAAATGCGCCCAGGGATGCACGGCGTTCTCCTCCTCGCTGCATAATCTCGGCAAAATGCGGAAACACTTTCCGTGAGGTGATGGTGACATGGATATTGCGGTGGTGGGCGCGGCGAGCCGCGCCCTGTGCCTCGCGGCGGGACTGGACGCCGCGGCGTTTCCCACCCTTGCCAGGGCGTCCGGCCGGCGGTGGGATTTGCTGGCGCTGACGCGGGACGCGGCGCGGACGCCGTATTGCGGGGACGTACCCGCCCGGAACCTGCTCCTGCCCGGAGACAGCGACCCGTCCTTCGCGCTGTGTACCGGCGCGTTGCAGGTGGTGGGCTACGGCTTCTCGCCGCGGGACACGCTGACGCTGAGCTGCGTCACCGGCGCGGAGCGGCTGCTGTGCCTTCAGCGCAGCATCATCACGACGCTCGGCACGGTGATCGAGCCGCAGGAGCTGCCCCTCACCGGCGCGCTGGGAGCGCTGGAGGGCGAGGACGCCCTGCTGGCGGCGGGAACGCTGCTGCTCAGCTCAGGCGCTCCACTCTGATGGCGTAGGTATGCGCGTGGAATGCGCCGCGCAGGAAGTTCTGTACCAGCAGCGAGGCGTTCTCGTCCGCTCGATCCAGCACGCCCTTGGCGATGGCGTCCTTCTCGGCGCTTTGGAGCATCTCATGGTTGCTCCTGTTCACGTCGCGGACGCTGAGCGGGTTGAAGATGCTCGTCTGCTCGTCGTACAGCTCAAAGCTGTCGTAATCGATTTCAGAGGACAGAATCTGCGCCCTTGGCAGGCGGACCGTGATGAGCCGCGCGGCAGGGTCGACCTCCACGCTCGCCTTGGTGAAGTCCACGCCCGCCTTGATGACGCCGTCGTAGCTGTAGACGAAGCGGTTGCGGGTCAGCGGCAGGTCAAAGCTCAGGTCGAAAATCTGGGCGGACTTGCTGCTGTCGTAGGTCTGCACCTGCGTGAACCAATACTCCTCCGTGGCAAGCTCGCCGATGTCGCTCATGCCGGAGCGGATGGTCTCGACGCTGATTTCCTCGCGCTCCGCGGCGATGCCCTGTTCCTCCTCAGCGAGAACTGTGCCGCGCTGCGCGCCGCGTCCCAGCAGGTACGCGCCCACGCCGACGACAACCATCGCCAGCAGGACAGCCCACGCGATTTTGAACTTTTTCACCGGAATCCCTCCCTTTTTCGGGGCATTGCCCTATCTTTCTACCGGAATGATAGCATATTCCGCCGCGCGGGTCAATACGCAGCCGCGCAAACGCGAAAAAGCGACAGGTCAAAACCTGTCGCTTTTTGTCTGGTCGGAGTGCAGGGACTCGAACCCTGGGCCTCGTGGTCCCAAACCACGCGCGCTACCAACTGCGCAACACCCCGGTATGCGGGAGGGCGTCCCCTCCCGATGGTTTGTTTTATTGAAGCGCCGCCTTGAGCGCGTCCACGCGGTCGGTCTGCTCCCACTTGACGCCCAGATCCTCGCGACCCATGTGACCGTAGGCGGAGAGCGGACGGTAGATGGGCTTGCGCAGGTCGAGGTCGCGGATGATCGCGGTCGGACGCAGGTCAAAGACCTTACCCACCGCCTCTTCCAGTCTGTCGTCGGAGACCTTGCCGGTGCCGAAGGTTTCCACCAGCACGCTCACGGGCTTCGCCACGCCGATGGCGTAGGCAAGCTCCACCTGGCACTTGCTGGCAAGACCCGCCGCGACGATGTTCTTCGCGACGTAGCGGGCGGCGTACGCCGCGCTGCGGTCGACCTTGGTGGGGTCC
>JAFXPO010000009.1 GCA_017527825.1 Oscillospiraceae bacterium
ATTCTTTCAGTAAATTCTGCGGTGCTGACTGCATAATCTTCGTCTCCTTTAAGTCTTGAATGTTTACTTCCATTCTTGACCAGGTAGACGCTTTTCATACTGTCGAGGAATGTCGATTACACAGAATTTTCCGGGGTCTCCATGCTATAGTATCACTCCTTTAAAAAGTGTGGAGAGCATCAAAATGATACTCTCCTTAATGTCTTTATTTGAATATTGATCTGAATTTGGTATGTCTCCCAACCTATATCTCTTGATTTGGTTAGTTAACAGTAGCTTACTTCTCGAAGTCTGTAAGCTCAGGAACAGATAATTCACCACCACCAATGACAACATCTATGCCAGCATCTGTATGTAATGTTATCGATCCATCATCATTATAGTCTACTCCTCGATCATCACTTTGCTCCTGTGACTCCTGTATTTCCTGCTGTGGCTGCTTAACTTCTGTCTGTGTTTCCTGCTGTGGCTGCTGTACTTCCTGTACTGTTTCTGTCTTGGTGGCTTCTTCTTCCTTTTTAGCTGCCTCTTGTCGACGTTGGATGCTTTCTTCGTCCATCTTCATCATCCACTCTATAAACTCTTCTTCTGACATGTTTTTCTCATTAGCCTCTATTTCTTCTTTGGATACACCCCACTCTTCTTCGAGGTATGATGTATCCCTTTCTAATATTCCAGAATCACCATCTGGAGTAACATAAGAAATAGCACCGTCTTCATCAACCCCTGTTACCTCTTGTATATCTGGTGTTTGACTCTCTATCACCGATTGTCCTACTGTCTCAATAGCCTGTTTGTACTGTTCCTCAACTGTTTGTGGTTCCTCGGCGTCATAAAATGCCTCTTGCTGAATTCCATCATTGATGGGTTCTACCTTATCACCTGAATTACCAAACCACTGCAGCTTTACACCAGCAATAGCTACAGTAACTATTACTACTGCCGAAGCTAGCAGTACTATTATTTTCTTCTTATCCTTATCTGGATTCTTAGCCATTTTTAATAGCCTCCTTAAAATATAATTTAATATACTTTTTATTACACCATAAGCCTTTTTTATAGTCGTTATCTCCCGTCTTGATTCTGTTTTCTATATTATAGCGCGATAGCAGTGTAATAACAAGGATTTTTGACACGGCTCCGAGGAATCGGGGCTGTTTTTTTATGTGGTGTTGCCCTACGGCAACGTAGCACCGCGTGAAATTTTGCTTGTCAAGACTGAAAATATTTTGTTTCAAAATTTTTTCACGAGTTGGCTGCGCCAAGTCTTGACAAGCAATTTCGCGGCGCGTTGTTGGGGACACAAGCTCGCAAGCGAGCTCTGCTACACCACCTCCGATGATGGAGAGCGGGCAGCAAATTTGAAGGAGGGCTGACACCATGAAAGAGACCATCAAGACCAGCAGAACGGCGGGATACCTTGAAAAGATTTTCCGCGCACTCAATCAGGACTATTTCGACGGCGAGCTGGAAGAAGCTATCATCACCATCCAAAGCACACCGAGAGCATACGGACACGTTACGGTTGCAAAGGCATGGAGCAGAGCGGACGGCGAACAGCGGCACGAACTGAACATCGGCGCGGGAACGCTCGACAGACCGATTGAAGATGTGGTTGCTACGGTGCTTCACGAAATGGTACACCTCTACAATCTGCAACACGGGATTCAAGATTGCAGTCGTGGCGGGACGTACCACAACAAGCGGTTTCGTGACGCGGCAGAGGCGCGGGATTTGCGTATCAGCTATGACAGTCGTATCGGATGGAGCATCACCGAACCGACCGACGCGCTGATTGAGTACATCTTGAATCAGGGGTGGAGCGAAATCCACATGAACCGGCAGGACGGTTTTTCCATGCGAGGTATCGGCGGCAAGGGAGCAGCGGGAGGTATGCCGACAGGAACGCCCAAGCCGAGCAGCACAAGAAAGCTCATTTGCCCGTGCTGTGGCAACAGCGTGAGAGCGACAAAAACCGTCCGTATCATGTGCATGGACTGCATGGAGCAGATGCAGGAAGTTTGAAAATACACATTCAAAGCTGACCTAACGGCTATACGGGGAGAAAGGACAGAGAAATGGACGCTGCATTGATTTTGGTGGAGCTTGAAAAAATCCGCGAACTGCTGCACATGGTTATGATTGTATCAGCGGTGCAGACAATCGCGTGTGTTCTGATCGTAGGCACCTACTTCATACTCCGCCTTGTTGACGAGATCAGAGAGCTAAAGGACAGACTAGAGGACAGACTAGAGGACGGGGAATAACCCCCGCCCTCTTATTTTTGAAGCTACACTTTCAAACTGCTTGACAGCTTGCCTTGCCGTGGCATACAATAGTCTACAGCCAGAGAAAACAAGCGCGGGATATGGATGGTATATCATGCGTGACCGTGGTGGTTTTTAGCCTTATTTTTAGCCTTACGAGCATAAAACAAGGTGGTTTTCAGTGGTATCAAGTGGTATAGAAAAGTTCGGATTGTGTCACGAAACGGGATGAAATGACACGGAATGGGAGCGCTTGGCGTCGGCACTGAGCAATTCGAGTCCTGTACCGCGCACCAGAAAAACACCTGATTTCTTCGGAAATTGGGTGTTTTTGGCTTCTTGGACGGGAGAACAGCGGACATTTTTCGCTGACTTGCGGGGTTTTGCGACAAACCGGGGAAAATGCGAGGCGACCCGCCGCCCGCTTTCGAGAGCGGTAGGGAGTTGACTTTTCATGACCGCTTGCCCCACAATATGGACATCATGGAAGCAATGCAGGCGCGGCATTCGGTGCGCAGCTACACGGATAAGCCCATCGAGGGCGAAACATTGGAGATGCTGGAGAAGACCATTGACGAGTGCAATCGCGAGAGCGGCTTGCACATCCAGCTCGTCCGCAATGAGCCAATGGCGTTTGGCGGCGGACTTGCGCACTACGGGAAGTTTGCGGACGTCAAAAACTACCTCGCACTGGTCGGCAAAAAGGACAAACAACTCGATGAGCAGTGCGGCTACTACGGCGAAAAGATCGTTCTTGCGGCGCAGACGCTGGGACTCAATACCTGCTGGGTGGGGTTGACGTTCAAGAAGGTTCCTGACGCGTTCACGATCACAGACGGGGAGAAGCTTGTCGTGGTAATTGCCATTGGTTACGGCGTAACGCAGGGCGCAGCGCGTCAGTCCAAGACCGGTCTCGGACCATTCAGCAAGGTCGACCTCGGCATCGTCAAGTATCATTTCGAGCTTGGCTCGGGGAAAGACCGGATGCTGTGGCTGTGATGTATGAGGGATATGCCAATGTACGAAGCGAACAATACCGTGCAGGTCAATGGCGTCTGCCTGCACTATGCCGAAGACGGAGCGGGAAAGCCTGTTGTGCTGGTACACGGCAACGGCGAGAGCCATGACCTGTTCGACACAGAAATTCGGCAGCTCGCCGATGGGGGGGGTATCATGTATTCGCTCCGGATTCCAGAGGCCATGGGGCGAATGAGAGGCTGGATGAATATCACTATGCGGACATGGCGGAGGATATGTACCGGTTTATCCGAGAGCTCCAGCCTGAAAAGCCGCTGTTCTACGGACATAGCGATGGCGGGATCATCGGCTTGCTTTTGGAGACGATTCGCATTCCTGTGCTGGTTACGGTAGGGGAACATGACCTGATCCTGCCAGAGGAAACACAGCGCATCGTGCAGCATCTTCCGAAGCTGACGGTTGTTGAGGGCGAGGAACGCGGAATAACAGAAAAAAGCGATACAGGGATCAAAAAAAGGGCGCGTTGCAAAATAGCGCAAAAAAGGAGAGGTTAGGAGCCCAAGAGGGTTTCCTAGGCAACCGCCCTCCCCGTGATCGAACCCAGCCCCCCCGCTGTGCTACCCAAGTAGTGAGGGGAAAAAAAGCCCTGTCCCGGTTACGCAACTAAGCGCTCAGGGCAGGGCTTATGATGAACGCTGCATCAAGGGCGAGGAAATACGACGTCCTTTTTTGCATCCAGTATCATGCCGATCAAAATAATTATGAAGCCGATGATAACGGGAAGCGTCGGGTACTCCTTGAGGAACAGCGCGACCCAGACCGGCCCGAGGATCATTTCCCACAGCGCGATGATCGACGCCTTTTGCGGCGTGACACGCTGTACGCCAAGGTTATAGAACCCGTATCCGCACGCCACCTGCACCACGCCGAGTACCAGCATGATGCACCACTCCTGCGCGGTCATGGCGGCGATCCCGCGCGACGCCGCCGGAAAGCAGAGAAACATGGCCAGCGCGGTAAACACATTCGCAATGGCGGTCAGCCCGAGGGGATTGTCGCCGGCGGCACGCTTGGAGCTGACCGTCATGCAGGCGAAGATGACGCCCTCGCTCAACGCAATCAGATTCCCCTTGCTGCTGGAGGCGTCCGTTCCGGAAAGCATGAAAAACACAACGCCGATCATGATGATCAGCACGGGAATAAAGCTGCGCCAGTCAAACCGCCGTGTCCGCAGAAAGCCGACCAGAAAGAGCCAGACCGTCGCCGTGTACTGCATGCCGATCGCCACCGGAGCGGAGGTCAGCGACAGCGACACGACAATGCTCAGGCACAGCGCGGCATAGGAGACGACGTACATCAGCATCCAGCCGTTCCAGTGCAGCTTCTTCGGCCGGATAAAGGCAGCCAGCGCCACCGCAGCGATCGCGGAGCGCAGACCGCAGATGAGCAGGGAATCCAACGTCAGAAACTTGACGATGGGAGAGTTCAGGCTCCAGCACAGCGCCCCGATAAAGACGATCACGCTGCCGGAAACGCGGAATTTATCCTTCTCCATCCCGTTCTCCTTTCTATCCTCAGCACATTCTTTCATCGCTTTGCTGCGCGCGGCAGCCGGAAACAATGTCCGAATTGCAATCAGTATATCATGCCAGCCGCAAAATTCAATCGCATTTTTACCCGTTTGTCCGCAGCCACGGAGATTTTCACGCTTTTGTGTCGAACGAAAAAATACAGCGCTATTTGTTGTACTAATTAAACAAAAATATCTTGTACTACCCTCTTTTGATTGACAGAACGCACAAAACGTACTATGATGACAACAATCCCATCGGTGTGAATCAATGTCACATTGCAGAGGAATGCGACCCAGAGAGGGGGAGGATACGATGGAAGCCGCAATTGAACTCTTGCGCGAGGACGCAGTCTTTCGACATTTTTATGCACTTTGCCAAATTCCGCACGGCAGCGGGAATGAGGGCCCCATCGGCGCGTATCTGCTGAATTGGGCAAAGGAACTTGGCCTGGAGGCGGAACGGGATGAGGCCGGAAACGTTCTCATTCGCAAAGCCGCCTCACCCGGCCGCGAGGGTGCGCCGGTGACGATGCTGCAGGCGCACATGGACATGGTCTGCGAAAAAGCGGAAGGGATCGCGCATGACTTCGCCAAAGACCCTATCCAATGGGTGATCGACGGCGACGAGCTGAGCACCGGCGGTCGGACGACGCTTGGCGCGGACGACGGCATCGGCGTCGCGCTGGCCATGGCGCTTCTGGCGGATGATACGCTGACGCATCCGGCGCTTGAGGTGCTCTTCACCACCATGGAGGAAGAGGACCTTTCCGGCGCGAGCCGCTTCGACACCGGAAAGCTGAAGGCAAGGTATCTCTTCAACCTCGATCACGTCAAGGACGACGAGATCCTCTGCGGCAGCTGCGGGGGGATGCAGGTCGACGTGCGCGTCCCGCTGTCCGCAGCACCGCCGCAGGAGGGCTGGCGTCCCTGTCGGCTTGAGGTGTCGGGGCTGCGAGGCGGGCATTCGGGCGAGGATATCCACCGCGGCAGAGACAACGCCAACATCCTGCTCCTTCGGTCGCTGCTGGCGCTGGAGGAGTGCTGCGCGTTCCGGCTCGGCCCCGTCCGCGGCGGCAGCTTCCGTCTGGCAATCGCCCGCGACGCGGAGGCGGTCGTGTGGCTCAAGGCGAGTGACCGGGATACCGCCCGCGAGTGCCTGGCGCGGATGGAGCGCGCGTTCCGCGGCGAGCTTCCGGCGTCGGCAGACGGCGTTTGCGTGACGCTGGAGGAGCTTTCCGACGCGCCGGCGTGGACGGTGGAGCCCGGGCGCGTGCTGGACGCGCTCTCCCTTCTGCCGGACGGCATTTTCCAGATGAGCGAAGCGTTCCACGGGATCGTGGACACATCCGACAACCTCGGCGAGGTCTATCTGAGCGAAAGCGGGTTGCACTGTGTGCTGGAGATCCGTTCGGCGAGCGAAAGCCGCAGGACCTATCTCTATCAGCGGATGCGGCGGCTCGCGGCGCTGCTCGGCGGAGAATGCACATGCTGCAACGAGTATCCGAGCTGGAGCTTCCGTCACAGCAGCCCGCTGCGCGCGCTCTGTGGCGGCGTGTACCACGAGATCTTCGGCGAACCACCCAAGTTCCTTGTCGTCCACGCCGGGCTTGAGGTGGGCTGCTTCTTCGGCACAAAGCCCGAGCTGGACGCCGTGTCCATCGGTCCGAACTGCCGCGACTTCCACTCGCCCTCAGAGACGCTGCAGATTTCCTCCGTGCGCAAGGAATTCCGCTATCTGCGCGCGATACTCTCGGCAATCGAATAAGCTGTAACGTGTGTTTGGAAAGGAGAGCCAACATGGCGAACAAAGAAGAAAAACAGATCAAGGCAATCAACCCCATGCTTTTCCTGGTCATCATCCTGCTGATCGTCGCGGTGGCGTCCTACATCATCCCGGCGGGCAGCTATGAGCGCGTGTGGAACGAGGAGGTCGAGCGCGAGCTGGTCGTTCCGGGCAGCTACCACAGCGTCGAGCGCAATCCCACCACGCCGTTTCTGCTGCTCATGTCCGTTACGCTTGGCATGCAGAACGCCGCGTACATCATCTTCTTCCTGCTGATCATCGGCGGTATGTTCGCGATCCTCAACGCCACCGGCGCCATCAACAACGGCATGGCAAACGTAGTGCGGAGCATGAAAGGACGCGAGCTGCTGATGATCCCCGTGTGCATGGTCGTCTTCGGTTGCGGCAGCGCGTTCTGCGCGAACTTCGAGGAGTTTCTCGCCTTTGTGCCGCTGGTGCTGGCGGTCTGCCTGTCCATGGGCTTTGACTCGCTGACGGCAGTGGGGATCATCTTCTGCGCCGCCGCGTCCGGATACGGCGGCGCGATCACCAACGCCTTTACCACGGGCGTCGCGCAGGGCATCGCGGGCCTGCCGATGTTCTCCGGCATGGGCCTGCGCGTGGCGCTGTTCATCACGCTGCTCTGCGCCAGCATCTGCTATGTCATGTGGCACGCCCGCCGCGTCAAGAAAAACCCGCAGCTCAGCTCCACCTATGAGCAGGACCGCATCACGGCGCAAAACGTCGCGCTGGACGTGGACAGCGTTGAGCCGCTGACCGGTCGCCAAAAAGCGGTGTTGGTCATCTTCATCCTCGGCATCGCCTTTACCGTCTGGGGCATCGTCTCACAGGGCTACTACATCGACGAGCTTGCCGCCATCTTCCTTGCCATCGGCATCATCGGCGGTATTGTCGGCGGGCTGAAGCCGAGCCAGATCTGCGACGAGTTTGAAAAGGGCTGTGTCAATATGCTCTTCCCCTGCATCATGATCGGCCTTGCCAACGCGGTCATCGTGCTGTTGCAGGACGCCTGCATCATGGACACCATCATCTACGCGCTCTCCAGCGTGCTGAACAACCTCTCCTCCACGGTTGCCGCCTGGGGCATGTTTGTGGTGCAGGATCTGTTCAACGTGCTGGTGCCCTCCGGCTCCGGCCAGGCGGCGATCACCATGCCGATCATGGCGCCGCTGGCGGATATGCTTGGCCTGACGCGTCAGACCGCAGTCCTCGCGTTCCAGATGGGCGACGCGTTCACGAACGTCATGGCGCCCACCGGCGGCGAGATCCTCGCGGCGTTGGCGATGTGCGGCGGCATTTCGTTCAAGAAATGGATGAAGTACCTTGCGCCTCTGTTCGCGATCTGGTGGGTCATCGCGTTTATCTTCCTCGCCATCGCGGTCAACATCGGATACGGCCCGTTCTGATGCCGCTCACTGTGTCATGGTGTGCCGGCAAACCTAACCACACGAGAGGGATCCCCCCAACGCCGAAAAGGGCGTTGGGGGGATTCTGTTTTATTCAATATCAAGGAAAAGACGATCTCCGTCACCAAGCAGGTCTATCGCATCAACGGCGAGCTGGTGGTCAACAAGCCCAAAACGCACAACTCCGTACGGACGCTGGCAATCCCGCAAAAGGCGGTCAGCCTGCTCGTCGAGGAGCATATGAAACATCCCAGCAACCCGTATATGTTCCCCTCACCCAAGACCGACGGGATGTTCGATCCCGACTCGTTTCGGCATACGCATGATAAAATTCTCAAAGCCATCGGCGCGGAGCGCATCCGCTTCCACGATCTCAGGCACCCTTATGTCAAGACCGCGACAACACATTTTTTGCGGAATTTCAAAGGAAAATTTTGTTTCGTGTCGATTGCTGTCAATCCTTGACGTGTGCAACGATTGATTTCGTTCGTAGAACAGGCCAAATTCAGTTAAGGCATGCATCCATTTGCTACAATACCTTTAGGTCCGGCAAGGATTATACTGTCAACAGCGCGCGAAATGAAAACTAATGGCAAGATTATCTATCTTCTTCCGCAAAAAAACGGAAAGAGCTCAAAATCTTCACAAGGAAAACCTTGCACAGAAACCGTAAAAGTGTTATAATATAAGGGGATTAACAAACGATGACAACTGCGGCTAAGCTCATACATACTTATATACAAATTTACAGAATAGGTCTGCGCATTTTAGCTGCATCATGGCAATAATGCACTGATACGGACGGGCAAGCGCTCGCCTGTGCCGATGCGTTTTATATATTCAGTAAATTTTTCCGCGGAGAGACTTGAAAGGAGTGCCGCAAATGAAGAAGAACCTATGGACAAAAGCCCTCAGCATGCTTCTGACGCTCGTAATGGTGGTCAGTATGGTACCGGTGACTGCCATTTCGGCGTTTGCAGATGGCGTGCCGGAGACGCTGGTGACCTCGCTGACCGAGCTTTACAGCGGCGACGAGACACGCGCGAGAGAGGATTTGGAGGCGCTCACCACCGCCGGGCTTCTTGACGACAGCGGTAAGCTTGTTGACCTTGACGTCCGCGAAGACGGCGAGAGCGTGGAGCTTGCCGCACTCTCGGAGCGCATTATGGGCGGCGAGAGCGTCGGCGAGATCACCGTCAACGGCAACGCTGCCACGACGGAACAGATCGTGCAGATCTCGCAGGTGAAAGCTGCCATCGAGATCGCCGAGCTCCTGGACGAGGAGATCGACGTCACCGACGAGCACGTCGAGAATCTCGAAAATCTGCTCACCGGCATTCAGGACGGCAGCGTCGATCTTGAGAGCGCTCTCGAGACCGGCTCGCTGAGCCTGAAATCGACCTCCAATGCTCCGCTGCTGGGCGAGACGGGCGAGCTGCCGGAAACCATCAGAAAAAAAGAAAACTGGTTCAATATAGGCTCGCATGAGCTTCCCTGGTATTATCATCCGGAATCTGCTTATCCGGATTTGATAGCTTACGATTCCGAATGGCAATGGCCTAACGGAACAGATCTGAATCGATTTGTCCCTTACGATATGCATTTGCTGCCTTTGACCGAGGACGGAACGGGGTATATCGGTCATTATTTTGACAGCAACGGCTTTGATGCACATCACGTTTTCACATTTGCAAACCAGGATCTCGAGTCCAAGGAATACTACTATTATGATTCCCGCTATATAGGGCAAAGAGAATCGTGGCAGGAATTGCAAGTTATAGGTGGTCAGGTTGGTTTCGGCGGCGACTTCTACATACCGTGGCTCATTAATAATTCGGATACCGAAAATGTGATCGACAAGACCTCCAATGGATATGGTGGGCTTATTGACTGGGAAAAATTACAATATGGCGTCGGCAGACAAGACGGTCAGCCGGTGATGACGTTCGTTGTTCCGCTGTTCACAACAAGGGAAGCTCAGATGAACCTTGCGAATATTTCCACGTTTACCTGCGGAGAAAACGGCAAAGGCGTCGATCTGGCTCTGCCCAGCCCGTACGGCTCGACAAACGTAACCGAATATATGCCGAATATGTACTTCTCTTACTCTCCTCCGACGATTGCAAGCTCGGAAACCGAAGAGGTGGGTTATTGTGATTTTATAGAGCATTGTACTGCGATCAACCTCGGCACAAGGCGCTATCCGGCGTACGTGGTGAGTCAGAACGACGTGCCCGTAGCGCTGGCGACCTGCATCGCCATCGAGGAAAATATTACGCCCTACGTTCGCAGGGATAACGTGGAAATCTACCTCGAAACCAATCCAAAAGCCTCCGACAAGTATCTTTGCGGATGGGATGAAACCGGCACTCAGTATACTCGGAGAGAGGACGGCTTGGGGTATTCCTATTTCAATGCCCAATCAAATAGTTGCCCCAGAGCGCCTCGCGTGAGTGATGAGGAGCTTATATGCTATATCGCGCCGGCGGTTTATCTTGACAAAACGAAATTCGTCGAGCGCTCGCAGGAGTATGAGGCGGCGGACGGCGGGTTCCTGAAGCTGACGAACCCCGAATCAGCCGATTTCCCCTATCTGTATCCGGGCGACCCGGAGAACCCGCAAAACCAGTATGACCTCGAGCTTCTCGCCACGGAGGATCTGTATCAGATCCTGACAAGAGGGGGAGGCATAATATACAGACAAAAGGATCCTGATCTGAGATTTACCTGGCAGTTCAGCGATCGGCCGGATTTCTATCATAAAAAATATGATTTCTCGCCTTATTCAAACAGTGTTTTAACGTATGAAATGAACGCCGAGGGAGAGGTCGTAATCACTCCGGCTAACGTCTCGGAGCAAAGACGCAGCATCGGAGTTGTGGCGTCAAACGGCGGATACACCTCTTACCGCGCGACTTTCCCGATGCAGGTCATCTCCAGAGACGGGACGGATCCGTTCCTGATGATCCCGCGCTCCTCCCAGACGAGAGAGACGCTGGTCGGAGTCGACACAAGCGTTTTCTTCGCGTCGAATATTACGCAGCAGAATCTGAGCGATACTGTATTCACTGCCGAGCTCTATCGGATCACGAGCGATCAGATCGGCAAGGGAATACCGGAGGGCGCCGAGCCGATCACTGTGGAAAACTGGGGCAATTTCCCCAGCACTGTGAGAATGCCTGTGACGAGCATCCCGATTCCCGGAACGGCGCTGTCCGAAGCTGGAGCTTACGCTGTGAAGATCAGCACTTCCTGCACTAACGGAACGATTACAATGCCGTTTTCCGTTACAGCGTATGTGAAGGTAAAGACTGTTCCGGTGAAGATCAAGCTGGAAAAACTCGAAAGCTACGCCGTGGTGAAGGACGAGAGCGGTAAAGTTCCGCCTTTGAAATACACGTTGGAATCAGCTGCCAGTGGAGTCGAGGTGAAGTACACCGTACAGCCCGCTGGCGAGAGTGTCAGCGAAATGATACCCGCAGCTTCCAGCGGCACGATCGACCTTGAACTGGGCGAGTTTGCCGGCACGAAGAAAGCCTATTCCATCACGGTCTACGCCCGCAACAGCGAGGTGGACCCGTGGAGCGTGGACTCGCTGATGCTGACGGTGTATAACGAGGCGCCGATCAAGCTGATCCTGGAGGACGTTGCATTTGGAACGATCGGGGGCAGCACCGGCGGCATAGGCGACGTTTACTACAAGAACGGCGACAAAATAACCGTTGAAAACGCCAGAGAGAAAGTAGAGGAGCTTCTGCGCGATTACAAAAACGGCGATTATACCTTTGATGATCTGCGCTCCGTTGTAGGATTGCAGAGAATCATCTCCGCAAATTACGGCAGCGCCTCGCTTGGCGTCATCTCGGATAAGCTGCAGTGGTCCTCCAAAGAAGCGAACGGAAAGGCAAGCAATGACGTTACGCTCAACTATCGGGAAAACGGCGTTTATTCCGATATTAGATATAACGGCTATACCTATTACATTCCTGCCTCGGACTTCCTTATGGTGGCGACGAAGGATAAATCCGCAGAGTCCGGCGATCAACCTGTTATTGTCACGGCCACTCATGCTGCCACAGGCATGAGGACGAGCCTTGAAGTAACTGTCAACACATTGACGAATAAGCTCTATCTGTTCCGCTTTACGCCGAAGGTCGAAACCTACGTAACCTATGAAAACGGCGATGGCGAAACGCGCGAGCTGCACAGCGAGGACAACGGAGAACTTGTTGTTTATGAACCATCCGGGATCAAAAGCGACGTGCTGACGATGTCGACTGTAAACGGCGAGACCTATGCCGGCACGATCCAGAACAGAAATCTCAGGAGCGGCGAGAAAAACGTCGTCAAGCTGGAGCTCTATCCCTGCAACAATCTCACGCTGGTGCCCATCACCAGCCAGACGCTGACCTTCCTTAAGCCGGACGGTAAGCCCTACAGCGGCAGTGTGACCCTGCGCGCCGGCATTTATAAGGGCGGCGTGTACTGCCCGACCTTCGGAGTTCGTACATCGAAGAACGAGGGCGGACAAATCGTCCGCGGGGACGTGACCCTCACCGCCACGAACGGCGAAACGACGCTCTATTATGACCCCACGCAGCTTACGGCTGACAACGGACTGACCCGCGGTCTGCGATACGTCTATGAATACCGCATCAACGGCTATCAGCCCGGCTATGTAGTCGTTGACCCGTTGTCCGACGACGCTGCTGATTCCGTAGTAAATCTCCAGACCGTCCGCGGCAGCGCCACCGCGCCGCAGATCACGCGCCAGGAGTATCAGCAGTACGGAAGCGGCAACAGGCCGATGTCCTATACCCGTAACGTGATCGATTCCACGGAAAATATCGGCATTTCCTCGAACTACCCGAAATCGGTGCTCTATACCGACATCGCTCTGCCCGGTGAGACGGTGGGAGCGGACGCCGCCGGATATTCGACATATGAAGGCGCAGACGTCGTGAAGTTTGAGCTCTTCACTGACAGCGGCACGAAGCTTACCGGACAGACCGATCTGAGCGGCGGCAACGTACAGGCGACACAGATTACAAACCTGGGGCAGTTGAACAGCGCGGCCTACTTCGTCTTCCCGTTCTCCGCCGTCCCGATGCTGCGCAGCACCTACACCATGACCAATGGTAACATGACGGCGGACGGCATCACCGACGAGGGCAGCAATCCCACGCCCACCGCGCGTATCAAGGCGGTTTTCACCCGGGGCGGTATGACGGTCAGATCCCTCACTATGCCCTTTGGCGTCACGAACGTATCACACCAGCCGAATCTGGTCGGCTCGAACGGAAGTGCGACCGAGGTTGGCAAAGAAGTCCGTCAGAATCTGCGGGAAACTACCGACATCGGCTCGATCTTCCGCAGCATCAACGTCAACGACATGATCCGCAAGGGCTTCGTCTTCCTCGGTAACCTCAGCGGTATGGGCGGAGATAACCTCATTAATTTGATGATCCTGCCGACGCAGGATCCCGCAGTCTTCCGCATCGTCGCCTTTGTCGGCGCAAATCAGCGCGGCGGTGACGACGACGACGGCGTCTCCGTCAACCTCAACTACGATGACCTTGCCGAAGACATGAGCAAGTTCAAGAAGGAAATGGAGGAGCTGAACAAGAAGAAGGATGATGAAAACGATTCCGGCGGCAGCGGCTCCATGCAATTTAACTTCTACGGAACCATCATCCTCGAGGTGCGCGCCGACGTTCTGAATGGAGAGTGGGACATCATGTTCCGCGGCGGCAATGTTGGCACCAACATCAAAGGCAAGTATGAATGGGGACAGACCTTTATGTGCGGTCCATACCCCGCGTTCATCTCCTTTGAGACCGGCTTCCACGCCGATCTGGAGGTCGCGTTCGGAAACAAGGGCGCCGTGCGCGCCATGCTTCTCGACGCGGCGCTGGGCGTTTCCATTGAGGCGTTCGCAGGACTGGGCTTCGACCTGTCCCTTGTGGCGCTCCAGCTTGGTATTTATGGTCAGATTGGCGCAGATGTGAACTTCCTGCTTCTTACTCCGAGCGATGGCAAACCGAGCACCGGCACGAAGCTCACCATCGCAGGCGAGATCGGCATCAAGCTCAAGGTCAAGCTACTGTTTGTTTCTTACAGCAAGAAATTTGCTTCCACCGGCTTCAACTGGACGAAAAAGTGGGCTAATTACGACCAGATCAAGCAGTACTGGAACAATCAGGGCTTTGGTCAGCTCTTTGGCGTGACGAGGAGCGGCAGAGCTTACACCATGTATCTCTTTGACGACGGCAGCACGATCGTTGAGATCGAAGGCGGCGCCGAGCTTGAAAACCGCGACTATCTGGAGCTTGCGGAGAGATCGTGGACTGGCGGCGCGGCAAGCGGCAGACGCCTGCTGAAATCGGCAGGAGATGTTACAAACGCAATCACCAATGTTCAGACAAACTCCTATCCCTATGCTCACCCGGCGTTCACCGACGACGGCGAGCTGTTCCTCTACGTCTCCGACAACGACAACGCAAATGAAGTTCAGAGCGTTACGAGCTACGCTGTCAAGAGCGGAGATGGCTATGAGAACAAGGGTCGCGTGGATGTGAATACCTCTGAGAAGGATATTCTCGCCGACCTCGATGTGGTCGCCAGCGGCACGAAGGATAAAGCGTTTGCCGCATGGGTCAAGCAGACCGAGATGCCCATGAGGGAGAACGTGAACGCCGAGGTTCCCAACGACGAGCTCGGCATGATGCTGAGCGCCACCGAGATCTACGCCGGCGTCTATAACGACGCAGAGTGGACGACCACGCGCCTTACGGATAACTTTGTTGCGGATATGGCGCCCAGCGTGGCGAGCGCAGGCAACCGTGCAATCGTTGCATGGCGCAGCATGAATGCGTCCTCCATGACGGCGGGCAAGGATATGACCGCCATGTTCGACGTGGAGAACAACATCAACTACCGCGTTTATGACGGCTCGGGCTGGACCGACGCGCAGGTCGCCTACAATGGCACCGCCGGCACGGTAAATGCCATCGACACCGCGATGCTCGAGGACGGTACGGCTATTCTTACATATACCGTCCGCACCGACGAGGACGTGACGAGCACTGAGACCTTCTACACCGTCGTAAATCCGAACGGCAGCATCCTCACCACTTGCCGTCTGACAAACGACGACTCCATAGATACCAACGCGCAGGCTATGGCACTGGGCGACCGCTTCGTCCTCGGCTGGTACTCCGAGTACAACCTCGGCGAGACGGACGACGTCAAGGCGCATGACATCCGTCTTGCCTGCATCAACCCGAACGGCAGCCTGAACCCCGATTTCCCGGAGAGCATCAGCGGCTCCGTGGACATCGGCTCCGACTTCCATTTCTCCGCACCGGCCGGTAATAACGATCTTACGAAGCTTTCCGTCGTCTGGACGCAGCGCAAGGACAGCAGCGAGGAGGAGGACGCAGGCAAGTACGAGATGTACGCGGTGCGCTTCTTCCGGTCGGCGGATGTGACCGGCTTTACCGCGCCCGCGCTTATCGCGGAGACGGCAAAGAACTACACTATCGACCGCTTTGACGCATATACCGACGAGACCGGGGCGATCCACGCGATCATCCTCGGCACGGATTACAACACTATCGAGGGAATCGACGTCTACGACTCGATCGACCTGGACGCGGCGGCGGGCAATACGGTAACAATCAATTCCTCCGAGCCGAACAATCTCGACATCCTCGACGGCGAGGCGATCTCCTCCCTGAAGCTCGCTGCCGGCACCTTACCGGAGACGGCAGCGGACGTCACCGCGAATATCAATATCTCTGAGGTGATCCCCGGCTTCAACACACCGGTGCAGTTTACCGTGAAGAACACCGGAACGAGCGTGCTCAATGCGGTTACGGCGACGGTCGGCGGTCAGAGCAAGGAATTCACAGGGCTGAACCTGCTCCCGAATCAGTCCACCGCCCTGCTGATAAACTACAGCGTCCCGGAGGGTGCGGTGAGTGACGCAAATTACACCGTCACCGCCAACGGTCAGACGCTCGGCAGCGGTAAGCTGACGCTGAACCGCCCGGACGTAGGCATCTCCGGCATCAAGCTCCTGCGTGAGGAGAACGGAGAGCGCGATATTCAGGTCATGCTGTCGAACGGCTCCGAAATTCCTCTCGCGGGCAGCGGCAAGACCGTCAAGCTTGCTCTCTACAAGGACGCCTTCTACACCACCATGATCGGCGAGGAGACGACCGTTTCCGGCAGTGCGCTGGCAGAGATCGACGCGGGAAGCTATCCCGTACTTCAGACGTTCCAAGTCAGCGATCTCTTTGCGGGCGCCGAGATTCCCGAAGGCGGTCTGACGGTTTACGTCAAGACATGGGTAGAGGATACCGAGGAGCCGGATATATACAACAACGAAAGCTTCCTCACCTTCACAGGCCTGCTGGAAAGAAACAACGGCGAGCTGTTTACCAAGGACTCTACGCTTGAGGCGCAGGGCGACGGCAGTTATATCGTTTACGGAGATCTCCGCTACAACGCGCTGCAGCCGATGGATAATGTCATCCCGATTGCGGTGCTGCTGGACAGCGAAGGCAACGAGATTGCGCGGAAGAATTTCCTGGAGGCGGATAAGAGTCTGAAGATCGGCAGCGAGTCGCGGTACGATCTGTCCGTCGTCTTTACCGCTGAGGAGCTCCGCGGCGCGACCCCGGCGCAGGTAATCGTAGACTTCGCCGGCAAGCAGACCCAGACCATCACGGCAGAGGACGTGAACGCCGCCTACGGAGAAACTGGCGCGAAGATCAAAGCCTCGACGGACGGAGACGGCGCCATCAGTTACGCCGTCAAAAGCGGCAGTGACGTTTTGTCCGTGAACAATAAGACCGGCGCACTGACTCTTCTGAAGTCCGGCACCGCAGTCGTCACAGTAACGGCGGCGGCGACCAATTCATATGAGATGGCCACGAAGGACGTGAACGTGACGGTCACCGTCGGGACCATGACCGTCAGCGCGGAGGACAACATCTTCAGTTTCGACGAACAGCCCCACGGCATCACGGTCAACGTCAGGCATCCTGCGGAGGGCTATACCGTGAAATACGGTACAGTGGAGGGAACCTATAACCTCGACGTTTGCCCGACCCAGACTTTGGAGGGCGCACTGACCGTCTACTATGAGGTCACCGCGGAGAACTACACCACCGTCACCGGCAGCGCCACCGTGACGGTGACGGCGGAAGATGTTCTTAAATACGTGAACGCCGACGGCGAGGTAATGGGCTGCGTTGATTTTACCACGCTCACGGCCTCCGACACTGCGTGGAGCAGCGGTTGGTATGCGGTAAAGGAGGACCTTACCATCGGTAACCGCATCAGCGTCAGCGGCGACGTGCATCTGATTCTCTGCGACGGCGCGACGCTCACCGCATCCAACGGCATCACCACCACCGGCGCGGCGCTTTACATCTACGGTCAGAGCGCCGGTACCGGCGCGCTGATTGCCAACGCACCCGAGAACCATGCGGGCATCGGCGGCGGCAATAGCGGCAGCGGCGGCAGTGTCACCATAAACGGCGGCAGGATTACCGCGACCGGCGGCGAAGATGCCGCGGGCATCGGCGGCGGCGATAGCGGCAGCGGCGGCAGCTTCACCATAAACGGCGGCACGGTTATTGCGACCGGCGGCTATAATGGCGCGGGCATCGGCGGCGGCTACACCAGCGGCAACGGCGGCAGCAGCGTAACCATAAACGGCGGCACGGTTACCGCGACCGGCGGCTCAAATAGCGCCGGCATCGGCGGCGGCAGCAGCGGCAACGGCAGCAGCGTCACCATAAACGGCGGTACTGTTACCGCGAAAGGCGGAGGTAGTAGCGCGGGCATCGGCGGCGGCTCCTACGGCAACGGCGGCAGCGTCACCATAAACGGCGGCACCGTGACAGCCATAGGCAACAACTGCCCGGGCATCGGCAAAGGCTATCGGGGCGGCAATGACGGCACGGTCACGCTCGACGAGGATGCCGTGGTCAAGGCCGGAAGCAGCGAAGCCGACGCCACTGACGTGACCGGCAGCTTCAGCGCCAGCCATACCCAGAAGTGGGTGTCGATAAAGGTGCTGCTTGACGTTCTGCCTAACGACATAACACTCGATGAGACGGAGCTGACAATGCTCGTGGGCAGGAATAAACAGCTCACAGCTGCTGTCAGCCCGGACAATACGAAATACAGAACCGTGTCCTGGTCCACCTCGAATGGGAACGTGGCCCGCGTGGATAGAAACGGCCTTGTAACCGCGAAGGGCGCGGGCACGGCCGTCATAACCGCAGCCACAGAGGACGGCGGGTTAACAGCCTCCTGCACGGTGAAGGTTGAAGCGCTTCCGGCTATCCCCTATCTTGACGCGGAAGGAGCAACGAAGAAAGCGGTTAAGTATACCATCCTCTCTGCGGAATCTCCTGAAGCGGCGTGGACGAACGGATGGTACGTTGTTAACGAGGATCTCACCATAAACGGCAGGGTCACCATGTCCGGCGACGTGAATCTGATCCTCTGCGACGGCGCGACGCTCACAGTCCAAAACGGGATCAATACCTCTGGCGCGGCGCTGAATATCTACGGCCAAACCCAGGGCACCGGAAAGCTCGTTGCGAACGCCGACTATTACACCGCGGGCATCGGCGGTAACAACGGCAGTATTACGATAAACAGCGGTACGGTTATCGCGACCGGCGGCTCAGATGCCGCAGGCATCGGCGGCGGCAGATACAATAACGGCGGCCGTATTACCATAAACGGCGGCACGGTTACCGCGAACGGTGGCTATGGTGGCGCAGGCATCGGCGGCGGATACAGTAACGGCGGCATTATTACCATAAACGGCGGCACGGTTACCGCGACCGGCGGCTCAAATAGCGCCGGCATCGGCGGCGGCTTCAACGGCAACGGCGGTACTATTATCATAAGCGGCGGCACGGTTACCGCAAACGGCGGCGAATATGGCGCGGGCATCGGCGGCGGCCTCAACAGCAGCGGCGGCGTCGTTACCATAAGCGGCGGCATTGTTACCGCGGTCGGCGGCGGAGATGGTGCGGGCATCGGCGGCAGCGGCAGAGGCGGCGGCGGCAAAATTGAGATCAGCGGCGGTATGGTTACAGCCATCGGCAGCGGTGGAGCCGGAGCCATTGGCAAGGGCAGCCAGAGCTCCGATAACGGCACGCTCACGATCACCCCGCTCGCCACAGTCAATGCTGGAAGCAGCGAAGACGACGCCACTGACGTGTCCGACAGCTTCAGCACCAGCCATCCCCAGAAGTGGGCGTCGGTCTTTGTGCTCGAGGACGTTCAGCCGACCGGCCTGACGCTGAACGAGACAGAGCTTACCATGTTTGCGGGACGCACCAAAAAGCTCAAAGCAACGATCAGCCCGTTCAACACAAAATACAGAACCGTGACGTGGTCCACCTCGGACGCGAACGTGGCCGACGTGGATGAAAAGGGCACGGTAACCACGAAGGGCGGCGGCACGGCAATCATTACCGCAACCACAGCGACCGGCGGATTAACCGCTTCTTGCGAGGTGACGGTCGAAGTGGCTCCGACCATCTCCTATATTGACGCGGAAGGCACCTTGAAAAATACGAATGCGTATATCACCCTCTCTTCGAATTCTCCTTTAGCGGCGTGGAACAATGAGTGGTACGCTGTGAAAGAAAACATCACGATTGACGAGCGGATCACCGTGACCGGCGACGTGCATCTGATCCTCTGCGACGGCGCGACGCTCACCGCGTCCCATGGCATTACCACCACCGACGCTGCGCTCCACATCTACGGTCAGAGCGCCGGCACCGGTGCGCTGATCGCCAACGGCGGTTATAATGACGCAGGCATCGGCGGCGGCTACAGAAGCAGCGGCGGCAGCGTCACCATAAACGGCGGCAGGATTACCGCAAGGGGCGGCACATATGGCGCAGGCATCGGCGGCGGTGATTTAGAAGACGGCGGAAGTATTACCATAACCGGCGGCACGGTTACCGCGTACGGCGGTGAAAGTGCCGCAGGCATCGGCGGTGGCGAATACGGCGACTGCGGAAGTGTTACCATAACCGGCGGCACGGTTACCGCGAACGGCGGCGAAAATGGCGCAGGCATTGGCGGCGGCGACTACGGCGACGGCGGAAATATTACCATCGACGGCGGCAAGGTTACCGCGTACGGCGGCGAATATGCCTCAGCGATCGGCGGCGGTAAAAACGGCAATTCCGGAACGCTGACGCTGAACGCGGAGAGCGAGATCGTGGCCGGCGATAGCGAGGAAGGGGCAGCAAACATCTCTGCCGGAGGCTATAAAAACAACCACAGTCAGCGCTGGGCAAGCATCCGCAACGCGATGCGTCAGGTTATCAATGCCGCCGACGTGAACGTTACCTTCGGCGAAACGGACAAGAAAGTCAGCGCCAGAGTGACAGAGCCTGCAGAAGGCGGCGGCGCAATCAGCTACGCGGTTAAAGCCGGCAGCGAGGACTATTTAAGTATCAACGCCTCCACGGGCGCACTGACGGTCAGGAAGGTTCCTGCGGGCGGAAAGGCTTACGTCACCATAACGGCGGCAAGGACTGAGACTCACGCAAGAACAGTCAAGGACGTGACCGTTACCATCAGCAAGGCGGCCATTAAGCCTTCGGTCTCCATTACCGGCTGGAACAACACCGCAGCGCCCAACACTCCGAGCGTCAGCGGAAACACCGGCAACGGAAACGTCACCTACTCCTACAAGGTCAAGAATGCGGATGACAGTACCTACGCCGCAGCTGCCCCGACTGAGGGCGGAGAGTATACCGTCAGAGCGCAGATCGCTGAGACGGAAAACTATCTCGGCGGCACGGCAACGGCGAACTTCATCGTCACCACAAAGCCCTTACAGACCGTCAACGCCGAAAACGTAACCGCGACCTACGGCGACACGGGCGTAAAGATCAGCGCATCCGTCACTGTGGGCGACGGTGAGCTTAGTTACGCAGTTAAGAGCGGCGACGCAGTTACAGTAGACGGCTCCGGCAACCTCACGATTGCCAAAGCCGGAACCGCGGTAGTGACCGTAAAGGCAGCCGAGACAGAAGAGTATGCGGAGACGACCAGGGACGTCACGGTAACGATCGATCCCAAGGCGATGACCGTTACGGCTGAGGACGTGACCGGCTTCGTGAACGGACATCCTCATGGAATTACCGTTACCGTAACCGACCCGGCAGAGGGTTATACTGTAAAGTACGGCACTGTAGAAGGCACCTACGACCGCGATGCGAGCCCGACGAAATCCGATGTGGGAACGCTTACCGTCTACTATCAGGTAACGGCGGATAATTACGTCACGTTCACCGGCAGCGCGACGCTTACGATCAAAGTACACACCCACGAAATGAGTTATGCCGTTGGAACGGGCGAGAATGCAAATACCATTACCGCGACCTGCTCGGCGGATAACTGCTATCTTGAAAACCACACGGCAAGGCTTATCATTGCTGCGCCGGAAGGCGAGAGCGTTTATACCGGCAGCGCGATTCCTGCTGCCATTATCGATGAAGACGGTATCCAGAACATCGAGGGCGTAGGTACCCCGACAATCGTCTACAAGAAGGGCGAGACGGTTCTCGCTGCGGCGCCCACCGCGGCCGGAACCTACACCGCAAGCATCACGCTGGAGAATGTGGACATTGGCAACGGACAGACCGGCAACGTCACCGCAAGCGTGGAATACACCATCGAAAAGGCGACTATTACCCCGACCGTCAACCTTGAAAACTGGACTTACGGCGAGAGCGCAAAGACGCCGACTAAATCCGGCAACACAGGCGCCGGCACGGAAACCTTCTCCTACAAGCTTCAGAGTGAGGCTGACAGTGCATACAGCGAAACCGTACCTACGAATGCGGGCGCATACACTGTGAAGTACAGCGTTGCTGAGACAGATAACTACAAGTCCGGAACCGCGACCGCAAGCTTCACAATAAGTCCCAAGGCGCTTACGATCACCGCAGAGGCAAAGAGCAAGACCTACGGCGAAGCTGATCCGGCTCTTACCTACACGCACTCCGATCTCGTCGGAAGCGATACGATCACCGGTGAGTTGAGCCGCGCTGAGGGAGAAAACGTCAATACCTACGCCATCGGACAGGGTACGCTTACCGCGGGAGATAACTACACGATCACCTACAACGGCGCAAACCTTACGATCCATCAGAAGGCGCTCACCATCACGGCGGACAGCGACGAAAAGGTCTACGATGCAGAAGCCCTCACAAAGGATACCTGCACGAACACCGAGCTCGCTTTCAACGATACGATTGAGAGCGTAACGGTAAGCGGCAGTCAGACTGTTAAGGGCGAGAGCAGCAACGTACCTTCTGCGGCGGTCATCAAGAACGGCAACGGCGACAACGTAACCGCAAACTACAATATTACCTACACAAACGGTACTCTTAAGGTTACTGAGAAGCCCATCACGATCACCGCGGACAGCGATACCAAGATCTACGATGCAACTGCTTTCACAAAGAACAGTTATACAAATACCGATCTTGCGGAAGGCGATACCATCACAAGCGTAACCATTACGGGCACGCAGACCAACATCGGCACGACCGACAACGTACCCTCTGCGGCAGTTATCAAGCATGGCGGAACCGATGTTACCGCGAGCTACGCAATCACCTATGTGAACGGTACGCTTGAGGTAACTCCGAAGGCTGTTACGATCACAGCAAATGACAAAACGAAGGTCTATGACGGCACAGCTCTCACCGAGGGCGGCTTCACGGCGACGGCGCTTGAGAGCACCGACAGCCACACCTTCACCGTAGCTATGACTTCCGAAAGCGCGATTACGAACTTCGGCACTCAGCCGAACGTCATCGCAACGGTTGACGGTACTGCAATCACAACCGGAAATCCGACCGCTGTCGGCAACTATCTTGTTACCACGGTTGACGGCACACTCGGCATAACCAAGCTCGAAATCAAGGGCGCTATCGTTAAGCTCGATGCCTTCGAGTTCGATACCGCAGTTCCTACCGCTGAGTTCAGCAACGACAGCACTGTTGCGGGCGCAAACGGCACTATCGTCGAGGGCGACAGCACCAAGACCGTGACCTATTACTATCAGTCCACCGCGTTCCTCAAGAGCCAGACGAATAGCCAGGAGGCGCTTGACGCTCTCACTGAAACCGATGGAGTTTATACCTCTGAGACGTTCAAAGCGACCACCTTCGAGAAGGGTATCCATTATGTGCTCGCGGTTATCTCCGGCGACAACTACTCCAATACCTACGCTACACAGAGCGTGTTTGAGGTAAAGCAGAACACGGACAAGGAGCGCACTGCTCCCACGGCGCCCACAGTCGATGGCACCAAGGTCACAGTCGACGAGGCAGACAGAGCCAAGAGCCTTGAGTATTCACTCGACGGCACGACTTGGAAGCCGGTAACGCTCAACGAGAATGGCGAGTTTACCGCTGAATGGGCAAATCCTGTTACTGACGCAGAGATGAAGCTCCGCGAAACCGCTGACGAGAAGAGCTACGCTAAGCCCTCTGCAAGCGCAACCGGAACTGCAACAATCACCACCACTACCTTCACCGTAACCTACGATGCAAACGGCGGCGTTAAGGCGCCTGATGCAGTCACTGTCACCTCTGACCGCACGGCTACTGTTTCCGGCAAGGCGAATATGACCCGCAAGGGCTACACCTTCAAGACCTGGAACACAAGCGCGGACGGCAGCGGAACGGAAGTCAAGGCGGGAGATAAGCTCACAAGCGGCACTACTCTCTATGCTCAGTGGAAGCCTAACACCTACAAGGTGCGCTTCAATGCTAACGGCGGTAATGGCACGATGGGGGAGGAGCTTGAATTTACTTACGATGTTGCTCAGGCTCTGACTGAAAATGCCTTTGCCAGAGATGATTACAGCTTCCTCGGCTGGTCGCTTACCGCGAACGGAAGCGTACAGTATCAGGATAAGCAGAGCGTTAAGAACCTCGCTGAGAACGGCACTGTAACACTCTACGCTGTCTGGGCGAAGGAACTCTACAACATCAGTGGCACGATCAAGAGCGCGCAGACCGGCAATATAACTCTCCAGCTCGTTCAGGGCAGCATTGCTTTCGGCGAGTCCGAGACAGTCGAGTACACCACCGCGGAAACGGAAGTGAACTTCGCGCTGAACGGAGTTCCCGCGGGAACCTACAACCTCGTTGCAACTCAGGGCGACGTCACTATGACGGCCGTAGTGCTCATCACCGATGACCACGTTGCGCTTGAGCTCATCGAAATGCCCTCCGGCAACGCGAGCTCCGTAATCGATATAAAGAGCGCTGAGACACCAGCAATCGTAGTCGGCGGACTTGATAAGCTTGCTGAGGATGAGATTGTTGAAGACCGCAAGGTAAAGGTTGCAATCGCAATCGAAGCACAGAACGAGACCCAGGCTGGCGAAGCGGGCGAGGCAATCGCAAACGAGAGCCGCGCACAGAACGCCGAGTTTATCGATTTCACCGTTACCAAGACGATCACCAATAAGAACGTCGAGGAGAGCGTTGAGACGATGACCGAGACGAGTGAGGTTCTTGAGCTCGTGATCCCGTTCAACTTCAGCGGCAAGAGCGGCATCAAGCTCTATCGCTTCCACAACGGAGAGGTTCAGAGTCTGGAGCAGGCGAAGGGAGACGAATTCAAGGACGGCACCTACAGCCTCGATCAGAGAAATGGATTTATCCATGTATTCACAAGAAAATTCTCGACCTACGCAATTACCTACTCTAACTACTCTAACTACAGCGGTAGTTCTGTACCCGACTTCGAGACGGTGATCGCGGAAACAGAGCACGGCACCATTACGGTCGAGCCTGAGAAAGCTAAGGCGGGTGATGAGGTTGTCATCACCGCAACACCTGACGCCGGCTACAAGCTCGCCGAGCTTACCGTTAAAGATGCAAACGGCAAGGCGGTCAGCGTGACCAAGGTGAACGACACGACCTACACCTTCACGCAGCCCGACGGCGCGGTCACTGTCGACGTGACCTTCAAGCCTGCGGTTAATCTCTCGCGGTTCGTCGACGTGGACGCAACCGCGTGGTACGCGGATTCGATCCGCTGGGCGATCGAAAACGGCGTGATGAACGGCGTCAGCCCGAAGTACTTCAACCCCGACGGTGACACCACCCGCGCGATGGTCGCCACGATGCTCTGGCGTCTGGAAGGCTCGCCGGTTGTCAGCGGTGAGATGAAGTTTGTGGACGTGGCTGAGGGTACTTGGTACACCGAGGCTGTCCGTTGGGCAGCAAGTACCGGCATCATCACCGGCTCTAAGATTCCTGCGGATACGACCCCGTGGCCGATGGGCTTCCGTCCCGACGACGCGGTAACGCGCGAGCAGCTTGCGGCTATGCTCTACCGCTACGCGCAGTACAAGAAAGCTGACGTGAGCGCGAGCGCGAGCCTCAGCAACTATGGCGACGCGCAGGCTGTCAGCAGTTGGGCAACCTCCGCGATGCAGTGGGCGGTCGGCTCCGGCATCATCAACGGCGTCGGCAGCGATCTTGCCCCCGCGGGCAACGCGACCCGCGCGCAGGTGGCGACGATGCTCATGCGGTACAGCACGGCGAAGTAAGATAAGCAAAACCAAGGAATAGCGGGCTTCGGCCCGCTATTCTTACACACATTGTAAAATGGTGGAAAGAGTCGGATTAAGCATCAGGGATAAAGGGTATAAGCGCTTTAAACGTAAGCGTAAACTCTGGCGGCGGATAGAATCCCGCCTGGTTTTGTGAGATACTGTTCCCGAGAATTCGCAAGAATTCTCGGGACATCTCATACAAGGGGGCAAAAAATGGATGCGTCTGCGGTAAAGCATCAAGCGAGGTTGGCAGAATGGCGCACACTGGCGGCCGAGTGCAGGAGCAGCGGAAAGAGCGTGCGCGCCTGGTGCACAGAGCACGGGATCGGATACAAGACGTATTACCGCTGGGAGCGGGAAATTCTGCAGATCGCCAGCAAGGAACTTACACTGACATCGCGCAAAGAAAGGGCGTCGCCTGTATTCGCGCAATTGCCTTCTCCGGCGAGTATTTCTGAGAAGAGCATCGTTGCCACCGTCCGCATAGGATCGGCGACGTTGGACGTGCATTCAGGCGCGGATGCTGAGGTCGTTGCTACCCTGTGCCGGGTACTGAGCCATGCTGAGTGACTTCCGTGGTGCGGACCGTGTCTATATCGCCTGCGGTTATTATCGAATATCAGGAAACGGAAAACGACTGAATTCGCTCCGAAAGAGCAGAAATCAGTCGTTTTTCTTATATACCACATCCCTTGGGCAGACAACGTAGCCGAACTCATCATCTGATTGCATTTGCAAACAGTATTGACAATATGTGATATATCACATAGAACGGATTACAGCTCCAAGCTGTTCTCATTCAGCAGGAAGTCCTGCACGTTCACAATCAGCACGCCCTGTTCGTTATGCCACGGCTTGGCGGTGTCGCGTGTCACGATGATTTTTTTGAAGAAATCGCCGGTCAGAAGCAGCGAGCGCTGCTCCTGCGCCAGCTTTTCCTCGTCGGGGATAGCAAACGCCGACTGGATATAGTACCGCTGGCTGCCCTTGTTGCAGACGAAGTCCACCTCGTAGCGGCTTAACACCCGCTTGCCGTCCTTCTTCTCCGGATGCTCCACAATGCCGACGTCCACGTTGAACCCGCGAATCAGCAGTTCGTTGTAGATGATGTTCTCCATGATGTGGTTCTCTTCCTGCTGCCGGAAGTTCAGCCGCGCGTTCCGCAGTCCCACATCCGAGAAGTAGTACTTGAACGGCGAGCCGATGTGCTTTCTGCCCTTTACGTCGTACCGCTCCGCCTTTTCAATCAAAAAGGCATCCTGCAAATAGCCGATATAGCTGCCGATGGTCTTGTCGGAGACATGGCCTATGCCACGGCTCTCAAAGGTGCTCGCCAGTTTGCTCGGGTTGGTCAGCGACCCCACGCTGGAGGCGAGGACGTTCACCAGATTGTCCATGATGGCGTCGCCGCGCAGTTGATTGCGGTCGATGATGTCGTCGAGATAGACCTTTTGGAACAGGTCGGTCAGATACTTGGACTTCTGCTCGTCGGTTTTGCGGGAGAGAATCAGCGGCAGACCGCCGTAGGTGAAGTAGTCCGCCCACGCGTTCTGCGCGGTGCCTTCGTAGGCGGAGACATACTCCGCGAAGGACAGGGGATAGACGCGAACCTCGTCGCCGCGCCCGCGGAACTCTGTCAGAATGTCCGTGGAGAGGAACTTGGAGTTGCTGCCGGTCACATAGATATCGAGATTCTCGCGGCGGTTCAGCCCGTTGAGCACCTTTTCAAACCCGTCGACCAGCTGCACCTCATCGAGAAAGACGTAGAATTGGTCGCTGTCGTTGACCAGCGAGCGCACATAGGCGCCCAGCGCCTTGCTGTCGAGCAGTTCTTCGTGCTCCTCGTCGTCCAACGCGATGCGGATGATGCGCTCCTCCGGAACGCCGCTTTCCAGCAGGTAGCGGTAGTAGAGGTTGAACAGCAGATAGGACTTGCCGCAGCGGCGGATGCCGGTGATGACCTTGATGGAGCCGTTCTCGCGGCGGTCAATCAGCTTGTTGAGATAGAGGTCTCGTTTGATTTCCTTCATCACGCCCTCCTGTTACGAAAAAACTTGTATTTATCTGTTTTCTTCGTAATAGATAGTATGCCCGATTGACGGAAAAGTCAAGCGCGGAGTGGATAGAAAAGGCTCCTCGCTGCTGGCTGCGAATTTGTTGAGGGATGAAACGAAAAACCTTGATGATTTGCCTTCAATATGGTAGAATACGGCGCAAGTGAAAAGGGTTTTCTGTTCGCTTTTTCCCGCGAAAAATAAGGCTGGCAGAGCACGGGTGCGGGAAAAATGCGAGGCGACCCGCCGCCCGCTTTTGAGAGCGGTAGGGAGTTGACTTTTCATGACCGCTTGCCCTACAATAATGTATACTGAATCAATCGCGATGCGGTTTATTCGCAGGGTAAAACAAAGGCAATTACTTTCGAGGAGGAACCCGGTATGAAACTCGCCATCGGCAACGACCACGCGGCAGTCGAAATGAAGAACATCATCATGGAATACCTCAAAGGCAAGGGCATTGAAGTCGTCAATGTCGGCACGGATACCGCGGAACGCTTCGACTATCCCATCGCGGGCTATCGCGTCGCGAAGCTGGTCGCGGCGGGCGAGGTGGACGGCGGCGTGCTGATCTGCGGCACCGGCGTGGGCATCGGTCTCGCGGCGAACAAGGTCGAGGGCATCCGCTGCTGCACATGCAGCGATCCCTACACCGCGAAGCTTTCCAAGCAGCACAACAACACGAACGTCATCTCCTTCGGCGCGCGCGTCATCGGCGACGAGACGGCAAAGATGATCGTGGACGAGTGGCTGAACGCCAAATTCGAGGGCGGTCGTCACGCCGACCGCGTCGCGCTCATCACCGAGATCGAGCAGACGCAGGCGCTGGCGTCCCGCGGCGAATAACCAAGCGCGGCAGACAGAATTTCCCACCCGGCGGGTGGGAAATTTTTTTGACCGAGTTGCACAAAAAACGGATTGAAAACGGCGGTGTTTTCTGTTATCATTAGCATGAGCAAATGTGCAACAGGAGGAAACCGTTATGGACCCTATTCGCGTCATCGAAGTCAAGGAGAGCATCTTCGCGGACAACAACGCGGACGCTGAGCGTCTGCGCGCCCAGCTCAAGCGGCAGGGGACGTTCCTGCTCAACGTGATGTCGTCCCCCGGCTCCGGCAAGACCAGCACCCTCAAAAAGACCATCGCCGCGCTCAAGGACGAAATGTCCATCGGCGTCATGGAGGCAGACATCGACTCCGACGTGGACGCCGCCGCCATTCTGGAGACCGGCGCGCGGGCGATCCAGATTCACACCGGCGGCATGTGCCATCTGGACGCGGACATGACCCGTCAGGGACTTACCGAGTTCGGCACGGAGGATCTGGACCTCGTGATCCTCGAAAACGTGGGCAACCTCGTCTGTCCCGCGGAGTTTGACACCGGCTCGGTGAAGAACGCCGTCATCCTCTCCGTGCCGGAGGGGCATGACAAGCCGCTGAAGTACCCGCTGATGTTCGAGGTGGCGGACGTGCTCCTCATCAACAAGATCGACGTGCTGCCCTACTTCGACTTCGATCTCAAAAAGGTCACGGAGTATGCCCACATGCGCCATCCCGGTCTGGAGATTTTCCCGATCTCCGCCAAGACCGGCGAGGGTATGGAGCAATGGGTCAACTGGCTGCGCGGACAGGTCAACGACTGGAAGAAATAAATTTTGGGATAAGGAGAAATCGATATGGCACAGTTAAGACCCAAGATCGTCAAGCTATGTCATGTTGTCGGCGGCCTGACCGGCGTCGTCAACAAGATCGACGAAAACGCCCCGGAGTATTATTCCCTCGCGGGCATCCTGACCGACGACGAGGCGGACGTCGCCATCGCCTGCGGATTGCGCAAGGAGCGCACCACCGAGTACCTCGCGAAAAAGACCGGCAAGAGCATCGAGGAGACGCAGAAACTCGCCGAGCATCTCGCGTGGATCGGCGTGTTCCGCGTGACCACCGACCCCGGCGACGGCAAGGACCGCTTCTATATGCAGATATTCGCCCCCGGCATCATGGAGATGCTGGTGAACAACAAGGAGCTGCTCGCGACGCACCCTGAGGTCGCCCGCGCGTTTGAGGAGTACACCCGCATCCGCATGGCGACCATGGCGCCGATGATGCCGGATGGCTCCGGCTTGATGCGCGTCGTTCCCATCGAGAGCGCGATCAAGGATATCCCCAACGTCCGCGACGACGAAAAGCTCAGCTATTACTTAAATAAGTACGATACCTTCTCCGTTTCCCCCTGCTCCTGCCGCGCGTCCCGCCGCACCATCGGCGAGGGCTGCGGGCATCTGGAGGAGGATATGTGCATCCAGATGGGCAAGGGCGCGGAGCACTACATCCGCACCGGTCGCGGTCGCCCCGTGAGCCGCGAGGAGGTGCTGGAAATTCTCCGGCGCGCCGAGGACAACGGACTCATGCACGACATGCCGAACATCGAAGAGGTGGGCGAGAGCGCGGCGATCTGCAACTGCTGCTCCTGCTCCTGCTTTGGTCTGCGCGTCGGCATGCTCTACGGTGCGCGCGACGTCATCCGTTCCAACTTCACCGCCGTCATCGACGAGGAAAAGTGCGTCGCCTGCGGTCAGTGCGTGGAGAACTGCCCCGCGAACGCGCTCAAGCTGGGCCAGAAGCTCTGCACCAAGGAGCCGCTGCCCGTCAAGGACTACCGCAAGATGAGCGAGCACCACATCTGGCGCAAGCAGGACTGGAACGTGGACTACCGCGAGAACCGCGAGGACGTGGTGGAGACCGGCACCGCGCCGTGCAAGACCGCATGTCCCGCCCACATCGCCGTGCAGGGTTATCTGCGCCTCGCCGCGCAGGGCAAGTACCGGGAGGCGCTGGAGCTGATCCGCAAGGAAAACCCGTTCCCCGCGGTCTGCGGTCGCGTCTGCAACCACCGCTGCGAGACCGAGTGCACCCGCGGCAGCGTGGACGAGGCGGTCGCCATCGACGAGGTCAAGCGCTTCATCGCCGAGCGGGAGCTGGACCCCGCGACCCGCGAGATTCCGAAATTTGTCAACCAGATCGGCAAACCCTACGATGAGAAAATCGCCATCATCGGCGCGGGTCCCGCGGGTATGACCGCGGCGTATTACCTCGCCATGAAGGGCTATCGCCCCACCGTGTTCGACAAGGCGCAAAAGCCCGGCGGCATGATGATGAACGGTCTGCCCGGCTTCCGGCTGGAAAAGGACGTGGTCGAGGCGGAGATCGACATCCTCCGCGAGATGGGCGTAGAGTTCCGCTGCGGCGTCGAGGTCGGCAGGGATGTCACCATCCCGCAGCTGCGCGAGCAGGGCTACAAGGGCTTCTACCTCGCCATCGGCTTGCAGGACGGCGGTAAATTGAACGTCCCCGGCGACGGCGCCGAGGGCGTGATCGCGGGCATCGACTTCGTCAAGCGCGTCAACGCGGGCGAGGACGTGAAGCTCTCCGGCAAGGTCGTCGTCATCGGCGGCGGCAGCATCGGCGCGGACGTTGCCCGCACGGCGGCGCGCTGCGGCGCGGAGAAGGTCACGCTCTACTGCCTGGAGTCCTACGACGAGATGCCCATGGGCGAAGAGGACCGGAACGAGTGCAGGCACGACGGCGTCGAGATTCGCGACGGCTGGGGTCAGACCGAAGTGATCGTGAAGGACGGCAAGTGCGCCGGCGTCAAATTCCGCAAGTGCCTGTCCGTCAAGGACGCGAGCGGCAAATTCGCTCCGAAGTTTGACGACGCGCAGACCGAGACGGCGGAGTGCACGACGGTTCTGTACTGCATCGGCCTCAAGACCGACTGGGGCAAGCTGCTGGACGGCACGAAGGTCGAGCTGACCGAGCGCGGCTTCGTCAAGGCGGACCCGCTGACGTATCAGACCGCCGAGCGCGATATCTTCGCCGGCGGCGACGCCTACACCGGTCAGAAGTTCATCATCGACGCCATTGCCGCGGGCAAGGAGGCGGCGATCTCCCTGCACCGCATCGTCCACGAGGGTCAGACGCTGACGCTCGGTCGCGACCGCCGCAACTACCGCGCGTTCGACAAGGGCAACATCCTCGTCGATCCGCTGGGCTACGATCACGGCAGCCGCCAGATTCCCGGCTACAATGCCGCCAAGGAAAAGACCTTCGGCTCCACCCGCTGCACGTTCACCGAGGAGCAGGTGCGTCAGGAGACCAGCCGCTGCCTCAAGTGCGGCGCGACGAAGGTGGACGCCTACCTCTGCGTGGGCTGCGGACTGTGCACGACCAAGTGCATGTTCGACGCCATCCACCTCGAAAAGACCCGCGAGTGGCACATGGGCGAGTTCGAGACCATGCCCATCAAGGTCGCTGAGCATCTCGTCAAGCGTACCGGCAAGATTGCCGCGCGCGTGGCGGGCAAGAAGTGATCCCGTACCACAGGCACCAACGGAAAAGGGGGAGAGCATGAAAGACCTCAAGCACCTGATTATCTTTGAACAACTCCTGCTGGAGGCAAACAACGAGCTGATCCGGCAGGCGCGGGAGGAGGGCAGGGTCTGCGTCGCCTACACCTGCGAAAACACGCCGGAGCCGCTGATGAATCTGCCCGGCGCGTTCTCCGCGCGCCTGCGCGCGCCGCGCACCGGCTCCATGGAGGTCGCGACGTATTACCTCACCAGTTTCCTCTGCGAGTACAGCCGCGCGCTGCTTGAGCGCGCCATCGAGGGCGGCTACAGCTTCGCCGACTGCATCATCACGCCGGACGGCTGCTCGATGATGAACCGCTGCGTGGAGAACATGGAACTGCTCAAGACGATGGGCAAGGACAAGCCCAACTTCTTCTACGAGTACATGGAGATTCCCATGAAGGGCGATGACAACGGTCTCAACCTCTATGTGCTGCAATGCAAAAACCACATTTTGAAGCCGCTGTCGGAGCATTACGGCATCGACACCTCCGACGCCGCCATCCGCAAGGCGGTGGCGGAGCACAACAGGGTGTGCGAGCTGATCCGCGCCATCGGCGAGTATCGCAAGGGCGAGCGTCCGCGCATCACGGGCTATGAGTTCCACATCCTGACGCTCGCGACCTACGCATGCCCCAAGTACCTGCTTATCGACAAGCTGGAGCAGACGCTGGAGGAGCTCAAGACCCGTGAGCCGGACGAGAACTTCCCGTACCGCGCCCGCGTCGTGGTCGTCGGCTCCGAGGTGGACGACCTCGACTTCATCAAGCTCATCGAGGATTCCGGCGCTTACGTCTGCGCCGACCGCTTCTGCTACGGTTCGCTGCCCGGCCGCGACCCCATCGTCCTCACCGACGACGAGGACGCCCTGACCCAGATTTGCCGCCAGTACATGCGCCGCGCCGAGTGCCCGCGCTACATGGACACGCCCAAGATGAAGGGACGCCGCGAGTATGTCGCCGAGACCGCGAAGGAGTACGGCGCGGACGGCATTATCTACGAGCAGATGAAGTTCTGCGACCCGTGGGCGTACGAGAAGATGCTCGGCTCCCACATCCTGCGCGAGGAGTTCGGCTATCCCGTCCTCGCGGTGGACCGTCCCTATTCCATCGCGACCTCCGGTCAGATGCGCACCCGCGTGCAGGCGTTTGTGGAGAGCATGGAGATCAAGAAGATCCAGAAGGAGGGCGTGGCAAATGGCTAAAGAGATCGGCAAGGATCGCCTCGGCGATTTTTACAAGGACGGCGGCAAGGTGCGCAAGCGCCGCGAGTGGCGCGGCGTGGAGGACACGCTGTACGATTATTCCCGCTGGCTCGTCATCATGGCGACGCTGGGCAAGTTTATGATGAAGCCCCGCAATGTCAAGGCGTTCTTCCGTTATCGCTGGATGGCGAACTATCTCGCCGTGCCGATGATGGTCGACCGCCACACCCAGGGGCTGCGCGGGGAGTACCTGCGCATCTGCCACACCGAGCAGGACCTCGTCATTGACGACGTGGCGAAGCTGCTGGACAATCTCTTCCGCGGCGACCGCCGTACCGGCAACGACACGGAATTTTCCAAGAAGGTCGTGCTCGTGGACGAAAACGAGATGACCGCGGTGATGATGGGCTTCCCGACGCTCAAATGCCTCAGCCGCGAGACGCCGTCCACCTATGTCTCCGTGCTGCTCAATCAGCACGCGGCGGAGCACTACATCGACGTGGCGCAGGAGTTCGGGCTTGCCGGCGACGTGTGCCCCATGCCGGAGGCGGAGGCGGGCGTCTCCATCGACGATGACGCGCCGATCCTCGGCGCCTGCGCCATCCAGTGCAACACCACCTGCGACGGTTCGCTGCTGGGCAACGGCGTCATCTCCCGCCGTCTGGAGGGGGAGGACGGCATCCCCGTGTTCCAGCTCGCCGCGCCGCTGCGCCACCGTGAGGACGACGTGCAGGAGTACGCCGCGCAGGAGATTCGCAACGCCATTGCCTTCATCGAGAAGCACACCGGCGAGAAGTGGGACTGGAAGGAATACTTCGAGTGCGCCAAGCGCGTCAACTACGCGACGAAGTGCCGTCAGGAATGGCTGGAGATGAACCGCACGCCGTATCCGCAGGTGTTCGGCTCCAACCTCGCGCTCTACACCGAGACGAACTACATGGCGATCTGCGGCAGGCTTGCCGCGTTTGAGAAGGCGGACCGCAAGATCACCAGGCTTGCGCATCAGGCTTATGAGAAGAAAAAACGCGCGGCGAAGGAGTACCGCCACCGCGCGATCATCTGGGGCGTGCAGTCGCACTACTACATGGACTTCCTTGTGTGGCTTCTGAACTGCTGGGGTATCGTGCCGCTGACGGACATGCTCTCGATGGTCTCCACCCGTGAGCTGGCGGAGACCGACACGCCGGAGAACCGCGAGACCGCCATCTACGACATGGCGTGGCTCACCGAGAACATGATCATGCGCAACCGCACCCACGGCGGCTACAAGGTGCTGCTCGACGAGCTGTGGGAGTTCACGCAGCAGTTCAACGCCGACATGGTCATTTTGTGGGAGCACATGAGCTGCAAGGCGCTCACCGGTATGCACGGCATGTTCGAGGACCGCGCCCGCGAGCTGGGCATCCACCTTGTCTGGGTCTCCCACGACCTGTTCGACCCGCGCATCATCTCCCGTCAGGGCGTGCGCGACCAGATCAACAACTACATGCGTACCGTCATGCGCGAAGAGCCGATCGACCCGTCGCTCGAAGTGCTGCATGACGAGGAATCGTGGTAAGAAAGGAGCGGAAGCATGAATCAAGTGATGAAGTTTATTTTAAAGCTCCTCTTTCGGCTCCTGCTGATCCTGCTCGGTTTCTTTGTGGTGACGTTCACGGTTTATCTATTCAACCTTGACATGAAGCTGACCGCCGCCATCGAGCCGTGGCTTTTGAAGCACTACGACCGCATTGAGCGCGACGCACATCTGTAAACGCGAAAGAAGCAGCCTTCCGGCTGCTTCTTTTTTAACGGCATTTTAGCGCCGGATATGCTATACTATAAAGTGAGAGAAAATGAAGCATGAAGGAGGCGGCGGGATGCGGACGAAGAAACGGCTTCCGCGCGCGGCGCGGGACGCGCTGCTGACGGCGGCGATCCTGTTCGCGGCGGTGGCGATCTGCGCCGCGATGGGGCGCATCGCCGAGGGCGACGCCTATGTGGGCTTTCTGTTCGTGCTGGCGGTGGTGTTCGTCTCCCGCTGGACGGAGGGGTATTTCTGGGGCATCTTCGCCTCGTTTTTCGGCGTGGTGTGCGTCAACTATGTGTTCACCTACCCTTACTGGGAGTTCAACTTCACCATGACCGGCTACCCGCTGACCTTTGTGACGCTGCTGGCGGTGGCGCTGATCGTCAGCGCCATGACCACGCGAATCAAGCGGCAGGAGCGCCTGCGCCTTGAAACGGAGCGCGAAGCCATGCGCGCCGACCTGCTGCGGGCGATGTCCCACGACATCCGCACGCCGCTGACCTCCATCGTCGGCAACACCGCGGCGGTGCTGGAGGACAAGGGCACGCTCTCCGACGAGCAGAAGCGCTCGCTGCTGCGGGACGTGAACGAGGACGCGCAGTGGCTCATCCGCATGGTGGAAAACATCCTGTCCATCACCCGCATCCGCGGCGGCGCGGAGTGTCTGGCGACGGAGCTTGAGGCGGCGGAGGAGGTTCTGGGCGCCGCGGCGGGCAAATTCTCCAAGCGCTTCCCGCGGGTCGACGTGTCGATCGAGGTGCCGGACGAGGTGCTGATGGTGCCCATGGACGCAACGCTGATCCAGCAGGTCGTGCTGAACCTGATGGAGAACGCGGTCATCCACGGCGGGGCGCGGCGCGTCCTGCTGCGGGTCGAGCGCTGCGGGACGGACGCGCTGTTTTCGGTGGAGGACGACGGCTGCGGTATCCCGGACAACAAGCCGCTTTTCGACGCGGCGAAAACGCCGCCGCCAAGCGGCGCTGACGGCAAGAAAAACATGGGCATCGGGCTTTCTGTGTGCCGCACCATTGTCAAGGCGCACGGCGGGGAACTGTTCGCCGCCAATCACGCCAACGGAGCGCGCTTCTGCTTCACGCTGCCGCAAAAGGAGGAAAAACCGCTTGAAACTCAAGGATAAAGTGCTTATTATAGAGGATGAGCAAAGCATCAGCAATTTTATCTCCACCATTCTCGGTGCGAACGGCTACGATACGCTCTCCGCCGGGAGCGGGGAGGAGGCGCTGTCCCTGATCTCATCCCACTGCCCTGACCTCATCATCCTCGATCTGGGGCTGCCGGACATGGACGGGCTGGATATCCTGCGGGAGGTGCGCTCGTGGTCGAACCTGCCCGTCATTGTGGTCTCCGCCCGCACCCATGAGCACGACAAGGTCAGGGCGCTGGACATGGGCGCGGACGATTATATCGAAAAGCCGTTTGGCACCAGCGAGCTGCTGGCGCGGATCCGCACGGCGATCCGCCACACGCGCACGCCGCTCACCAACGGCGGCATCGCCCAGTCCGGCAAGCTGAGCATCGGCGCGCTGACCATCGACTATGACAAGCATCACGTTCTCATGAATGGAACGGACGCGCACCTGACGCTCAACGAGTTCAAGATCGTGGCGCTGCTGGGGAAATACGCCGGCAAGGTGCTGACCTACGACTATATGATCCGCGAAATCTGGGGACCCAAGGCGAAGGCGGACAACCAGATTCTTCGCGTCAACATGGCGAACATCCGCCGCAAGATCGAAAAAAATCCCGCCGCGCCGGAGTACATCTTCACCGAGATCGGTGTGGGTTACCGGATGCGGGACGAGGACGAGTAAGGGGAGAGCCGATGTTCTATCGCACAAAGCTGCAGGAAAAGCTGGACGAGGCGCTCAGCGCCGTGCTGCCCATCATCACCATTGTGCTGGCGCTGTCGCTGACCATCGCGCCGATGACCAGCAGTGTGCTGTTGGCGTTTCTGTTCGGCGGCGTTCTGCTGGTGTTGGGGATGATGTTCTTTACCCTCGGCGCGGAGCTTGCCATGGAACCCATGGGCGAGCAGGTGGGCGGACGCATCACGCGGACGCGCAAGCTCGGGATCATCCTGCCCATGGGCTTCCTGCTGGGGGCGCTCATCACGATCTCGGAGCCGGATTTGCAGGTGCTGGCGGGACAGGTGCAGTCCATCCCCAACAACGTGCTGATCTTCTCCGTCGCCGGCGGCGTGGGACTGTTCCTCGCGCTGGCGCTGCTGCGCATGCTGCTGGGCGTCAAGCTCCGCGCACTGCTGCTGGCGTTCTACGCCGTGGTCATCTTGCTCGCGTTCGTCGCGCCGGCGGACTTCATCGCCGTGGCGTTCGACGCCGGCGGCGTCACCACCGGTCCCATGACCGTGCCGTTCATCCTCGCCTTCGGCGTGGGCATCTCCGCCATCCGCAGCGACAGCAAGGCGCACGGGGACAGCTTTGGTCTCATCGCGCTCTGCTCCGTCGGCCCGATTCTCGCGGTGCTGATCCTGAGCCTCATCTACCATGTGGACGGCGCGGCGTACAGCCCGGCGGTGGCGCCGAACTTCACGGACACCGTGGAGCTGCGCGACCTTTTCACCGACGCGCTGCCCACCTACCTCCACGAGATCGCGACCGCGCTGCTGCCGATCATGGTGTTCTTCGCCGTGTTCCAGATCACGGGGCTGCACCTCGGCAAGAAAACGCTGACGCGCATCGGCATCGGCCTTTTGTACACCTATGTCGGGCTGGTGCTGTTCCTCACGGGCGTGAACGTGGGCTTTATGCCCGCGGGTACCTACCTCGGCGAAACGCTGGCGGGGCTTTCCTACCGCTGGGTCATCATCCCGGTGGGCATGCTGATCGGCTACTTCATCGTCAAGGCGGAGCCTGCGGTGTATGTGCTGATGAAGCAGGTCGAGGAGCTGACCAGCGGCGCGATCTCCGGCGCGACGCTCCAGCGCAGCCTGTCCGTGGGCGTGGCGGTCTCCATCGGGCTTGCCATGATCCGCGTGCTGACGGGCGTCTCCATTCTGTACATGATCATTCCCGGCTATGTGCTCTCGCTGGCGCTGAGCTTTGTCGTGCCGGATATCTTTACCGCCATCGCCTTCGACTCCGGCGGCGTCGCCTCCGGTCCCATGACGGCGACGTTCCTGCTGCCGCTGGCGACGGGCGCGTGCCTTGCCGTGGGCGGCAACGTGGTGACGGACGCCTTCGGCGTGGTCGCCATGGTCGCCATGACGCCGCTGATCGCGATTCAGATGCTGGGCGTCGCGTACCGCCTGCGGGAAAGACGCGGGAAACTCGCCGAGATCGCCGATCAGAAGGCGGATTGGCAGGACGATTATGAGATCATTGCGCTGTAAGGAGGGGAACGGCTGATGTCGGAGCTGTACATCATGACGACGGTGATCGAGCGCCGCCAGCTGCCCCGCTTCGTGGCGCTCTACCAGATCAACGGGATTCAGACGAGCTTTATCTCGCTGGGACGCGGCACCTTCAACGGCGGTCGCGGCGGCTACCTGTTCGGGCAGACGGAAAAGGCGGTCTGCTTCTCGCTGGTGACCTGGGAGGCGTGGCACGCCGCGAAAAAGGGCATGCAGCGGACACTGCACATCGACGTACCCGGCGGCGGCATCGCCTGCGTGATCCCGATGAGCAGCATCGGCGGCCGCCGGGAGTTGGCATTTTTGACCGACGGACAGAACTATACCCGCGGGGAGGAGAGCACCATGAAGGGAACCGATCGTGAGCTGATCGTGATTATCAGCAATCAGGGCTATAACGAGCTGGTGATGGACGCGGCGCGGGAGGCGGGCGCCTACGGCGGCACCATCGTCAGCGCGCGCGGCACAGGCATGGAGCGTGCCGAAAAATTCCTCGGCATTTCGCTGGCGTCGGAGAAGGACATGATCTTCATCGTCGCCAAGACCTCCCAGCGCGAGCGCATCATGCAGGCGGTTATGCGCAAGGCGGGCATGGCGACGCCGGCGAAGGCGATCGCGTTCTCGCTGCCGGTGGCGGACACCGCGGGATTGCGCTTGCAGGATGAGGACGACGAGGAGGAAAAACCCGCCGAAGGAAGCGGTGAAACCGGCGGAGGGATAAAAGCGCCGGCGGAGAGAAATTGTCATTGAAAAGATGCTACAGAGTGTTGAAAAAGTGGAACAATACAGATATACTATACAATAAAGAGGGTCTGCTTGAATAGGACCACCTGGACGGGAAAGGGTGAATTTGCGGGATGAACACACGATGGGTAAGAAGCGCGCTGGCGCTGGTGCTGGCGGTTGGAATGGCGGTTTCGCTGCTGCCGGGAACCGCGTTTGCGGCGGAGCCTGCGCCGTACCGGATCACCGTGGACGGCGTGACGTTCTGGTCTACGGACGACAACGTTCACGATGAGAAATCCACATGGGTCTACTGGCGGGGCAGCGATGGCTATAATGCGCTGAACCTGTTCAACTATCACGGCGGCGCGATCGTTTCGGAGGGCTATCTGTTTATCCAGCCCATGGAGAACACCGTCAACACCATCACCGGCTCGGAAGGTCAGCCTGCCATTGACCTTGGAAAAATGAGCATGTGGTACCTGAACGGTTCTTCGACGACCATCACCGGCGGCGCGGGAGCGCCCGCTATCCGCGCGAAAGAGAGCATCCGCATCGACAGCGGAGACTGGACGGCGAACGGCATCGGCAGCTGCGCCGTTGTCGGCGGCGAAGGTTCCTACGGCGTGGATGCGCCGGACTTTAAAATATCCGTGCCCAACATCACCGTCTCCGGCGACCTGGGGGTCTCCACAGGCAAGCTGCGCGCGGGAACAGAAATCGCGATGGTGAAGGAAACCGTGGGCAATGTCGTTCGCAGCGCCCGCTTTGTTGAGAAAGGGTCGGGCGTGACGCTGGACGGCAACGGCGGAACGCTGAACGGTGAGGCAACGGTGAAAACCACGGAAACGGTGTTCTCGCTGAGCGACTACCCCTTTGAACGCGAGGGATACCGTTTGCTGGGCTGGCGCAGCGATCTGGGCAAGGTATACGGTTACAGCTACAAGACCGGAGAGTACGATGTCTTTAACCGGCTGACGGCAATTTGGCAAAGCACCGGTCAGGCGAAGCTCAGTACCCCGGAAAACCTCCGCTGGGGTGTATATGAGATAACCTATATTTTATCGGACGGCAGCTTCGGATGGACGGAACGGTATGAAGTGCCCGGCGTCTTCAGCTGGGATATCGGCGAAGGCTTGCTTTCACAGAATAAATACAGAGTAAAGGTGTGGCGCGCCGGAAATGAAGATAAGCCGATCTATGATGGAACCTATTCCGGCGGCAGCAGCTTATACTATATCGGCAACTCGTTTGATTTTGCGGGACGGATTGAGGAAAGCGGAGACTACTATTTTTCCATCCACGAGATGGGCGACGGGGTTGTGTACACCGACGGAGACACCGTGACCTCCCCCGTCTGGCACTATGAAGCGCCGGAGGAACGCCTTTCGCCGATCACCGGTTTGACCGCCCACATGGAGGACGAGGGACTGGTCCTGACGTGGAACGCCTGCGAGGACCCGCTTTTTTACCGGTATGAGGTTAAAGTCGATCATTACCACGGCAATTCTCACCGCTCCAGCAGTTCACTCTCGATGAGATTTAAACCGGATCGGTCGACCGAGACAATCGATATGCAGCGGATTCTTTCGGATGGATCGGGAGACTATCGGATTTCCGTTCGCGCCATCAGCTGCGATATCACCCAAAAGCTGAGCAGCCAATGGGTCACGCTGGACGAGCCTTATCATGTCAGCACCGAGCATGCACAGCTGAGCAACATTGTGAGCAGCTTGCCGGAGGAACCCACTCAAAAGCAGGTGGAAGAGGCGGTTGAGCAGGTGAAGGCGCTCAACAGCGGCGAGCTGGCGCGTGCGCTTGCGGCAGATCAGGACGGCGCGGCGTCCGTTGCCAAGCTGGCAAAGCTGGAAGAGCTGGCGGGGCGGAAAACCAAAGTGGACGTCGGCGAGGGTCTGGAGCTGGGCGATAGCGCGCAGATCACCGTCGTGGGCGGCGCGCTGAACGCGGCGGGCGACAGCGCGGTGACACTGAGCCTCGGCGCCGCGGCGGATAAGGACAAGCAGGGCATCATCCGATCCAGCGTCATCAACACGCAGGTGCACAACACCGTGGCGTTCGAGATGAAGCTGAAAGAGGGCGACAACGAGATCACTCCCACCGAGGGCAAAACCGAACTGGATGTTCCGGTGTCGATCACGATGCCGGTGCCGGAGAACATCAATCCGCAGTTTCTGGTCGTGCTGCACCAGCACAGCGACGGCAGCGTCACAGAGGAGCCGATCAGCGTTTATGAGAGCGACGGCAAGTGGTACGTTCGCATGGTGGTGACCAGCTTCAGCGTGTTCCTCATGGCAGACAAGACCAAGGTGGAACAGGACGAATCCACCGGTACGCTGACCGTATCGGTACCGTCCGGGGAGCCTTCGTTCTGCGCGGTGTATGACGCCGAGGGGCGGCAACTTGCGACCGCCACGCCCGTTAACGGCAGCTTCGCCATTTCGGGCAAGCTGGAGGACGCGAAGCAGGTAAAACTGTTTTATCTGAAGGACGGCAAGCCGACACGCGCCGCGGAGACGATCGCGCTGCAATGATAAAAGAGGTGCTTCTTTACAGAAGCACCTCTTTTTTATGGCTTGCCGCGTGCGGGGAGATGGTTCAGATTCTCGCCACGCCGCTTTTTTTCGCCGCCTCGGCGACCGCCTTTGCCACCGCGGGACCGACGCGGGGATCGAACGCCCTCGGAATAATATATTCCTCGTTCAACTCCTCCTCGGAAATCAAATCCGACAATGCCCGCGCCGCCGCCATCTTCATCTCCTCGTTGATGTCGCTCGCGCGCACGTCAAACGCGCCGCGGAACACGCCGGGGAACGCCAGCACGTTGTTGATCTGGTTGGGATAGTCGCTGCGACCGGTGGACACCACCCGCGCGCCGCCCGCCTTGGCGTCGTCGGGGAAGATTTCCGGCGTGGGGTTCGCGCAGGCGAACACGATCGCGTCCTTGTTCATCGTCCGCACCATGTCTGTCGTCAGCGTGCCGGGGGCGGAGACGCCGATGAACACGTCCGCGCCGCGGATCACGTCGGCAAGCGTACCCTTTTCCATGCCGCGGTTGGTGACCCTGGACATCTCCTCCTTGATCCAGTTGAGCCCCTCGCGCCCCTCGTAGATCGCGCCCTTGCGGTCAGTCATCACAATGTTGGTGAAGCCCGCGGAGAGCAGCAGCTTCGTGATCGAGATCGCCGCCGCGCCCGCGCCGGAGGTCACCACCTTGACGTCCTCTTTTTTCTTGCCTACGACCTTGAGCGCGTTGGTAAGCCCCGCCAGCGTGATGATGGCGGTGCCGTGCTGGTCGTCGTGGAAGATGGGGATGTCGCACTTTTCCTTGAGCTTGCGTTCGATCTCAAAGCAGCGGGGGGCGGCAATGTCCTCCAGATTGATGCCGCCGAACGACCCGGAGATGTTGTACACCGTCTCCACAAACTCGTCCACGTCCTTCGTCTTGACGCAGAGGGGGAAGGCGTCCACGCCGCCGAAGTTCTTGAACAGGACGCACTTGCCCTCCATGACCGGCATGCCGGCTTCGGGACCGATATCGCCGAGCCCCAGCACCGCCGTCCCGTCGGTGATGACGGCGCAGAGGTTGTGGCGGCGCGTCAGCTCATAGCTCTTGTTGATGTCCTTCTGAATTTCCAGGCACGGCTGCGCCACGCCGGGGGTGTACGCCAGCGATAGGTCGTCCTTGGTGTCGGTCTTGACGGTGGACACGACCTCGATCTTGCCCTTCCACTCCCCATGCAGGCGAAGCGATTCCTTTGCGTAATCCATAGCGGTAAGATTCCTTTCCGTTATCCCTCGAAGGGGAACTTGTAGTCGAGGGCGAAGCGGTCGCGCAGCTCGAGCAGCTCCTTCTGGATGCTCTCGCCCACGGGGACGCCCTTGTCCTTACGATCCTGCCACGCGAGCCATTCCTTCTCGCCCGCGGTGTAGATGCGCTCCGCGCCGGGCGCCTTCTCGCTCGCGCGCAGACCGCGGAGGATGTCGCCGCTGGTCTTTTCAAAGGTGTCAAGCCCCATGAAGAACGCGGGGTTGATGACGAAGAAGAAATGACCGAGGCGGTACATCTTGTTCGAGCCGTCGGGGTTCTTGCCGCTCAATTCCTTCATGAACGGGCCGCCGGTCAGCGCCGCGGAAAGGATTTCCACGATGGTGGTGAAGCCGTAGCCCTTATAGCCGCCGGTCTCCTCGCCAAGCCCGCCGATGGACAGCAGCGCGCAGTTGCCCTTGCGCATCTCGCGGAGGATTTCGCCGGAGTCAGTCATGGTGCCGCCGTCTCTGGTGACGACCAGACCCGCCGGAGTCTCCTTGCCGCTGCGCTCGTAGAACTCGATCTTGCCGTTTTGCACAATGGAGGTGGCGCAGTCAAAGTTGAACGGAAATTCCTCGTCGGTCGGCATGGTGAAGGTCAGGGGATTGGTGCCCATCATCGGCTCCACGCCGAAGGTGGGGGCGACGGAGGGACGGGCGTTGGTGCCGGAAATGCCGATCATGCCCGCCTTTTCCGCCATGGTGGTCCAGTAGCCCGCGATGCCGTAGTGGGTGGAATTGCAGATCGCGCCGCCCGCCATGCCGTACTTGGACGCCTTCTCGATCAGCATTTCCATCATTTTGTGGCTCGCCACCATGCCCATGCCGTTGTTGGCGTCCATGACGACCGTGGTGGGCGTGTCCTTGAGAATGTCGATCTTCGTCACCGGCAGCAGCGTGCCGTTCTCGATGCGGTCGAGATAGATGGGCTTGAAGCGGTTGCAGCCGTGGCTCTCAATGCCGCGGCGGTCGCTCTCCAGCAGCACGTCCGCGCAGATGGCGGCGTCAGCGGCGGGTACGCCGTATTGCTGGAACACGTCGATCATGAACGCGTTCATCATTTCCCAGGGAACAAAGGGTCTGGTTTCCATAACAGCCTCCTAAAAGATCATGAAGTGGGAAGCAGCCCCATCGCCTGCGGCGACAGGGCGGCAGTTATTTTTCGGGTTTATCGCTGTTGAGCCACGCGACAAAGTCGTCCAGCGGCAGCTCGCCGGCGCTGCAAGCGTCGCGCTTGGCGCGCGCCTCCATCGACCACGCGGTGAACTCCTCGCGGCTCATCAGCCCGTAGCGGATGCGGGCGTTGTGCGTTTTGTACGAGCGCTTGTACTCGCGGATGGCGGGGTCCTCCATCTTGCGCGCCTCATAGAGCCGCAGTGAGCCCATCTCCCGACAGGTTTTGGTGGAGTTCTCAATCAGGCGGTCGCAGTATTCCAGCTTCGTGTGACCGTGGGTGGCGAACAGCCGCCCGCAGTACTTGCACTTGCGCAGGTGCAGGTTCTCCTGCAAATAGCGGTAGAGCAGGAACTCAGAAAACGCCGCGGGGTCCTCCGTCTCCAGCACCTCGGTGATGATGGTGCGCTCGTCGCGGCGTTCGTCCTCCTCCAAAAACTGATCGTAGGGGTACAGTCCGCTGATGCCCTGGGTCATGGGCAGATACTTCACCGACTCAAAGGCGAACGAGGGATAGGAGGTGTCGCCAAAGCGGTGCTGAAGGGAGAAGTAGCGGTTCGCCACGTCCTCGCTCTCTGACGCGGAAAAGACCTGGTCGACGAGGCTGCGGAAATAGACTTGCAGATCCCTGTAATAGTCCATCTGCGCGTTGCACGCGTCCAGCGAGAGCGGGTCGCCCGCGCCCTGCGTGATCTGCAAGCGCTGCAAGGTGGCGGCGAAGGGCGCGAAGAACGCGCTCTGGTTGAGCCAGTACAGCGTGCAGTAGAAGATGGCGTTGAGACTCTTTCTGAGGTAGCGCCCCTCGTTGATCGACTGAACCGCCTCCGCGACCTTCGGGCGGAGCTGCTCCCAGACGGAGAGATCGGCGGCGAGGAAATCGCCCAGCGCCGTGCCGGAGGAATACTCCTTGTGATAGAGCGTCACCGGCTCGTCCTTTTCCAGCGCCATGGTGCGGATTTCAAAGCATTCGTGTTCCGCGTCGGTGTAGATCACGCACCAGATTTTTGCGCGGGGCGTGGGCTGCGCCTGATTCGGCTGCATGACAAAAACCCCCTTCGTTCCGCAATTTTCACATCCCCCTTATTATACCAAAAGGATGACGTAGAGTCAAGCAAATCCACGTCATCCTTTAGTCTATTTCTTTGCCTCAGTCTATCAGCGGTTTTGTGCAAAATGATAGACTCGGCATTCGTAGGGTTTTGTGATAAATCCATTGCCCGACCGCTCCGCGCCGTAGTTGCACAGCACCAACTCGGCGCGGGAGAGGTCAAAGCCATCGGGGGCGCGGAAGCGCACGGGGCGCTCCACGAAGGAGCAGACCACCAGCACCCGCTCGTTGCCGAGGCGGCGGGAGTAGACGTAGAGGCTGCCGGAGAGCGGCGCGTGGTCGGTGAAGCTGCCGTGGCGGATCACGCGAAGCTCCTTGCGGAGCCTGATGGCGCGGCGGTAGAAGTTGAGCAGCGAATCGGGGTCGTCCTCCTGCGCGGCGGCGTTGATCGTGCGGTAGTTGTCGTTGACGCTGAACCAGGGCGTGCCGGTGGTGAAGCCGGCGTGCTCCTCCGCGCTCCACTGCATCGGCGTGCGGGCGTTGTCGCGGGAGGAGCGGTGGCACCACTTGAGCCGCACCCTGTCCGGGAGAATGTGCGAGAGCATGTGGGCGTAGTGCCAGCGGGTCTGTACGTCCTCGTAGAGGTCGGGGTCGTCGGGCCGCCAGTTGACCATGCCAAGCTCCTGCCCCTGATAGATGAAGGGCGTGCCCTTCAGGAACAGGTATGCGCAGGCGAGCATCTTGCCGCTCTCCACCCGATACTTCTCGCTGCCGTAGCGGGAGATGACGCGGGGATGGTCGTGGTTTTCGAGGTAGAGCATGTTCCAGCCCCTGCCGTCGAGCTTCTTCTGCCAGCGGTCGAAGGCGCGCTTGAGCCGCCGCGCGGAGAAGGGCAGGGGGACGTAGTCGGTCATGAAGCAGTCCGCCTCCATGCTCTGAAACTGGATCATGGCGTCCAACTGTCCGCGCCGCTCGTCCACATAGTCCAGCGCGCGCCGGGGCGACACCAGCGGCGCCTCGCCGAGGGTGAAGGTGTCGTACCCGCTCAGCGCGTCGCGGCGGAACTCCGCGAGGTAGTCGTGGACGCGGGGACCGTGGTTGTAGTGGAAGATGCCGCGGACGGTCGGCATCCAGTAGTCGTTGGGCAGACCGTCCTTTTTGGAGATGAACGTGATCACGTCCTCGCGGAAGCCGTCCACGCCCTGCGCCAGCCAGAAGCGAAGGATCTTCTTGACCTCCTCACGTACCAGCGGGTTATCCATGTTGAGGTCGGGCTGTTTGACGGCGAAGATGTGGAGGTAGTACTCCTGCCGCAGCTCGTCCCATTGCCACGCCTTGCCCTCGAACTGGCTGTCCCAGTTGTTCGGCAGCTTGCCGCCGGGCAGCGCGGGGCGCCAGATGTAGTAGTCGGTGTACGGTTCGATGCGCCGCCGGGACTTCTGGAACCACTCGTGCTCGTCACTGGTATGGTTGACCACCAGGTCCATGATGACCTTCATGCCGCGTTCGTGCGCGCCGTCGAGCACCTTGCGAAACGCCTCCATGCCGCCGTAGAGCGGATCGATGTCCATATAGTCGGAGATATCGTACCCGCAGTCCACGCCGGGGGAGGGATAGAGCGGCGAGAACCAGATGCCGTCGCAGCCCAGCGACTGGATGTAATCCAGCTTTTCATAGACGCCGTAGAGGTCGCCTACGCCGTCGCCGTCCCCGTCCTTGAAGCTGCGGGGCCAGATTTGATAAAATACCCGATCTTTGTACCAGCGTGTCTGTTCCATGATGTGTCCCACCTCAAAGCATCGCGCCGCGTGCGCGGCGCGATGGAAGCTTTCTGTTGAATGTTATGCCTGAATCCGTGTGCCGGTCTTGCCCTCGATGCCGTCCTTCGCCTTCTCCAGCAGCGTGATGAGCGCCGTGCGGCCGGGCTTGGACTCGGCGAACTTGACCGCCGCCTCCACCTTCGGCAGCATGGAGCCGGGGGCGAACTGCCCCTCGGCGATGTATTGCCGCGCCTGCTCCGGCGTCAGGGTGTCGAGACCCTTCTGGTCGGGCTTGCCGAAGTTGACGGCGACCTTCTCCACCGCGGTGAGAATGATGAGCATGTCCGCGTCCAGCTGCTCGGCGAGGCACTCCGAGGCGAAGTCCTTGTCGATGACCGCGGGCACGCCCTTCAAGTGATACTTGTCCTCCCAGATCACGGGAATGCCGCCGCCGCCCGCGGCGATGACCGCGTGCTTCTGATCCAGCAGCGCCTTGACCGTGTGAATCTCGATGATCTCCGTGGGCTTCGGGCTTGCCACCACCTGACGCCAGCCGCGCCCCGCGTCCTCCGCCACGTCGATGCCCTTCTCGTCGCGGAGCTTCTTTGCCTCCGCCTCGGTCATAAACGCGCCGATGGGCTTGGTGGGGTGCCGGAACGCCGGATCGTTCGGGTCGACGGCGACCTGCGTGAGCACGGTGGCGATGTGCAGCCCCGTCCCGCGGCGATCCAGCTCCTCGCCGATGAGATTCTGGAGGTCGTAACCGATATAGCCCTGCGACATGGCGACGCACATCGAAAGCGGCATGATGTCGCGGCTCTCGTCCTCGCGGCGATAGGCGGCGAAGGCGTTCTGGATCATGCCCACCTGCGGCCCGTTGCCATGGGCGATGACCAGCTCGTAGCCCTCCTCGATGAGGTCGGCGATCGCCTTGGCGGTGGTGTTCACCGCGACCATCTGCTCGTGTAAATTCTTGCCCAGCGCGTTGCCGCCGAGGGCGATGACAATTCGTTTCGCCATAGTGAAGCTTCCTTTCCGTGCCAAAAAAAAATTTTAGCTTACATAATTTATAATAAGCGGTTGCGCGGCTTTTTGCAATATGCTAAACTATCAAAGATACAGTCCAATTCTTGGTGAAAAGAGCAGAGGTACATCACAATGAACATGATTCAGAGCGCGAAGGATCAAATCGCCGAATTGACGAAACAGGCATACGCCGCCGCGGCTGCCGAGGGTCTGCTGCCGGAGGGCGTGGAGACGCCGGTGAACGTGGAGATTCCGAAGGATACCGCCAACGGCGACTATACGACGACGTTCTGCCTCGCCGCGGCGAAGGCGATGAAGAAAAGCCCCCGCGAGGTGGCGCAGGCGCTGACGGGCAAGATGGCGCTGGACGGCACATATTTTACAAGCGTGGAGATCGCCGGCCCCGGCTTCCTCAATTTCCGCCTCGGCGAGAAGTGGTACGCGGACGTGCTCGCCGCCGTGGAGAGCGAGGGGGAGACCTACGGCCGCTCGGCGGGGCTGACGGGGAAGAAGTACATGGTGGAGTTCGTTTCCGCCAATCCCACAGGACCGATGCACATGGGCAACGCCCGCGGCGGCGTGCTGGGCGACACGCTCGCGAGCGTGCTGGACTGGAACGGCGCGGACGTGGAGCGGGAGTTCTATGTCAACGACGCGGGCAACCAGATCGAGAAGTTCGCCAAGAGCATCGAGGCGCGTTACTTCCAGCTCATCCGGGGGGAGGACGCGGTGGAGTTCCCGGAGGACGGCTACCACGGCGACGACATCCGCGAGCTGGCGCGGCTCTTTTACGAGCAGCACGGCGAGAGCTATCTGAACAAGACCGTGGAGGAGCGCCACGCGGACATGGCGCGATTCGGGCTTGACCACAACCTGCCGAAGATGAAGAGCGACCTCGAACGCTACGGCATCCGGTTCGACACCTGGTTCTACGAGTCCACGCTCCATGACAGCGGCTTTGTGGCGGACTCGGTCAAGGCGCTGACCGACGCGGGCTGGACCTATGAGCAGGACGGCGCGCTGTGGCTCAGGACCGCCGACATCATCCGCGACAACCTGCGCAAGGCGGGGAAGAAAGAAGCGGACATTGAGAAGCTCGACCTCAAGGACGACGTGCTGCGCCGTGCCAACGGGTTTTATACCTACTTCGCCGCGGACATCGCCTACCACCGCAACAAGTTCGCGGTGCGCGGCTTCGACAAGGTCATCAACATCTGGGGCGCCGACCACCATGGTCATGTGGCGCGGCTCAAGGGATCGCTGGATGCGCTGGGGCTGGACGGCAGCGACCGCCTCGACATCGTGTTGATGCAGCTTGTGAAGCTGGTGCGCGACGGCGAGACGGTGCGCATGTCCAAGCGCACGGGCAAGGCGATCTCGCTTTCCGACCTGCTGGATGAAATTCCCGTGGACGCCTGCCGCTGGTTCTTCAACACCAAGCCCGACACGCAGATGGAGTTTGACCTCGGTCTCGCCGTCCGGGAGGACAGCGAGAACCCGGTCTACTACGTCCAGTACGCCCACGCCCGCATTTGCAGTCTGCTCAAGACGCTCTCGGACGAGGGACACACGGCGGGCAGGGGCGCGGATATCACGCTCGCGAACAGCGAACAGGAGCGGGAGCTGATCAAGGCGCTCTCCCGCTTCCCGGAGGAGATCCGCATGGCGGCGCGGGACTACGACCCCAGCTACATCAACCGCTATCTGGTGGAGCTGTCCGGCGCGTTCCACCGTTTCTACAATGCCTGCCGCATCAAGGGCGAGGCGGAGGACGTGATCGCCGCGCGTCTCGCGCTGGCGGAGGCGACCCGCCGCGTGATCGCCAACGGTCTCGGCATCCTGGGCGTTACCGCGCCGGCGAAGATGTGAAAAAAGAGCGGGGGCAAACCCCGCTCTTTTACTGTTCAGCCGCTCCTCCGCTGGAGCGGAGACGGAATTCAATGGGATACCGGTTCTTCCGTTCCCTTTACAGCCCCGGAATGTTGATCCCGCCGAGGTTGAACGCGCTCGTGAGGGCGTTCATGCTGGACTCCATCGCCTCGTCTGCCTGATGGATCGCCTCGTTGACCGCGGAGATCACCATGTCCTGAAGCGTCTCCACGTCATCGGGGTCGAGCACGTCGGGCTTGATGGTCAGCGCGGTGAGCTGCTTTTTGCCGCTGACCGTGGCGCTGACCGCGCCGCCGCCGACGCTGACGGAGAAGCTTTTCTCCTCTACCTCCTGCTGACGCTGCGCCATATCCTCCTGCATTTTGGCGATCTGCTGCTGCATGGCAGCCTGACGCGCGGACAAGCCGCCGCCGTTGGAGAATCCGCGCCGTGCGCTGTAACCCTTAGCCATTGTTGTTTCCTCCTGTTATTTTACGGTAAAACCGCCGAATTTGCTGCCCATGCGGAGCAGGTCCTGCATTTTGTCGTGGTGATCGTCCGGCGCGTCGCCCACCTCAAAGCGCACCGTTACCGGCTGCCCAACGGACTGCGCCACCAGCTCGCTGATGACAGAGACCACCGTGGGGTCGTCCAGACGGCTCTTGTGGATTTCGCTGGGACAGTAGACCGTCAGCGTACCGTCGCTCAGTACGCCGTGGGTCTTGCCGATGAACGAGCGCTTGTCCGGCGCGAGCCGGTTTTTGAAGTTCTCCATCAGGTCCGCGTACACCTGCGTGCTGCCCGCCGCGGGCGGGTCGGACACGGCGGGCTCCGCCGCGACCGGTTCCGCGCTTTGCGCCTCCGGCGCCGCGGGGACACCGACCGATTCACCATAGGGCGGCGGACCGTCGTCCTCAAGGGGCGCGTCGTCCGGCGCGGGGATATCCGCGGGTGGCGCGGGAAGCTCCACCGCCGGCACGGCTGCCGCGGCGTAAGCCGCGCCCGCCGCCAGCCGTTCCTCCACGCGGGAGATGCGGGCGTTGATCGCGGCGAGGTCGCCGGACAGGCTCTCGTCGCACAGCCGCAGAAGGCACAGTTCCGCGTCGGTGCGGCGGTTGACGCTGTTTTGCAGCGCCGCCGCGGTTTCCTGCAAAACCGTGCAGATTTGGATGAGACGCGCACTGGTGGCGGCTTTTTGCAGTGCGCCGAGCGTCCCGGCGTCGTAGCCGCCGCTGAGCAGCGCCGCGCCGCCCTCCGGCGCGGTGGACGAGATCAGCAGGTCACGCGAGAGCGTTGCCAGCTCGCCCAGCATCGCCTCCACGTCCTTGCCGCCGGTGTAGAGCTTGTGGAGCAGCAGAAGCGCCGCCTTGGCGTCGCGCTGCAAAATGAGCGCCATGAGCTGCGCGGTCTGCACGTTGCCCGCGAGACCCAGCGCGTCCAGCACAGCCCTTGCGTCAATCGCTCCGCCGGTGGCGGCGCACTGGTCGAGCAGGCTCAGCGCGTCGCGCAGCGCGCCGTCAGAGAGTCGCGAGAGCAGCTCCGCGCCGTCCGGGCGCAGGTCGATACCCTCCTGCTTCGCCACATAGTCCAGCCGCGCCTCAATGTCCCGCGGCAGGATGCGGCGGAACGCGAAGCGCTGGCAGCGCGAGAGGATCGTGGGCAGCACCTTGTGCAGCTCGGTGGTGGCGAGTATGAACATCAAATGCTCCGGCGGCTCCTCCAGAATCTTGAGCAGCGCGTTGAACGCCGCGCCGGAGAGCATGTGCACCTCGTCGATGATGTACACGCGCTTTTTGACCTGCGCGGGAGCGTAGACCGCTTCGTCGCGCAACGCGCGGACGCTGTCCACGCCGTTGTTGGACGCGGCGTCCAGCTCGGTTACGTCCAGAAACGCGCCGGAGTCGATGCCGAGGCAGGACGGGCAGCGGTTGCAGGGATCGCCGTTTTGCGGGTTCTCGCAGTTGACCGCCTTGGCGAGGATTTTCGCGCAGGTGGTCTTGCCGGTGCCGCGGGTGCCGGTGAAGAGGTAGGCGTGGCTCAGCCGCCCCTCGGCAACCTGCCGCCGGAGCGTCGAGGTGATATGCTCCTGCCCGACCACGTCGGAGAAGGTTTTGGGCCGCCACTTGCGGTAAAGTGCCTGATACAAGAGCGCACCTCCTACAAGACAGATAGAATCCTCCGCGCTCTGCCACGGAACCGGCGCCCTTGCGGCGCATGAATGGTCCCGCTTAATGCTGCTCGGTTCCCCGCCTGACATGGTTCGCGGGTATTCATCGCGCAAGACCGGTTCCGCAGCAGACTGCGGAGGACAACATCAGATATTTTACTATAGGTCGGCGAAAGATGCAACAGAAAAATTTTGTTTTTTTGAAAATCAGGGCTTTACAAATCGGAAAAACTGTGGTATTGTACTTGAGCTGACAAAAGAAACCGAAAGCGTCGGCGGCGAAAATAGAATATGGGCCTGTAGCTCAGTTGGGAGAGCGTACGGTTCGCATCCGTAAGGTCGTGGGTTCGAATCCCTTCAGGTCCACCACTGGAATCACTCGAAATTGTTATGATTTCGAGTGATTCTTTTGCAATATTGGTGGATAACGCTTAAAGAAGTTGCGGTTGCAGAGTGACTCAAAAAAGTTTTCCCTTATGTTTTCCCTTACTGGCTGCATCAGCTCGAAACGGACTGGATAAACGCCTCCATACGCGCCGCGCTTGCCTGCTGCATCTGCGGTGTCACATGACCGTAAACGTCAAGCGTAAATGCAGCCGTGGCGTGACCGAGATTTCCCTGCACAGTCTTGATGTCGTCGCCGGACTGAAGAGCGGCAACGGCATAGCTATGACGCAAATCGTGCAGCCTGGCGTGCGGGAGACCAATCGCCTTAACGATCTTTTTGTAGTTGTCATAGACCGTATGCGGCGAAATCCGTTCTCCGAACTCATCGCAGAAGACAAACCCGTTGTCGTGCCACAAGGGCCCCGCCATCAACCGTGCCTCATTTTGCTGCGAGCGATGCTTGCGGAGCAGGTTGACAATAGTAGGTGCTGCCAGAATAGTGCGGCTTTTGCCGTTCTTTGTGGACACCAACTTCCATTCGCCGGGGTGTCCCGGAACGTTTTGAAGCTGCTTATTGATCCGGATCGTGCCTTTGTCGAGGTTGATGCAATCCCACGTCAATCCGCAGGCTTCGCCTCGACGCATCCCCGTAAAGAGCATCACAAGAAAGATCGTCTCGTACTTGTTACCCTTGATGGCATTTGTAAACTCAGCAATGTCATTGGCGTCCAACGGCACGATCTCCTTGCGCTCAACGCGAGGCAGCTCACAAGCATCAGTGGGGTTGAAGCGGATATATCCGACTTTGACAGCCTGCTGCAGAGCACGATGGAGAACACCGTGGATGTTTTTAATCGTCTTTGCGGACAGGGGTGCGGTGTTCTCGTAGACGATTTTGCCATCCTTACGGATTGCCTTGCCGTCTTTATCATGCTTGGGAACCAACATGCCCTCTTTTGCGAGACTGTTGTAGAAGCCTTGAATCACATGAGGATGCAGCGCATCCAGACGAATCGCTCCGAGCGCGGGATTGATATGGTTTTTGATATTCGCGGAATAGCTGAGAACGGTATGCGGTTTGACGGATACAAGGTAATCTCGCTCCCAGATTTCCAGCCACTCGCGCAGGGTCATCTTGCAAGGCTCGATATACTGATCCGTATCAATTTCGGTTGTGAACTGGCGAAGTTTCTGAGCCACTTCCTTCTGCGTCTTGCCCGTGACGGACTTCTGTATCTGTTTTCCCGTTCCGGGATCGAAGCCGGTCGTATACCGAGCTTCCCAATAGGTGTATTCTTTCCCATTGCGCTTCACGGTCTTCTTCCGGATGGTCCCGGCGCCGGAAGCGCCTTTTGTATTTTTCGCGTTGCTTTTGCCGCGCGGCATAGTCAAAACCTCCTTTCGCGCCGCACGGCAGGAATCATGTTCCCATGATACCCGCCGTGCGACACATTTGCAAATGTGGAATCTTTTATTTTACCTTGAAAGGTATTCCGCGACTGCCTCCTTGGGCACGCGGATGTTTCTCCCGACGCGGATGCTGCGGATCTGACCGCTGCGCACCAGCTCATACGCCGTGTTGCGCCCAATGCAGAGCACGGGCATCAGGTCCTCGACCTTCATCACGAGTGGAAGGTCGTTGATCGAACAATACTTCTTTTCGTCCATGGCGGCCCTCCTTATCTCGCGTCATAGTCACGGGGCTTTTTCTTCGGAGGGTGGTAGTTCTCCTCCAGAACGCCCATGATCTCGGATTGCATCTTCTTCGGCGTGTACCCTGCCGGAAACAGCGGACGCAGTCGGTCCATCGGCAGCGAGAGCCGCTCGCGCTGGTTCGGCTTTTCTTCTGCCATGATCTCCTCAATGCCGCTCTCGGTGAGGGCAAAGAGCCTCTCGTCGCACATCCTGTGCATCCGCACCGCCTGAGAATAGGACGGCGTGGCGTCGTACAGCTCGATTGTGTCAACGAGGTGCTTTTGCAAACGCTCCGGCAGGAACGAAAGCTCCACGCCGACCGAGAACGCGATGCGCTTCGTGTCCACCATGTCCAGCAGCGCGGGGATGAGATGGGTCAGACGGATATAGCGTAGAACCTGATTTTTGCTGTCACCGCTTTCCATGCCGATCAGCTCGACGGTCAGCAGCTTCTCCCCGAGTTGGGGAGAAGCTGCTCCTTGATGAGCGAGCGCGTCGCGCTTCAGCTTGTAGGCAAAAGCCTTTTCGCTCGGCAGGATGTGCTCACGGTGGAGGTTGCTGTCCACCAACTCGATGGCCGCCGCGTCGCGGTCCACGGCATGAATAAAGGCGGGGACGGTATCCACCCCTGCCTTCTGCGCGGCGTGGAGTCTCCGATGTCCGGAGATCACCTCATATTCATCGGTCGTGCCCTCCAACGGGCGAACGATCAGCGGCGACATAACGCCGTGTTTCCGGATGCTCTCGGCGATCTTCCGCTTGGTCGCCTCCTCGACCTCCTTGGGCTTGGGACGGCGGAGCGTGTTGCGGCAGAGCTGACGCTCATGCTCCAGCTCCTTGATCTTCGTCTCGGTTTTCGTGATGAACTGGGACAGGTCCTCCGGCGTGTGGATTTCGTTTTCCGACATGAGCATATACGCCGCGTGGAGCTGGTCAAAGCGTTCCAACTCGGCGCGGACAGACGGCGAGAGCGGGCGGAAGGAGACCTCGCCCTCCTGTTCCTCGCGTGTCAGCTTCACCATCTGCAAAATGATGAAGAACACCACATCGACGAGAACGGTCACGGTGTCATGGGAGTGCATGATCTCATAATCCAGCCTCCGCTCCATCTCCAACAGCGGGAAACGCTTCGGGCGATATGGCAGGTTGCTGTTCCAGCCGTGCAGCGCAGCGGGGTCATACAGGTTTATCCTGATTCTCTCCTGAATGACCTCGTAGGTGAAGCCGAGCCGGTCGAGGCGAATGCCGCGTTCCCAGTCCGGCGCTTTCACCGTGCCGCGCTGCCAGTCGTACTCGTAGCCCTTGGCTCGGAGCTGCGCAATCACATCATCGAAGCGCATGGCATAACGCATACTGTCCTCGACGTCGCGTTTCAGCATGGCGCGGTGCGTCAGCTTGCCCTGCTTCTCCGCCCAATACGCGCCGCGACTCTTTCCACCGAAGAATGTCGCTCCCTCCAGGACGGAGAGCTGGCGCTCGCGGCAGATCGCGTCGGAGATCTCGCGCAGGTGGATGTGGTCGCGGATGTGGTTTTGGAACTTCTTGCCATCCTTATAGGAAACGGCATTGACCACCATGTGATTGTGGATCGTGCCCGTGTTCAGATGCGTCGTGACAAGCACCTGAAAGCGGTCGCCCCACATCTGCTTGGCGGTCTCGATGCCGATGCGGTGCGCCTCCTCCGGCGTGACCTCTCCGGGCTTGAAGCTCTGATACCCGTGGTAGGCGACGATCTGGCCCTTCAGCCCGAAACGCTTTTGCACCGCCGCCATATCCTCGTAGGCGTGCTCCGCCGTGCAGTGGACACCGGTGACGAAAAGTCGCTGGTCGGTCTTGTCGTCGTTCTCTGCATAGCGAAGCACCTGGGCGAGATCGTCGTCCAGGTACTTCGGGTTCGTGGTCTTATCCGGATTGTCGGCGTAGGCGATGACAGCGCCGAGCGAGCTGCGCACGGGCCAGAAGCCGGTGGTTGCCATTACCCGTCCCTCCCCGGCGAGATCACCGTCTCGCGCAGGGCGTCGAGCACCTCGAGCACAGCGGCCCCGTTGTCAGCGTTCCGTACGGCGTCAAGCTTGTCGCAAAGCTCATAGAAGGCATCGGGAGGGATGGCGCGGGGCTCGTAGCCGAGACAGCGTTGACGGGCGTATTCGGAGAGTTCCAGACCGCATCTCTTGGCGAAGCGGAGGACTCTCTCTTTTTCGGCAGGTGTCACACGGAGCGCGATCCGCGCGGTCTTGTTATCATTCATTATAAATTTCAACCTCTCTTTCATGCAGGGGATTGGGGGCGCAGCCCCCAAAGAACGAGCCGCCCATCGGCGGCTCTGAACCGGAGTTTGTCGAACAAACTCCCTGCTGGTTATTCTCTTAGACACCACCCCTATAGGGCGTGGATGGTTCAGTCGGGCGGTGTCGCGGGCGTTTCTTCAATGGTCGGATAGTTCGGAGCGTTCTCCTTTTCTGATGGCACCTGCACGGTGCCATCAGCGGGGGAGGCATCAGGGAAAGGCACCGTGGCGGTGCCATCAGAAGAATTCGTCGAGCGCAGCCAGCGCCGCCGCCTGATTCGCCTCCTGCTCCTCCGGCGTCAACTCGGTCAAGCCGTCGGCGCTTGCTTCGACCAGCTGAGAAACGGTACGTGGAAGGCTTTGCAACTCATCGCGGATGACTTGCCGGAGCATTTCAACCAAACCTGCGGCATCTACGCCGCCGTTCATGCGGGCGGCAATCGCCTCGATGACGAAGCGGTTGCGGGAGCCGCGCTTCATGCCGCGCAAAAATTCGGCGGCCTGCCGTTCCACTTCGTTTCTTGTGTCAAAGCGGACGTTGAATCGGTAGTCGGTCATCATGCTTTCCCCGCCTTGATCTGAAGCTCCGCTAGATACTCATAGCCCTTGGCGGCGGCGCAGATGTCGTCCACGAACTTTACGCGCTCGGTGTTGAAGCTGTAGAAGTGCTTCACGAGGCAGCCGCCTCCGCCCGTGATGTAGAGCGTCATGGTGCCCTCGTCGTACCCGTGATCCCGCAGCCGATGGAAGATTTCTTCCACATACCCGGAAGCGGCATCACAGATGATGGCGAGATCGCTTTCCCGGATGTTTGCCGTACCAGTGCGGAACACCTCTTCGATGATGGCGTCGTTCAGCTCACGCTGCGTCCGACGCATGAACGCCTCGCGCACGGCGAGCGTACACTGGTGGACGCCGAACTTCTCCGTGAACATCTTCCCGGACTGAGGCTTGCCGTTCACAAGGTATAGCACATTCATCGTACCGTTGCCGATGTCCGCGACGAGATTCAGCCCCCTGAGCTTCGTCGCAAAGGGCGCGACGGCGGCGTATCCCTGCGGATAGACCTTCACGCCGGCGATGTGGATGTGATAGTCCTGTTTTCTGTAGGTGAAGCGAACATCCTCGTTCCGGCTGAGGTACTTGGCGAATTTGTCCTTCTGCCCGGATGTCCAGGTCAGCGGCAGACCGACGGCAAGGAAAACGTTTGCCTCCGTCAGATGCGCGTCCGCCAGCTCACAGGCGATAGCGGCGAACGTCAGAAGATAGTAGTCGTCGTCCATGACCTTATCCGGCAGGAACTCCTTGTGCCCTTCACCGATGAGGTAGTAGCGTCCCTCATAGACCAGCATATCGCCGGTGAAGAGCGGTTCGGTGTCGGAGCCGATGATGCCGGTCGGGAAGCAGTGGTTTGCGGTTTTGATGTTGCCATAGCCCTGGTCCACGGCAATGATCTTGATTCCGTTCATGTCTTTCATAATCAGTGATCCTCCTTATTTTGCTTGATGATTTCGTTGTACAGCTCTTTTTCAGCTGGTAACACCCTGTCGCGGAAATACCGGCAGTAGATGCCTCTGGAGCAAATGAGCTGTACGCAGGTTTGCGCTTCGCCGTCGTCGAGCAACAGGCAGTTCCCATCCGAGCAGTTGCAGCAGCCGCTTCGCACGAGCTGTCGGACGGGCTCCACCTGAGCCTCTGTAATCTTCCATCTCATAGGCAGACCTCCCTTCGTGATTTCGGGCAGCAAAAGAGCCGCTGGGTATGTTCACCCGGCGGCTTTTCACTGCCTTCTACTCTCTTAATACGTCGAAATCACGATTTTCAATGGAATCGCGCAACATGGTTAAATCCAAAAGCGCAACAACGAGAAATCGTTGATAATAAGGCGCTTCTATGATATAGTTGGGTTTGATAATCAATATCGCATCGAAAAATCACGCAAATTTTTCAAAATTTCTTTACAGTCCGGATTATGGTACAATGGATTTGAGAGAATGGAGGCTGGGCATATGGCAATGATGTTCTCGGAGGGCATCTTCACAGCGGATTACCGCGACGGCTGCGTCTATCTCGGCGGTAAGAAGTATCCCGCCGGGTACTTCGTCCTGCAATTTCTGAACCAATACTACGTCAACGACACGGCGGCTCGGATCGCCGTATTCTGCGACGAGATAACCTACAACATCCGGCGTCAGCTCCGCTGTGGGTATCTGAACATTGAGGAATATGAAAAGACTGGGCGCAACACGCTAGAAAGCCTGAAGGCGCTTCCTTGGCTTCGCCCGTTTGATACGCTCGACGTGGACGCAATGCGGAGACAGGTCACGGAGCTGTTCTCAGGGGAAAACGGCGAGCGCATCTGCGAATACTTCCGCAGCCGGGGCAAAATCAGCACGTTCGACCAAAACGAGGTGGGTGTCGGCACGGCGAGCCGGCGCTGCGATATGGCGTACATTGAGGAGATGGAGACGCTGCTCGCGGAGGTCAACGCCATCCTTGCCTTTTTCGATACGCTGAGCGAGGACATGTCGAACGCGATGAAGAATATCCGGGCATTCATTTCTCGGCTGGACGAGGCGGAGCGGCTCGACGAAAAGCATCTGCTGCCCATCGCGCTGGATGTGTTCGGCTCGGTGCCGTTCCCGCTGACGGAGGAGTACGTCGGGCTGAAAAAGAACAAGCGCAGTAACGAGGCGACGGTGGCGCGACGGCTCCGCTTCGACCGTTATTACAGCTTTCTCCTGACGGATTTCTTTGAGGGGCTGCACCACGGGCACTATCCGCGCCGCTGCCCGGTCTGCAAGAGCTATTTCCTGATGCAGAGTGCGCGGCGGACAATCTACTGCTCTGGGATGTCGCCCTACGAGGCGCGTGGAAAGCGCCTGACCTGTCGTGCTTACGCCGCTTACGTCCACCGCAAGGAGCTGGCGGAGGGCGATCCGGTCACGGACATCTACAATCGCCGGTGCAGCGTGATCCGCGCGGAGCTCAGCCGGGACACGATCACGCCGGAGTTTGCGGCGAAGGCCAAGGCGCTGGCGCTGGAGCACAAGCAGCGGGCACAGTTTGACCACGAATACGCGGTCACGCAGTACGAAAAGGATATGGAGCGTGAAAAGCTCTACCACGACGCAGAACACTGAGGAAGGGGCGACGGCGGTGCCGGAGCAAAGCACTTACAAACTGTATCAGCTCGATCCGGCACCGGAGAAGCGGACGCCGCAGGAGTGCATCGAGCGGTATCTGGAAACCGGAGATGCGACGTTTTTCGCGCAGTTCCTGCACTGGCATGAGCCGGCGATCAATGCGAAAGCAAAGGAATTTGCCCAGAAGTACGCCGTACAGGGGCACTTTTCGGACTTGAAGCAAGCCTGTGTGCAGGGCTTGTTGGAGGCGCTGGACGGTTACGAAAAAGAAAAAGGCCCGTTTGTCCCATACGCGGAGCGTACAGTCGAACGAGCCATGCATGATTGTATCCGCACGATGCGGACAGGGTTTTCGGTGCCAAACGATACGGAGTATTACCTGCTGAGAAAAGCGATGCGGCTGTTTGCGGAATACGGTGAGAAGACGGACGACGAGACCATTGCCGCGATTGCCGCTGCCATCCACCGCGAGCCGAAGACGGCGTTGGAGATGATCCGGAGCGGGATGCAGAATATGCGCGTCCTTGAACTCGACCGCGAAACCGGCGACGAGGACGACGAGCCGATGGAGATCGGCAGCCTGATCGACGAGCCGAGCGCGCTGTTCTTTCAGGCGTATCAGATGGACGCGCTGTATGATGCGTTCCAGAAGCTCGACTACAAGGAACGTGAAATGCTGGCACGGCACTATGGCTTCTGCCCGGAATGCTTCAGCGTCACGGACAAGGACGGCAGGTCGCTCCCGAAGGAGACCTATGAGGACATCATGCTGGACTTTGGGCTTTCTTCGCCGGACACGGTGGAGAAAACGTGCAAGCGGGCGCTGGAGAAGATACGGAAAGTGATTCAATAAAACAGCAAAGCGGGCTTGGGGCGATCAATCAAAGCACCCAAGCCCGCTTTTTACTTATGGTTCCAAATTACTTTCCTCAAACAATGGAGAATTGAAGAAATCGCTGATGTTGATTTCAAAGCCTTGACACATCTCGTGAATGATACGCAGCTTGACGGAATCATAGGAACAGTTGATGACATTGCCGATGGTTGACTTGGGAACGCCGCTTTTCATGTATAGCTGGTATTGCGTCATGCCCCGCTCGCTCAAAAGCTCGCTTAGTCGCGCGCTGATCGCCTCGTTCAACTGCATTTCATCACCACTCGTTCCTGTAGCTGTACCATAATTATAGGTGAGTGCTTAGAAAATTAGTCCCTGTAGCTGTACTAATCCTGATTTTTGTGATAGTCTGGCTACGGGAGGTGAGAGCAGCATGATCTGCTTCTTCATTGGGCACCGTAATGCTCCTGAGGCACTGCGCACGCTATTGGAAAAAGCGGTGGAACGGCATATTACCGAGTGCGAAGTGACTGAGTTTGTTGTCGGGCACTATGGACGTTTTGACTATATGGCGGCAGGTGCTGTCAGGGCGGCAAAAAAGCGCCACCCGGAGGTAACGCTTACGTTGCTTCTGCCGTATTATCCGTTTTTGCATGATACATCCGATTATGACCGGACCTATTATCCGGAAGGTTTGGAAACCGTGCCGAAGCCCTATGCCATCATTCGAGCGAATCAGTATATGGTACGGTGTTAGCGTCCAACGATAACCGCCAAAAAGAGTCCATCAGAAATCACCAATATGAGGCCAAATGAGAAAGCCATTTCCTCCAGCTTTCAAATCCTCTATACTGGGTAAAAGCCAACAACTCAGCAAAGGAGGACTATGAAAACATGCGAAAATGGCTTTGAGCCCAGTATAGCACAAGCCCATCGAGGAAATGAAAGCGGAACAGGGGAAAAACTTTTCCCTGGAGCGGATCAATCTGGCCGAGTTGGAGCGGCGCACGGGCGTTTCCCGCGCAAGGCTCAGAAGACTGAAGGCAAACAACTACCAAGTCAAGCCTCACGCTTCCAAGGGCAAACGCCCCAAGGCAACCGTCCTGAGCGGCTATTCCGCTGTCTTGGATGCCCTGCTGACACAGGGGATAGCGAATTCATCCGTACTTCTCCAGCGGTTGCAGGCAGAGGGTTATACCGGAAGCCTGACGACGGTGAAGCGGTATATCCAGAGCCACCGCTCACTTATCCCTGCAAAACGTCAGCTCGTCGCGCCGCAAGGCAGCCGCGGAAGCAGATACACTACGGCGCCCGGAGAAACTTACCAGATGGACTGGGGCTTTACAAAGGTGGCAGATTACACCGGGAACGAATTTCAGGCAGCTTGCTTTGCCGTGATCTGCCACCACTGCGGACAGCGGTATATTGAGTTCTTTCCCAACGCCAAGCAGGAAAATCTCTTCATCGGGATGATCCACGCGTTTCGCTACATGGGTGTGCCTCGGTATGTCCTGACGGACAACATGAAGAGCGTGGTGATTCGGAGAGACTTTTCCGGTTTCCCAATCTGGCAGAAAGACTATGAGGCTTTTATGGGTACGGTGGGCTTCCAAACGAAGCTCTGCAAACCCAGGCATCCGTTTACCAAAGGAAAAGTGGAGCGGCTCGTCCGCTTCGTGAAGGAAAACTTCCTCGCCGACCGGGCATTCTGGAACGTGACGGATTTGAACCGCGCCGCGCTGGAATGGTGCAACAGGCAGAATACAGTCTACCACCGTGCATTAGGCTTCGTTCCGCAGGAACTGCATCTTACGAACTGCGCCGCCAGCCTCTCACAGCTGGAGGACAGCCTTTCCCTGCGGTTCTATCTCGCCCCAGAGCGGAAGATCTCGTTCGATGGTTTTATCAATTACGAGGGGCGGCGTTTTGGCGTACCATACAGCTACCGAGGTAGCACCGCCCGTATCGCGCGGGAAGACGATATGATCTACATCTACTCGGCCGATGCGCGGGATCTGCTTGCCACCTACGAGGTAACATGGTCCAAGCGGGACCGTTTCTGCAAGGACCAGTATCTGGATGTACGCCAGCCCGAGGAGTTTCCCACGGCGCCTGTCCGAACCACCATGACCATGCTGGAGGAACCCAAGCAAGACCTGACCTTTGACAAGTTTGACTTCGACAAGGGGGTGGTCTGGGATGAATGAGCCCGTATTTGAACGTGTGGAGCGGTGTAGCGATATCCTCAAGCTGGATTTTTCCTCTGCCGAGTTGGCACATCTTGCCGAGGAGCATGAACTCTCACCCGAGGCTGTGGATGCGATTGCATTGGTTTTTGAGATCTCTCCGCCAAGAAAACGGAGACGACGATCCAGACAATCCTCAAGATGAGCAGGCTGCCGCTGAAAGATCCGAAGACCTTTGAGACCTTTGATTTCTCTGTGATAAAGGGGAAAGATGTGGAGCGGCTCAAGGCGCTGCCATCCCTGTCCGCCATCTACGCGCATAAAAATCTTGCCTTCATCGGGCCTGCCGGTACCGGGAAAACGCATCTTGCGCAGGCTTTCGGCTTTGAATGCTGCAAGCATGGCATGAAGACGTACTTCATAAAAATGTCCGAGTTGCGAGACAAGTTTACCGCCGCCAGGCGAACCGGCAAGGAGGCGTCCGCTCTGACCAGCCTCGTCAGGCCGTCCTGCCTGATTATTGACGAGGTGGGACACTGCGAGTTTGACAAGGCGAATACGCGGCTGTTCTTTGACCTCATTGACCGCCGGTACAACAAGGAAGGCCCATACAACACCATCTTCACCAGCAACAAGAACCCTGCGCTCTGGCGGAGCAACTTTAACGAGGACGATGCGCTGCTTTGCGCTCTGGACCGTATTTTTGACGACGCGACCGTGTTTAAGATCCGTGGCGAGAGCTTCCGTGGAAAGAAGTTGGAGACGGTGGCGCTGCAAACCGGCAGAGTAAAGACAAATGAACCAAGCGAATAATTGAAAACACGTTGGCTGGGTTGTTGGCTTTTTTAAATGGCCTCCGATTGGTTGTTTTCGCTGGACTTTTTGCGGCGATTATTGCCGGACGCTAACAACGGAACAGCGACTTCTTGATTTGCTACGACCGGAGAACCCCCGGAAACACAGGGGATATTGTGGATATGGCGCTGCGCCGGGAAGCAAAAGGATTGATGAGGGTTACCAATCTGGCTGAAGGCCTCGAACCACGAAAACGTAGTTGACCGATTGCAAAATATAGGGGAAACGTGTATAATATGTAAAATAGGTGTAGTAGGCCTTTGCTTCGACAAACGAGCCGAACTGCCGCACATTCACTTTGGAGGGCAAAAACATGAACGACCAGCAAATAGAGCTGTTAATCAATATGCTTCGAGCGAAAGGACAAATCACTGACCTCGAAAAAGACATCATCGACACCTACCACGAGCTAAAAAAGCAGCCGGTCGATATGAACTCCGCCTTTCGGCAGATGAAGTCGAACGAGCTAAACCATCCCGATGTGCTCTTGAAAGTGACTATGATGCCGACAACAGGGCAAAAGCAGGCTTCGGAGCTTACTGCCCAGGATTTGCTGTATGTCCTTTCAGCCCAGTTTACCTTTTTGCTTGAGAAAGAGGAAACTTCGCAACGCAGCGGCAACTGATTCTCAGCCATAATAAAACCGACAGAGAAGGACGGATATTCCCATGCCGAAGAAAAAAGCCGAAGAGACGCTGAACCTTGACGCGATACTGTTCAAGTGCCGCGACATTCTGCGCGCGGCGCGCAATTCCGGATCGTTTTTTGAAAAGCGCGACATGATGCTCACACTCGTTTTTCTGCGCTTCATCGGGGAGAAATTCGAGGACGGCATTGAAAATCTGCGCAATGAGTTGGTGAAACAAGGCCTTGACCCGGACGACCCGGATATCAAGGCCGCGTTTTTGGATGATCCAACCTTCACGGACGGAACTTACAACCTTCTCCCGGAAGCGCGTTGGTCCACCATCATCAACACGGCCGCGCCGAATCTCAATGTTGCGCTCGATACCGCCTTGAGCAGCATCGCGGCGAATGACAGCCAGCTCAAGGGTTGCTTTGTGAAAGGTACATTTACCACGCGGAACCTTGCGCCGAACGATATCAAGAAGCTGGTCGATGAGGTCAACAAAATCAGCCACAAGACCTTTGGCGAGGAAAAAGACCTGATCGGCCGCGTTTATGAATACTTCCTCAAAGAATTTGCGGTCAATGCGACGAAGGAGGAGGGCGAATATTACACACCCCACGACGTGGTTGAGTTGATTGCCACCATGATTGAGCCGTTCGACGGCACATTGTACGACCCCTGCTGCGGGTCGGGCGGAATGTTCATTCAGAGCGCCGAGCTGGTCAAGGCAAAGCGCGGCGATATCAGCCGCATTAACGTCTATGGGCAGGAGAAAGAACCCGCAACCTACCGTCTGGCGAAGATGAACCTCGCCCTGCGTGGAATCAGTCATCATCTCGGCGACGAGGCTGACTCGTCTTTTACGCACGATCTGCACAAGGGCTTGTATTTCAACTACATCATGGCAAATCCGCCATTCAATCTGAAGGGCTGGTTTAACGACAATCTGAAAGGCGATCCGCGCTGGACGGATTATGAGACGCCGCCGGAGAGCAACGCGAATTATGCATGGATTCTCCACATTCTTTCCCACTTGAAGCCGCTGGACGGCGTTGCTGGATTCCTGCTGGCAAACGGTGCCTTGGGCGACAGCGACACGCTTGCAATCAGGAAAAAGCTGATTGAAAACGACAAAGTCGAAGCTATCATTATCCTTCCCCGTGAGCTTTTTATTACAACGGATATCAGCGTCACGCTCTGGGTTCTGAATCAGAACAAAAAGGGCGGCGACTACCACGGCAGGGCGCTGCGCAACCGCGAGCACGAGATCCTTTTCATGGATCTTCGCACATGGACGGAAAACCCCGTCAAGGGCGAAAACAAGAAAAAAGTGCGGCTTGATGCAGACCAAATCAAGCGGGCAGCGGACATTTATCACACATGGCAGGCGGAGGGGACGGACGGAACGCATTACGAAGTGCCGGAGCTATACCGCAGCGTCGGCATGACAGAGATTGAAAGGAATGGCTGGAGCCTCATTCCCAGCAAGTATATTGAGTTCATCGACCACGATCTGGAAATTGACTTCCCTGCGGAAATGCAACGGATTCAGGCGGAGATGCGCGATGTGATCGCGCAGGAGAAGCAATCGCAGAAAATGTTGGAGGATGCGTTCAGGGGGATTGGGTATGGCATTGACTAAATGCACCCTTGGCGAGTTTATCGAACTCCGCGAGGTAACAAATGATGATCTCGCGTTCGGCTCAGAGGATGTGCGAGGCGTCAACAATTTGAAAAAACTCATGCTGACAAAAGCGGACATTAACGACCGCGATTTGTCCAAATTCCAAATCGTCTATCCCGGTGAGTTCGTATTTAACCATAGGACATCCAGAAATGGCAGCAAGTTCAGCATAGCATATAACGATGGTCAGAAACCGGTGATCTGCACAGAGGATTACGTTGTATTTCGGATCAAAGAGGACTCGAAAAAAGACCTTCTCGCCGAATGGCTGTATATGTTTTTCAATCGCCCGGAGTTTGACCGCTATGTAATTACCAACTCATGGGGCAGCTCCACGGAATTCTATAATTGGGAAGATATCTGCGCTGTCGAGTTTTTGCGTCCCGATTATACCATTCAGAAAAAATACGTTGATATCTACAAAGCCATGGTTGCCAATCAGCAGAGCTATGAGCACGGGTTGGAGGATTTGAAGCTCGTTTGCGATGGGTATATTGAGGATTTGCGGCGGAAGATGCCGTGTGAGAAGATTGGACCGTATATTGAGCGGCATGACGTGCGCAACGGCAGAGATGGGACAAAAAACGTTATGGGAATCAGTACCGCAAAGGTTTTCCGAAAGCCAACTTCAAAAGTGAATCTTGATGATCTTGCAAATTATAAAATAGTAAAACCGCGGCAACTTGGATTTGTCCAAACGACTCATAACGAAAAAGTGTTCGCTTATGCCTTTAATGACACGAATAATGATATAGCCGTTTCATCGGTATACGAAGTTTTTTCTACAGACGAAGAGTCTTTGTTGCCAGAGTATTTGGCCTTGTATTTTAACAGGAAAGAGTTTGACCGATATGCACGTTTCAACTCGTGGGGAACCGCGCGTGAAACATTTACATGGGCTGAACTTGTGGATGTTAGAATACCCATTCCGGATATCAAGCTACAACATTCAATCGCAGAAATCTATGTAGCATATAATGCAAGAAAAAGAATCAATGAACAGCTAAAGGAACAAATTAAGGATATTTGCCCGATACTGGTAAAGGGGGCGTTGGAGGAGGCACAAAATGGAGAAGTATAGATTTCATTTCAACGTACAATATGCCGCTGATTTGCGCAATGCAGTTAATGATCGGCAAAAGCAGTCCATTGACAACGTTCACAAAGAAAAGCAAATCAAGGGCGATTATTACGCGTGGGGGCAGACGTGCGCTGCCATGGATCGTTTAGAGGATACTCTCGACTATCTGAATAGCATTGAGCTTGGCGGACGGGGATGCAATCGGGCTGCTTTCGACTTTTACGATTTTATCAACAACGCTTATGTTGTTATTGAGTGTATAAAAACGATTGGTCACATTTTCAGAGTTGACAATCATCTGATTGAAAGCATAGAGGCTTCTTCCTTAGTATTCGGAAGCAAGGAAAGCACAGATGGAAGATACTTCGAATATATTCGTTCGCTATGTGCGGTGCATCCGCTTTGCACAAATCGCCAGAACGAGTTTTTAAATGGCAGACAATTTCACTGCTGCCCATTTGTGACTTGGCGAGATCATCCTTGCTGTGCAGGAAGCAGCAAGGCCGATTTGACAGCAATGATCTATCCATCTGATCGATGGGACAAGCCGGTTCATCTGGGATTATATATTTCACAGTTTGAGCAGTATCTTGAAAAATGGATTGACCTGATACCACAAATCATTGAAGCAAAAAACAATTATGCAGATGGCGAATACAAGCGTTTAAGAAGTGAGCAGATAAAAACACTTTCTGACTATTCAAATGATGCTGTTCAATATTTGGCATATCTAAAGGAAGAATACTGCAAAAGGTTTGACTATGGCGGCGATTATCTGTTTGATCACTTTATTCGTGTATTTTCAGCGGAAGTGTCAGACAACAGAAATACTGCACTCCTTGTCAAATACCGGAACGCCATAATTTATTCTTTGCAGTTTGAAAGAAACGCTCTGCAAAACATGAGCTACGATGGTTATGACAATACGGGGATAAAATATCCTGACCGCGGAATTGAAACAACGCTGTTCGACTCTTTGGATGACCCCAGCACCTACGAAAGTGCATTTTCTCCGTATTCCTATAATTTGGAGAAGTTGTCTTATTTAGAAGGCGATAGTTATAACTATTACAACAAGATTTACGCTCGCCAACTTTTGGAACCAATGAAAGAACTGATAAACCAATATGTTGCCTTTACGAATCAGGAATCAGATGAAGAAACGATAGTTCTTGTTAATCTTGCGCTTTATTTGGAAGCTCTTACAAGGAAAAGCTCACTAAACAGAAACATTCCAAACGAACTGAAATATCGCGTGAATGTACTGGCCGATGATCAATACAGCAGCATTTTTGCAGAAGATGCATCGGACGAGAGCGCAAATGATTCTACAGACATTTTGCAGCGGCTGATTGAACAATACGGAGGTACCAGCCATGGCGAAGCTGAAAAACTATAACGGTCGCTTTTGCGAGTCGGAATTTGAAAATGCCTTCCTTTCCTATCTGGAGGCAGAGGACTGGCAGTATCTTGCCGGAAACAGCATGGCGCGCCGTTCCAAGCGCGACGTGCTGTATGAGGATGATCTGGAGCAGTTTTTGAGCAAGACAAATCCCGACCTGACCGCCGAAGAAGTCCGTCAGCTCATGGACACCGTCCGCCTCGTCGGCGCGGAGAGCGACTTTGCCACGCTGCACAAGGTATATGGCTGGATGGTCAATGGCATCCAGTTCACGCCGCAAAGTGGCGAGCCGCGTATGATTGCCCTGATTGATTTCGAGCATCCGGACAGCAATATTTTCCGTGCCGTCAATCAATTCACCGTGGAATATACCAACAACGGACAGGTCGAAAATCGCCGCCCTGACATTCTCCTGTTTGTCAACGGTCTGCCTCTGTGCGTTATCGAGCTCAAAAACCCGGCGGACGCAAACGCTACGATCTATGATGCGTGGGAACAGATCAATATCCGCTACTGGCGCGACATCCCGCACCTGCTGCACTACTGTCCGCTGGCGTGTATCTCCGACGGCGTGAAAACGCGGCTGGGTACGGTTCGCACGCCCTATGAACACTTTTACGCATGGCGCCGCGTGAACGAAGGAGACAAGGTATCCACGCTTCCCTTTGAAGAGACGCAGACCATGATCAAGGGCGTATACAGCCCGGAGCGCTTCCTTGAAATTTTCCGCGACTACATCTATTTTCAAGACAGCGAATACGACAGCGACGAAGTGGAAATCGTTTGCCGGTATCCGCAGTTCTTTGCCGCGCGCCTGCTGAAGCAGAGCATTATCAAATCTGTGGTTGCAAAGAGCGGAAAGGGCGGCACCTATTTCGGCGCGACCGGCTGCGGGAAAACCTATACGATGGCATTTCTTGCCCGTCAGCTTGCCCTGCGCTGCACGGATGTCCCGGAAATCGGTTCCCCCACGATCGTTATGATCGTTGACCGCGATGACCTGCAAAATCAGGGTTCAAAACTGTTTACCAAAAGCAACGAGTTCTTGAGCCTCGGCGAAGTCAGCGTTGTCCCGAGCCGCAAGGTGTTGAGAGAAGAACTCGGCGTGCGTGAAAGCGGCGGGTTTTATATCTGCACCATTCAGAAGTTCTGCGACAGAAAAGACGATAAAATCGGCCTGATCAACAACCGCGCAAATATTATATGCTTCTCGGATGAGGCGCACCGCACACAGCTTGAACAGTCCAGACAGATCAAGTTCAGCAAGGACGCGGACAACAACATGAAAGCCATGGTGTCCAAGCCCTATGCCAAGGTTTTGCGGGAAGCCTTCCCACACGCTACCTTTGTCGGCTTTACCGGCACGCCGATTTCCGAAACCTATCAAACCTTTGGCGATGAAATCGACCGCTATACGATGGATCAGGCGGTTGCCGACGGTCTGACCGTTTCCATCAAGTATCATCCCCGGATTGCAAAAGTCCTGCTGGATCAGGAAAAAGTCAAGCTGATCGAGGAGTATTACAAAAAATGCGCCGACGACGGCGCGACCGAGGAGGATGTCGAGGCAAGCAAGAAGGCCATGAGTTCTATGGAGATCATTCTGGGCGAGCCCTCGCGCCTGGAGCGCCTTGCCGTGGATATCCATGACCACTATGTTTCGGCATGTGCCAACGATCCGGAGCGCGTGCAAAAGGCCATGATCGTTTGTTCCAGCAGAAAAATCGCTTATGACCTGCTGAAAAAGTTTCAGGATAAGTATCCGGAGTGGTTTGTGGAGAAGAAGACCCCGGATGGCGTCGCCGTTTCTGCGGAAGAGCTGAACAAATTGAAGCCCATGCCCTTTATTGCTATGGTGGCAAGCGTCGGAAAGAACGACGATAAAGACATGTACAATTATCTCGGCGGCGTCACAAATGATAAGCGCTCCGAGAAGCTTGATGTTGCCTTCAAACAGGAAAAGTCAAATTTCCGCATCGTTATTGTCGTCGATATGTGGATCACGGGATTTGACGTTCCCTCGCTTACATACATGTACAACGACAAACCTCTGAAAAAGCATATGCTGATCCAGACCATCAGCCGTGTAAACAGGAAATACCCTGGCAAGGAGTACGGCCTGATCGTCGATTATATCGGCATTCGTGACAATATGCGCGAAGCCATGAAGATGTATGGCGGCGACAGCTCCGTCGCGCCCACATCCGATGACATTGAACAGGCGACCGGCGTATTTAGAGAGGAACTTCTTACCCTCAAGAACCTCTTTACGGGCTACGATTTGACGCCCTTCCTCAATCCGGCCGGAGACCCCGCTAAGAGATACAGACTGCTGGCAAAAGCTGCCGAGTATGTCTTTGTGTCTACGGAAGAGTTGAACTCCACCAGCAAAAGCGGAAAGAGCGTCCAGAAGGTGTCTTTTAAAACGTATTTTCTGAAAACTGTTAAGAGAATGCGGACGGCCTATGATATCTGCCAACCCTCCGGCGAGCTTAGCGAGGAGGAGTCTGCGCTTGCCCAGTGCTTCATGGCGATTGCCGGCTTTGTCCGCAAGATGAGCGGAACCAGCGAAATTGATGCTGACATTATGAACCGCAATGTGGCAAGAATGGTTGAAGAGGCGTTAAAATACAGCAAGGTCGAAAGCATCCTTGAAAGCGGCGAGGAAGAGGATATTTTCAGCCCGGAGTATTTCGAGAAGCTGTCTGATGTAAAGATGCCAGCTTCCAAGCTCGAAATACTGGTGAAAATGCTCCGCAGGCAGATCACGGAATACAGCAAAACAAACCAGATGGCCGCCAAACGCTTTCAGGAAATGCTTGAGGCAACAATCAAGCAGTATCACGAGCGGCGGAAACATCTGACGGCGGAAGAAGCCGGTGCCGCGCAAGAGGAAACATCCGAAGAAATCATCAAAAATGCGACGGAGCAGGCACTGCGTATTCTGAAAGAGATGAACGCCGACCGTGAAAGCTTCCGCAAGGTCGGTCTGACTTTCGAGGAGAAAGCATTTTACGATATTTTGATTACCCTGCGCGATCAATACAACTTTGAATATGGCGAAGATAAGATCGTCGACGGCGTTTCAGTCAACGAAAAGTGCAAATCGCTTGCCAAGAAAATTAAGGAGATCATTGATACAAAGTCCTCATTTGCCGACTGGCTAAACAACCAGATTGTCAGGGACCAGCTCAAGTTCGATATAAAGATTTGCCTTGTCAAAAACGGCTACCCTCCGCAGTACAGCCCGGAGGTGTTCCGCAAGGTCATGGAGCAGGTCGAGAACTTTGAGGAGAACAGATAAGGAGAAGAGATTATGGGTAATTCAAAATACCTGGACAGCCTCTCAGCCGAAGAGTACGCCGGATTAACGAAAAAACTGTGGACTATCCAGAACCATAAATGTTTTATCTGCGGAGAGGATATTGACCTCGACCTGAATCCTACGAACATTGACCATATCAAACCGCTGGTAAATGGCGGAAAAGATGATGAAACGAACTTTGCACTTGCTCATGAAAACTGCAATAAATCGAAACAGGACGCTGATTTGGAAGTGGCCAGAGCCATAGCCAGATTGTCTAAAATCATTAAGGACGCGGAGGAAAAACATGAGACCCCGTCGTTGAAACATGTGTTGGCTGCCAACGACGGATCATTGCTTGATTTCTCATATAAAAATGAAAACGAGAAACTGGTGTATGCGTTTTCAAAAACTGGCGATGATACAGTAAGAACAGCAGATATTTTTCTTGACAAGCTATCTGGTGAAAAGACGGCGTTTATCCAGGTTCCTCTACAATATCTCTATCATGATGAGATCATCAATCCCAGAGGGATCAACAGCTCGATTGGCCTGCTGATCAAGGAATTTCACAAGGGCAATCCCCAGCTACATATCAGTCTGGCTCGGCTGGATGGCGACCGAATCATGATTTTTGATGGTCAGCATAAGGCCGTCGCACAGATTATGCTGGGAACAAAGGCTCTGCTTGTTCGGCTGTTTCTGAATACCGATGTTGACCGAATGATAGAAACAAACACGACGGCGGGCAGTAAATTAAAGCAAATCGCTTTTGATAAATCCATTGTCCGTCAACTCCATGATACGCTTTATGCGGAGAGAATTAAAAAGTATCAGCTTGACCATAACCTCGCGGAAGATTGCTTCAGCTTTTCCGAAGCAAATCTGGTTGACCACTTCAAGGGCGAGAGAGGAAATATTCGGACATATATCATAAACAGCCAGAAGAATCTGGTTACCAAAAACGCAGATAATAAGTTGCAATCGTATATTAACTTTGAGGGCAGAGGATCAGAATTACCATTATCCTATTCCACTTTTGAAAAAACCTTGCTGTCCAGATTTATCAACGCCAAAACAATTCTGAGTACGTCGCTTGATTATCGGGCGGATGAAGGATTGAATCCGAGAGTATTGGAAAAGGAACAGCTCATCCAACTGTGCAATATTTTGGCGGAGGAACTGCTTATCGGCAGATACAGCGCAGAGGTTGGCACCTACCGAATTGAGAATAAGGTTGCAGAGGGAAAAGACAAGGATATTACAGATGATCATCTTGCTGCCTATCGCATTTTCAAAGAAGAAATAATGTATAATTGGATTCAGTACATTGAATTGCTGATCAAAAACTTCTTTAGTTTGACCGGCGAACTATATGACGACCAGAACCTGTTCCAGATTAAATTCCCGGATCAGCTGTGGACCAACATTCGATCTTTCATAAGAAATTTGCGAGATTTGCCGTTGTGGAAGGATCGCACGATGGCCTCCACGGTGTTTGGCGGAAAGCAAGTATATGAGTATTGGAGCACGGCATTTCGGACCGGGAAGACGCCAGACGGGACATTGGTATTGTCAAAACCAATAAATGTTGTCGAAATGATCAAGGAATAACATCTTTAGTCAGAGAGGTTCGTACATGAACAAAGACCCGTTTGAAGAATATCTTCGCCAAAGCGAACCGAATAAGCGCGACCTTGGCTACGCATGGCAAACTGCTGTGGGCTTGCAGGCAGTGGACGGGCTGGAGACCTCACACTATCTGATCGAAACGGCAAAGAAAAACATCGAGGGCGAGATTTCCCTCGAAGAGGCCAACGCGCTGATCAACAGCTACTATGCGGAAAGCCGGCGGCACGACGCGGACCGGACGGAGGAGGCCGATAAGGTTTCCGCCCGTATCGCGCAGCTGCTGGCGGAGCAGTCCTTTGTGTTTTCGCCGGCGCAGTACCTTTCCATCCACAAGCGCCTGTTTACGGGCATCTACAAGCACGCGGGACAAATCCGTGACTACAACATCACCAAGAAGGAATGGGTGCTGGACGGGAATACCGTCATCTACGGCGGCGCGTCTGAACTGCGGGCGACGCTGGATTACGATTTTGCGACGGAGAAGGCGTTCCGTTACGACGGTCTTTCCATGAGCGAGATCATCGCACATTTGGCAACCTTTGTCTCCCGTCTGTGGCAGATCCATGTTTTCGGCGAGGGGAACACGCGCACGACCGCCGTGTTTTTCATCAAGTATCTGCGAACGCTAGGCTTCGACGTGACCAACGACATCTTCGCGGAAAATGCGTGGTATTTCAGAAACTCCCTCGTTCGCGCCAATTACAATGACCTCAAGCGCGGCGTCCATGAGACGACGGAGTATTTGGAACTGTTTCTCCGGAATCTCCTACTGGGCGAGCGGCACGAGCTGCACAACCGATATCTCCATATCAGCAAAGCGATTCAAAAACAGGACATTGGAGATGCAAAACAGGACATTGGAAGCGAAAAACAGGACATTGACGGCGCGTTCCCCTATGGTAATGTCCTGAAAACGGCAGGCGCTTCTGCAAAAACCGCGGATCATGTACGGGAAATGTACGCAGAGTACGGATTTGAAACCATATTCGGACGCAACGACGTTACCGAGCTTCTGGGCATTACGGCTTCGCCGGCGTCTACTCTGCTTAGAAAGCTGGTGGATATGGGCGTAACGGAAGCCGTCAGCGGATTGGGAAAGGGAAAATATCGCTTCAAGCCAATTAGTTGACATAAAACTGGAGGCAACTTTGCAGCCGCCTCCAGTTGCCCCATAATTAATAAATCATTTTGCTCGATGTGGCGTTTAGCAGTAGATAAGATCGTTCAACACAATTTCCTCTGCGGTGGAGCGAATGGCGTTCATCCGCCTCACCCACTCCATTTGGTCCTCGGCCTTGAGCTGCTCGGTTATGCCTTCCCGCTTTGCAATCTCCGCGATGAGTCTTTCCGCCATCTCGGATGCCGTGCAGTCTGTTTCCTCCAGGTGGGCGTTTAGCTCACCGCTGAGCAGCATACCGGTATAGATGCCGCTTCTGTTCTTTTTCAGATAGTTCTTTCGGCGCTGCCCCCAAATTCCGATGTTGGGGCTTTCGGGTGCAATGAGGTTGGGAATCAGATAGTCGCCCTCGCGGTGGTAAGTCAACTTTTCACTCATAGCGATGCCTCCTTTTGATTTGGTAGTTTCATCATACCAATGGCAATTTGAATAGTCGAATGTGTGAGCGGTGAAAAACGTGATTCCTGCCGTGTGGCACACGAAAAATTTCTCTTATTTTTTCCCTTACCAGCATAACATGAGCTAAAACTGCGTGGGATTATGTAACAGATAAAGTTGCAATTACTATACAGTATGGCATAAAATGATATACAAAAACGCCAGAAAACATTCAAAAAGCGGAATTCGAATCCCTTCAGGTCCACCAGAAAGGTAGGTAATCTCGAAAGAGTTGCCTGCCTTTTGCTATAGACTCTGCAACACCCTGTCGTGACATACTCATACTGTATGACAGCTTTGAGAGAGGTGAACATTATGAAAAACGGGAAAGAGCCAGATCCAAACGTAGTGCATCCGATTGCGGGGTATGATAAAGAAATCTATGTAAAGCCAACGGTTCAGAATCCAAACATCGTGGTCGGAGATTTTACCTATATCGCGGATTCAGACTTTGAGAGCCACGTAACACATTTTTATCCGTGGAGCAGGGATAAGCTCATCATTGGGAAGTTCTGCCAGATTGCGGCTGGCGTCGAATTTATGATGAACGACGCCAATCACCAGATGAACGCGGTGTCGACATTTCCGTTTTACACGCTGGAAGGCTGGGATATGCCAGCTCCTGCCGCGTCTGATATGCCGTACAAGGGAGACACCGTGATTGGCAATGATGTATGGATCGGGCAGAATGCCGTGATTCTTCCCGGCGCTCACATCGGTGACGGCGCAATCATTGGTGCGAACAGCGTTGTGGGCGGTGACGTTGCGCCATATACCGTTGTGATCGGGAATCCGGCAAGGATGCTGCGGAAACGCTTTGATGATGAGTTGATTGCCCTGCTGCTCAGTTTCAAGTGGTGGGATAAAACCATAGAAGAAATTAACAGCCTGATTCCGATTCTGACCTGTGGTGATTTGGAAAAGACCAGAAAGGAACTGAAGGAAAAAGTATGATTGCATGGATTGCAGCGGGATCGCGAAACGCTCCTTGGCGCGTGAACAAGTTTCGCCTTTGTGGCACGGGGCTTTCGTCCCGCCCGCTTCGGCAGAAGCGGGCTAAGCCCGCGCCCCTATAGAGCAGAGGGAAAACGGCACAAAAACCTGTTGCGATTCTTTACGGCGTGATATATGCCAACGCGGGGAGGCTAAGCAGCCACCCCGCGTTGGTGCAAGATGCAATTCAGCAGTAATAGCTGATCTCGTCAAAGTAATCAAGCCATTTGCTGCGAATCTCATCAACGTTTGCCTCAATGATTCGCAAAAGTTTCCGCAGTGTTGCAGCAGGAATCTCAGATTGTCTGGTCGCCAGCAAGGCCTTACCGGACTGTGTGATCCAAACCTTAGTGGCGTTGGCTCTGGGGACGCCTTCAACGACATGGACATGTATGGGCTCCAACGGCTTGCCTTCGTCAAGCCAAAAGAAGACTACATATGGACCGACTTTAATAACCTGCGGCATTCTCGAATCCCCCTTCCTGAGAAAACTCAAGAATCAGGTGCGCATTGTCCCTCAGGATTTTTTCCAGGTGTTGAATATCCTCAGAGGAGAATCCGTTGATAGCGTCCCAGCGATAGGCAGGCAGAAAGCAGGTCGCGTGTTGGAAGCCTCCTTCAACGGGCTTTTCAAAGTAGACCTTAACGGTTCCGTCAGGCTTCATCTCCGAATGGGCTATGCCGGTTTGGTCGGAAAGAGTCATATAACCATACATCATTTTAATAGGCCTCCTTCAAATGTAACAGTTGTTGCCTGCTTGAAAAACAAAAGCAGGATGAGCTATTATTGTGTATACAATGACATTCTATGCGTGATAATTTGGAAAGTCAAATATATTATCTTTTGAGTAATCACCGCAAAAGATGGATTGTGAAAATGACACGCCTTTTTCACCGCGCCCGGACCGGTCGGCGCGGTGAAAAGTCTGGTTTCTTCCTACACCTGCGTGTTGTAGATGGGCTTGATGTACCGCCGCCCGCCGAGGATGAACAGCAGCGCCGCCAGCACGACCAGCAGCAGAAACGCCGTCAGGGCGGGGCGCATCGGGAAAACGGCGATGGCGCCGCCCGCGAGCAGTTCGCCCACCAGCGCGCCCGCGGTGTCAAGCATGACGAACGCGCCATTGAAGCGTCCGCGCAGCTCGTTCGGGACGTATGCCTGCGTGGCGGAAATGCGGATCGTGTAGGACGTTACGCCGAGGATGCCGACGAGGAAGCAGCCGAGACGCATCACGCCGAGGGGGGCGTAGAGATACGTCGCCTCGATCAGCCCGATGATGACGTACACGGACAGGGCGATCGCGAACTTGCGCTTCGCCGGGAGCTTGAAGCGGTAGTGGAGCAGCCCGCCGAGGGCGCGGCCGAGCACGGAGAAGCCCCAGACGGACATATAGATGTATTCTCCGTTCTCGAAAGCGCCGCGGAACCACGGCAGCGTGATGACGGAGCTTGCGCCGCCGCCGAACGAGCTGAACGCGAAGTAGACGGCGATGCACAGCAGCCCGCGCTCGGAGAGCAGATAGCGAAAGCCCTGGCGGATGTCGGACAGATAGCGCCTCGCGCTGTACGCCTCGCCGGAGCGATCCAGCTTCTCCACGTCGCTGATGCGAACCTCGAACAGCGCCGCGACGAGGAAGCAGGCGCTGTTGGCGAACAGAATGGGGCAGATGCCGAACGCCTTGTAGAGGAACGTGGACACGGGGATCATCACCAGCGTCAGGGTTTCCAGCGTGCTGGCGATGGAGTACGCCTTGGAGTAGTTGCCCTCGGTGATGAGCATGGGGTAGAAGCTCTCAAACGCGACGCGGTAGACGCTGTCGATGGTGCCGACGGTCAGCGTCATCACCGCGAGAAGCACGAAGTTGAAGCGCCCCGTGAGCACAAGCAGGGCAACGGCGAAATAGATCGCCGTGGAACAGAAATCCAGCAGGTAGATCGTGCGGCGGCGGGAGAACTTGTCCATCAGCGGCCCCGCCAGCAGCGGGGCGGCGATCTGCGGCAGGGTGTGCAGAAAGATGTAGAGGGCATAATAGAGCGGCGAGCCTGTGTAGTCCAGAACGAACAGGCTCACGGCAAAGCCCGCCATGACCCCGCCGAGCATCGAGACGATGCTGCCAAGGGTGATGGTGATGAAATCCCGCGTCCAGAGCGGAGCGGCGGATTCGGTTGGAATGGGCGATTGATTCATGGTATCGTTCGGGTTTGCCGGAGGCCGGCGGGGTGAAAGGAGTGTGCATCCATCATAATCGCCTGGGAAAGAAAAGTCAACGCGCAAGCACTGTTGACTTGACGGGGAAAAGAGGGTATAATCTCATTAATATTGTGCAAATTGAAGTGCCGCCCGCTTTGATCCCCACAAAAGGCATGCCTTTTGCATGTTTTGCGAAGCAAAACATGACGCGGCACACCCTTCCACCGGGAGGACAGACATGGCATCGGGAAAGTATGTCAAGGACTACACGCTGCAAGACGCGCCGGGGGCGGACGGCAAGCCCGTGTATATCGGCGCGTACTACGGCTATCGTGCCGACACGGAGACGCTGCGCCGCGCCCGGCGGGGATACCAAACGGCGGTCGCGGTCTGCGCCGCCGCGGCGCTGGCGCCGCTGCTGGTCAACACGCCGATCATCCGGTGCTGGTATGTGATGCTGCCCCTCGTGTTCGCGCTGCTCCCGACGGGCGCGCTGGTCCATCGCGCGGCGACGGTGCTGCGCCGTGACCGCCTGACGCACCGGGAGCGGGACCGCGCCGTGTCCGCCGCGCCGTGGAGCGTGGCGCTGGTGATCCTCGCGGCGCTGTCGCTGGTGGGACAGACCGTCCTCGCCGCGCGCGGCGGGTACACGGCGGCGGACTTGCCGGTGACGCTCTCCGCCCTCGTTCTCGCGTCTGGCGCGGCGCGGCTCTTCTCCCTGCGCGGCGCGTTCGCGACGGAGGAGCTCGCCGCGGATTGAATCCGTTTATTACTGCCACGCGGCAGTGATAAAAATAGAAAAAAAAGGAGTATACCCATGAACAGCAAGAAGCTATTGTCCCTGCTGCTGGCTCTCGTCATGGTGCTCTCGCTCGCCGCTTGCGGCAGCAAAGAGACCCCCGCCGAGACCAGCACACCCGACGCTGAGACCACAGCGCCGGTCGAAACCGCCGCTGAGGCTCAGACGCTCTCCGTCGGTTACAGCCCCTTCAACAGCAAGTTCTCCCCGTTCTTCTCCCAGACCGCCTATGACCAGGACGCTCAGACGATGACGCAGCTGGGCCTGCTGACCAGCGACCGTACCGGCGCCATCATCCTCAAGGGCATTGAGGGTGAGACCGTCGAGTACAACGGCACGCCGTACACCTACTATGGTCCCGCCGACCTGACCATCACCGAGAACGCCGACGGCACCGTCGATTACGACTTCGTGCTCCGCGACGATCTGGTCTTCTCCGATGGTGAGCCTCTGACCGTGGACGACGTCATCTTCTCGATGTACGTCCTCTGCGACCCGACCTATGACGGCTCCAGCACGCTGTATGCCCAGCCCATCGAAGGCATGGAGGCCTATCGTTCCGGCATGGACACCCTGCTGAACCTGCTCTACAACGCGGGCCGCGACAACACCGACTTCAGCCTCTGGACCGAGGCTGAGCAGACCGAGTTCTGGGGCAAGTATGACGCCGCCACCACCGCTCTCGCGCAGGACATCGTGGACTACTGCGTCGCCAATGGTTATGCGCCTGAGGGCGACATCAACGCCGCGGCTGAGGCGTGGGGCTTCGGCGGTGAGACCATCGAGGCGTTCGCCGCCGCGCTGGAAAAGAAGTACGGCGCTGACGTTGCCAACATGATCGACACCGAGAAAGCCAGTTCCACCGTGGACGATCTGTTCCCCGACCTTGAGCGCTATTCCGGCAAGGGCATCCAGACCGGCGAGTCCGCCGCCAACATCTCCGGCATCCAGAAGACCGGCGACAACACCCTCCGCGTCCACATGACCAAGGTTGACGCCACCGCCATCTATCAGCTCAGCCTGAACATCGCTCCGATGCACTATTATGGCGACAAGTCCCTGTACAACTATGATGCCAACCAGTTCGGCTTCCCCAAGGGCGACCTGAGCATCGTCCGCTCCAAGACCACCCAGCCGATGGGCGCCGGCCCCTACAAGTTCATCAAGTTTGAGAACGGCGTCATCAACTATGAGGCGAACGAGCACTACTTCAAGGGCGAGCCGAAGATCAAATACATGAACTTCGTCCAGTGCAACAGCGACGACGATAAGCTCAACGGTATCACCACCGGCACCATCGACATCACCGACCCGACCTGGAGCGACAAGAACATCGCCGCGGTCGAGCAGGCGAACGGCGGCGAGCTGACCGGCGCCAAGATCACCACCAACACGGTTGACAACCTCGGCTACGGCTACATCGGCCAGAACGCCATCAACGTCTCCGTCGGCGGCGACGGCGCCTCCGAGGCTTCCAAGAACCTGCGCAAGGCGTTCGGCACCATCTTTGCCGTGTATCGTGACGTCGCCATCGACTCCTACTACGGCGACCGCGCCAGCGTCATCAACTACCCGATCTCCAACACGTCCTGGGCAGCTCCGCGTCCCGCTGACGACGGTTACAAAGTTGCCTTCTCCACCGACGTGAACGGCAACGACATCTACACCTCCACCATGAGCGCGGAGGAGAAGTATGAGGCTGCCAAGCAGGCTGCTCTCGGCTTCTTCGAGGCTGCCGGCTACACCGTCGCGGACGGCAAGGTCACAGCCGCTCCTGCGGGCGCCAAGATGGAGTACACCTTCTGGATTCCCGGCGACGGCACCGGCGACCACCCCGCGTTCATGATCGTCACCGAGGCGTCCAAGGCGCTCGAAGAGCTGGGCATCAAGCTGAACATCAAGGACCTCACCAACTCCTCCGAGCTGTGGGATAACCTCGACGCCATTCAGGTCGATATGTGGGCTGCCGCATGGGGCGCCACCGTCGATCCTGACATGTATCAGATCTATTACTCCGACGTTGCCAACCAGGGCACCGCGCGCAGCGGTCAGAACCCGCTGGGCGGCGCCGGCCAGGGCGGTTCCAACTATGAGTACTGCATCGCGGATCCTGAGCTTGACCAGCTCATCATGGACGCCCGCGCCACCACCAACCAGGAGTACCGCAAGGCGATGTACAAGGCGTGCCTCGACATCGTGGTCGACTGGGCGGTCGAGACCCCGACCTATCAGCGTCAGAACGCCATCATCTTCAGCACCGAGCGCGTGAATCTGGATACGATGACCCCGGACATCACCACGTTCTACAACTGGTATGCCGAGATTGAGAACATCGAGATGAACTAAGACACGCTCCACTCTGAAATAAGAAACGACACAACCGGCGGCTCCGCGGCTTTACGCCGCGGAGCCCCGGCGGCGCCGTATATCAAAGAACAGCTCCGCAGAGCCGTTTTTTGATATACGGCAGTCGAAAAAACGGAGGGTTTCCTATGCACAAATACATCATCAAGCGCCTGCTCTATTCCCTGATCATCTTCTTCTTCGTCATGCTCATTATTTATGTGCTGCTGCGCTGCCTGCCCACGTCCTATCTGGAGACGGTGGCGCGGCAGATGTCCCAGCGCCCCGGCTCCAAGACCTATCAGGAGTGGCTGGCGCAGCTCGAAGCGCAGTACGGCATGGACAAGGGCTACCTGCTGGGCTATCTGGAGTGGCTGAAGAACTTCTTCACCGGCAACCACGGCGACAGCTGGTTCTACACCGTGCCGGTCATTGAGAAGTTCCACGACACGGTCTGGCTGTCCTTTGTGATGGGTCTCATCGTGCTGATCTTCGAGATCATCATTGCCATCCCGCTGGGCATCGTCGCGGCGACCAAGCAGTATTCGTTCACGGACTACACCGTGACCGTGGTGGCGCTGGCGGGCATCTCGCTGCCGACGTTCTTCTTCGCGTCGCTCTTAAAGCTGGTGTTCTCCGTGAAGCTGGGCTGGTTCGACCTGTTCGGCCTCGTGGGGCGCAACTACGAGCAGCTCAGCGCCTGGGGGCAGTTCCTTGACAAGGCGCACCATCTTGTCCTGCCCATCGTCACGCTGGTGGTGCTCTCCATCGGCTCGCTGATGCGCTACACCCGCACCAACATGCTGGAGGTCATGAACGCGGACTACATCCGCACCGCCCGCGCCAAGGGCCTTGACGAGCACACCGTCATCTACAAGCACGCGTTCCGCAACACGCTCATCCCGCTCGTCACGATCCTCGGAGGCTCGCTGCCCGGACTGTTCTCCGGCGCGCTGATCACCGAGACGCTGTACGCCATCCCCGGCATCGGCTACACCGCGTACCACGCGATGGTGGGCGGCGACATTCCGTTTTCGATGTTCTATCTGGCGTTCATCGCCATTTTGACCCTGCTGGGCAACCTCATCGCCGACCTGCTGTACGCCGCGGTGGACCCGCGCGTGCGCCTGGCGTAAGAAAGGGGGATCACGCAAGATGAACGACAAGAAGCAAAACGATCTTCTGGACAAGAATCAGAAAGACCAGAGCGAGCTGCGCGACAAGCAGGCGGCGGCCGCCCCCGAACAGAGCGGGCAGTACGCGCTCGACGACGAGCGCCGCGTCAAGGTGCTCTCTCCCGGCGCGATGGTCGCCAAGCGGTTCTTCCGCAACCGCATCGCCGTGGTGGGTCTCGCGATTCTCACCGCCATGTTCCTGTTCTCCTTTGTGGGCGGCATTCTCTCGCCCTACGACGAGGCGCAGCTGTTCTACACCCAGACGCTCCAGAAGAAGGAATACGCCGGCGCGGTAAAGAACGACGATATGCGCTTCCTCGCCGCGGAGGGGCAGGACTTCGGCTCCATCATTCAGGCGCAGGTCGTCCTCGCCCTCACCACGAACAAGGACATGGTGAGCTACAAGGGCGTGGATTACTATGTGACCGAAGAAGGCAAGGACTTCTATTCCGTCGCGCTGAAGGACGGCACCGTGATCGGTATCGCCTACAAGGACGTGGTCACCTCCAGCGTTGAGGGGCAGAAGCTGGACTTCGAATTTGTTTTCAACGCGCTCAAGGCTTATACCAACGGCGAGCACCGTTTCCAGATGAGCACGGTCGGCGCCGCGTACACCATCGACGAGGGCGGCGTGGTGGAAGCCGGCGGTCAGGAGATCGCCTTCATCAGCCGCTACGTCATCAACCCCATCGCGCCCGACATCTTCCTCTCCCGCGACTTCCGGGAGGAGCTGGCGATCGCGCTGGAGGCGGGCGAAAGCTCGTTTGTGTTCAAGGACGCGGACGGCGTGGAAAGCGAGTACTTCATCGAGTACAAGCCGGACGTGAAGAACTGGGTCGTCCGTCAGGAGACCTACACCCGTACTTACGACCGTTACGCCTCCCCCAGCAAGGAGCACTGGCTGGGCACGGACAAGAACGGCATGGACATGATGACCCGCCTGATGTACGGCGGTCGCGTGTCGCTGGTCATCGGCTTCATTGTCGAGCTGATCGCGCTGGTCATCGGCGTCATCCTCGGCGGTCTTGCCGGTTACTTCGGCGACTGGGTTGACTTCCTCATCATGCGTATCGTGGATATTTTCTATTGTATCCCCTCCACGCCGATCATCATTATCCTCGGCGCGGCGATGGACGCCATGGGTGTCGATCCCCAGATCCGTATGCTTTACCTGATGCTGATTCTGGGCTTCCTCGGCTGGCCGAGCATGGCGCGTCTGGTGCGCGGTCAGATTCTCGGCCTGCGCGAGCAGGAGTTCATGGTCGCCACCGAGTCCAGCGGTCTGCGCGTTTCGCGCCGCATTTTCAAGCATCTGGTGCCGAACGTCATCCCGCAGCTGATCGTCTCCTGCACCATGGGCATCGGCGGCACGATCCTCACCGAGGCGACGCTGTCGTTCCTCGGTCTCGGCGTCAAGTTCCCCTTCGCGTCGTGGGGCAATATCATCAACGACGTCAACAACACCTTCGTGCTCCAGAACTACTGGTTCATCTGGATTCCGGCGGGCATTCTGATCCTGCTGACGGTGTTGGCGTTCAATCTGGTCGGCGACGGTCTGCGCGATGCGTTTGACCCGAAGATGAAGCGATAAGGAGGGCGGCTGACATGGCAAAAAAGAGTGACGGCTACCTGTCCGCCAGGGAGTCCCGCCGGATTTCCAAGGAAAACCGCAAAATCACCAACGCGTATGAAAAGCAGCGCAAGCGCAAAAACGTACCGGAGTCGGAATATCTGACCCAGATGCGCGACCCCAATAACGCCGTGGAGTTCGACGATCTCCACACCTACTTCTTCACCGACAACGGCGTGGTGCACTCCGTGGACGGCGTGACCTTTGAGGTACCCATCGGCAAGACGGTGGGCGTCGTGGGCGAGTCCGGCTGCGGCAAGAGCGTCACGAGCCTCTCGCTCATGCAGCTGCTCCAGCGCCCGCAGGGGCAGATCGTGCAGGGCGCGATCCGCCTGAACCTCGGCGGCAAGGCTTACGACGTGACCAAAACGCCCAACGAGGTCATGAAGGACCTGCGCGGCAACTATGTCTCCATGATCTTCCAGGAGCCGATGACCGCGCTCAACCCCGTGTTCCGCATCGGCGAGCAGCTCAACGAGGTGATCGAGCTGCACGACAAGGAGAACAAGACGGAGGCGCAGGTCAAGGCGCGCACCATCGAGCTGCTCAAGCTGGTGGGCATCGCCAACAGCGAAGGCGTCTATAAAATGTATCCCCATGAGCTCTCCGGCGGTATGCGCCAGCGTGTGGTCATCGCCATGGCGCTCGCCTGCAACCCGAAGATCATCATTGCCGACGAGCCGACCACCGCGCTGGACGTGACGATCCAGGCGCAGATTCTCGACCTGCTGCGCCAGCTCAAGAGCAAGCTCAATTCGTCCATCATGTTCATCACCCACGACCTCGGCGTCATCGCCGAGATGGCGGACTATGTGGTGGTCATGTACGCGGGACGCATCGTGGAAAAGGGCACCGCAGAGGACATCTTCCTCCATCCCGCCCACCCGTACACGATCGGCTTGATGGCGTCGAAGCCCGTGGTCGGCAAGCAGGTGGACGAACTGTACTCAATCCCCGGCAAGGTGCCGAACCCGGTCAACATGCCCGACTACTGCTACTTCCGCGACCGCTGCGAGATGTGCGTCGAGCAGTGCTGCGGCGACTATCCGCATGAGATCAGCCTTTCAGACACCCACAAGGTGAGCTGCTACCGCTACGACGGGAAGGGAGGAACCACGAATGGCTGATGAGATCAAAACCTCTGACAACCTTCTCGAAGTCAGGAATCTGGTCAAGTATTTCCCCATCAAGGGTGGCTTCTTCGGCCGCACCGTCGGTCATGTCAAGGCGGTGGACGGCGTCTCCTTCCACATCAGGCGCGGCACGACGATGGGTCTCGTGGGCGAGTCCGGCTGCGGCAAATCCACGATCGGCCGCACGATCCTCCGCTTGCAGGACAAGACCGCCGGCGAGGTGCTGTTCAACGGCGTGGACATCTTTGCCCTGTCCCGCGAGGAGCTGCGCAAAATGCGCCCCAAAATCCAGATCATTTTTCAGGACCCGTACTCCAGCCTGTCCCCGCGCCTTCCCATTGGCGAGATCATCGGCGAGGCGGTGCGCGAACACGGCATCGTTCCCAACAGCGAGCTGAACGATTACATCACCGACGTCATGCGCAAGTGCGGCTTGCAGGAGTACCACAAGGACCGCTATCCCCATGAGTTCTCCGGCGGCCAGCGCCAGCGCATCTGTATCGCCCGCGCTCTGGCGCTCAAGCCCGACTTCATCCTCTGCGACGAGCCGGTTTCCGCGCTGGACGTGTCGATTCAGGCGCAGATCATCAACCTGCTGCGCGAGCTGCAAAAGGACATGGGGCTGACGTATCTGTTTATCTCCCACGACCTCTCCGTGGTGGAGCACATCTCCGACACGGTGGGCGTCATGTACCTCGGCAACATGGTGGAGTTCGCGGAGACGGAGAAGATATTCTCCCACCCGCTCCATCCCTACACCGAGGCGCTGTTCTCCGCCATTCCCGTGCCCGATCCCAACTACAAGATGGATCGCATCGTGCTTGAGGGCAGCATTCCGTCCCCGGCGAACCCGCCCAGCGGCTGCAAGTTCCACACCCGCTGCCGCAAGTGCATGGAGGTGTGCAAGTACGCCGCCCCCGAATGGACGGAGGTCGAGCCGGGCCACTTCTGCGCCTGCCATCTGCACAACAGCGCCGAGCAGAACGCGCGCGCGGAGAAAACCATGAACGAAGCCAGGAAAGCCACCAAGGCGACGCCCACCAAGGAGGCGGCAAATGGATAAACGCCGTCAGGACGAGGACGACGGGCATACCATCGCGGACATGAACGTGGAGGGGATGCCCTGGTATCGTCCCTCCTCCGCGCCGCGCCGCGGCGCGGAGGAGCAGCTGAGCTTTCGGGAGCGGCTCACCGCCTGCGGCGGGATGCTTGCCGCGGCGGCGGTGGTCACGGCGGCGTTTGCCGGCGTGTACTTCCTCGCCATATTGCTGATGGATTTGGCGTGGTGACGCGGCGTATCGCAGTGAAAAAGGAGAACCGAATATGACCTTACAGGAAGCCAGAGAAAAACTGGCGGAGGTTCAGCACAAGGGCGCGGCGTACAACCACGCCGTGAGCCTCATTTATTACGACGGCGTGACCGGCGCGCCGGAGGGCGTCGCGGATAACCGGGCGCAGACGCTGGCGGTGTTCAGCGAGGAAATGTATCGCCTCAGCACCGGCAAGGAGACCGCGGAACTGCTGGAGTATCTGGATGCCAACCGCGCGGAGCTGTCGCGCCACGAGGCGCGGCAGATCGACCTGATGCTCAAGGACCTTCGCATGATGGAGAAGATTCCGCTGGACGAGTATGTGGCGTTCCAGCGCCTGATGGTGCAGGCGGACGACGTTTGGCACAAGGCGAAGGAGAGCAACGACTGGGCGCTGTTCGAGCCGGTGCTGGAAAAGGTCTTTGACTATCACAAGAAAATCGCCGCGTGGTGCGCGCCGGACAAGCCGCCCTACGACTACTGGCTCGACCGCTACGAGGAGGGCTTGACAACGGAGCGCTGCGAGGCGTTTTTCGCCGCGCTGCGCGAGCGCATCGTGCCGCTGCTCAAGCGCGTGCTTGCCAGACCGCAGCTGGATGACAGCGTGCTCCACGGCAGTTTCCCCGCGGACCGGCAGGAGGCGTTCGCCCGCCGCCTGATGGACGTGATCGGGCTGGACCGCGCCCGCGTAGGGCTTGCCACCACGGAGCATCCGTTCACCACCAGCATGGGTTCGCACCTCGACGAGCGCATCACTACGCACTACCACGAGGACGATTTTTCGCTGTCCATGTACAGCGTTATCCACGAGGGCGGACACGCGCTCTACGACACCGGCAGCGCCCGCGAGCTGGCGTACACGGTGCTCGACGGCGGCGTATCCATGGGCATCCACGAGAGCCAGAGCCGGTTCTATGAGAATATCATCGGTCGCAGCCGCGCCTTCTGTGAGTACATCCTTCCGGTGGCGGCGGAGTATTTCCCGGAGCTGAAGGGACGCACGGCGGAGGAACTGTACCGCGCCGTCAACCGCGCCCAACCGGGGCTGATCCGCATTGAGGCGGACGAGCTGACCTACGCGCTGCACGTCATGGTGCGCTTCGAGCTGGAAAAGCGCATTTTCGCCGATGAGTTGGCGGTGCGCGACCTGCCCGCCGAGTGGAACCGGCTGTACAAGGAGTACCTCGGCGTGGACGTGCCGGACGACAAACACGGCGTGCTGCAAGACAGCCACTGGGCGGGCGGCAACATCGGCTATTTCCCGTCCTACGCCCTCGGCAGTGCCTACGGCGCACAGTATCTCCGCAAGATGAAGGAGACCGTCGACGTGGACGCCTGCGTGCGCGCGGGCGACCTCGCGCCGATCAACGACTGGCTGCGTGAGCGCATCTGGCAGCACGGCTGCCTGTACCGTCCCGGCGAGCTGTTCGAGCGCGCGGTGGGGGAGCCTTTCGATCCCACGGTGTTCGCGAGCTATCTGGAACAGAAATACACGGAGTTGTACCAACTGGATTGAAAAAAGGACTTGCCGCAAGGCAAGTCCTTTTTTGTCACTCGATCCACTCCGTGCGGAAGCTCAGCTTTCCCATCAACCACGGGCTTGCGAGGTCGCAGACCGCGGCGTCGGAATTGACCCGCGGGTCGGCGAGGGTCTGCGCCCAGCGCGGGTCGAAGTCGGCGAGACGGTAGCGCTTCGCCACCGGCACGCCGGTGAGCGAATCCTTGCGCTCAAAGGGAATGTACCGCTGACCGTCGCGGTCAAGCCGCACCGCGCCCAGCGCCTGCATGAGCCGGAGCCGATTCCCGCGCTCGACGGCGGTCTCGCGGTGGAGCAGGCTGTTTCTGACGATCAGCTTGCCATAGCGGTCAAACGCTTCGGCGGGACGCAGGATCAGATCAATGAGCGCCGCGGCACTCAAAAACCGCGCGGGATATCGCTCGCCCAGCTCCTGCGCCAGCGCGCGCACCTCCTCGCAGGGGTTCCAGAGCACGGTTTCCAGCAGGCACTTTTCCAGCATCTCCGCCGGGGTCAAATCCCATTGCGGGACGTTCTGGTCGGGCCGGAGCTTTTCCAGCGCGTCCAGACGTTCCCCGCACCAGAGCCACGTTTCACGCATGGCGGGGGAGTATTTGCCGTAAGCGGCAAAGAGCGCGTGGGCGAGGGTCAGCAGCTCCGCGCGGGACAGGGAATCCCGCCCGCGATTCAGCGCTTCCTCGATTGCGTCGCGCATCGCCAGCGCCGCCATGTCCGCGGCGAGGGGGGAGTCAACCCCCTCCAGACAGGGCGGGCAGTCGGGGCGGCGCTCCAGCTCCTCCGCCCACAGGGCGCGGCTGGCGTCGTCGTTCATGCGGGCGATGGCACGAAGCGCCGCGTCGCGGCACTTTTTCTCCGTCTCACTTTGGTACAGCTCCGCCAGCAGCGCCGCGTTGTCCGGGCAAAGTCCCAGCGCCGCGATGACCGCCTCCCGCGCCTCCCGCGTACTGCGGGGCAGCAGACGCAGGTACCAGTCGTTCTCCGCCGCGCCGGCGAGCCGCGCCACGGCGTACACACGCGCCTCGCCGCCGCCCTCTTTCAACAGCGGCACGGCGCGGCTGCCCAGCTCCGCGAGGATGCGTTCCAACAGTTCTGCCGCCTCGCCGCGGGCGTCGTCCAGCGCGTCCGCCAGCCGCGGCAGTACGCGGGGATCGCCGAAATACGCCGGATGCGCCGCCCAAGCCTCCTCAAGGACGGTGACGCGTCCCGCGCCGGAGCTTTCCAGCGCGGCAAGGAGCGGCTGAAAGGCGCTGAACGGCGCGTCAACATAGCCCCCGTCGTCGGACGGAAGGGGAGTCCATTCACCGGGAACATCCGCCTCCGCGCGTTCGCACAGCAGCGCGTCCAGCCATGTGAGCACGTCCAGCAGCCGTCCGGGACGCTGCTGAGCGTCGCAGGCGGGCAGCGTGCGGGCGGCGAGCAGCACGCGGCGGGACGCGCCGTCGTCCGCCGCGGCGGAGAGCGCGTCCACGGCGCGTCGGTATGCCGCGTTGTCGGAGAGCGTGCCGACGCCGCGCGTCGCGGCGTCCTCCAGACAGGCTTTTAAGTTGTGGATGACCTGTAAATCCATAGGCATCAAAATTGCAGGCGGAGGATTCGTTCCGCCGTGATGAGACTGTAGGGGTGCAGGCAGAGCCGCCCGCCGTCGAGGAACAGCAGCCCGAACACCGCGCCGGTCCCCGGCGGGGCGGTGAGCCGGCGCACCGTGGCGCGTTCCGCACCGTCAGCGGCGCGGTCGCGCAGCACGATCCGCCCGCCGCGACCGTCCTCCAGAACCAGTTCGTTCCCGACGGTACCCAGCGACCCCGCGCGGAGCAGCGTTGGGACGGTGTCCGTCAGCAGCGCGTCGGCAAGGCGCGGTCTTGCCCGCCTGACGGCGTCCGCGACGGATTCCGCGCGTTGGAGCACGGCGGTATAGTCGTCGCCGGTCAGCGGCACCGTGGCGCAGTCCTCCCACCATACCCGCGGGCACGGCGGGACGGGGGATTCGTACAGCACCGGCACCTCCACCAGCGTGAAGCAGCTGTCGTCCGTGCCGACATACTGGATGCCGCGGGAGGGGTGTATGCTGAGGGTCTGCACAAGATCGCCGCGGCTGAGCTCCATCCAGAAGCCGCGTTCGACGCAGGCGCGCTTCGCTTCGTCATAAGCGACGTCAAAGGAGAGCTGCACCAGCCGCGCGCTTTTGCGATAGAGACCGATCTCGCGCATCTCATCATTGTTCCACACGCCGCCGAGCGCTTCAAAGAGCAGCGGGTCCTCCAGAGAATAGCTCTCCGAGGAGAGCTGCTCGGCGAGGAATTTCCGCGCCCGTCCGGTCAGCGCGCGCAGCGTCCGCAGCGCACGGAGCATCTGTTGCGCGCCGCCCCTTTGCCGATCCAGCAGCGCGACGCGCTCGAACACGTCCCGCGCGGCGGGAAGGTCACAGTTGCCCAGCTCAGCCGCCATACGTTCCAGCGTCTGCGCCGGGAGCGCGGCAAGACCGTCGGTCAGCAGCTGGTCGGAGAGCCTTCCCGCTTTGTCCAGCGCGGCGAGCTGGCGCTCCAGCTTTTTCTGCTTCACCGCCGCGTCGTACCTGCGCGCCTTTTCCAGCCGCTGCGCCGCGCGTTCCCGCTCCCGCGTCTCCCGCGCGCGAACGCGCAGAACGTAGGCGGGAGGCGGCTCCACGTCAAAGGGCTTATCGCCCAGTATGTCGAACATCAGCGCCAGCGCGTGCTTGCAGGGAAAGTGGCGGCTGGCGCAGGAGCAGCTGTAGGTCGGCTCGCCGAGCGACCAGTCGACAGAGACGTAGTACGGGTTACGCGCGCTGCCCGCGCAGGTCCCCCAGAAGGTACGCGCGTCCTCCGTGCGGCAGCGCGAAAGAAAGCGATCCGCCGCGGAGATGCCGCGTCCGTCCTCCGCTACCGCGGGACTGGGCGCGTGCGCGAGAATCCATTGTTCCGTGATCTGCATGAACCGTACCCTTTCCGTCCGTGATGTGTTATGGCTCCGTGTGCCGGTAGGGGGTGTTCTGCCACTTGCCGCCCCGGTAACGGTGCAGCTCCTCGGTCAGGTGATCCCACCAGAGCACGTCGCCCGCTTCGGGGTAGAATTCCAGAAAGCGCCCGTCCAAAAAGAGATAGAAGCGGGAGATATCGGTGCACATGCCGTAGGTCGGCAGCTGCACGGCGGGGATGTCGAAGCGGAAGGGGGCGTTCTCCAGCGTGCCGTCGAAGTGCAGCCCCTCCAGATCGAGCACCAGCCGACCCTCGCCGCGAATCACCGAGGTCGCGTCGCCGCGCAGCGCCTTACGCTCCGGCAGTACGCCCACCTCGACCCGCCCGCTGTGGCGGAAGTTGGGGCGGCGCACCTCCTCGGCGGCGCGTTCGCGTTCCCGGATCGTCCAGTCCGTGACGCGCACGGGGGAGACGCAGTTGTCCGCGGGGTGCAGGGTGTAGGTGTCGTCGATGCGGACGGCGTTGCCGCACGCCTCGCAGCGGATCGTGTCGCCCTCGGTGACCATGCGGTGCAGCGCGCCGCAGCGCGGACAGAGGTAGAGCAGCGTTTCGAGCCGCTTCGCCATGGGGCTTTTGCCGCGGAAGCGCACCTTCGCGGTCTCGTTCCAGATATAATCGTCGTGGGCAAGGAGACGGTTCATGGTGTCCTCGATCTCCTCCACGCTCAGCTCCGCGAGCTGCTGCGCGGTGAACATGCGATCCACCGTCACGTCCACGCGCCCCTTGCGCCGGTCGAGGCAGTGCTTGGTGTAGGTGAGGTAGCCGCCCGCGATCTTGGCGTAGTACACCGGCAGCCCCAGCTTCTTCACCAGCTTCGCGCCGCCGGGGATGACGGGCTGCGCCATGCCGGTGATGGAACTCATGCCCTCCGGCATGATGCAGATGCTGCACCCGCTTTTCACGGCGCGCAGAATTTCCCGCACGGCGTAGCGGTCCGGGGTGAAGTTTTTCTTTGGGATGACCTGCATGAGCGGCAGCAGGATACTGGTGGGGAAGCGGAAGAACTCGTTGTAGCCCACCACGAAGTTCAACCGCTTGGGCCAGCAGGGCGGACCGACAAACTCATAGTCCACGCGGGAGGCGTGGTTGGCGATCATGACGATGGGACCGTCCTCCCGACCGGGATAGGCGTTGTAGGTGAAATGCGTGTTGTCCAGCTTGCCCAGCAGACGGGCAACCAGCATCAAAATCGCGTAGAGCAGCCTCGGCGGCTCGTGAATCTTGCGCGTCAGCAGCCATTCGGCACGGTCTTGTTTCATGTTCAGCGTCCTTTTCGGCAGTTGTTGACCCATTATATCAGATACCCGCCGAAAGTTCCAGAGCGGGAGCGGAGAAATCGCGCCTTTTTGAACAGAATGTGAATTTTAAAAATTCCTTCCAGAAAATGCAAATTTTCTCTTGCATTTGCAGGGGGTCTGCGCTAATATAACAACGTCGGTTAGCACTCGGGTAAAAAGAGTGCTAACCACGAAACATGTTTTCTGAAAATTTGGATATAGGAGGCAATTCCCATGAAACTCACTCCGCTTGCCGACCGCGTCGTGCTCAAGCTCGTCGAGGCCGAAGAGACCACCAAGAGCGGCATCATCCTCACCCCCAAGGCGCAGGAGAAGCCCTCCGTCGCGGAAGTCATCGCCGTCGGTCCCGGCGGCATGGTCGAGGGTCACGACGTCGTCATGACCGTCAAGCCCGGCGACAAGGTCATCACCAGCAAGTATTCCGGCACCGAGGTCAAGGTCGACGACGTCGAATACACCATCGTGCGCCAGAGCGATATTCTCGCGATCGTAGAGTAAGAAACAGGAGGTAATTCATTATGGCTAAGCTCATCAAGTCCGGCGAAGAGGCGCGCAAGGCGCTGGAAGCCGGCGTCAATACCCTCGCCGATACCGTCAAGGTCACGCTGGGTCCCAAGGGTCGCAACGTGGTGCTCGACAAGAAGTTCGGCGCTCCGCTCATCACCAACGACGGTGTGACCATCGCCAAGGAGATCGAGTTGGAGGATCCGTTCGAGAACATGGGCGCCCAGCTCGTGCGTGAGGTCTCCACCAAGACCAACGACGTCGCCGGCGACGGCACCACCACCGCGACCCTGCTCGCGCAGGCGATGGTGCGCGAGGGTCTCAAGAACCTCGCCGCGGGCGCGAACCCCATCGTGATGAAGAAGGGCATGGCGAAGGCTGTCGAGGCCGCCGTCGCGTCCATCAAGGCGAACAGCCAGAAGGTCAACGGCACCGCGGACATCGCCCGCGTCGGCACCGTCTCCAGCGGCGATGAGTTCATCGGCAAGCTGATTGCCGAGGCGATGGAGAAGGTCAGCAACGACGGCGTCATCACCATCGAGGAGTCCAAGACCGCCGAGACCTACAGCGAGGTCGTCGAGGGCATGCAGTTCGACCGCGGCTACATCACGCCGTATATGGTCACCGACGCGGAGAAGATGGAAGCCGTCGTGGACGACGCGTATCTTCTCATCACCGACAAGAAGATTTCCGTCATCGCGGACATCCTCCCGCTGCTTGAGCAGCTTGTCCAGAGCGGCAAGAAGCTCGTCATCATCGCCGAGGATGTCGAGGGCGAGGCGCTCTCCACGCTGATCGTCAACCGTCTGCGCGGCACGCTCAACGTCGTGTGCGTCAAGGCGCCCGGCTTCGGCGATCGCCGTAAGGAGATGCTCCAGGATATCGCCATCCTGACCGGCGGTCAGGTCATCAGCGAAGAACTGGGCTACGATCTCAAGACCGCGGACGTCAGCATGCTCGGTCGCGCCAACCAGATCAAGGTCACCAAGGAGAACACCACCATCGTCGGCGGCAAGGGCGACAAGGACAAGATCGCCGACCGCGTCAGCCAGATTCGCAACCAGATCGCCGTCACCACCTCCGACTATGACAAGGAGAAGCTGCAGGAGCGCCTTGCCAAGCTCGCCGGCGGCGTGGCGGTCATCAAGGTCGGCGCTGCCACCGAGACCGAGATGAAGGAGAAGAAGCTCCGCATCGAGGACGCCCTCAACGCCACCCGCGCGGCGGTCGAGGAAGGCATCGTCGCCGGCGGCGGCACCGCCTACGTCAACGCCGTTCCTGAGGTTGAGAAGCTGATGGATTCCCTTGAGGGCGACGAGAAGACCGGCGTGAAGATCATCGCGCAGGCGCTCCAGGAGCCGCTGCGCCAGATCGCGAAGAACGCGGGCATCGACGGCAGCGTCGTGCTGGAGAAGGTCAAGACCTCCGGCAAGACCGGCTACGGCTTCGACGCCTACAAGGAAGTCTACTGCGACATGATCCCCAGCGGCATTGTCGATCCCGCGAAGGTCACCCGCAGCGCGCTTGAGAACGCGGCGTCCGTCTCCGGCATGGTGCTCACCACCGAGGCGCTTGTCGCCGACAAGCCCGAACCTCCCGCGCCCGCGGCTCCCGCCGGCATGGGCGACATGGGCGGCATGTACTAAGCAGCAGTCGATCAGAGGGTTCGGGGCTGTGCCCCGAACCCTCTTTTTGCGCGATTTTGAAAAAATGTATTGACAAACAGGGGTTCCGTCTGATACACTAATCAACGTCCTCGCGAGCAGGAGCGTTTGGCGGCATAGCTCAGTTGGCTAGAGCATGCGGTTCATACCCGCAGTGTCCCCGGTTCGAATCCAGGTGCCGCTACCAAGGAGACGCGGGACGCTCGAAAGAGCGTCCCGCACTTTCTCCCAAAACCCCTGTTTATCCGAGCACAATCCAGCGGCCCGTTGGTCAAGTGGTTAAGACACGGCCCTTTCACGGCTGTAACATGGGTTCGAATCCCGTACGGGTCACCAAGCGGGACGTGTCCAACGTCCCGCCAAATAAGGAGGCTTAGCTCAGCTGGTTAGAGCGCCTGCTTCACACGCAGGAGGTCACTGGTTCGAGTCCAGCAGTCTCCACCAAAAATCTCCCGAAAACATCTTGTTTTCGGGAGATTTTCTTACTATTTCAAGAAACTTGTGTCCGTAGTACGAGGACACGTTTTATCAAATGTCCTCGAATACTGCCTTATTTTAGGTCATTTACTGCAAACTACTGCAAAAGTATCTGACAAAAAATGTTGCAATTTTCTTGAAATCCCGAAAAACGAAGTGTCTTGCCTTACGCAAATTTGAGATTTATTTCAATGTCGTCCGAAAGCAACGGGTCCAACTGCTGCAATTGCTGTCGAATTTGGGCGGCATTCCGCTTCGGCGCGTAGTTTCCGGCCATCAATTGATTGGTTGCCTCGTTCACCGCCGCCGTTACAGCCGAAAAGACCTCTGGAACGACGTGGGTATAGATGCCAAGCGTCGTAGAGACGTCCCTGTGCCCCAAAAGCTTCTGCACAACCTTTGGGTTGACCTCCTGCTCCAACAGCATCGAAGCGTAGGTATGGCGATAACGGTGCAGGTTCAGCCCATCGTTCTCGAACCCTTTTCGCTTGAGAAAGTGCCGATAGCTGGCGCGGAAGCCGGAATAGGTGCGCATCTGCATCGTGCGGGTGCTGACGAATACGAAGCCGTCTGGCGTGAGCACATCCAGCCCGCCCTTGAGGGTGGCGACGTAGCGCATCCATCGGCGCAGGCGCTCCAACACCAAGTCGGGCACTTGGATTGTGCGCTGCGAGGTAAGCGTCTTCGTTGTGCCAAGGACATCCACCATTTTCTGCGTCTTGCCGTCCTCGTCGAAGACCAGTTCGCGCGTCAAGGACTGGCGAATGTCGATGGTCTTTGCCACGAAGTTGATGTGCTTCCACTGAAGCGCCAATACCTCGCCGATCCGCATCCCCGTGAGCATGAGCATCGTGAGAATAGGGCACATGATCTCGTCCTCGGCGGCAGCCTTTAGCAGCGCCTCACGCTGTGCAATCGAAATCACTTTTTCTTTTTCTTCGGGCTTGCGCGGTTGCTTCGGCAACCTGGCGTTGCGGGCGGGATTGTTGTCCACAAGCCGCAGATCAATGGCATAATCGTACATCTGGATCAGCACACTGCGCACAAGAGAGATCGTGCGGCGGGAAAGCTGCTTCTCGGACTGGAGCTGATAGAGCAATGTTTGGATCTGAATCGGCGTGACGCTGGAAACGGGAATATCACCCAAGACTGGAACGATGTGGAGCCGTTCGCAGGAATAATACAACTCCATCGTACGGGAGCTGACCTCATATACCTTGAACGAGGTGAGCCATTGGTGCAAAAAGTCCTTAACGATCAATTCCTGTGGAACTGCAGTTCCTTTATTGGGCGATGTTGCTACTTCCAGCGCGACCAGATGCGCAACTTCCTCCCGTGTGTTTCCATAGAAGTATTTGCGAATCGGCTTGCCGTCCTCGGCTCGATAACCTGCGGAGATTTGTCCAACCCATTTTCCGTCACTGCTGCGGCGGAAAATGCTGCCCTCGTTGTTCCCTCTGCGTGTATTTTTTAACTTATTTGTGGTGCGCGGCATAGTATAATACCTCCTTTCGCCGCGCGGAGAAAATCATACTTTTATGATACGCCCCGCGCGGCAGGTAGTCAAATGTTTGTTTGAAATTCCTTCACCTAAATTTTGCAGACCACTACCCGAACAACTTAAGATCGTCCAGCACGCTCGTGTCGATTGCCCGCTCATCGGCACGTTCAACAGGCTCGGCGGGGGCTGCGGCAGAGACGAGCTTAACTTCTTCACGAAACATTTGGCGGATCTGCGCCAATAGCCTTGTATCATCACTGCTGTCGATCCGGGCAAGCACGGCGTCAACAATAAAGCGGTTGCCCTCGCCGTGCTTTAGGCTCTTCAAGTAGTCAGCGGCACGCTTTTCGCGCTCGTTTCGCAGGTCAAAGCGTACAGAAGTTCTGTAAACGCCCATTATTCCTGTCCTGCCTTGATCTGAAGCTCCGCCATGTACTCGTAGCCTTTGGCGGCGGCGCAGATGTCGTCGATGAACTTTACGCGCTCGGCGGCGAAGCGGTAGAAGTGTTTGATGAGGCAGCCGCC
>JAFXPO010000049.1 GCA_017527825.1 Oscillospiraceae bacterium
GAACGGCTGGTTCATGCTCTGATTGGGGGCAGCGTTCTGCTGGTTCCGGGCAGGAGCCTGGTTTGTGTTCTGCATCGGCATCTGACCCATTCCCTGCTGACCCTGCATCGGCATCTGATTCATGCCCTGCTGATTCTGAACAGGAGCCTGATTGGCATTCTGCGAGGGTGCTGCGTTCTGCTGGTTCTGGGTGGGCGCGGCGCCCTGCGTGCTGCCGGTCTGGTTGTTCATCTGTCCGCCGGGCTGCTGCGTATTGCCCGTCTGACCGCTCATGCCGCCCATCATGCCGCCCATCATGCCGCCGCCCATGTTGCTGACGCCGCTCTGGTTGTTGAGGTCAAAGTCGGTGGAGATATAGAGCTGGCCGTCGTAGTCCATGCCCGCGTCGCCGCCGGTGCTGGCGCTCTTGATCGTCGCGCTGCCGGAGATCAGGTTGATGTTGCCGTTGGAGTCAAGACCGTCCGCACGGGGCGCGTTCACGGTCAGCTTCGCGCCGGTGACGTTGATGGAGTAGCCGAGAGAGGCGTAGGTCCCGTCGCTGTTGGCGGCGTTCACGCCGTCGTCGGTGGAGGTCACGTTCACCGTGCCGCCCGCGAGGTTCACCACCGTCGCCTCAACGCCCTCGGTGCAGCTCTTGATTGTGATGCTCGGGCCGCTGCCGTCCGCGCCGACGGTCAGGACGCGATCGGCGTGGAGCGCGTCGTCGCCCGCGGTGATGGTGAGCGTGCCGCTGAGAATCGCAAGGTCGTATTCGGCGTTGATGGCGTCATTCGTCGCGTTGATGTTGATCGTCGCGCCGTCGATCACGAGACTGCCGTTGCCGTCGTCATCACTGGCGGAGACCTTGACGCCGTTCTTCGCGCTGCCGTTGACCGTCAGCGTACCGGCACCGGTGAGATAGGCGCTCGCGCCGGATTTGACCTTGATCGCCGCGCCGTCGAAGGCGTCGGCAACGGTCGCGTCGGTGGAGTTTTCATCCGCTGGGTCTTCGTTGTCGGTCAGCTTCACGCTGCCGCTCACGATGATCTTCGCCTCTGCGCCCTTGTTGACCGAGAGCGTCGCGCCGGTGGTGCTGGTGAGGTCAAGATCCTTGAGGATCAGCACCACGCCGGTGGTTCCCTTCTTGACCTTGATGTTGCCGTCGGAGCAGGTGCCGGTGATGATGTAGGTGCCGGACTCCTTGATGGTCACGTCGTTGTTCTCGTCGCTCATGGTGATGGTCGTGGCGTTGGCGTAATCCGCCTCAAGGGACGCCGCGCTGTTGGTGGTCGTGCCGGTCACGATGGCACCCGCGGAGGACGCGGTCTGCGTCATGCCGTTTTGCGTCATACCGCCCATCTGGTTCATGCCGCCCATCTGGCCGCCGAACCGGCTCATGCCGTTCATCTGGGTGTTCTGTGTCTGTCCGAGCTGCTGGCCGAACATCTGGGGACCCATACGGTTCTGCACGCCGACGTTGTACGCCGCGCTGGCGGAAATTCCGCTCGCGAGAACGGTGAGTGCGAGGCTGCAAGCTGCAACTGTCTTGGTGATGGTGTTCTTTTTCATGGTGTATACCGCCTTTCAAATCATTTAAAATGTTGTTTTTGGTTTGGGTTGTTTTCCCTTCTGCTATATCATTCGGAAAGGTAGTATCCATTTTTGGGGTCGCCTGATAAATTTTTTCAAAAAGAATCCCCCGTGGGATCTGGCGCGTCAGCGCCGACCCCACGGGGATATTGTCATTTCATAGCTGTCAGTTGTGCGTTGCGATTTTACAGAGGACCGCGTTTTTCTGTTCCACTGTCCGGTCCCATGTCCTTCCGGCCATGTACGCCGTGTTCGCCGGAGTTTCTCATGTCACCGTGCGGCGCAAAGCTCATCGGGCCGTTGCCGCTGTCGGGCGGTGCGCCGATGTCTCCATCCTGCATTTCGGGCTGATCCCCAAAGGGAGACGGGGCGTTGCCTGTTTGATCGGTCTCTTGCGGCTGTTCATTGCCCTGCGGGATCTGCTCCTGCGGGGGCTGTTCCTGCCGCTCATTCCCCTGCTGCGGCTGTTCCTGCATTTCCTCTCCGCGCTGGGGCTGCTCCTGCTCCGGCGGTTGGCCGCTTTCCCGCGAAGGTCGGCTCTCTTCCGCATTCGGCCGCTCCTCGACCTGCGGCTGTTCCTGCGTATCCGGTTGGTCGTTCTGTTGCGCGGGCATCTCCTCGCGCTGCTCACGCGGCGCATCGTTCCGCGGCGCGTTTGCCGGCTCGCGGTTTGTCTCTTGCTGCGGTGTCTCCTGCGCCGGCGGCTCCACAGGCTGTGTTTCGGCGGGAACGCTGCTCTCCGTGCCGCTTGCGGGCGTGGAAGGCTCAACTGCAGCTTCCATTTGCGGTTCCGCGTTGCCGTCCTTTACAGCCGGGAGCTCCACATGATCGCGTTCCATGCCGAAGCGTCCGGCGCTGATCTTCTGCTCCTTCGCCTGCTCGCGCTCGGCGCGGCTGGACTCTGTCACATACGCCGTATGCCCCGCCGCAGCACTCTCCACTGTCTGCGTCAGCTTCGCGGCGCGCTTGGTATTGTCGGAGGTCACGCCCGCGATCACGGTGTCGTTCTCATCGCCGAGGTAGCCCTCGTCCCGCAGACGAATCATCGTGTGATTCAGCGCCTTCTCCACCGTCTGGTGCTTCACCTCGGCGGACAGGCTCTCTGCCAGCGCCTCCGCGTCCTCGCTCACGGCGTTCACCGCAATGACTCTGCCGAAGTGGTTTACCGTCAGCTCGATGGCGGAGTCCTCCACGTCCAGAGAAACGTAGGCGCTCGCCGTGCCGCCCATATAGCCCAGCGTGCCGCCCGTAACTGAGAGCGCCAGCGCCGCGGCGACGGCGCTTCTTGCCCAGCGCGTCTTTTTCTTAGTCGGGAAAGCGACGACCTCCGCGCTCAGCTCAACGGTTTCGCCTACCTCTCCATTGACGCGGCGATTGGCAAACGTACCGTCCTCGCAAAGGACAGCGGCCTCGTCACCCCGTCGTTCCAATATGATCGCTTTCATGTCGATCCCTCCTTACGCACTCCATCCAGAGCTGCGTTTCCGCGCTTATTCTTTCCCTATCGTATTCGATGATTCTGCTGGTTTTTTCGGGGTCAAAAGCAAAAAACAGCGTCGGAGCAAAGGCTCCAACGCCGTTTTCTGTCATGTCGTCTTACAGCGCCGTCTTTTCCACCGGCTTGCCGCAGACGATGTTCAGGTTGCCGTTGCGCTCGCGCAGCTCGTCCAGAAACGCCTTGGTTTTGTGCGTATCCCTGAGCACGATCTTGTAGCACAGCTCGTAGAGCGTACCCATGTTGGTTGTCTTGACGCGCTCCAGATCCGCGGTGCGGGTGTACTTCTTGAACAGGTCATCGAACAGCCCGTCGTAGTCGAGATTTTCCGGAATCGTGATCTTGAGCTCGCGCTCGTCCGCGCCGCGGCCGCCGAAGTTCAGCGTGGTCAGAAGAAGCGTGAACGCCGCCATGACCGCGAAGAACGCCGCCGCCAGCGCTAAGTAGCCCATGCCGGTGGCAAGGCCGATCGCCATGGCGAGGAAGATCGCGCCGATCTCCTTTGCCGTGCCATTGGCGGAGCGGAAGCGCACGAGGCTAAACGTGCCCGCCACCGCCACGCCGACGCCGATGTTGCCGTTGACCAGCATGATGATGAGCTGCACGATGGCGGGCAGCATGGCAAGCGTCAGGACAAAGCTCTGGGAATACTTGGATTTATACATATTCAGCGCCGCGGCGCCGAGGCCGAGGATAAGCGAAACCGCCGTACAGAGAAGGAACGCGGATGTGGTGATCTCGGTTCCGGAAATGATCGAATTAAGCACTGAGAAGAACCTCCTTTTGAATCACAGCGGACTTTCCGCCGAGCACATATTGTTTGTAGTACGCTCCATACTTGGAAAACGATGTGGAGAAGATCTGATTCTCCGCCATCAGCCGTGCCAGCCACAGCGGCGCGGTGCCGGGGATCTTGACCTCCATGAGGTAAACGCCGTCCGGCAGAAGCGGCGCGCCGTGGTCGCCGAGGCGCAGGTCGACGTCGTTGGAGCGGGCGCGCAGCGCCGTGTCGAATGTGATGCGCAGCTCGCCGCCGTCCGCCGCGGCATAGGCTTCGCGGTCGTAGGCGATGAACACCTTGCGCTCCGGCTGATACAGCCGCAGGAAGTAGTCGATCTCGCGGCTAATCTGGCTCCCGTCGCCCTTGCGCGCCCCGTACAGGTAGAGCGCCGCGTCCCGCATTTCCATGGTGATGCGGCGCTTGTAGACCACGCCGTCATACTTCTTTTTGAGCTCCACGAACACCGTGTCGCGGCTGCCGGGGACGCCGTAGCTGCGCAGCCGCAGCTTTTCCTTGTACACCGGCTTTTCCAGCGACGCGCGGATGAGCGCGTAGTCCGGCGTATCGTAATAGACATTGCTGATGGAGTAACGCGGGTGCTCGTCTGGAAGCATGCAGTCCGCCATGCCCGCAAGCATCGCTTCGTACTGCGCCTGCGTCAGCAGGTATTTCTTTTCATATCGCTTGAAACAGCTTTGTATGCCGCTCATATCGTTTGCCTCCTTCGGGGGTTTCTGCCCCTCTGTTATATCCTTCGGAGGCAGCGCGGCAATTTTTGGGGTCGACGAGATTTTTTCCGCCTTGCGTTGGGCGAGATAATCTGATAACATAAGCACAAAGCGAGGTAGAACGTATGACGATTCAAATCAGAACAGCTGTTGATGGTGAGGAAACCGACGTCTTGTCCTTCTATGAGCGCCTGATTGACAAAATGAAAGGCTCGCCCTATCCGCTTCGTTGGGAAAAGGGTGTTTATCCCACTTACACTGATATTGCAGATGCGATCCGAAGTAAAACCATGTATATTGCTGAAGACGACAGTGGAATCATCGGCGCGTTTACCGTGAACCATACGCAGGGTGAGGGATACGCCCACGCAAACTGGCTCTGGCGGGGAGATGAGGCGCAGGCTGCCGTGCTGCATCTGCTGGCAGTCGCGCCATCCGTTCAGCGGCGGGGCGTCGGCAAGGCGCTTCTGCAATTCGCCGTTGATTGCTGCCGCGCGGACGGCAGTCGCGCGCTGCGGCTGGACACGCTGCCGTGGAACCTGCCCGGCAAAAGGCTCTATGAGGGCTTTGGGTTTCAATATCGCGGCGACGTGGAGGTATACTATCCCTCAACAGGCCAGATCGCATTCAGCATGTATGAATTGCTGTTGTAAGAAAGGGAAAGGGACGGCGCGCGCCGTCCCTTTCGCGTATGCTCTGTTCACTTCGTCCAGGCGCTGCCGCCCACATAGAGCGTGTGGCCGTTTAAGTCAATACCGCTTGTGTCGCCGTCGAGGTCGGACAGATAGCTGTCGCCCGTCAGCACCCACTTGGTGCCAGCTTCCAGCGTGACGTCCGCTTTTTTCGCGGAGTTTGCGCCGTTGACCGCGCCCTCATAAGCGGAATTGTCCTTGAGCGTCATCGAGACCTGCGAGATGCTGTCGATCACGACGTCGCCGCTCGCCTTCTGATTCTCCAGCTCCAGCGTCACGTCGCCGCCGTTCTTGCCGGCAGTCCCCCACTTCGCCGCCTCGACGCGCAGCAGCGCGCCGTTTGCGTTGTTGACAAGCCGATTGTTCTTCAGTTCGATCTCCGCCGTGGTGTTCGTCACATAGATCGTGTCGCCGCGGTTGGTGACGATGGTAGAGTCGTTCGCCTCGAACTTCGCCGTACCGACGCTCGCGTCGCCGGACATGGACTGGTACAGGAAGATGTTCTTGTCCGTGGACGACTTGCCCGCGTGCTTCGTGTTGGTGTCGGTCAGCGTCACGCCGTTGAGCGTCACGCTGTTCTTGCCCTCGACGATCACGCCCTCGCTGGCGGTGGAGGTCAGCGTCGCCTCGTTCACGGTGATATCCGCCGTGGAATAAATCGCGGGCGAGCCGACGCCGCCCGACTCATAGCTGCCGCCGTTGACAATGACCGTGCCGCCGCCCCGGTCGGAGCGGATCGCCGCCGACGAGTTGCCGGAGGTCTTGACCGTCAGGTTGTTGGCGATCATCGTTCCGCCGCCCGTGATCATCAGTCCGCCGGAGGTGTTGCCGGTGGTGGTGATGGTCGAGTCACTGATCTCCACCGTGGTGCCCTCGCCGTAGCTGAACACGCCGTTGGCGTGAGCGCCGTTCGAGGTGATGGTCGCGTCCTTGATCGTCAGCTCCGCGCCGTCCTTGGCGAGCACTGCGGCGTTGATGCCGTAGAAGTCGGCGTTGTCGCCGCTGACGCCGCCGGTCTTATCGACGGTCACGCCGGAGAGCGTCACCTTGTCACCGCTGACCAGCACGGCGTTCTCGCTGTCGTTTGTCGAGCTGTATGACGCGCCGGTCGCGCTCGCGCTCACGCTGTTTGCTGCGTCATACTCGATCTCGGCGCTCTGTTTGCGCTGTTTGCCGCCGGAGCTTGTCTCCGGCTTTGTGCCCTGATTGGAGAGCGTCTCCGTCGTTTGCTTGGACGAACGATGCTTGCCGCTTTCGGTTTTCGTTTCGGATTTTTTCTCCGTCTGATTGTTGTTTCGGCTGCTGTCCGTCGCTGCATCCGATTTTTGATTGGGCTTTCGTGTGGGCTTCTGGGATGGTTTCCCGTTCATCTGTTCGCCGGAGGCGTCCGGTCCTTTTTTGGCCGGGCCGCTTTCGGGAACACGATCCGATTCGGACCGTAGGCTAGCCGTTCCCTTCTTCGGTGCGCCGCTGCTCGTTTTTCCGCTGTCACTCGGACGCGATTGGGAGATCGGTGTGTTCTCCCGCGGTGCGCTGCCCGGCGCTTTCGCCAGTGCGCTGCCGCCGATGCTCAGTAAGAGCGCCGCCGACATACCGGCCGCCGCCAGCTTTTTATAATCCATTTGACCACTCCTTTGTCTTGTATTGCAGAAACCGCGCGTGGTTCCTGTTACAGTATTCGAGTGGCTGCGCGGAAAAAGCGGGGTCGGCGGCAATGCCATTCAGAAAAATTTTTTGGAGCCACGAAAAAGTACCCGCCTCGCTTATTACGAGTTGGGTACCTTTTCTTTGTTAGCTAGACTTAGTCTGATAAGCTGGAATGAAACGAGAATCCCATTTTAACATCTTATGGGGATTCTATCTGCGTAACGCGAGAGAGATACCCCGCTCATTTGCGTGGGCGTGTAGCTCCCTTTCCACAAAAGCCGCTTTCTCCCGTTGTGAAACGCCGTGGTCGAGCTGCCGCGCGCGAGACAGCACATCGGTCAGGTCATCCAATTCCAGCAGATTCGCGGCGAGGCAAAACAGCACATCGTGACGTCCATCGTCGTATCCCGCCAGCAGTTGACTCAAGACAGCCTTCTTTGCGTGCAAAGATTCCAAATATCCCTTGATTCCCATTTCTTTTGCCTTGTCCATATCCTTCTTCTGATTCTTATGTGAAATCAGGGAGTCATATCGGTCCACCCCTCATACTTCTCGCAGGGATACTCCGGACATTCAAAGCAATAATCGATATTTCCGTGCCGAGCGGCGCAATGCACGATATGGCAGGACGGGTAGCACAAGCTATCTGAACCGCAGCCGCCGCACTCCCCGCGCACCTGCATGGGGCAGAACGCGCAGTTTAAGCCGCAGAGAGAAAACAGATTGTCCGTTCTGGCTGCCGCACCTCTCATAACGTCTGCTTGCTCCTTCTGATTGCCGCCATCCGCTCCATATCGCCATGCTTGATCTCATACTCCAGCGCGGCGATGATCTTATCCTTTACTAGTTCCTCGCTCTTGATCGCCGCGATCACTCTGCGGCGCAAGGACTCCTCCCGCCTTACGCCTTGTTGAACTTTTCCTTGGGCTGCTTGCAGCGCGGGCATTTCCAATCGTCCGGCAGGTCGTCAAACGCGACGCCGTCGTGCTCGGCAGGGTCATAGACGTAGCCGCAAATCGAGCAGATATACTTGCCGGTTGCCTGCTTGGCGCTGAAATCCACCTCGGCATATACGGTCGGCACGGGATTGTCCAAGTCGATTACTCGTTTTGCCTCCAGATTTTCATAGCCCTGCGGCGTGTGGGTGCCCAGGTAGACCGTGGGATGGTTTCTGACAAACTCGCGTACCCGATCCAACGTTACCCGGGACTCCGCAAGATCATCATATACGACGGAAACCTTGTTCTCATACAGCGCCTCGTCCACATAGGTGATGTCGGCGTGGAACATATAGAACAGTCCATCCTTTTCAATGATCACAATGCTGTTGCCGTTGGTATGGCCCTTCGCCTTGATCATATATACCCCGTCCATGATCTTTTGGCTCTCGGGGAAGTTGTAATAGGGTCCGTCGGTGAACGTCACCGGCGCCAGATTACCGGCGCCCTTTAGCTCCTCCGCGCCGAGCTCGTCGGCATTGACATAGACCTTCGCGTTGGGGAACAGGCCAATGCTGCCGGAATGGTCGTTGTGACGGTGTGTCAGCAGGATCTTCGTCACCTGCTCCGGCTGGTAGCCCAGCGCCTTGAACGCTGTCAGGTAGTCAGAAATCGCGTAGCCCGTAAAGCCAAGCGAGTTCTCGTCGGGCACCTCCTCCGGCACAGCGTCAGTAAAGCCCGTGTCCAGCAGAATGACCTCGTCACCCGTGTCGATCAGGTAGTTTTGCAGGCTGCCGCGATAGCGGACGTTCTTGTCGAACTTGTCCATGCCCTCCTCGCCGCCGAAGGCGAAGGGCTGGGTGTAAAACCCGTCTTTTCTGAATTTGACCGCTTTGATCTCCATGGTGCAATTCCTTTCTTTTCTTTTTATTTTATACTGCTTCCTGCAAGCATCGCCTCAACCTGTTCGCGTTTTTCAAACAGCACGCAGCCGCCGATGTGGTCGTCGTCAAGGAAATCGCCGTCGCGCAGCTTCAAAAACAGCCGCGAGTGCATCGCCTCGCGCAGGCCCTGCTCGCGCACGTTGACGTCCGAATACGGGGAAAACGGACACGGTTCCGCGCCGCCGTGGGAGTTGATGTGGAAGAACCCGCGCCCCGCCGCCATGCAGCCGCCGTCCGCGCGCTCGTCGCCCGGAAACGCGAGCAGAATCGTATCGGGGAAAACGCCCCGCAGCTCGTCCATCGCGGACATGAGGTACGCGCGCTCCCGATCGCCGGGCGCGAGGTGCCGCGCCTCGTCCGTCACGGGGACGAACTCGACATAGATCACGAGCTTGCAGCCACGCTCCGTCAGCACCCGCAGAAACTCCGGCGACGTGACCTCTTTGACGTTCTCCGTCGTCACGGTCACGGACGCGCCAAAGAGCAGATTGTGCTCGTGCAGCGCGTCCATGTTGGCGATCAGCTTGTCGTAGACGCCCGTACCCCGGCGCGCGTCGGTGATCTCCCGCCCGCCCTCGATGCTCATGACGGGAATCAGGTTGCGGCACTTGTCAAAAAGCTTCAAGTACCGCTCGTTCATGTAGGTGCCGTTGGTAAAGATCGGGAACAGGATGTTCTGCATCGTGCCCGCCGCCTCAATGATGTCCCAGCGGAGCATCGGCTCGCCGCCGGCGAGCATGATGAAGCTGACGCCCAGCTCCTCCGCCTCGCGGAACACCCTGAGCCATTCCTCGCTTGTGAGCTGCTGCACCGGCTCGGTGTCCACCGTCGCCTCGTTGCAGCGCGAGTAGCAGCCCGCGCAGTGCAGATTGCAGCGGCTGGTGATGCTGGCAATCAGAAACGACGGGATATGCTCACCCTGCTCCGCGAGCTTCAGCCGCGTTTTGGTCGCCTTGCGGCTCGCGGCGGCGAACTTGACCATGAACGCGCTCGCGCGCGGGTCTTTCATCGTCGCCTTGAGCGTGTCGGAGACGATCTTCTCCACGCCTTTTGCAATGTGTTCTTCCAGATTGATCTTCTCTGCCATGACCGTATCTCCTATCCCGCGATCTCGCGGGCGAACCGCTTCACGGCGGCGAGATCCGCCTCATCCGGCTTGCCCTTGTGGAGCGCCTTGAAGCTGCCCTTGCAGTGGAACTCCTTGTCCGAGAGCGGGATACCCGCACCGGCAGTGAGCTTTTTCATCTGAGCGTAGGTCGATTCGATCAGCGCCGCCGTGCTGACGTTAACGAGCTGCCCGATTCTCGCGCCGGGGCTTTTCAAAAACTGCTTGACCTTGCCGTCCACGCCCGCCCAATAGACGCTGTTGCAGAGGAAGAGAACGTCCACGTCCTCCTCCAGCGGCGTGTCGATGCTCTTTGCCTCGACGCCAAGCTCAGCGGCGATCGCGTCCGCCAGCTTCTTCGTGTTGCCGGTCTGGGTGTAATATCTGACTGCTGTTTTCATGGGTGCTTCTCCTTTCTTGCATCTTTTCCAGACGCGCACGAATTTTCATACTCTCTCTGCTTGCCTTATGTTCATTTGGATAAGCGCTTTATTCAATAGTTGTTTCAGCTGGATCAGTTCCTCTTGCGGCAGGTTGATACACCCCTGCATAACTTCCGGAATGCGGATGGCTCTCTCCTTGAGAGCTTCACCCGCCTCCGTAAGAGAAAGGATCAGCTTGCGCTCGTTGTTCTCCGGCCGTACTCGATCAATATAACCCTGCTTCTCAAGGCGCTTAAGAAGGGGTGCGAGCGTCCCGGAGTCAAGATGTACGATCTTGCCAAGCTCTCCCTCCGTCATGTCGCCATGCTCCCATAAAACCATCATCACGACATACTGCGTGTACGTCAAATTCAATTCTTCGAGCGGCTCCCGATACTGCCTTATGACCTCTTTGGCGCAGGCATACAGCGGAAAGCAGAGCTGGTTTCCAAGGCGGATGCAGTCATATTTATTTGCCGTTTTTGAATGTTCCATCAAAGAACTTCCTTTGCTTTTATATACACATGCCGGTACACCTCAGAACATGAGAGGTGTACCGGCCGTTTGTGCTTCCTTATTTGATCGTGGCAGCCCAAGCCTTGATTTCGGCCATCTTTTCCTCTTTCTTGTTTTCCTCGCCAACGACCTTGCAGACGCCGCAGTTCTCCATGCCCATGAAGCCGGTGAGCTGCTTGAAGTAGGCTTCCGCCGCGTCGGTCTGGCCGGACGCGGTGCTCAGAAGGAGAATCGCTTTAGTTGCAGCCGGCTTTCCGATGCAGTACATGCGCTGGATCGCCGCATGCATCTGAGCGGTCATCGCGGAATAGTAGATGGGAGAGGCGAAAACGACCATGTCCGCCCACTTGTAGGCGTCAATGACCTGTCCCATATCGTCCTTCTGGACACACTGCCCCTCGCCCTTGCCGTGGCAGTATTCACAGCCGAGGCAGCCATTGATCTTCATCCTGCCCACATGCAGCACGCAAACCTCGTTTCCGGCCTCCTCAGCGCCCGCTTTGAAGGCATCCACCATAGCGGCTGTATTTTCTTTCCGGGGGCTTCCGTTTAAGATTGCAATTTTCATCCGATAACCTCCTCCATCAGTCGCCCAGCATCTCAATCATGTAGTTTTCAATGCCAATCTGCTCGATCAGGCAGAGGTGACCCTTGACCCAGTTGAAATGATCCTGCTCGTCAATGATGAATTCCTCGATCATGTGTCTGGTCACATAGTCATCGTCAAACAGCGCCAGAGCCTTGCTCATCATGGGCAGCGCCTCGGCGGAGTCCTTGCAGTCATATTCCAGCATCTCCTTGATGTCGGTGATGACGGGATACTCCTGGAGCACAACAGC
>JAFXPO010000010.1 GCA_017527825.1 Oscillospiraceae bacterium
ACGAACGCGAGGAATCTCAGCGAAACCCCATGCCTTTGCCTCGACTGCCGCGCACCGGCGCTGCGGGATATGATTACCGACGCGAACAGCCTCGCCGACGCTTGCCGTGCGGCTGAGTGCCTTGCATCCCTGCCGGACGCAGACCTGCCTAAGTACAAGGCACTCCTCGCCGCAATGGAGATCCGCGATCTTCACGAAGCCATCGAACTGAGCCAGCGGCTGGACGATTATACCCTTTCCCCGGAGCAATCCGACTATGAGGACATTGCGCGAGGCCAGCTTCAATTCTTACTTGGCAAGCGGGAGCTGGAAACGCTGCTGCCCCACGTCAATCTCTACCAGTACGGTCGGGCGCTGCAGGACAGGCATCAGCTCGCCCTGACGGACTACGGCAGCGTGGAACGGCGCGACGGACAGACGGTGCAGCCTGTGGAGCGGCAGGAGCAGGTAGGAATGGAGATGATGCAATGAACGTGGACTACAATGCATTCTTTCAGCTTCCGCATACCAAGGCCGAGGGCGACTGGATGGAGGAGCGCCTCTCAACGCTCTCGGCGAAGGAGACGATCCTGCTTGCGGCGGCACAACAGCGGCATCCGCCCGAAACGGCGCGGGACGCCATCAATCTGCTGGCCTCCTTACAGGACTACTCCATAATCTTCCCCGCTCACGAAGATGAGGATTTGGGCAAATGCTATCTCGCAGACGCGGGTATCACACTACCGGCGCTGGTGCTGGCGCATACGGATATGGAGGCGCTGGGCGTCGCCTATGAGGACGCGCACCCGGGGTTATTCATCGGGAACAGCTATGTCATGTACCCGACCGCGCCGGAGCAGAAACCTTACAATGGCACGAACCTCGAGACGCTCAAGGATGATGGGTGGAGCGTGATGGTCAAGTTGTCCTCGTCGGCCAAGCCGGAGGGCGTCTGGCTGCGGCTGCCGGATTCTAATCTTGTCGACGATGGAGCGCCCGACGAGAGCGAAGTTGCACTGCACGAACTCGGAGTTGATACCTTTAGCAGATGCAAGCTTCTCGACGCACGGTGCATCTTCCCGGAAGCGGGCAACCTCATGGAGCAGTACGACGATCCCGTGGAGCTGATTATTGACGGCAACAACCTCGGCTTTCTGCTCGACGAGCAAGCACAGGGAATGCAAGAGTATGTGACGAAACTTGTGGCTGCAATGGAGTATGAGGACTGCCGAACGCTCAAGGATGTGATCGGCTGTGCCGATGGGATCAGGCGTTATAGCTTTCTTATGGCGGACAGGCTGAGTGAGTATGCCAGATCGGAGCTGAAGAAAGCGGGCGCGCCGGAGATGCTCATCGAGGCAGGGCTATTCGACATGGTGGGCTTCGCCAGGGACTCGCTCGAACAGAACGGGTATCGTCTCGACCGCACAGGAAGCGTCTACATCAAGCCTCGGGAACAGGAGCAGCGGCAGGAGCAGGATATGCCGTCGATGCAGCAGATGTAAAAAAGGAGCGGGCGTCGAATCGACGTCCGCTCCTTCAGAGAGGGTACACCTTATGAGACCACGCCCGCCAGCATCGCGCTGGTCTTGGCATGGGCGTTGACCATGATCCGATACTCGTTCCGATCCCCTGTGCGCGTAGGCAGCAGGAAATCAATCGCCGCAAGGATACGCCGATAGTCGGCCTCTGTCAGCAGATTGCTCTGAAGGTGCTCATGCACGGCACAATAACCGTCACGGATATCGCTTGCAAGGCGCGGGGAGATGAGATAGTCGCAGATCAAACCGTCAATGACGGCAGCTTCTTCGGGCAGATATGGCATGAACGCACCCCTCCAATCACACAAGGGGTAGTATAGCGCATCTGCTTTTGGAGCGCAAGACCACAAAATAAAGTTTGTCAAATGATACAAGGGGCCGTTTCCCGATGGGGACAGCGGCCCCTTTTTTTGCGCCCTTTTCGGGGAAAAGCACCCTGGAAAGGAGCGAAATGGAGAAAGAAACCTTAGCAAAACACCTCAAGCGTTATCACTATGGCGCCGCGAACGCGGTCACCAGCCGAGCGCTGGAGAGGACGTTCTCCGTCAAGGGCAAGGAGCTGAGGGACACCGTCAATGCCCTGCGGCGCGACGGCGTCCCCGTCGCCAGCAGCGGTGAGGGATACTTCTACGCCGCGACCGAGCCGGAGGTGCGCGCCACCATCGCGCACATGACGCACCGCATCAGCGGTATCGCCGCGGCGATCCGCGGACTGACGCAGGTGCTGGAGGAGTTCGACACGGCGCAAATGCGGCTTCCGCTGGAGCACATCCGCTCCCCGACTGGGGACGCGGCGCCGGTCGAAGAAGGTGATCCACCGTGAACAGCCCCATTAGCTGGGTGGGCGGTAAGAAGGCGCTGCGCGAGGAGGTCGTGCAGCATTTCCCATTCCACTACGAGAACTATATTGAGGTATTTGGAGGCGGCGGCTGGGTACTGTTCTATAAGCAAAAACGCAGGGACTTCGAGGTGTATAACGACGCGAACGGTCTGCTCGTGAACCTGTACCGCTGTATTCAGAGCCGAAGAAAGGTAAAACGCCTCAAGAAGCTTCTGCAGTATTCGTTGAACTCCCGTGAGGAGTTCAATCGTATGCGGCTCGCGCTGCAGCTCCACCTGCCTATGAGTGATGTACGCAGAGCGGCATACTTCTATCAGGTGATCCGCTACTCATACTCGTCAGGACTTATGAGCTTTGCGAGCCAGCCGCATGATATCCGATCAGACTTCCCGCTCATCGATCAGGCGACAGCGCGGCTGGCAGAGGTCGTAATCGAAAATGCTGATTTTCAAAAGCTCATCCGCCATTATGATCGGAAAGCAAGCCTGTTCTACTGTGACCCGCCTTACCACAATTCCGAGAAGTTCTACCATAACATTGGCGGCTTTACCGAAAGGGATCACATCCGATTGCGTGATACGCTGCTGTCCATCGAGGGCAAGTTCCTGTTATCTTACAACGACGATGCCTTTATCCGGAATCTTTACCGCCACGAAAAGGTTCATATGATCGAACTCAAGCGTCTCCACAATATGCGCCAGCGGTTCGAGGGCGGCGCGGAGTTCCCGGAGCTGCTGATCGCCAACTACGACCTGAACGACCCGTCCAGACTGCTGATGGGTCAAACCACACTATTTCAACCGAACGGAGGACTATTGATACCATGAACAAAGAGAAACTTATTTTCGCGCAAAGCAGTAATACCAACGGCCTGCACATCCCTGCCGCGGCGCTGAAGCTCGCGGAGCTTCCCGGCGATGGACCGCTTGAATACCGCGTGATGCCCGGCACGGTTATCGCTTACAAGAAGCAGATGACGGCGATGGAGCTCGTCCACGTGGCAAATTCGCTTCAGGAGCTTGCCGACGAGTTCTTCAGCATCCTCTGCGACGTCTGCGGCGAGTGCGAGCACTGCGAGGAGGAGTGCCCGTATGATACGGCGGACTTCGAGATGGATCTCAAGCTGCCGGAGGCGCTGCTCAAGCGCGCGGGCATCCCGCGGGACGCGAAGCTGTTTGCGGCAACGGCCGAGGGCGGCGTCCTGATCTGCGAGGCGAAGCAGGTGCCGAGCCTCCAGAGCGTTCCCGCCGACCTGATGGACAAGCTGCTCGCCTGCGACATTTGTCCCGGCGAGCTGGAAAAGCACATCCTCAAAGGGGAGATCGTCTATGGCGGCGCGTGAATACCCCTATCTCTACCGCGGCTCTAACGGTGACGCTATCCGTTCGCATGAGGAGGAGCTGTGGGAAAAGAGCTTTCGGGAAAACGTCTGCTGCGCCCGCGCCATCGAGAAGGCAATCCGCCAGCGCGCCGATCCCAACGATCCGTCGTTTCTTCCCGACGACTGCATCGCGCCTGTGCTGGAGCAATACGGATTCAAGCGCGTGAGCTATGTACTGGCGCACACGGTGAAGGAAAACGACGCGATACCCGCGCTCCGCAGCCTCGTCAGTGAAGAAGCTCGCGAGTGGGCAAACCGTCAGAACGTGATACCCGACGCCTCCTATGGCCGTTACTACGAGGTCGACGCGGCAACCGCGGACGTCAACCGGCTGGTGCGGCAGACGCAGGAGGCGTATCAGTCGCTGAACCTGTTCGGGCGTGAGCACTGCGCCGCGGGGATGTATGACGGCAGCGTCAAGGGCAAGGTGGTCGTCCTCTCGCCGGACACGCTCAAGGAGAGCGCGTGGACGCCGCAAAGCCAACTCTGGCTGGCGACAGGCGGCTTCGGCTGCGATCCCAAGGCAAGCGGGCGGGCGATCTATGCTACCTGCCTCGACGACGGCGAGGAAAGCCGCTGGAACCGCGAGGACTTCATTGGCGTGCTGGATGAGCAGTATCTCCCCGAATGGGCAAAGGAGAAGCTGGAAACGCTCCGTGCTCCGAAGCAGGATCATCACACCGCCCCGGCGGTGGGCGGGATGGAAATGGGATGAAACACATGAAATCTGGAGGAAAACACCATGAGCAAAAGCAACGCAAGAACAAGCGCTCAGACGCAAAGCGTGGCAAAGGAGCCGGTTATTGGCGTGAGCGCGCGTGCGTATCTCTCTCGCGCCAAAGGTCCAACGCTCGCAAACATCACTGTGGATCTTGGCGGTGAATACGCCATTAAAGGGCTCCGCGTCGTGCAGGGCAGGGACGGCCCCTTTGTCGCCATGCCGCAGCGCAAGACCAGCAAGGGCGAGTATCAGGATGTGGTATTCCCCGTGACGAAGGAAGCGCGGGAGCGGCTGGTGGACACCGTGCTGGACGCCTACGAGCAGGCGCTGGAGCAGGAAGCGAAACAGTCCGAAGATCAGGAACAGGCGGAGGAGCCGGAGCAAGGCGGCCCCGCCATGACGATGTAACAACAGGAGGAAATCTATCGTGAAACGAATCATTACCATGTGCGCCATGCTCGTTGCGCTGAGCATGGCGCTTCCGCTGTCCGCGCTTGCCGCGGACGCCGCGGTATGCTATCCCACGTCCGTCGTCCAGAGCGAGGACGGCACACAGCTCAAGCGCATCTATGACTTGACGCCCGAAGCCGATCCCGCGGGGATCTCGCGCTCTGACTTTGAGCGCGACGGCTTCCGCTATACGCTGGTGGAGCTGCTCCGTCAGGAGCTTCCCGCGTATGAAGAACGCGAGCACACCGAGTCCGTGACGCTCCAGAGCGACAAGAAGGACATGGAATCCGTGCTGGCGCTGCTTCCGCAGGAGCGGGAGTTCGTCACGGACGACGGGCTTACCGGCACCCTGTCGCTGAAGCTCGACACCGTCCGCGTGGAGCCGTCCGGCTATGGCAAATCCACCAGACAGCTCACCGCTGCGCGTTCCTATCCCAATCTGGCGGGTCAGGACACGGAGTTCATCCCCAAAAGCATCGAGGACAACGGACATACGCTGACGCTGGAATCCATCGATTGGCAGACAGACAACACCGCCGACGTAGACGGTTATGCCATTGCGGATCGCTACACCGCCGTCGCCACCTATACCGGAACGACCACCAGCAGCTATGTCAAAGGTTATACCGTTTCCGCGGACTACACCGGAACCGTCAGCCACATCGCGCTTGACCGTGTGCGCTATGTCGCCATCTTCGAGGGCAAGCGCGTCGCGCCGGTAGAGATTGATCTTCCCGTGCCGGACCAAGAGCATACCGCGCTTGGACAGTTTCCGTGGCAGTATGTGCTGGTACCTGTCGGCGTCATTGCGCTTGTCGGCGCCGGTATCGGCGTGGCGCTTGGGATCAAGCGCCGCAGCGAAACCGCCACACCTGTTGAAACGGAGGAGGATGCCGAATGAAAAAGCTCATCACCACAGCCATTTCCCTCTGCCTTGCCGCAAGCATGGCATCGCCCGCGCTCGCATTCGATCTGACCATCGACGCGCCGAGCGGCCCCAACTACGGCAAGCCCACCTCCGTTGATGTGGTCTATACGGCGGACGGCGGCGCGGCAAAAAACGAGGACGTCAGCAAGAACGCCGCGCTGATCCCGCCGAGCTTTGGCAGCCCCAGCGCCTACGCCCTGAATACCGGCGAGTATCTCACGCCGAACCTTGCGCCCAAGGCAATGGCTTCGGCAGGCGCGTACATCGGCGGCGTCACCGTCACGCCGCCCACCATCGGAGCCGCGACACCGAACAGCGGACGCACCGTCACCGGAACAACGCCCTATGTCGGCACTGGCTACACCGAAGTGACGAGCGACCTCTACTACAGCGGCGGATACCTCGCCACGCTGAAGATCCCAACCATAGGCGTGAACGTCAAGGTCTATCAGGGAACCGACAGCAATGCGCTCGCCAAGGGCGCGGGGCATTTTGAGGAGACCTCGATCTGGAACGGACGAGTCGCCATCGCCGGTCACAACCGCGGCGCAAACTGCTATTTCGGGCAGATCCATACGCTTGCCATCGGCGACAGGATCACCCTGACGACGAAGCTCGGCACACGCACCTATTCCGTGACGAGCGTCTCCAAGGTGAGCGAGACCGACCGAAGCGCCCTCGCCGGAACCGCGGACAACACGCTGGCGCTCTATACCTGCGTGCGGGACCAGAGCAGCTACCGCTGGTGTGTGATTGCCAGAGAGGTTGTCTAATTTGCTTCGTTTGCCGCGCTTTCTTTCTCCGTTCCCGCTATCGACTTTGCGATTTCGTTTCGGTATTGTTTGCTTACCGAAAGGCAAATAACATGATGAAATGGAGGACGACGATATGAAGAACAGAGGAAAGAACATCGCGCTCATCGCGGCAGGGATTGTACTCGGTACGGCTGTCAGCGGACCGGCGGCATCGGCCACGGAAATGCTGGCGGCGCAGCGGTCGACGCAGCCCATCTACGTCGACGGGCAGCAGGTGCAGATGGAAGCCTACGCCATCGGCGGCAACAACTACGTCAAGCTGCGCGACGTCGGCAAGGCGGTCGGCTTCAACGTGAGCTGGGACGGCAGCGCCGTCCAGATCGACAGCGATGCACCCTATCAGGAGGAGGCGGCGCAAGCCGGCAAGATCGTCAGCCTGCCCACGGACGGGAGCAAGTTCGTCCCCAAGGCCGGCGACCTGATCCCCTGCGACGACGGCACATTCTACGAGGTCAAGGACACGCTCCGCTGGGAGAACAACATCTACGCCCCCGGAGGGCTTCCCGAACTGCCCAAACCCACCTGCGACTGGAGCGCGTTCAACAGCGCGCCGCTCCCGAAGGTCGAAGTCAAGCGATACAGCGACCAGTACGGCGACGACCTGTTCGTGCGGAACCTCTACGAAACGCGGCGGATGCAGTACACGATCTACAACGCCCTCGGCAAAGAACCGACCGCGTGGAAGAACTGCAAGCCGCTGGCGACGGTCGAACTGACCACTCCCGCGGAGTACGAAGCCTACACCGCGAAGTTCTGGCCGTGGCGGGAGAGCGAGCTGACCGACCTCGTCCACAGCCGCCCGAACAGCCGGTACTACGTCGCCGCGTGGGACTACTACCACAACGGAATTTATCAATATTGCCGCTACTGCGTACTCTCACTGTAGCGAGAACTGAATAACAAAATAGAAGGACGTGCCGAGAGGCGCGTCCTTCCGCTTTTGAGAGAGGAGCTGATACTATTTTACGAGTCAAGAAAAAGCATCTTTACCTCGTGGCGGTAATCCTTGTGATTATCGTCATTTTGCTTTTGCTCCGCTGCTGCGGCAGCGGCGAAAGCATCGGGATCGCTGACGAGAGCGTACCGCTGGGCGGGATCGAATGGGATGCTGACGCCGAAGAAGGCGAGTTGACACAGCGAAGCGAAGAGGAAATCCAAGCAGAGCTGAACAAGAAGGTCGCCCAGGGCATGATCAACATCAGCATGAATACCTCGCCCGTGTTCGAGAGCGGGACCGCCAAGGGCAACCTGCTCATCGTCAACAGTGAGCGTAACAACCACCCGCAGATCGTCTACATCGTCCGCAAGGACACCGGCGAGGAAATCTACCGCTCCGGCGGAATCCCGGTCGGCAGCAAGATCGAGCGGGCGGCGCTCGCCGTCGATCTGCCCGCCGGTACCTATGATTGCGTGGCGTACTTCAACAGCATTGACGATGGCACCGGCGCGATCCTCGGCACGGCTGGCGCGGAGATCACCGTGACGGTGCAGAACTAACCACACGCAATACGGCGCGGGCGGTTCGCTCTACGCCCAAGCCGTTTGCAAATATAAAATCAGCAAAGGAGACTATTTTCTATGAAAATCAAAAATCGCATCATCAGCAGCATCCTTTCCCTTTGCCTTGTGTCGGCAATGGCAATCCCCGCTTTTGCGGTACCGGAGCCGGTTCCCGACAAGCAAATTGACGGCGTGGGCGGATCGGCAAGCGCGGAGGTGATGCTCACGGCAGAAGCGAGCAGCTTCAACGTGACGGTTCCGATGTTTATTCCCGTTCACGTCAATGCGGACGGCACGGTCACTTGCCCGCATCCGTACACAACGCAGATCTACAACAACAGTGTCGGAGCGGTCAAGGTGACCGGTATTGCCGTGAATGAGGGCGCGTGGACGCTGGCGGATTACAACGGCGGCAGCCGCGACGAGCTGGCAAAGGAGCCGGTCAACGCGAGAAAGCTGGGTATGGAACTGAGCGTCACCGGCGACAGCGCGGCTACGACCGGCGCGGGCAATCAGACGCTGACGCACGACGCCAGCAAGTGGATCGTCAATCCCCACGACTCGCTGCGTATCACTACCGCGGCCATCGCAACCGCTGTTTCGGGTGAGATCGCGGAACCTGAAACCGCAGCAAGCGTGGTGTTCACCATCGGCTGGAACACGGCCAACTAAACAAAGGTTAGCTTTGAGGGAAGGCGGCAGAGCGAGCGCCTTCCCTCTGCTTATCAGAGATATCACAAGGAGGAAATGTCTATGAAAAACCTGAAAGACTCTCGGCTGTTCGCCCTCGCGCTGGCTTTCATTGTCGGCGCGATTGTATCCCTGCCCGCGTTTGCTGCGGATCAGGTTAACAGCCCCGGCGAGCTTAGTTCCGCGGTCGATCTGTCCGCAGAAGCCGCAACGTTCAGCGTCGCGGTTCCGACCCGACTGACCATCGACATCGCAGCGGACGGCACCGTGACGACGGCGAACAACGCGGCAATCGTCAACAACAGCAACGGGCCCATTGAAGTGCACGAAGTGCGGGTCTCGACAAAAAACGGTTGGTCAATCGTGCCTTGGGGTACGGACTTTCGCTCAACTCCGACAGGAGCGAAGCAGTTTTCAATGGAAATCAACGGTGGGGCTGTTGATGTGAGCGGTCCCGCTCCGCTTACAGGCTTCCCGATCATTCATGGCGGAGATCGACTTGCGCTGACTTATGACGCGGATGCCGCTGTGCAGTCCAGCGCAGTGAGCGAGGAGATCGCGGAGGTCATCATTACGGTTGATTGGGCGGAAGCGACAAATCATCCTGCGCCGCATTACTCGCACAGCGGCTGATAACCTGAAACAAGAATAACAAGGAGGGGCGCGCAAGCGCCCCTTCCACATATCTGAAACACAGGGAGGAACAACATGACAAAACGCATTACAGCACTTTTCTTGACGCTGGTGACGCTTTTGAGCCTTGTCGCCGTACCTGCCAACGCCGCCTCTACCTTGGAGGAAGCGATGGCGGAGGTCAACGTGTACGCGAGGAACGACGACCTTGACTGGCTCCGCGTCAACGGCGCTGTGAAAACGCAGCACTATACCTATGTGCGCTTTGTTCCCTGACAATCTGCGTAGAAATACGCAATAAAACAGGGCAGATTCTAAAGAATCTGAACTCTATGCTTGAATCGGCAGGGGAAGTACCTGCCTGACCCGGTGTGACGGGTGACCAAAGCTCTAATGCTCCGACGTGCATCTGCGGTGTCTCGCAGCGTGTGCGAAGCTCGGTGAAGAGCGGTAGCGCGGTCTGAGACGGTTGCGCCCGCAGGAGGCTATAAAGCGGTCACGCCCAGAATGTTTTGTTGCAACCGACAAATGTCCCGAATGTACGGCTCGTAATAGTGAGGATGATAATACAGCCATCCGCCCCCGTGTGGGGTGCTGCCGCCGTTGAAATTTGTAAGTGTGGAAAACGGCAGAAAACCGGAAAGGTCGAATGTCTCCGGCAGAAGATCACACCAGCCGAAGATGGCAGCCGGGCTAAAGGGACGGGCTAAAACCGAAATGAAAAGCTAAAGCATAGGGAACAAAGGAACCGTGGACGGTCTGCCGGCAGTGTCGGCAGAAATGGAGAGACGCCTCCGCCGCGCGGGTAGGAAATGACCCGCTAATCCACGGGGCAGCAGCCCGTAGTAGCGATGAAGCCCCAGAAACAGGGGTGGAGCGAAGGGGCATAGTCAATGCAGATTGTATGTGAACAGGAAGTCGAGGAAGCCGTAGGCATACCTGACTGAAACCAGAAACACCAGTCCCAAAAAGGAGGCGGTGCGGATGGCACAACAATTCGACTACCCAAAAACCGAAACGGAATTACGCGAAATACAGGACAAGCTGTATCAGCACAGCAAAGAAGCCTACGAGGCAGGGGGACGCCCTGCGTTCAAGGGACTTCTGGAAATCATGTCAGCCGAAACAACCATCATCACGGCAATCCACAATATCAAGAGTAACCACGGCAGCGAGACTCCCGGTGTGGATGGGAAAAGGATGCGAAGGGATTACCTGCAAAAGCCCTTTTCATGGGTGGTCAGGGACATTCAGAAAGCATTCTCGCATTTTGAGGCGCAGAAGATACGCCGAAAATACATTGATAAACCGGGAAAAACGGAAAAGCGCCCGTTGGGAATCCCCACGATACGCGACCGCATCGTGCAAGAATGTATGAGAGTTGTATTGGAGCCCATATTCGAGGCACAATTCTTTGCTCATTCCTATGGGTTTCGACCTATGCGCGACGCGGCAATGGCATTGGAACGCATTGACGTTATCATGCACAACACGGGTGATTACTGGATTGTAGAGGGCGATATCAGCAAATGCTTTGACCGCATCGACCATGGTATTCTTCTCAAGCGCCTGTATCATATGGGTGTCAGAGACAGACGGGTTCTGCAAATTGTCAAAGCAATGCTAAAAGCCGGGGTTATGGGCGAATGCGACCGAAACGAGGAAGGAACCCCGCAGGGCGGGCTAATTAGTCCGCTGCTGGCGAATGTCTATCTGGATATCATGGACGAATGGGTGGCAAAGCAGTGGGAAACAAAGAAAACCCGTTTTCCATATGCGACCATCAGCGGTAAGACAACGGCGCTGCACAAATCGTCCCTTATTCCGGGTTACCTTGTGAGGTATGCGGATGACTTCATTATCGCAACAGACACCCGCGCCCACGCAGAAAACTGGAAAACCCGTCTGGAAGAATTCCTTCGGGGCAAAATGAAGCTGACATTATCCAAAGAAAAGACGCTGATAACAGATATCCGAAAGAAACACATCAAATTCCTTGGCTACGAATTCAAGATGGTACCGGGAAAATCCCGCAGGGGTTACATCCCACGGACGATACCGGACAGAGAACGGCTTAAGCGGAAAACCGATGCAATCACGGAAGAAATCAAGAAAATCCCCGGTAATTACAGCAAAGAGCGTTTAATCGGGGAAATCAACCGAATCAACAGCGAGGTCAGAGGGCTAATACAATATTACGAATGCTGCACATGGGTGAATATCTCCATGCAAAAGCATATGCGAAAGCTGCAACTCGCGGCAAGCCACAGGCTGAAGCAATATAAAGGAGAATGGATACCGGCAAATCAGACGCAGAATCTTCCGCGGGTCCACCAGCAGTACAACGCAAAAATACCCTCTGTCAAATACCGTGACATATACATCGGATTCACCGCGCTTACCTTTTGCAGATGGCAGCGGACACCGACCAAAAATCAGGCAGAAACGCCATATACAGAGCAAGGTCGGCAATTATACTTCGAGCGCACGAAAAAGAAAATCATTCATGCAAGACTGGATGAAATGTACTCGGAGAGGACTGCCAAAATCATCAATTACGGGAAATGGGGAAAACTCAACAACTTTGAGTTCATCATGAACCGGGCATATGCTCTCAACCGGGACAGGCTGAAATGCCGGGTGTGCGGCGGATGGCTGATTGCCGGAACTCCATATGCGCACAGGATAAACCCCAATCTGCCGCTGGATAAGGTAAACCGAGTCAACAATCTGGTATCACTCCACAGGAAGTGCTTTAACGCGGTGAATAACCCCGAAACAGATATCAGCAAATTTGAAGCCAAGGCGCAAAGGAAAATCATCGGTTATAGGGAAAAACTGGTTATTTCACATACGCGCAACAATCAATCTGCATCGATGGAGCGCCGTGTGCGGTGAAAGTCGCACGCACGGTGCGAAGCGGGGGAAAATCCGCCCTGACTGCCGAGCCTAACAGCTCGGTAAAAGCGGCGGACGACCTATCGCTATTACCTCTACCGCTCCGAGCAGACCGGGCAGACCAAGGAGATCCCCGCGTACTGTACCGACCCGCGGCTCTACGGCGTCCCGGCGCTGGTGCCGGAGGGCACGTCCATCAAGTACGGCGCGGACGGCACCGTGTCCGATCCCAAGATCATGGGCATCTGCGCCAACGGCTACCCGCACATCGACCTTGCCACGCTGGGCGTCCAGAGCGTTGAGGAAGCCTACTACGCGACCAAGACCGCGCTCTGGTGCTACCTGCTCAGCACTTGGGACATCAGCAAGCTCAGCGTCAACCCCAACGCGGATCAGGCGGCAGCGCAGCGCGTCCTGAAAGCGTCGCAGGATATTTACTATCGCGGTATGCAATGGGACAAGCTCGTTGAGCCGAAGCTCACCGCCACCCCTGACCGTGACACGGCATACGCCGCAACGGTCAACGGCGAGAGCGTCTATCAGCAGATCTTCACCGTCACCTCGGAAACGTGGAGCATCGAGCCGGTCGTGCTTTCCCTCGCGTCCGGCGCGCCGAGCGGCACAAAGATTCTCGATATGTCCAACAACGAGGTCTCCCGCCTCAACATCGCTAATGCCACCCACGGCGACGATGGCTACTCGTGGCAGGTCAAGGTCGTGTACCCTGCTTCGGCTGTAGCGGGCGAGGACGGCACGGTGCAGCTCAATCTTTCATCCGTCGTAGTGCAATATGAGCTGTTCCACGCCAAGTGCCTTGAAACCGACGTTTACGGCAACGCGCAGCGGTATGTCCTCGACACGGACCCGCACACGCCCATTGCCGCCAGCGCCATCAGCACCTATTCCAGCGCCGCGCCGTCTGAGAACCCGACGCCGAGCAGCGGCGAGACGGCGATCAAGATCCGAAAGCTCGAAAAAGGCACCAACACCCCGCTTGCGGGCGCGGTGTTCGAGGTCAAGTACCCGGACGGCAGCACGGTCGGCTCGTTCTCCACGGGCAGCGACGGCACGGTCACCATTCCCGTAACCGTCACGGGCAACTACACCGTCACTGAAACCGCTTCGGCAAAGAACCACCTGCTGCCCGACGTCCGCACCCAAAGCGTCACCGTGACGCACGGCAATACGGCGACGGTCACATTCACCAACGCCCCCTACGGCGGCATCCGTGTGGAGAAGGTCAGCGACACCGGCGAAAAGCTCGGCGGCGTCACTGTGCAGATCAAGCACATCGCCACAGGAGCTACCCAGAGCGCCCAGACCAACAGCGCGGGCGTCGCGGAGTTTTCGCAGCTCCCCATCGGCGGATACGAGGTGCGCGAGACGGCGGGCATCGAGGGCTGGCAGTTTGACGGCGAGACCGTCCAGACCGTCGCCGTCACCACCGGCGAGACCTCGACCGTCACCTTTGTCAACAAGGAGCTGCCCGGATTGAGGATCGTCAAGTACGACCGCACCACGCTCCAGACGCTCTCCAATGTCACCTTTGAGATTTTCAGGGACGGCACATCCATCGGACGCTACACCACGGACGCCATGGGTGAGATCGTCTTCACAGACGCAGCTCCGGGGACGTACCTGGTGAAGGAAATCCAGAGCACTGATACGCACATTACCGACACGACCCCGCAGGAAATCGAGCTTCAGGCAGGCGACGGCATCCGTCAGCTCGTATTCTACAACGACCGCAAGCCCGGTATCCATCTTGTCAAGGTGGACAGCGCCGACCTCTCCAAGCCCATTGCAAACGCTAAGTTCAGCATCCGTGCGGTGGACGGCAGCTACGGCCCGACCGAGTTCACCACCTGCGTTGACGGCACTATCGACCTCTCGCGGCTCCCGACCGGCGCGTATGTCGTGACGGAGCTGTCCTGCCCCGGTTATGTGATTGATGACGCCCAGCGAATCATTCATTTAGACGGCAATGAAAATGCAGAGTTTGTGTTTACCAACAGCATCCGTCCGACGATCCACGTCGTCAAGCTGTCCTCGGACGGCACACCGCTTCCCGGCGTCGCGTTCCGGATCGCCAGAATCGCGGACGGGAGCCACTATCTTGACCGCGTCACGGATCAGAACGGCGAAATCACGATCAGCAACCTTGACCCCGGCGTGTATTCCGTGCGCGAAACCTCCACGACCGCCGATCACGTCCTTGATCTGCGTGAGTTCCATGTGGAGCTGTTTGCGGGAAAGACGAGCACGTTGGTCGTGGAGAACCAGAAACGTCCCAATCTCATCGTCTACAAGTACGACGCAGATACCGGCGAACCCATTGCAGACACGGTGTTTACCGTGCGCGCGGCGGACGGTCACAGCGTGGACGAGATCCGCACCGACCGCAACGGCAGGGCGACGCTTGCCAATCTGCTGCCCGGCGTCTACGAAATATCAGAGAAGGCAGTTCCGAACGACTGGCTGCTGGACGCGCCGAGCGAGCTAGTCACGCTGTACGCCAACCGCGACCATACGGCCTACTTCTACAACCACAAGAAGCCCAGCATCACCGTCCGCAAGGTATCGTCCGTTACCGGCGACCTGTTAGCTGGCGCAAAGTTCCATGTGGAATATGCCTCCAACAATACGACCACGGGCGAATTAAGTGACCTCGGCAATTTCTACACCGGCGAGGACGGCACGTTCACGCTGACGCATCAGCGCGACGGCTGGTACAAGATCACGGAGGTCACACCGCCTACCGGCTACGCGATCTCCGAGGCGGCGCAGGAGTTCTATCTCGCGGCGGGCAAAAACAAAACCATCACCTTTGAGGACGTTCCGCTCTCCGCATTGGTCGTCTACAAGTACGACACCGTGACAGGCGAGGCGGTCAAGGACGCGGTGTTCCAGCTCCGCTATCTAACCGGCACCAGCGGCACGGGCGGCACGGTCATCGGGCGCTATGTGACGAGCGCGAACGGCAGCTTCACCGTGACCGGCCTCGCCAAAGGCACCTACATTGTGGAGGAGATTGCCAGCGACAGCGGACACATCATCGACACCGCACCGCAGACCGCGTTCATCAGCGGAGAGCAGCAGGATGTGGTGCGGTTGCACTTTGGGAACGCTCCTAAAGGCTCTGCGTTGATCCGCAAAATCGACAGCATTACCCATGCGCCGCTCTCTGGCGTTCAGTTCTATATCACGGACAGCACCGGCGCGGCGCTGGGCGAGGCGAACGGTAGGTACACGACGGACGCTTCCGGCTCCATCCTCATCGACAACCTCGACCCCGGCACGACGCTCATTGTCAGGGAGTCCCGCGCGATCTCCGGCTATATCCTCGACGATGCGCCGCAGACCGTGCAGATCCGAAGCGGCAAGACCGTCAAGTTGGAGTTCCTGAACCAGCCCAAGGGCAACCTCATCATCGAAAAGTACGACGCGGTGACCAGGGAGCGTCTGACGGGCGCGACCTTCCGCATCACCGACGCCAGCGGCAGACTGCTCGCGGACAACGAGGGGCTGACCAGCACCAATGGGCTCTACACGACAAATCATGAGGGACAGATCGTGCTGTCCAAGGTCGACCCGTCCACGCTGGTCGTGACCGAGGTGACCGCGCCCGACAACTACAAGCTCGACGCCACGCCGCAGACCGTGGTGATCGGCGCGGGCGACACACAGACGCTGCGGTTCTATGACGAGCCGCTCTGCACGCTGACCATCGCCAAGCGCGACGCTGTGACCAAAGCGCCACTGAAGGGCGCGGAGTTCACCGTCAAGTACAGCGACGGGACGTATGTCGGCACCGACAACGGGCGCTTTGTGACCGGCACGGACGGCACGGTGATCGTTTCCGGGCTGAAGCCCGACGCCACCGTGATCGTAACCGAAACGAAAGCGCCCACCGGGTATATCAAGGAGCCGTCCCCCAAGACCGTTGTTGTCCGAAGCGACGCGGCGAACAGTCTCACCTTTGACAATGAGCCGTCTACGACCCTCATAATCCGTAAATTCATTGAAGGTACGGAGAATGAGCCGCTTTCCGGCGTTGCGTTCCGCGTGGTGGACGGCAGCGGCGCGGCAGTCGGCCCCGACGATGGCGTGTACTATACAGATCATGCCGGCGAAATCATTTTGACCGGCCTTGAACCCGGCACAACCGTCAAGGTGCGGGAGATCAAGACGGTCGACGGATTCGTCCTCGACGGCACGCCGCAGGACATCCTCATCAAAGCGGGCGAGGTCCAGCAGCTCACGTTTTGGAACAAGCGCGCTGGCGCGCTCATCATCCGCAAGCTGTCCAGCGCGGACAAGTCCCCGATCCCCGGCGCGGAGTTCGAGCTTCGCTACGCGGACGGCAGATTCGTCGATCAGGCGGGCGGCAAGCTGTCCTCCAACGGCCGCTATACCACCGACGACAAGGGCGAGATCTGCATTTCGGACGTGACCGGCACCATTGTGGCGACGGAAGTAAAGCCCGCCGCTGGCTTCACGATGAACGCCGCAACCGCCTCGCAGACCGTGACCGTGAACCCCGCTGATACGCAGACGCTCACGTTCCTCAACGATCCGCTCCAGACGGTCGTGATCCAGAAGTATATCGACGGTACAAACAAGCCGCTTGCGGGCGTCACATTCCTCATTACGGACGGCAACGGCAATAAGATCGGCAACGGCGAGTATGTGACCGACGCCAACGGGCGCATCACGATCCTCGCGCCGGTCGGCTCGACCATTGTGGCGCGGGAGACCAAGACCGCCTCTGGCTATGTTCTCAACACGACGCCGCAGACCATCACGGTCACGGGCGGCAGCTCCGCGCAGACGGTGACGATGCCTTCTGCCGCGTCGTCCTCCGCGGCGGTCGTGAGCAGCGGCGACGGCAGCGCCGACAATCAGCTCACGTTCTACGACTCCACCATCGGCAAGCTGGAACTCATCAAGGTGGACGCCGCGAACCGCTCCAAGCGCCTTGCCAATGCGACCTTTGAGATCCGCAGAATGGATCAGGGCGTGGTCGCCACGGTTACCACAGACCGAAACGGACGTGCCGTAGCCGAGCTGGACGCCGGCAGCTACTATGCGGTGGAGGTGGAAGCCCCCACAGGCTACCGCCTCGACAGCACACCGGCCTACTTCACCATCACAGACGGGAAAACAAGCACCGTCACCGTGACGAATCGCGCCTACAGCGGCATCACGATCCACAAGACAGACGCAACCACCGGCAAGGGCATCTACGGCGTCAGCTTCCTGCTCTATGACGCCCGCAACAATGTTGTCGGGCAGTACGCCAGCGACAACAAGGGATATGTCTATATCGTGGGCATTGACGCAGGCCGCTATCGCATCCGCGAGCTGGAGAACCCCGGCTATGTCGAGGACACGCAGCTCAAGACCGTCGTGGTCAGAAGCGGCGAGGTAACGCTGGTCGAGTGGAAGAATACGCCCATCACCGGGCAGATCCAGATCACCAAGACCAGCGCGGACTACAACAGCATGAACGGCTGGAGCGCCGGTACGCCGATCCCCAACACGATCTTCGAGGTCTATGACCGAGCGGGGAACGTGGTGGATACGATCAAGACGGGCAAAAACGGCGTCGCCGTGACGCGGCCCCTGCCGCTCGGCCGCTACAAGCTGGTCGAGGCAAGAGCCGCGGAGTTCTACGGACTCGATCAGACGCCCATCGAGGTGGAGATCGAGTTCGCCGGTCAGATCGTCAGGGCGGCGATGACCAACAAGAGCCTCTATACCAACGTCAGCATCACGAAACGCGGGTACGTCGAGGTCATGCCCGGTCAGAGCATTCGGTATGATTTCTCCAATATTGCCAACAACTCCACCACGGCGCTCGAATCGTTCTATTGGCGCGACACCATCCCCACGAACGCTGTGAGGCTCGACAAGATCGTCACCGGCACATGGAACGCGCGCGGCAGCTACAAGTTCGTGTATAAGACGAACTACAGCGGCGACTACCGTGTCCTCGCGGACAATCTTTCCACCGGCCGCAACTATGTGCTCAACGCCAGCCCCGCGGTGCTTGGCCTCGCTTCGGGCGAGTATGTCACCGAGATCATGGCGGTGTTTGGCGTCGTCCCCTCCAACTTCCGCCAGGTGGAAGCTCCGCGCGTCTACTGCACGGTGCTGAATACGCTTATCGGCGGCACGGAGTTCACCAACACTGCGGACGCCGGAGGCGTGTACAACGGACAGTGGATCATGGCGGCTGACCGATGGGCAACGCGGGTGTACAAGCCCGCGAAGCCCCTGCCGCGGACGGGGTATTGAGCCATGATGACACAGGAGAGAAAAGACCAACTCTATGATGAGATGTTTGAGTGGATCTGTGAGTATGTTCATGACTCGTATGATCTGTATGTTACGCTCCATGAACACTTCGGAATGAGCAAAGCGGAACTACATGACCACTGTATTGAGAGCTTGGACGAATACTTCCCGGAGGAAAGCGTCAGAACTCGGTATGAGCAGAAGATCAAGGACTGCCTTTCACAGCATGAGAAGGAGTGGCAGAAGTTGACGCCGAAAGCCTTGATTGAACAGGCGGAGACAATAGCCTCGTTCCAGCTTATGGCACGCAGGTCAGTGCAATTTGCCAGCGAGGAGGAGATGGCGTACCTGCTTCGATTCAAGGACCCGCTCGAAGTGCTGGCGGATTCATGGAGTGATCGCCAAGGCATGGATAACGCAGAAGATGAGTCGGTGAAGCATATCCTGTGGGAGATTGCAGACCAACGCGATGCCGAGGGTGATTATGAGATGGAGCCGGAATACTACGCAACAGCTCCCGATCTGTCCATGTAACAATCATAACAAGAGGAGCGCCATCGCAAGGTGGCGCTCCTGCTACTTAACGGAGGTATCCAATGAAACGCAAAAGAACAATTTGCATGGCCCTGACCCTTTCGACGGCGCTGGCGCTGCTCTGCGTCCCGGCGCTTGCGGCGGGCGGCACGGGCGATGTTGCCAGTGCGGTTGAGCAGACATGGACAGCGGCAGCGGGCCAGCTCAAGACCATCGTCAATAACGTCGTGTTCCCGGCGCTGGATATGATCCTTGCCATCTTCTTCTTTGTGAAGCTGGGCAGCGCGTACTTCGACTACCGCCAGCGTGGGCAGTTTGAGTGGGCAGGCCCCGCGATCCTGCTTGCCTGCCTGATCTTTACCCTGACCGCGCCCAATTATATTTGGGGCATCGTCGGAATGTGAGGCAATGACCTGTGTTTATATGGGACTTTGTCGCCTCCTCGGTGCTGGACAACATTGTCGATTGGCTCTACGCGCAGATCATCGGCTTTCTCGGCGACTTCTTTGCCCAAATGGGCAGCATGGGCGTTGAACTCTTTCGGCTGGTATGGGTGCAGGAGGTAGTGCGCTTCTTCTCCCAGCTTGGCTGGGCGCTGTACGGCGTGAGCCTTGTGGTCTGCGCTTTTGAGTTCGGCATCGAATACTCGTCGGGGCGCGGCAACGCCCGTCAGGTGCTGCTCAACGCGGTCAAGGGCTTCATGGCGGTTTCGCTGTTCACCACGGTACCCGTGCGGCTCTATGAACTGTCGGTTACGCTGCAAGCGACGCTCACTCGCGGCATCAGTGGAGCGGGGAGAAGCATCGGCAACGTCGGACAGGAGATCGTTCAGGAGCTGACCACCGCCGATGGACTGTCGGAGGCGCTTGGCAGCGAGCACTTCGGCCTCGGGGTGGTGACCAGCCCGATCATGTTCCTGTTTTGCATCATCCTCATGGCGTATGCCGTGATCAACGTGTTTTTCGCCAACCTCAAGCGTGGCGGCATCCTGCTTATCCAGATCGCCGTGGGCTCGCTCTATATGTTCAGCGTTCCGCGCGGTTATGACGATGGCTTTACGCAGTGGATGAAGCAGGTCATCGGCCTGTGCCTGACGGCGTTTCTGCAATCCACCATCCTTGTCGCGGGCCTGATGGCGTTCCGCGACCATGCCTTGCTGGGATTGGGGCTGATGCTCTCGGCGGGCGAGGTACCGCGGATCGCGGGAGCGTTCGGACTTGACACCACGACCCGCGCCAACCTCATGAGCGCGGTCTACACAGCGCAATCGGCGATCAACACGACAAGAACCATCGCCGCGGCGGTTACAAAATAAGCAGAAGAAGGAGGGCCAAAATGCTCACAATGGGCAGCCTCTTCGATGGCATCGGAGGCTTCCCGCTGGCCGCGGTGCGAAATGGCATCGTGCCGCTGTGGGCGAGCGAGATCGAAGCCTTCCCCATTGAAGTGACCAAATACCACTTCCCCGACATGATCCACGTCGGGGATATCACAAAACTAAATGGCGCGTATTTGCCGCCCGTGGACATCATCTGCGGCGGCAGCCCGTGCCAGGACCTCTCCGTCGCCGGAGCGCGAGCCGGACTTGCCGGTGCGCGTTCCGGCCTTTTTATGGAGCAGGTCCGCATCGTAAAGGAGATGCGAGATGCAGATATACGAGATGGACAACCAGCTCAGTTTGTTCGTCCCCGATGGATGTGCTGGGAAAACGTCCCCGGAGCCTTCAGTTCGGGAGAACCAAAGGGCGAGGACTTCCGCATTGTCCTGGAGGAAATTGTCCGAATTAAGTGCGATACCGTTCATGTCCCTCGACCTGACGGCGGGCGCTGGGAATCTGCTGGGAGAATTCTACTGGGAACTGATTTCTCCCTGGCGTGGCGCGTCCTCGATGCTCAATACTGGGGCGTCGCCCAGAGACGCCGTCGCATCTTCCTTGTCGCGGATTTTGGAGGCCGCGCCGCACCCAAGGTACTATTTGACCAAGACGGCCTGCCTTGGTATCCTGCGCCGAGCCAGAGAGCGGGGGAAGGAACTGCCTCCGCAACTCAAGATGGCGCTGATGATGCAGGCTGGCATTGTCTCTGCGAGAAATGTGCTGAAAGGTACCATCAGCTTCGCGGCGAACCAACGTGACGAGGTGCGGGATCTGCGCGATGTGGCGGGCGCGCTTGGCGCACGGCCGGGGATGAAACAGCAGACTTTCATTGCCGCGTTCAACGCGGGAGCCGGACCCGCCGCCGGAGGCATCGGCTATACCGAGGAGGGAACGCCGACGCTCAAGAGCGCGGAAAGCGGCACAAATATGGTGCCAGCGGTGCTGTGCCTGAACGATCAGGGCGGCAAGCGTATGGATCTGTCAGAGGGCGTCTCCGGTTCTCTGCGTTCGCAGGAGAAAGGACACCAACCTCTCGTCCTCGCTACCCAGCAGGGCGGCGCGGAGATCGGCGAGGGCATCTGCCCGACCATTACTTCCGCGGCAGGCACCAGCGGCAACAACCAGCCCGTACTGTATGAGAATCATGGCATTGACAGTCGCTATACCGGTCCGCATCCCGTCGCGCCGACCATGTCCGCACGCTACGGCACAGGCGGCAACAACGTGCCGCTGATCGGACAAGAGGAACCCGAAACGTACTGCATTGTCGGTAATGTGATCGACCGCCAGCCGGAAAACGGCGGCAATGGCAAGGGCTATCAGGCAGACCTTGCATATACCCTGACGGGAATGGATCGGCACGCCGTCTATGCCCGACAGCGCGTCGATGAGTTCCGCGATGACGATACCGCCTCAACGGAGAGCGCAAGACAGTACAAAGACGCGACAGACCTTGTGTATCAGGAAACGGTTGGCGCGCTGACCAGCAGTGATCGTAAAGGCCCAAACAGCCAATACGTCTCACAGGATAAGTGCATTGTGGAAAGCGTCCGTCTTATCCGCCGCCTCACGCCGCTGGAGTGTGAACGGCTCCAAGGCTTCCCGGACGGCTGGACGGATATCCCCGGCGCGTCAGACTCCGCAAGGTACAAGGCGCTGGGCAACAGCGTGGCGATCCCCTGCGTGGACTTCATCATGCGCGGGATCGCGCTGGCAATGGGCGAGACATGAGCTTGTCCATTATGCTTCGCTTTGCAATACCTTTTTCGTTGGTAATTGTGAATAGCTTTTGCGGCGTAGTTTCGGTATGGTTGCCTTGCAAATCAGGCACGGGAGGAGGCGAAAACGAAATGACAGAGAACGAAAAGCAGCAGACGCGCAACCTCTGCGCTCAGATCCCCGTCGACCTCCACGCCCGCGTGCGGGAGGAGCAGGAGCGCAGCGGCAAGACCCTCGGCGAATACATGACGATCCTCATTCAAGAATACTACGACCGGAAAGAAGGTGTGACCATGGGCGATACGAGAACATTCGCGGCGCAGATCCCGACCGAGCTGTTCGACGAGCTGGACAGGTATCTGGCGGAGCGGAAGATCAAGAAGAAGGACTTCCTCATCGACTGCATCCGCGAAAAGCTGGACGCGGCGAAAGCGGAGCATACTGCGGAATAACAACCAAGTGACCGGCCTGCCGTACAAACGCGGCAGGCTGATTGCTGTTAGGAGACAATATGTATATCTACCCCGACAACCTAAAAGCAAAAGCACGGCTGTGGCTGTGGGAGCTGCGGGACGTGGCGATTATCGGCATTACGCTGCTTGCCGCTGTGTTCGCTCTGGCGCACGGCGTCGGCTTCGCGCCGCTCATCGGAGCTGTGCTGTATGCCTTCCTCACCATCCGCGTGGAGGACAACAGCATCCTTGACTTCCTGCGCTTTGCGGCGTGCTTTCTCTTTTTACAGCAGCAATACTTCGAGTGGGAGGAACCCCATGAATAGAAAACAAAAGAAAGAGCTGCGTCAGCGACAGTCCACGCAGCAGCTCATAGGTATCGACCGGCTCACCGACCACGGCGTAAAGACGCCGCGCGGCGAGCTGGTTTATTTTTTGATCCGGCCCGACAACCTCTCCGTGCTCTCGGCAGAGGTGATCCGAAGCCGCGTCCGTGCGCTCATGGAGTTGCTCGGCGGCATCGACACGGCGCGGCTGCTGGCGCTGGATTCCCGTGAGTCGTTTCAGCAGAACAAGCTGCGGTATCAGGAGCGGCTGGAGCGGGAGGACAACCCCGCCGTGCGGGAGCTGCTGCGGCAGGACATGGCGCATCTGGACACGATCCAGACCACGACCGCCTCTGCGCGGGAGTTCGCCATCGCCTATGCCCTCGAACGCCAAAGCAATGAAAACACGGAAGCGCTGCTCTCCCGCATGGCGAAGGACATCCGTGACCGCGGCTTCCATGTGCAAATAGCCATGGGTCAGGACATCCAGCGCCTGCTGGCGGTCTACTACCAGCAGGACGTAACCACAGAATTCTTTGAACTATATGATGGAGAAATGGCGGTGAACAAAATTGGAATATAACGGTTTATTCGTAGACTGTGAGGAGTTCGGCGAAAGCTACGCCGGATGCCATTGCACGGTCTACACCTCCGAGGACATGGAGCAGGAAATCGACGATTTCTACATCGCGCCCTCGGAGCTTGCACAAAACCCCGACGTCGAGGAATGGGCGCGGGTGAAGCTGAACGAGCGATACAGCAAATATGCCGCCTTCGGCTATGTCCCCGCCATGGCGATGGGAGGGATGCGTTGATGGCGCAGAAAGCGCAGAAGAAGAAAAGAACCTGCTGGGATATGACCTCAAAGGCACCTCCGCGAAAGCAGACGAAGAAGCCGGAGCCTGTCCCCAAGGGCTTCCTCGACATGATCGCCCCCAGCGCGGTGCGGTTCAACACCGACCACTATATCCTCGGCAACTCCTACCGCGCGGTTTTCGCCCTGCGGGGTTATCCCACCAGCACGGACGAGCTGGCGCTCTTGCGGCAGCTTGGCGCAAAGAACGGCGTGACGCTTCACATCTACGTCCGCCGCGTGGAGCCCGCCGAGGAAAACCGCATCATCCAAAACGCGCAGAACAAGAACCTCATGAACCGGAACGCTGCCGACCTCAAGCAGACGATCACGGCGGAGGCCAACCTGCGGGATGTGGAGGAGCTGATCCGCACCATGCACAAGAACCGTGAACCGCTGATGCACTGCGCCGTGTTCATCGAGCTTGCGGCGCGGGACCCCGTTGCCATGCAGACGCTCCAGAACGAGATCCTTGCGGAGCTGGTGCGCGGGAAGCTCTCCGCCGACCGCGTCCTGCTCCGCCAGCGTGACGGCTTTCTCGCCGTGAATCCCGCGGGCTGGAACGTGTTTGGCAGCCAGTACGAACGGGTGCTTCCGGCCTCCTCGGTCGCCAATCTCTTTCCGTTCAACTACTCCGGCAAGACCGATCCTTACGGATTCTACATCGGAAAGGATCGCTACGGCTCCAACATCATCGTCGATCTCGACCGCCGCGCCGAGGACAAGACGAACAGCAGCGTCCTCATCCTCGGCAATTCCGGCGAGGGCAAGAGCTATCTGCTCAAGCTCCTGCTGACCAACATCATCGAGTCCGGCAAGAGCGTGATCTGTCTCGATCCGGAGCATGAGCTGGTGGATCTGAGCCGGAACCTCGGCGGTTGTTTTGTCGACCTCATGAGCGGGCAGTATGTAATCAACCCGCTGGAACCCAAGGTATGGGACGTAGACGGCGAGGAGGCTGACGATGAAGATACGCCCGCGGCGTTTCGCCAGCGGACGCGGCTGAGTCAGCACATCAGCTTCCTCAAGGACTTCTTCCGTGCCTATAAGGATTTCAGCGACCGGCACATCGACGTGATCGAGCTGATGCTGGAGCGGCTGTACCGTGAGCGCGGTATGAACGACCTGACGAACTTCGCGCAGCTCAAGCCCACAGACTACCCGACGCTCTCCGACCTCTACGCGGTGATCGAGGAAGCGTATCAGAACTATGATTCCGAGCCGAACGCGCTCTATCCGAGGGAGCTGCTGCAGGAAGTCCTGCTGGGGCTCCACTCCATGTGCGTCGGCGCGGAGAGCAAGTTCTTCAACGGCCATACCAACATCACAAGCGACCGTTTCCTCGTTTTCGGCGTCAAGGGGCTTTTGCAGGGCAGCAGCAGCGTCAAGGACGCGATGCTGTTCAATGTACTGTCCTATCTCAGCGACAAGCTGCTGACCGAGGGCGGCACGGCGGCCGCGCTGGACGAGCTGTATATCTGGCTGTCCAGCCCCACGACGGTGGAGTATATCCGCAACACCCTCAAGCGCGTGCGGAAGAAGGACTCCTCGCTAATCATGGCAAGTCAGAATCTGGAGGACTTTGACATTCCCGGCGTCCGCGAGCTGACGCGCCCGCTGTTCGCCATCCCCACGCACCAGTTCATCTTCAACTGCGGCGCGGTGGATAAGAAGTTCTACATGAACAACCTGCAGCTCGAACCAAGCGAATACGAGCTGATCCGTCATCCCCAGCGCGGCGTCTGCCTCTACAAATGCGGCGTGGAGCGGTTCCTGCTGGAAGTCCACGCGCCGAAGTACAAGGAGGAGCTGTTCGGGGATGCGGGAGGACGTTAGTGATCGGGAATCGGCGCTGCTCCTAATTACTCTTTGTGTTGTTAATAGGCCTCCACCCGACCCATTGGTGAATGTGCACAAATGCTTTCAAACCACGGGCAAGAAGAAAGAGCGGGTCCAATTATGAACCTGCTGGATAAATCGAAATTTGCCGATTAAAGCCCGACAAAAGATTTGATTTCCTTCTCCAGCAGGCGGAACACGTTTGCGACCAGAAATCCATCAGCAATCGCATGATTCAGACGAACGGTCACAGGCATGACAAGCCTGCCGTTTTCTTCTCTGTATTTTCCCCAGTTGATGATTGGCGCAAAATACAGGTTCCCATCGGGCAGCTCAAGATGCAGTGAATCATAGGAAAGCCAAGAAATATAAGACGCATCAAACCAGTTGGGATGGTTCACCATGTCCAGACCGTATTCTCTTGTCTTCTTTGCATCTTCAACATCCCGCAATGCAGCATCGTAGAACTTTTCATAGTCTTCATCGTATTCCGTATATACAGGAGTACAGGTTTCCGTATCTTCATGAAAAACATACTGTGTAGGATTGATCACGTCGTAGCAGATCAACTCATCTGTCTGCCAAAGGTACCCCATTCTGTAGTCTTCGCGTGAATTCATGACCTTTGAAAGGATATACAGGAAATTGATGTAAAACTTCGTCCCTGTGTTCTTGGAGTGTGTGACGAGCTCTGTTACGTCTATTCTCGACGTTATCGAGGTCGAGCACTTGCAGTCTTCTGTAAAGTGGCGAAATACGCCTTTCCGATAGTATGTCTCGCTGTCAATTACTTTATAGTTCATTTCCGTCATCCTCACAAATTCCG
>JAFXPO010000050.1 GCA_017527825.1 Oscillospiraceae bacterium
GAACTTCTTAGCCTCCTCCTTCGATGCGCTTTCGTTATCGAGCGTCAGCGCGCTGCCGGAGACCGTGGTGCTGTAGAGAATACCGGCGGCATCCACCGTCCCCGTGGTGGGGGCGGCGACCGCCTGGAACACAATGCTGTTGCCGTCCGTCGAGCGTGTGATCGAGGTGAAGCCCGCAACCGCTTTTTTTGCGGGCGCGTTGCTTGCATAGACCGCGTAAAGCGTGGTGTGCGCGTTCAAGGTGAGGGTCAGGTCTTTGTTATAGCTGATGACGGAGCCGTCCGCCTCCCAATACGCGAAGGTCTTGTTCTCAACTTCCGGCGCGGTGAGCGTGACGCTCTCACCGTAGCCGTAGGTATCCGAAAGCGCGTCGGACCACTCGCCGTCTGCGTAGACGACGAGCTGGATCTCGGGTGAAAACGTCAGCGCCATATTGACCGGGTCTTTCTCCGGCTCGTCAGCGAATGCCGTGACGGACACAACTGCAAAAAGGGCGGCAAGCGCAGTAAGAAGCGCGAAGTATTTCATTATCTTTTTCATGGTTTACCTCCCCTTATCAGTTCTGGCCGGTTTTCGTTACGGTATCGCCGGGAACGCTGTCTCTGGTAGTCGCAAGAGCAGGAGTGTTGATCGTCCGGATATTGCCGTCCTTATCCTTGTAGCGCAGCCAGCCGACGCCGTAAATGTAGTGCTTGCCGTTGTTCATCTGTATAAATCTCAGCGGGGTCAGCGTATTGACAGAGCCGAAGCGTCCCTTCGAGGTCGGACTTGCCTGCCAATAGATCGGCTCATACTCCGGTATGTTGATTGGCTTGTTCTCCATCATATACTCCGCAAGGGTTTCGGCATTCATCGTTTTCAGAACGCTGTCCTCGCGCTTTTCGATGACGTACTCAGGCGGCTTCTCCTCTTCCGTCAGCTTGTCTATGGTGTAACTCAAAGGATCGCTGAAGATAAAGTCAGTTATGCCGTTCACCATGCTGACAATTATGTTAGTCTGACGCTTTTTCATCTTGTAGAAGGAAATACCCTGGTTATCGCCCATTCTGATGCCGGAATCAATATAGGTGCAGTTGCTCGGGAGCTTATACTCCATCTGGAAGAGAACGCTGTCCCAGTTATAACCCTCAGCCTGGGTAACATATCTTCTCGCGCTGAGGCTTACCTGCGGCTGCGTTACCGTATCGACGTAGAGCGCCCTTACATACAGCGCGCACGGGAATATGAAGCCGACCATCGTATCAGCAGAGAGGTCATGCCATGTCGTTTCGCTCGGCGTTCTGTACTGCCACTTGGAGAACCGGTACTGTCCGATCTGCCAGAATGCGTCAACGGTGACCTCTCCGCCGATTTTTTCGGTTCTCGGGTCCTCCGTCATCCACTCCGCGTCATCCTTCCAGTAGGAAACATAGAGAGTTGCGGTTGTCGAGCGCGGATCGGTATAGCCGCAATCGACGCAGGAGCCGTTCCGGAAGGTGTGCGGCTCAAGCTCTACATCAAAGCAGCTGCAGAAGCTGACGTGGAGATACGGGAAATATTTGCTGTACTTGTCAAGAGCGCCGTTGAAGCCCTCGTAGTTGAGCGGTACGCGGGTGTAGGAGTGGACGTGCTTCCACTGAGCCTCCAGCTCAAGATCGCTGGTAATGGGCGTCTTGGTGTCAAACTGCGAGCCCTCGGCGTAGAACGTGCCGTTTTCGACAACATTCTCGGCAACTCTCCAGCCGTCGAATACGAAATTGGTCTTGGTGGGATCGGTAAGGGTGTTCAGGATCTGCTGATAAGTTACGTTGTCAATATCGCCCTGTCCCTCGCCGCCGTTGAGATTTACCGTGACCTTGAAGGTCTCAGGATGCCACGCCGCGCTGAGAATGGCATCGTCATAGAGGGAAATTTCAGCGTTTTCGCTGTAAAGCTTCTCAATTACGTTCGGCGCTGCGCCCTCGAAGCCGCTCCAGCCCTCGAAAACGTATCCGGTTCTCTCCGGCTTTGCAGGGGCGTTTACCTTGCCGGGTGTGGTGACGACGCCGTTTTCATCCGTGCCGCACACCGCGATCTGATATGTGGTACCCGCGGGCATCGCAGTAAGATTCTTGTCGCTTTCCGCAAGGGCGGAATTATTCGGCGTAAAGGCGGCAATGACAGTCTTAACATATCCGCCGATGACGAGATACTGTCCGTTAAATCCATTCGTCCAGGTCGCCGCCGCCTGAACGCTCTCCCTGAGATTGGCGTTCGCCATAGTCACCCCGCCAAACGCATTGCTTGTCGCAAACGCAACCTTAGCCGGAGCGTCCGCCATGGAAACATTCAGCGCGAATACCTTCTTGTCGCCCATGGAGGCGTCCGGGCTCATCTGCATTTCAATGGACTTAGTGTCGTCGCCGATCTTGCACCAAACCCCGGTCGTTGTCTGATCAGTGGGCTGATAGAGAACGGTATATACCTTGATCTCCTTGAACTCAACCGTAACGGTGAGGTCGCCGGTCGCAACCGCGGGCATTGTGACCATGAAAAGCTGCGTATTCGCGTCGCATTCCGGATACTTTTCGATGAAAGTGTCCTTCTCGCTCTCCGTAAGCTGACGGAACTCGATCGGTGTCGAGCCGCTGACGACGAAGGTGTAATCCTCGCCGGTCGCGACGCTGAGAACGAACGTCTGGTCAACCTTGCGGCTGAAATTATCCGGAGCCGCGTCACAGGAATCTGTCAGCAGGGTCGCGGCGCAAGTCTCATTGCCGTTTTTAGTCTCAAGCTTAACTCCGACGTCGCGCTTAGCAAACGTCGCGGCGACGGTGACGGGATACTCCGGCATCGTGAACGTGCCGTCAGCCGCCACAGTCACGGTCTTTGTGCTGTCGCCGGTCTTGGTGACAGTGTATGAAACGAACTCATAGCCCGCGTTCGGGGTATTGCTGAGCGTGATTGTATCCTCATACTGCGCCTGCGTGACGTTGGCGCCGTCCTTCTTAACGGTAATACTGCCGTTTTCAATGGTATCTGCCGTGATCGCGCTGTTGTACTTCTTGAAGGTCGCCGTAATTGTGACGTCATCAGCCGGCATTGTGAACGAATACACGCCGTTGGTCGCCGTGATATCCGTTGTGTCGTATTTGAGCGTATCAAGCTCATAGCCGGTGTCGGGATTGACAATAACATTGACGGTATCGCCCATCTTTGCCGTAGCGGCAACCGTAACGCTTCCGTTGGTCATTGCGCTCTTTGTGATTGTGTAGTCATGGAGCTTAAATTCAGCCGAAACGGTTACGCTCTCCTCAGGCATTGTGAATGTGCCGTTGTTTCCGTCCACAGCCGAGGTAACTACGGAATTGTCCGCCTTTTTCACGGTAATTGCCTTTAGCTCATAGCCGGTTTCGGGGGTCGTCGCGATCGTGACCGTCGCGTACGCCGTCGCTACTGCGGGAACGGTGAAATTGCCGTGCGCGGTCGAGGCGTTGAAGGCCGTGTCCTTGATGATCTCGTTTACGCCGTAGGTCACATACGCGGTCTTGCCGCCGACAGTGATCTGCGCCTTGAAGAAGCCGTCCTCAGTCGGCGCGGCGTTGAGCTTATCGTCGCCCTTGTAATACTCGACGTCCTCCGCAGTCACGCCGAAATCAGTCGCGCCGGTGAGCGTTGCCGCGCCGCCGCCCTCTGTGGGCGCAAGAATCACGAGCTTCGCCTGATAATCCGGTGACGCGAGCGTGCAGTTATCCAAATCATCCGTACACTTTGCCGTTATTGTATCGTCCTTTGCATTGGTTGTGGTAAGCTGATAGTCTTTAAGCGTATGTGTGTGGAATTTAGCAATCATTGCCCAGCGGTAATGATTGTGGTTTTCCACATAATCGGTGACGAATGTATCCGTCTCGGCATCGCCTGCCTTGACCTGCAAGCCGTTGTTGATGGTAACGCTGCCGCTGATAGCTTTACCGTTCTGACCGTTTCCGCCGTCTCCGCCGATTACAGTGACCGAGCCGCCGCTGACTGTTACATTACCGTATACTCCGTCCCCGACGTTGTAACTGCCTTTCATACCTTCTGCCAAAACTGTGCCGCCGGTAACGGTGAGGTTAGCATAAATGGCGTACGTTTCGCTCCTTGCTGTTAAGCTGCCGCCATTGACCGTAACGTCACCATCGGAGCAGTCTATTGCCCTATAGGAACCATATGTGTTTAGCACACCGCCGTTTACGGTGATGCTAGAACTGTCCACACCTATGGCTTGACTTCCGTACACGTTTGATATGGCGTTTACGGTACCGCCATTGATGGTAACGGAACGGGTCTGAATACCACGATAACCGTTAGCGTTCGAACCGCTCACACTACCGCCGTTTACGATTATCTTTCCAGCTCCTATCGATGCTTCAAACTTATTCTCAGCATCCTTACCGACGCTTATATCAATCACTCCGCCATTGAAGGTCATTACCGCATCGCCTGACCTTCCCAATACCGGCTCGCCTGAAGTCAGCTTTCCCGTGCCTGCGCTCTGTCCGTAAACAGTAAACTTATTCAAAAAGCCTTCGAATGTGATGCCCTTGCTCGCCGTCAGCGTCGCGCCGTCTGTAAGGATGAGGTTTATATTTCCGTTAAATCCTTTGACTACGATTTGGTCTGTGATTGTTACATCCTTGTCCACAACATACCAGGTTGTGATGGGATTATCAAAGTCTTCCGACTCTTTGCCCCATGTCGTCGTGTAGGGTCTGACGCGGGTGTAGCCGGGATTGTCAGGCGTACCGGCTCCGAGCGTCTTTTCCTCGCCCTTCTCGTCCAGATAGGTGACCTCGGTCAGCGGCTCGTCCTTCTCGATGTAGATGTAACGGCTCCATTCATTGAGGTCGGAAGCAGAGGCTTTTTCCTTCGCGTCGGATGTGCCGCCGCCCGCAACAATGGTCATACCTTCGGCGACGGTAAGTCCGAGGGGATCATAAGAATTCATATACATCTCCCCGAAACCGATACCCGGGCTTTCATGACCGACTGCGGTCACGGTGCCGCCGTTGATGATGGTGGTGCCGGTGCCGCCGGAATAGCCGCCGCCGATGCCTGCGCCATTGCCACCCTGCGCGTTCACAATGCCGCCGTTGATGGTGGTATTGCCGCCCGCTCCGCCGTCGCCGCCGCCGCCGATGCCTGCGCCGCCATATGCGCTGGTTGCCGTAATGTTGCCTCCGTTGATGGTGACGGTGCCGCCCGCGACGCCTTGGGTGCCGCCGATTCCGGCTTGATTCCCTGCGCCGTTGGCGATCAGCGCACCGGCGTCGCCGGACTGACCGTAGATAGTCAAGCTGTTGTTTGCGCCCGTGACCGTGATGCCCTTGCTCGCCGTCAGCGTTGCGCCGTCGCAGAGGAGCAGACGCACGTCGCCGGTGACGGTGATGCGCTCGTCAATCGTCACGTCCTTGTCCACGACGTACCATTTTGCCGCACTCTCGTCGCCCCAGCTCTTTATACTCTCGCGGACGTATGTATAGTCCGTGCCGGTCTGCTTCGTCGAGCCGTCAGCGTCGATATACGCCACCGGCTCCTTTTCTCTGACCGTGAACTCCACCGAAGCGGTGACGGAAGCGCCGCCGGTAATGCTGCTGTCCAGCGTAACGCTCGCCGTAAAGGTGCCGGCAGTCGTCGGGGCAGCGTCGAGCGTTTCGCCGTCCTTCTCGTAAGTTATGGTCAGTCTCTCCGCGTTGACGCCGGGGATGCCGCACTCGACCGTCGCGTTCTTTGGAAGACCGTCCTCGACAAGGTCCTCGGGCGCCTTGACGGTCAGCGTTGCGGGGGTTTTGTCATACCCTTTCGGGCAGTCCGTCTCGCCGCACTTCGCCGTGATGGTCGCGCCGCTCGCGGTGTACTCGAAGGGATGGTAATGAAGCACTGCTTCCCCGCCCGCTCCGCTCAGGGTCACGTCGCATCCGGCCTGACCGCTTGTGAAGTAGTTTGCGGGGTCCTTGCCGCTCATGTAGTTATTATATCCACTTGTAATGTTGCGCGAATTTGTCAGCGCGGGGTCAAAGCTCACGCTGATAGGATCGTTCGGGTCGCTCAGCGTAAATGCGCCGTTGATATTGATAACCGGAAAATTCCCCGTGAGGAGCACGTCGCCGAGGCCGTTGCCGCTGATGTCAACCGTGCCGCCCATCAGGCTGAAATTATGGTGGTTTTCCACGCCATAGCCCGTATTATCCGCGATCCTGCCGCCGGTCAAGAAGAGATCGCCGCTGCCGTCTACGTACACACCGCTGCCGTTGTTCTCAACGATCTCGCCGCCAGCCAATGTTAAATCATCGTTGATTTTCACGAACGCGCCGGCGCCTTTGGGCGCCGTATTCCCGCTGACCGTGCCGTGCTCCATGGTTAAGGTAAGAGCTACATACAAGCCGCCGCCTTCGTTTGCGGTATTCCCGATGATCTTACTGCTGTCGGTCATGGTGAATTCACCGTTGCTGATAGAAGCACCGCCGCCGCTGATGATTGCGGTGTTCCCTTCTCCTTCTCCGCTGCCGCCGATGGTGGCGTCTTCCATGGTGAACGTGGTGTCGGAACAAGACACGCCGCCGCCGTGCCGCGCGGTGTTCCCGCTGATCTTACTGCCGCCGGACATGGTGAACGTGCCGTTGGAACATTTCACGCCGCCGCCGCTGCCCGCGGTGTTCCCTTCGCCTTCTCCGCTGCCGCCGATGACGCCGCCGGTCATGGTAAATGTGCCGCCAGAACAGACTCCGCCGCCATCAGAGGTTGCCGTGTTCCCGCTGATCTTGCCGCCGGACATGGTGAACGTGCCGCCGGGTGTATAATAGTTGTCTATATACACACCGCCGCCATTGTTGGCCATATTCCCGCTGATGGTGCCGCCGGTCATGTTGAACGTGCCGCCCTGGAGGACATCATCATAGTCTTCATCATTGCCGCAGGCAACGAGCACGCCGCCGCCGTTATAGTATCTGCCGGCCGAATTATTGCTGATGGTGCCGCCGGACATATTAAACGTGCCGCCGGGGATCGGATCGCCAAATTCCGGCATTTTTCCGCCGTAAACAAACACACCGGCGCCGTTGTAGCTCGCCTTGTTGACGCTGATCGAGCCGCCCTCCATGTTGAACGTAGCGCCGCTGTTCACGATCACGCCGCTGCCTTCCTCACCGTCTTCATTAACATTGCCGCCCGTGATCGTACCGTCGCCGGTGATGGTCAGGGTGCCGGAAACGGAGATAACGTAGCCGTTTGACAGCCCGCTCTTCTCCGCCAGCCCTCGGTCAATTGTCTTTCCGTTCAGCGCCAGCACGACGTTTCTGCCCGCTGCCACTTCAATGGGGGTGTCGCTGTCTGACGCCGTAATATCGGCAGTCAGCAGGTAATAGGTGGGCTGTGTCGCGGTTTCACCGCTCGGTTTCTGCCCAGCCATGCTTTGCTGCATTTCCGCCCAGGTGCCGATTTCGATTGGGTTGGCACTGGAACCGTCTCCAGCCGCCTGCGCCGTCAGGCTCATGCCCGGCAGCAGCCCGACTATCAGCGCGAGGCTGAGCAGCCAGCTCAGGGCTTTTGTTCTTGTTTTGTGTTTCATCAAATGTCTCCTTTCTTTCCTCTGCCGTCTCTGACGGCACGTTGTGGGTTGCGAGATACATTGCCTTGCGGTACCGCAAGGCGCCAAAGACCGGTCTTTGGCGTAATGAGCAAATTCAACTATTGAATCTATACTAGATTAGCATTTTTGTGCGGATTTATCAACTGTAAATTCGCCTTGCCCGCGGAACGGCACACATCCCGCTCACCCACAACCACGGCACCGAGGACGTTCCCCCGTGCGAAAAATGCCCGCGCTACTACGGCGTGGAGCTGGAGATCGACGACGGCGGCGAGTCCGATTCCCACGCCAACGCGATCATGTCCGCCGCCAACAGCGAATGCGTGTACATTTACTGTAAGCACGACGGCAGCCTCGACGACGGATTGGAGATCGTCCGCAAGGCGCGGGAGCTGGACTATCTCTCGCACAAAGCCGGGACCTGCGGGCTGCACGTCCACGTCTCCCGCGCGGCGTTCGGCGCGACCGAGGCCGAGCAGGACGCTGCCATCGCCCGCGTCCTGTACTTCTTTGAGAAGCATTGGGAAGAGCTGCTCAAATTCTCCCGTCGCACCCAAAAGCAGCTCAACGATTGGGCGTCGCGCTACGGCTACAAGACCGAGCCGAAGGAAATCCTCGACCACGCGAAAAGCGGCGGCGGCAGAGGCCGCTACACCGCCGTCAACCTCACCAACACCGACACGGTGGAGTTCCGCCTCTTCCGGGGGACGCTCAAACTGAACACCATCCTCGCCACGTTGCAGCTGCTCGACCGCATCTGCGACGTGGCGCTTCATTTGTCCGACGACGATCTGAAGGACTTGTCGTGGACGACCTTCGCCGCGGGCTGCACCGCGCCGGAGCTGGTGCAGTATCTCAAGGAGCGGCGGTTGTATGTCAATGACCCGGTGGAGTCGGGCGAGGAGGAAGAATAATGTGCTGCTTGTTTGGGCTGATCGACACGCGGCAGCAGTACAGCGGCGCGGAGAAGGCGCGGATGCTGCACGCGCTGGCGACGGCGGCGGAGGCGCGTGGCACCGACGCCGCGGGTTACGCCTGCAACGGCTCCGGCGGGTTGATCGTTCGCAAGTCTCCCGTTCCCGGCCACAAGCTGCGCTTCGCGGTTTTGGACGACACCGTGACCGTGATGGGCCACGCCCGCATGACCACGCAAGGCGACGCGCGGCGCAACCGCAATAATCACCCGTTTGCGGGCAGCATCAAAGGCGCGCGCTTCGCCTTCGCGCACAACGGCGTGATCTACAACGACCACGAGCTGCGCGAGCGATTCGCGCTGCCCCACACGAAGATCGAGACGGACAGCTATGTTGCCGTACAGCTTCTGGAAACGCAGGAAGCACTCAACTTCGACGCGCTGCGCTTTGCCGCGGAGCAGTTGGAGGGCTCGTTCACCTTCACGGCGCTGGACGAGCAAAACGCGCTCTATATCGTCAAGGGCGACAATCCGCTGAGCTTGATCCGATTCCCGAAAACGGGCTTGGCAGATAAACTTGAAAAGTATCTGAATAGTCCATTCGTAGATTTGACAATTCAAGAATCAAAAGCAGATAATAATGGCGAATATGTCTGTTCGACTGCCGGAGAGGAGGATTAAATGCAGTCGAAAAAGAATCAGCAAACAGGAATAACGGCGCTATACTGCCGCCTCAGCCGCGACGATGGGCAGGAGAGCGACAGCAACTCAGTTGCAAATCAGAAGCGTATGCTCTCAAAATACGCAAAGGAGAACGGATTTTCCAATACTCGCTATTACGTTGACGACGGATATACCGGTACAAGCTTCCGCAGACCGAGCTTTCAGAAGCTATTGGAGGACATTGAGATGGGCTACGTCTCGACGATCATCGTAAAGGATATGAGCCGTCTCGGACGAGATTATTTGCAGGTGGGGTATTACACGGACACATATTTCCCAGAGCACAGCGTCCGCTTTATAGCCGTGAACGACATGGTAGACAGCGAGGAGGGCGAAAACGAGCTTGCGCCGTTCCGGAACGTTATGAATGAGATGTACGCCCGCGACATAAGCCGAAAGGTACGCTCCGCCCATCGCATCCGGGGCAACAGCGGAGAGCCGCTTTCTCAGCCGCCATACGGGTATATGAAGTCACCGGAGAATCCGAAGAAATGGGTAATTGATCCGGAAACGGCGGATGTTGTTAAGGATATATTCAGAATGTACCTTGAAGGCAAGGGAACTGACGCTATTGCCGGCACCCTCACCGAAAGAAGGATACTCAACTGTACAGCGTACTGGCACAGCAAGGGGATCGGCAGAGGTGGGAAAAAGACGCAGCCGAATCCGTATAACCTAAATTCCCGGATCACATAACTATGCATCGGCGCCCTGACCTGCAGCCAGCAGCGGGGCAACCTCCATGTCCCGGTAAATCTGTTCCTGCTTTTTGAGGACTTCACCCTGTAGCGGCGCTTTTCCGGGCTCCATAAAGCATTCGATCACGTCCAGCTCGTCGAGGAGTTCGTGCATGGTGTAGGTGGTGAACAAGCCCTTCTCATCCATCCTTTTCTGGATATAGGAGAGATAGATCAAAGCAACAAACTCCACGAAA
>JAFXPO010000051.1 GCA_017527825.1 Oscillospiraceae bacterium
TCAGTACCGGTATCGACCAGATTTCCAGCGTCGTCCAGACCAACTCCGCCACGGCGGAGGAGTCCGCGGCTGCGTCCGAGGAGCTTTCCGGTCAGGCGAACCTGCTCAAGGAGCTGATCGGTCGCTTCACGCTGCGCCAGGGCGGCGGCATGCCTGCCAGCCCCGCGGCATACTCCGCGCCGGCTTCCTCCGGTGATTCTTTCTCCGGTTATGCCGGAAATGACAAGTATTGATCCCTGAAACCCCAAGATAGGCTAGATGAATTAGGGACGCGGCACCATATATGCCGCGTCCCAAAATTTTTTGTCGTAAAACGGAGACAAAAGGTGCGCTATTGCACAGAAAAGCACGATTTGCAGTAAAATAATTCCAAAAATAGTTCGGTAATTTCTGGAAATGGAGATAAATAACGGTTTTCTGTCGAAATTTTCATTGATTATTCGACCGAGTTGTGTTATAAATATTAAGAATAGTCGGGTAGTATGGGTAAAAGGGCGAATTGCCCTCTGCAAAAGGGGTGTGAGCATGGACAAACTGACCGGAATCGGTACGACCACCATGGGCGGCATCACCAGCAACAGCATGAGGATGCTGGAAAAATCGGTGGACTACCTATGGGCGAAGCAGGCTGCGCATCTGGACAATATCGCCAACGCGGAGACGCCGGGCTACAAGGTCAAGACCGTCTTTTTTGAGAAAAAGTTCGAGGAAAAGCTCCGCGCCGCTGAGAAAAACGGACACTCCCGCGCCAAAACGCGCCGCGCGATTGAGAGCGCCGACTGGGAGGTGGACGAGGACAGCGAGACCACCCGTATGGACGACAACGGCGTCAACGTCCTCGAACAGAGTCTGGAAGCGGTGCGCACCGCATATCAGATGGAGTACACGCTCAAGGCGATCAACAACGACTTCACGATCCTCGGTCGCGCAATCAGCGGCTGACGGACATCGGATAAGGAGAGACGCACATGGCTTTCTTCAGCAGCATGAATATTGTTGGCTCCGGCATGACGGCGCAGCAGGCGCGATTGGACGTGATTTCGGAGAACATCACCAACATGAACACCACCCGCACGGAGAGCGGCGGCGCCTATCGGCGCAAAATCACGATCATGGAGTCCGAGAGCGGCAAAAACGGCTTTCGCGAGGCGATGAGCCGTGCGGCGCGGAAGGGACACGCCATTTCCAACCGCGGCTTCGAGCAGGCGGGCGGCGTCAAAATCGTTGAGATCGCCGAGGATCAGACGGAAATGCCGTTCGTCTACGACCCGACTCATCCTGACGCCAACGAGGAGGGCTACGTCGAGCTGCCGAACATCACACTGGTGAAGGAAGTGACCGACGCAATGGCGGCGAGCCAGGCGTTCAACGCCAACGTGACGGCGTTCAACGCGCTCAAGCAGGTCGTACAAAGGGGCTTGGACATCGGCGTGTAAGCATCCGCTGAGAATTTGGGAGGTTACGCATGAACACGATTCAGCCGTTGTGGGAACAGATGCCCATGCAAAGCATCCGTCCCGAACCAACCGCGCAGAAAACCGAAGGAGGCGCGTTTACGGACATTTTCCAGTCCGCCATTGACGCCGTCCGGGAGACGGATGCGGAAAAGACGCAGATGGAATACCTGATGGCGACCGGACAGCTGGACAATCCGGCGCTGTTGACCATTGCGTCCACGAAGGCGCAGCTTTCCGTTGAGCTGCTGGTGCAGCTGCGCAATAAGTCGATGGAATCGTACAATGAACTAATGCGGATCAGCTTGTAACAGGCGTTTGAGTTTTCACGAGAGGGGGTGACCGCACTTGCCTGAGCGGGTAAAGCAGATTTGGGGGCGCATCCGCGACTTTTTCAAGAATATGAAAAAGGGCCTCAAGATCGGTCTGATTGCAGGCGTCGCGGTCATCATTGCTCTTGTCGCGATCGTGGTGGTTTTGCAGGCGCGCAGACCCTATGTCGTGCTCTTCGGAGGTCTAAGCTCCGAGGACCTGACCTCGGTGGTGACCTATCTCAACACGGCGGGCGTCACGGATCTCAAGATTCAGAATAACGATACCGTGCTTGTGCGCGAGTCACAGGCGGACCGTCTGCGTGCGGTGGTTATTCAACAGGGCTACCCGACCACGGGCTACAGCCATGATACATATTTTGATAACATCAGCGCCCTGTCCTCGTCGGCAGACCGCGAACAGCTGGCGCTCTACGACCTGCAGGAATTTCTGGCATCCACGATCCGCTGCTTCGACGGGGTGGAGGATGCGGTTGTCACCATCACGCCGGGCGAGGATCACCGCTATATCCTCGACGAGAGTGTGACGGAGGCGACCGCGGGCGTATTCGTCCAGATGAAGCACGGGAAAACCCTGAGCAAGGATCAGGTCGCCGCGATCCAGCGCTGGGTCGCCAGCGCGGAAAAGGGGCTGACGGTCAACAACGTCACCGTTGAGGACGGCGCGGGTAACCGCTATACGAGCGGCGCAGGCGGGACATCGGACGTGCTGGACGACACCATGAAGTACAAGCTTGCGCTGGAAGCGCAGGTGAACGAAGAAGTCCGCAACAGCATCATGAATGTGTTCGCCACGGTCCTCGGCGCGGAGAACGTCGAGGTCAGCGTTCACAGTACGGTGGACGTGAGCCGCACCTACAGCGAATCCACGGTCTACCATGAGCCGAGCTGGGCAGCGGACGGCTCCAGCGAAGGCAAGGGCATCATCGGTCGTCAGATTTGGGACAACAGCTCCGTGTTTAACGAGGATGCCACGGTAGGCGGCGCGGTGGGGACCACCTCCAATACGGAGATCAACGAGTATGTCACCAACCCGGATCAACTGAACGGGAGCGAGCGCGAATGGTATCGCTCCGGCGAGATTGACTATAACGTCTCGCAGGACAATATCCAGCGTGAGCAGCCGCCCGGAACCATCACTGACCTGACGGTGGCAATCGCGATCAACAGCGCGAAGTACAACCTGCAAAACCCCGCGAGCTTTGTTCACCTCGCCGCGACGGCGGCGGGTATCACCGCGGAGCAGGAAGGCGAAAAAATCGCCATTGTCTCGATTCCGTTCTATCAGAGCGGCGGCGGTATGACAACGGTAGTCGGCGAGCCGTCCATGATCCTCGGTATTCCGGCATGGGCGGTCTACGCGGCAATCGCCGGCGTGGCGCTGTTCCTGGCGCTGATGCTGGTCATCCTGTTGCTGCGCAGCAAGAAGAAGAAACGCCTCGCGATCCTGCTTGCACAGGAGCAGCGCGCGGCGGAGGAGGCTGCGGCGGCGGAGGCTGCCGCTCTGGCGGCGGCGCAGGAGGCTGCCGGCGCGGACATCATGGACGTCCACACCGAGGAGAGCATGCAGATGCGTCAGGATGTCCGTCAGTTTGTGGAAGAGAACCCGACCATTGCGGCACAGATGATCAAGAACTGGCTGCGTGGCGGAGACGAAATGCAGTAGCGGCATAGACCGGATATCCCGAAGTGAAGGGAGGCAGAACGAATGGCAAAACGAGAGAAGCTGGGCAAGAGCAAGAAAAACGCGGTGCCGGAGCCTGAGATGGAGGAACCCAAGGGACCGGCTTCCAACGCGAAGGACCAACCTCCGCGCCCGGAGCTGGAGCCGGCGCAGAAGGCGGCGGCAGTGATCGTGGCACTCGGCACGGACAAGGCGTCCCTCCTTTATCAGCACATGGATCCCGACGAGATCGAGCAGGTGACCATTGAGGTCGCGAAGCTTGGCTTCATCGATGCGGAGACCACGCAGGAAGTGCTCAACGAGTACTACCAGATGTGCATGATGAACAAGGCGGTCACCGAAGGCGGTCTTGAGTACGCGCGATCCGTTCTGGAAAAGGCGTTTGGCAGCGGCACGGCGAACGAGCTGCTGGCGAAGGTCACAAAGTCCCTCAAGACGAGGGAGTTCGCCTTCCTCAACAAGGCGCGAGAGAAGGACCTCTACACGGCGCTGCAATACGAGCGACCCCAGACCATCGCGCTGGTGCTGTCCTACGTCGCGCCGGATAAGGCGGCGGCGGTTATTGAACAGCTGGAAGGTCGCCGACAGATCAAGGTCGTCGAGAGCATGGCACAGATGGACAGCGCCTCCCCGACCGCCATTAAAATCATTGAAACCGAGATGCAGAAGAGATTCGACAACATCTTTGTCACCAACAACAACGTCAAGGTCGGCGGCATTGACTTCGTGGCGAGCGTCATGAACAACATTGACCGTTCCAGCGAGAAGTCGATCTTTGACGGTTTAAGTTCCCGCAACGAGGAGCTGGCGGAGGAAATCCGCAAGCGCATGTTCGTTTTCGAGGACATCGTCACCATGGACGATCGCAGTGTCCAGCGCTTTGTGCGCGACTGCGACCCGAAGGATTTGGTGCTCGCCCTCAAGGCGGCGAATCAGGAGGTCGCCAACAAGCTGTTCGGCAACATGTCCAGCCGTATGGCGGAGAGTATTCGCGACGATCTGGAAATCACCAGCAACGTCCGTATGAAGGATGTCGAGGAAGCGCAGAGCCGCATCGTCGCTGTTATCCGCGGTCTCGAGGAGCAGGGCGAGATCGTCATTATGAAGGGCGGAAAGGACGATATCATTGCCTAACGTATTCAAACGCTTTCTAAGCGGCGGAGAGGCAAGCGACTATGTGTTTCAGCCCGCCGCAAGCTTTCAGGTGACGCCCGAAAAGCCCGTGCCGCCCCCGCCGCCGGAACCGGCGGCGGTCGAGGAGCCGGAGACCAATGACGAGGCGCCGAAGGCTGAACCCGAAGAGCCGACGCCGGAGACCGACCCGATTTTCTTTGCCAAAATTCAGGCGAACGCGATTTTGGAGGACGCCCGCGCAGAGGTGGAACGATACAAGGAAGACGCCCGTGCCGAGCTGGAAGCGGAGCTGGAGGAAACCCGCCGCGCCGCGCGAGAGGAAGGCTACAGCCGCGGCTACGCCGAGGGCATGGCGGAGGCAACGCAGGCGGGGCGCGAGGAGCGCGAACGGCTGGCGCAGGAGCAGGTCAAGGCGGTAGAGCGTTTTTTGGAGAACGCCGCCTACGCCCGCGACCGGATGCTGGACGACGCGCGGGAGGAACTCAAGGACGTGGCGGTGGCGATCGCCGAAAAGGTGATCCATGTCAGCCTCAAAAATTCCAGCGACATCATTCTTCGCATGGTGGACGCAGCCACCGATACCCATAAGCACTGCGAATGGGCGCACGTTTACGTCGCGGACTGTGACGTGGGCGGCAAAGCCTACACCGTGCCGGAGTTGACCGCGGCGCTCAGCCATATCGCTGACCGTGTGCGCGTCATTCCGATGCCGGACGAGGAGAGCGGCACCTGCATTGTCGAGATGCCGGACGTGATCCTCGACGCCAGCGTTTCCACGCAGCTTGACAACGTCAAGGACCTTCTCAGCGGTGTGGTGCTGGAAAACGATTAGGAGAAACAAGAGCATGTTCCGAAACGCGATCAAACAGATCCAACAGGCTGAAACCATCAGCCACACGGGGAAGATCGAGAATATCGTGGGCATGTCCATCGAAGCCAGCGGCGTCAAGGCAGCCGTGGGCGATATCTGCCGCATATATAGCGACGAAACGGGACGCCAGGTCTCAGCCGAGGTCGTCGGCTTCAAAAACGACCGCATCCTGCTGATGCCGTACTCCGATATGAACGGCATCTCGGCGGGCAACTTTGTTCGCAACTCTGGTCATCAGCTGGAGCTGAAGGTCGGAATGCATCTCAAAGGACGCATCATCAACGCCCTCGGTCAGCCTATCGACGATGGCGCGCCGCTGGAAGAAGGCGAGCGCTACAGCGTGGGCGGTACTTACATCAATCCGCTGACGCGCCCGCCCATACGGGAAAAAATGGAGTTCGGCATCAAGGCAATCGATGGGCTTCTGACCATCGGCAAAGGTCAGCGTATGGGCATCTTTGCCGGCTCCGGCGTCGGCAAAAGCACCCTGCTGGGCATGATCGCCCGCGAGGTCAAGGCGGACATCAACGTCATCGCCCTGGTGGGCGAGCGCGGACGCGAGGTGCTGGAGTTCGTACAGAAGGATTTGGGTCCCGAAGGCATGGCGCGCTCCATCCTTGTGGTGGCAACCAGCGATCAGCCGGCGATGCTGCGCATGAAATGCCCCACCGTTGCCACCGGCATCGCGGAGTACTTTCGCGATCAGGGCAACGACGTGCTGCTGATGATGGATTCGCTGACGCGCTTTTCCATGGCGCAGCGCGAGATCGGTCTCGCCATTGGCGAGCCGCCCGTGGCGCGCGGCTACACGCCGTCCATCTACGCGGAGCTGCCAAAGCTTTTGGAGCGCAGCGGGAACTTCCAAAAGGGCTCCATTACCGCCATCTACACGGTACTCGTGGAGGGCGACGACATGAACGACCCCATCGCGGACACGGTGCGCGGCATACTGGACGGACACATTGTGCTGTCAAGAAGCCTTGCCGCCGCGAACCACTATCCCGCCATTGATATCGGCGCGAGCATCTCCCGTCTGATGGTGGAGCTGGTGAATAAGGAGCATCAGCAGTTGGCGAGCCGTCTGCGCGACATCCTCAGCGTCTACCAGCGCAACGCGGACCTTGTCAACATCGGCGCATACAAGCCCGGCAGCAACCCGCGGCTTGACTACGCGCTGCAAAAGATTGACGACATCAACGGCTTTCTCAAGCAGTCGATCCACGAGGCGTTCAGCTATGACGAGACCATCGCGGCAATGAAAAAGATCCTACAGTAATGAGGCTTGAAGCATGAAGCGATTCCAATTCCAGCTGCAATCGGTACTGGATTACAAGCAGCGAACGCTGGACGAACTGATGGTTCAGCTTGACCGGGCGCAGAGCCGTATGGCGGAGCAGGAGCGCAAGCGCGATGACGCGCGGCAGCGGCTCACGGCATACGATGCGGAGTTTGCCGAAAAACGCGCCGAGGGCTTTACCAATGTCGAGGCGCTGGAGTATGAAGCCGGACAGCGGGTGCTGGAGCAGAGACTCCGGCGCGAGCAGGCCGTACTGGAGCAGCGGCGGCGGGAGTTTGAGGCAAAGCGCGAGGAGGTCATCGAGGCGCGGCAGGAGACCCGCGCCATCGAGAAGCTCAAGGAGATCCGCCGCGGCGAGTACGACGAGGCGCTGCGGAAGGCGGACGAGAAAATGCTTGATGATTTGACGGCAGCCCGCAGGGCGCAGGCAGCCGGATAATCATATAAAAGAAACATGAAAAGGAGGTGAGAAAAGATGGAAGTGAAGAACCCGATGGTAGATCAGATGCTGGTGAACGTTGCCGTACAGTCTCAGACGAACGCCAAGCCGGCGAAGGACGCGGAGCAGAATGACTTCGGCAGCATGGTCAACCAAAAGCGTTCCGGGGGCGAGAAGCCGGAGTCGAAGCCTCAGAAGGCACAGCAGCAAAAGCCGGCGGACAACGCGGAGAACAAAGAGGAAAAGCCCGCGGATGAGGGCTATGCGGTGGCTGCGGTGATGATGTATCAGGCGATGCCCGACCCGCGGCTTGCGATGGTGCAGAGCGAGACGGCAGAGACCGGTATGCCGCAGGCGCAGCAGCTGACGGAGCTGACGGCGGAGCCGGAGCAGCTCGTTGAGCTGGCGCAGGGCAGCGAAGCGTCCACGGAGCAGACACCGGTGATCGATCTGGCGCAGACGGCACGCGCGGCGCAGCCGGAACTACACACGGCGCGGATGCAGGATGGCACGCCGCGAATTGTGGAAGCGGACGCGGCGGAGGAGACCTCGGACGAGGATAATGCCGAGACCGCGCAAATGGCACAGGACGCGCCGCTGTTTGAGCGCGTGGACGCGCCGGTGGTCAAGGTTGCGGAGGCACCCCGACCGATTCCGCTGGAGGCGGAGAATGGCATCGAGCGGCTGGGCGATGAATTGAACCTGGTGGTCAACAGTGCGGACGCGAATCGCGTTGAGCTTACGCTGACGCCGGAAAACCTCGGCAAGCTGACGGTGGAGATCACCCGCGGCAGCGACGGTACAGTGAGCGTGGTGCTGCACACCACGACGGAACGCGCGGCAAATCTGCTGGATCACGGCATGGACGGTCTGCGGCAGATGCTTTCGGCAAACAGCCAGCGCGAGGTGCAGGTTCAGGTTCGCGGCAGCGAGGAGACGCAGCAGCAGTTCCTCAACCCTGACGGGCAGAACGAACAGGAGAACCGGCAGCAGCAACAGAACAGACGCCGCGAGGAGCAGCGCAGCACGGAGGATTTCATGCAGCAGCTTCGGCTCGGACTCGTGGACGTCGACGAGCAAACCTGAAGAGAAGGGAGGAGACTCGATGAGCGATTTTTCCTTTGACCTGACCGGCGTACTCGGTACGCAGGACGCGACCCCGGTCGCCGCCAACTCGACCAACAAGAAGGCGGGCAGCGATCTGGTGATGGACGACTTCCTCAAGCTGATGGTGGCGCAGTTCCAGAACCAGAGCATCGACAACACCGCCGACACCACCGAGATGATGAATCAGATGGTGCAGATGTCCGTTATTCAGGCGATCACCAACCTCACCACCCTCATCAGCGATTCCACCAACCTCAGCTACGCGGCGTCTCTGGTGGGTAAAGAGGTCACAATCGGTCAGCGCACCGGCAGCGATGTGGAGGAAATTCTCGGCACCGTGACCGGTACCGGCACGTTGGACGGCAAGCAGGTCATATTCCTTGACAACGGCGAAGACCCCTATTACCTCACCGACATCATGGCGGTGGGCAGGCTCCCGGAGCTTAAAAAGCCCGGTACGATCGACCCTGAGCTGCTGGAACGCCCCTTTGAGACGGTGGTGGAGCCGCAGGAGCCGGCGGAGCAGGACGAACAGATCATTCTGGAGGCGCTTTCCGCCGAGGGATGAGCGCAACACCCGAAGGAAAGGAGGCCGAACAGGGTGCTTGACAAGATCCAATCCCCCCTACAGGCGGGACAGAGTCTGACGCCGACCCGTGGGAAGAACGTCGGCGGCGGACAGAACGCCTTCGGCACGATGCTCCGTCAGCAGCTCACGGAAAAGGGGCAGCAGACGGTCAACTTCTCCAAGCACGCGCTGGCGCGGGCGGAGGAGCGCGGCATTGAGCTGACGCCGAACCTGATGGAGCGGCTCTCGAATTCGGTGGAGAAGGCGCAGGAAAAGGGCGCGACCAATATCCTCGCGTTTGACGATTCGCGGGCATTCATCATCAACATCCCCTACGGCAGGGTCATTACCACCATGTCACAGGAGGAAATGCGGGAGAACATTTTTACCAATATCGACGGCGCCGTACTACTGTAAAGACAGCAGGACCTTTTCAGGATGCTGTGGGAACGAGTCCGATTGACCCGATCCCAACGGTGCGTCAGAAAACAGGAAAGGACAGACATTATGACAGGTTCCATGTATGCGGCGATTTCAGGTCTGAAGGCTCACATGGGCGCGCTGAACGTCATCGGCAACAATGTTGCCAACGTGAACACGCTTGCCTACAAGACCACGCGCTACACGTTTAACGAAGCTCTCTATACCACCCAGATCAACGGTACGGACGGCACGGAGGTTTCCGGCGGCCGCAACCCGGCGCAGATCGGCTTCGGCGCCAACGTCGGCACCATTGATCTGGACATGAGCACCAAAAATTACACGCCCACCGGTTTGCAGCTGGACACGATGATCGACGGCGACGGCTTCTTCTTTGTGGGCGACAAGGTCACCGATCAGGGGCTTTCGGGTCTCAGCGTCAACGACAAGGCGGGGCTGAGCGGCATGAAGCTTTCCCGACTCGGTAACTTCTCCATCGACCCCAACGGCTATCTGGTCGACGGCAACGGCAGCGTTGTCTGGGGCTTTCTGGAGATCGACGCGTCCGCTTCGGACATCGCCGCGGTCAACCGGATGAACGGCTTTGAGGTCGCCGAGGACGGCACCGTGACTGAGGTCGACGATCTGGAGGACGCCGACATCAAGGCGGGGCGCGAAGCGCTGGCGCGGCTGAGCAATCTCCACTATAAGGACATTCAGGTGGGCACGGATGACGCGCCCCGAACCGTCAGTGTTTTGACGAGCGCGACCTCGGCGAGCAACATCCTCACCGCGATCCGTTTGCCGCAGATCGACGACGAAAAGAATCTTTACTTCCCCGTTCCGGCGACCAGCCTTGGCAGGCTGCCCACCGAAGAGGGCGACGCGGTGACGCAGCTTGTGGACCGCAGCGAGCTGCAGACCGACGGAGAAGACCAGCCCCCCGCCGGAGACGGTGAAACGCCGACGGCGATCAATTACAGCCGCGTTATGGGCGATACCTACAGCATCGATCCCAAGTCCGGCGCGCTGACCATGCTTGTCAATGATGAGCTGGTGACCGTGGGCAACCTCGCCATTGCCAAGGTGACCAACCCCAACGGTGTGACCCATGTGGATGGTCGCTATTTCCAGGCGATGAAGGGCGCGGGCGAGCTGCGCGTGACGACGCTCAAGAGCATTGAGGGTGTGGACAGCGCAGGTGATACCAGGTTCATCACGGGCGGTCTTGAATCGTCAGGCACCGACCTCGCTACGGAGATCACGAATATGATCACCGTCCAGCGTGGCTATCAGGCAAACACGCGAATCATTACCGTGACCGACTCCATGCTCGAAGAGCTGGTCAACATGAAGCGCTGAGCGGAGATGCTCTGAGCGCTGCAGGAAACGCCTCCCTCTCCGGCGGCGGATGCGCTGCCGGAGAGGATACCTCGGAAAGGACAGGGACATGATCAGGCTGACGAAGATCAAAAGCAAGGAAGTTTTCCTTGTCAATCACAATCAGATCCAGCACATCGAGTTCATTCCTGAGACGAAGGTTGTCATGATGAACCGTGAGTTCTACCTCGTCGAGGAGACGGGTGAGGAAATCATCCAGAAGATCAAGGAGTACACGGCGAAAGTCATGGACATCCATCGCGAGATCACGCTCGTCGACAAGCGGTAAACTGTCGGCAAATATCGTTCCTACAGGGCGGATAAGCAGATATGAATATTGCATATATCATCGGCGTCGTCCTCTCGTTCGTTTTCATTCTGCTGGGCATGATGGGCTTCCCAGCCCTCGATCCCGGAAAGATCATGAACTTCGTGGACGGCCCTAGCGCCATGATCGTCGTCGGCTGTACAGTCGCCATTCTGGCGGCGAGCATTCCAACGTCGACCCTCAAGTCCATCGGCAGCCACATGAAGATCGTCATGAACACCAAGCTGTTCAACCCGATGACCTACATCGACCAGCTCACCGAGCTTGCCAACAAGGCGAGAAAGGACGGTTTGCTGTCGCTGGAAGCCAGCGCGGCGGAGACGACCGACCCGTTTATGAAGTCGGCGATCATGTTGCTCGTCGACGGCAGCGACGCTGACCGCGTGCGCGCGGTGCTGGAAACGGATATCGAGAACATGTCGGCGCGCCATGACGCGGGCGCCGCCATGTATGAAAAAGGCTCCGCCGTTGCGCCGGCGTTCGGTATGGTCGGTACGCTCTGCGGTCTTATCAATATGTGTAAGGGTCTGAACATGTCGGACGGCAGCTCCAACCTCGGTAATGATATGGGCGTCGCCATGATCACGACGATGTATGGCTGTATCCTCGCGCATATGATTTTCGGTCCGCTGGCGGCGCACCTGCGTTCGCAGGACGAAAAGGAAGTCATCTGCAAGCAGATTGTCGTGGAGGGCATCACCGGCATTCAGGCGGGCGAGAACCCCAAGTTCCTGCGGGAGCGTTTGCTGACCTTCGTTTCGCAGAAGCAGCGCGACGGCGCCGGCAAGAAGGACGAGTAAGCCATGGCGATCAAGAAAAAGAGCGGCGGCGGTGGCGGCGCAAACTGGATGGACACCTACGGCGACATGGTGACGCTGCTGTTGTGCTTCTTCGTGCTGCTGTATTCCATGTCCACCATCAGCGAGGACAAATGGAAGGCAATTGTCCAGAGCTTTAACCCGAACTCCATTGAAGCGCCTACGATGATCGACGGCGGCAACGAAGGTCCCTTGGCCGACCCTACGGATGGATCGGGCATGGACATCGGCAACGACCCCGGAATCAAGCCGGAGGACATCGAAGCCGCGCTGGAGGCGCTGTATGAGGCGCTGCAAAGCATGTCTGAGAGCAGCGGCGCGGGCGAGGCGATCGAGGTCACGCGGGGCGACGGCTATGTGTTCGTCTCCTTTGCCGACGCGGTGTTCTTTGACGGCGACAGCGCCGTGCTTCGCCCGGACGGGCAGGCAATCCTCGACATGGTGATCGAGGCGATCAATCCCGCGGTACCGTACATCGACGAGCTGCGGGTGATGGGTCACACGGCTCAGGCGCGTCCCGACCGCCCCAACGATCCTGAGGGTGACCGGCGGCTGGCGTCGAACCGCGCGGTGAACGTGGTTATCTACATCCAGAAGCTGTGTGATATTGACCCGGCGCGTCTCATCGGCGTGGGCTATGGTCAGTGGCGTCCTGTGGATAAGAACGACACGCCGGAGCACCGCGCGCACAATCGCCGCGTGGAGCTGCTCATCACCGGAAAAGATATTGAAAGCAAGCTTGGCGACGCGCTGGAGCAGTATACCAGCATCCGCACCGGCGGCTCGCCGGAGAGCGCGGCAGAAGCGCCGGCTGATGCACCCGCAAGCGAAGGTTGACGTTATTTTCACTCGAAAAGCGGCAGGAGAGGCAGATTCATGGCTGAGGTATTATCACAAAGTCAAATCGATGCGCTGTTAGCCGCAGCAATGAGCGGTGGACAGAACCTGTCCCAGCAAAAGGAAGAGAAAAAGTACCAGAAGTACGACTTCCGAAGTCCCCGAAAATACACGAAAGAGCGTTTGAAGATGCTCAACGGTGTTTTCGAGAACTATGCCAAGGTTCTGAACACCCGTATCAATGCCCTGGCCCGCGCCACCTGCGAGGTGGAGGTGGACACCGTGGACGAACAGCGCTATTATGAGTTTTCCAACGCCCTGATCGACGGCGAAGTCGTGACGCTGGCGTATCTGGATATCAACGGCGATATTGAGGAAACGCCGGTCATCATTGTGGCGACGCCCAGCATCATGGTCAGCCTGATCGACCGCCTGATGGGCGGCGCGGGCGACGTGGAGGAGGACCTTCCGTCCGACTACACCTACACCGATCTGGATTTGAGCCTGTACACGAACCTGATGGCGGATTTCATCGGGATCATGGGCGGAAGCTGGGAGAATTACCTGGAGCTGAAATTCGACTTCGGGCGCATCGAGGCAAACCCCACGCTGGTGCAGCTGATCGGCTTTGAAGAGACGGTCATCATGGTGAGCCTGGACATCAAGTTCTCCAACAGCTCCGGTCGACTGGACATCTGCCTGCCGGATGCGGTGCTCAGCAAGATATTCACGGAAATCAGCAAGGGTAACGCGGTGCAGCGCAAGGAGCGCGAGGATCACTCCAAGGAAATCTACTCCCACCTGCAAACCAGTGAGCTGGAAATCACCGCGGAGCTGGGACGGACAAAGCTGCAGCTCAACGATATTTACAACCTGCATGTCGGCGACGTGATCGACATGAATATCAAAAAGGATTCCGTGGTCAAGCTGCGGATCGGCGGACGGAACTGGTTCGCCGGGTACATGGGCACACACGAGAAGTACTTAGCCGTCAAGATCCGGGACGTTCAGGGCGAGCTGAAGACAGAGTTTGTGGCCGCGCTGGAAGAGGAAGCAATGCCGGATAACATGGCTGAAGAGATGCCGATGATGGAGGATTCCATGTTCCCATCGGATAATACAGCCGTTCCGGGACCGGAACTTGTTGAGGGAGGGAGTATGCAGGAAGATGGCCAATGAAATCTTTACCCCGATGGAGATCGACGCCATCGGAGAGATCATGAACATCAGCCTGGGGTCGTCAGCCACGGCGGTATCCAACCTGTTGGATCACCGCGTGGACATCACCACGCCGACGGTGCGGATCGTTAACGCGGAGGATTTTACGCTCGGTGAGCTGAATCCCGCGATCGGCGTAGAAATTCGCTATGTGGCAGGTCTCGACGGCAGCAACATCATGCTGTTGAAGATGAGCGACGTCAAGCTGATCGTGGATATTCTGATGGGCATGGAAACGCCCGATGAGGAGTTTGAACTCAACGACCTGACGCTCAGCGCGGTCTGCGAGGTGATGAATCAGATGATGGGCTCCTCGTCCACGGCACTCTCCGATTTCCTCGGGCGAGTCGTCAACATCTCGACGCCCGTTACCTTCGATGGCAGCAATATCGACCGGATGCGCGAAGAGCATCTGCCGGTGAGCGAGGGTCCCATCGTGGTCGTGTCCTTTGCGCTGAGCATTGAAGGCTCCATGAGCAGTGAGTTCATGAACGTCATGTCCGTGGAGCTTGCGAAGGAGTTGGTCTCCGGCTTCGGCCTCGGCGAGGGGGAGGATTCCTCCGCGGTGCTGGAGGCGGAGATCGCGGAGGACGATGCCGGCGGTCGACCTATGTCTCAGGAGGAGATCGAGGCGATGATGACGGCGGCGAACAGTGCCCCCGCGCCGGAACCCGCCGGAGGCGGCGGAACGCTGACGCAGGAGCAGATCGAAGCCATGATGGCCGGTGCGCCCGCGCCAGCGCCAGCACCGTCCGGCGGCGGCAGAAGCATGTCGCAGGAAGAGATCGAGGCGATGATGGCAGGCATGGCGGGCGGAGCGGCAGCACCCGCGCCGGCGCCCGCACCGTCCGGCGGCGGCAGAAGCATGTCGCAGGAAGAGATCGAGGCAATGATGGCGGGCATGGCGGGCGGCGCAGCCCCCGCACCGACGCCCGCGCCCGCTTCCGTGCCGACACCCGCGCCCGCTTCCGTGCCGACACCCGCGCCCGCTCCGGCAGTACCCTATGCGATGCCACCCGGATGGATGGAAATGCAGCAGCAAATGCAGCAGCAGATGCAACTGCAAATGCAGCAGATGCAGCAGCAGATGGCAGCGCTCCAACAGCAGGCTCTGCAAGCGCAGCAGCAGGCATTAGCTCAGCAGAGACCCGATCCCAAGGTGATCCAGACCAAGGCACCGTCGATGCCGACGCTCTCCGACGGCACGGCGCTGACGGACGAGGAGACCCAGAACCTCGACCTCATCATGGGTGTGTCCCTGGAAATCGCGGTGGAGATCGGGCGCACCCGGAAAAAGGTGCAGGATATTCTGGCGCTCTCCAAAGGCTCGCTGGTTGTTCTCGACAAGCTGGCGGGTGATCAGGTGGACGTCTTCGTCAACGGCAAGTGCATCGCACACGGCGACGTGGTCGTCATCGACGATAACTTCGGCATACGCATCAGTGAAATCGTGCAGAAGCCGAGTCTTGATAATCTTACCTAACCAAAAAACAGTTTATTGTAAAATGAAAGGAAGACAAAACAATGGCAAGGATTTTAACTGCTGACGACGCGGCTTTCATGAGAAAGGTCATCAAGGACACCCTCAGCAAGAACGGCTTCACCGATGTGATCGAGGCCGTTGACGGCGCGGACGCCGTCGCGAAGTATGATGAGTTCAGCCCCGATCTCGTCATTCTCGACATCACTATGCCGAACATGGACGGTCTGGAAGCTCTCAAGGCAATTAAGGCAAAGAACCCTGCCGCCAACTGCGTTATGTGCTCGGCGATGGGTCAGGAGGCGATGGTCATCGACGCGATCCAGCACGGTGCGAAGGACTTCATCGTCAAGCCCTTTAAGCCCGACCGCATCATGAAGACCGTGACGACGATCCTCGGCAACCCGTAATGGAGAATTTCTGGTCGCTGCTCGGCGTATTGGCAGTGGTAGCCCTGATCCTGTACTTTGCCTACGCGGCAACGAAATGGATCGGGACGCACAGCCTGCCCGGCAGCGCCGGTACACCGCGCACAAACGGCGACCGTTTCCGTATCCTCGCCCAACTTGGCGTGGGGCGGAACGAGCGGCTGGTGCTTGCGCGTCTGGGCGAGCGGTGCTATCTGCTCGGCGTTACGGAGCACCAGATCACACTGCTCCGGGAACTGGATGACGACGAGGCGGCGTCCTGGCTCGCGCAGAGCGAGAGCGCGCCGGAGATTCCGGGCTTTCGGGAGATTCTGACCCGGACTCTTCGGAAGAAGTGAGAAAACGGACATGAACATGGAAAACATCGATGGTCTCATCAACATAAACGGCGACAGTGTGCAGACGCTGGAGGTTATTTTCCTCACAACGATGATCATGCTGCTGCCCTTTATGGTGGTCATGATGACCTCGTTCACCCGTTACATTATCTCGCTGTCCTTCCTGCGCACAGCGCTGGGCACACAGCAGACGCCGCCGAACATGGTTTTGATCGGTCTGGCGCTGTTTCTCACGCTGTTTACCATGGCTCCGGTGATCGATGAGATCAACGAGGAGGCGTGGCGTCCCTATACGGATGAGCGTATCACCCAGGAGGTGTTCTTCGAGCGTGCGCAGGTTCCGCTCAAGCGGTTCATGCTGCGCAATACGGAGACTTCTTCCCTGCGGATGTTCTGCAACATGGCGGGTGAGGAGATTCCGGCGGACACCGACACCGGCACGCGGCTTCCGCTGCGCGTGGTGACCTCGGCGTTTGCCACCAGCGAACTCAAGCGTGCCTTCGAGATCGGTCTGTTGCTGTATATCCCGTTTCTGCTGATCGACATTATCGTGTCTTCGACGCTGATGTCCATGGGCATGATCATGTTGCCGCCGGCGATGATTTCCACGCCGTTTAAGCTGCTGCTGTTCATCTCCATCAACGGCTGGGAACTGATGTTCTCGACGTTGGTGCAGAGCATCAAGTAGCGGGAGGTGACTGAGCGTTATGCAAGTGGATCAGATCATTGATGTGTTCCGCGACGGCGTGGGCGTGGCGATTCGCCTCGGCGCGCCGGTGCTGCTGCTGTGTATGCTCGTGGGTGTGGTCGTTGCGCTTTTGCAGGCGGTGACGCAGATCCATGAGCAGTCCATCGGCTTCGTCCTGAAGCTGATTGTCGTTGTCATGGTACTCGCCGTCGGCGGGAGCTGGATGATAGAATCGCTTCAGGAGTACACCTACCGGCTCTTTGAGCTGATGCTGTAGGGTCGCGGCAATGTTCAACTGGACGGCGTTTACGCTGCTGCTGTTCATCATCATGCGGATGACCGGCTTTGTGCTCTTCAGCCCGATCTTCGGGCGCAGCGGCATTCCGGCGCTCTTTCGGGGGGGCTTCATTCTGATGCTCTCCTGGATGGTTTACAGCGTGTACGGCGGCGCGGGGATCACGGTTCCGGCAACCCTGCTGGAGCTGGGGTTCAAGCTTGTGTTGGAGTTAAGCCTTGGGTTCCTCTTCGGCACAGTGGTACGATTCTTTCTCTACATTCCCGATCAGGCGGGCGAACTGATCGACGCGCAGATGGGCATGAGCATGGCGCGCACCTATGACGCGTCCTCCCAGTCCCAGACCACGTCGACGGCGAACCTGCTCAATGTCATGGCACTGCTGCTGTTTTTTGCGGCGAACGGTCACATCACGCTGCTGCGGATTATGCTGACCTCCGGCGAGATCGTCCCCTTCGGGACGGTGACGCTGGGACGGCAGGTGGCGGAGCGGGTGGTGATGCTGTTTGCCGAATGCGTGGTCCTCGCCGTCAAGATGGGTCTGCCGATCCTCGGCGCGGAGCTGCTGGGTCAGATCGGCATGGGCGTTCTGATGAAGGCGATCCCGCAGATCAACGTATTCGCCATCAACATCGAGCTGAAGGTGCTCATCGGCTTATTCATGCTGGTGTTCCTCATCGGTCCCATGGGCAATTTTCTGCTGGACGCGGAAGCCCTGATGCTGGATGAATTGGGCGGTTTGCTGTCGCTGACAGCCTCGTAGACAACGCGTTAAAAGGGGGGATATGGCTTGGCGGAGGGTGAAAAAACCGAAAAAGCCACCCCGAAAAAGCGACGCGACGAACGCAAAAAAGGTCACGTCATGATGAGCAAGGACGCTGTCGCTGTGGCGTCTTTGGTCGGAGGCGTGCTGACGCTGCGAATTACCTTCGCTTCTTCCGCGGAGCGGATCGGCAGGTTCATGGCGTTTTGCATCACGATGGCGAAGGATCCGTCGGCGGGATTGCCGCCCAGAGAGGTTTTCCTGCAAGGCGTTCTGCTGTTGGCGAGAGTCGCCGGTCCGTTGCTGGCGGTAACGATCCTGCTGACGCTGATTGCCACCATGGCGCAGACGCGGATGCTGGTGTCGTTCGAGCTGGTCAAGCCGAAGTTTGATAAGATCAACCCGTTCAATGGCTTTAAGAACCTTTTCTCGCTGAAGAGCATCGTTGAGGTGCTGAAAAATACGATCAAAATAGTGATCCTGCTTTATATCATCTACACCTCGCTGCGGGATATCATGGAAGTGGTGGAGCGCTACCTCTACGCGGATATCTCCGGTGCGTGCAGCCATCTCTTCAACGCGATCTTCCTCATGCTGATGAAGGTGGTGCTCGCGTTTCTCGTCATTGCCGCCGCGGATTTTCTGTACCAGTGGTGGGATTTCGAGCGGCAGATGCGGATGACAAAGCAGGAGATCAAGGAAGAATATAAACAGACTGAGGGCGATCCTCAGGTCAAGGGCCGCATCAAGCAGTTGCAGCGGCAAATGTCGCAGTCGCGCATGATGCAGCAGGTGCCGGGAGCGGACGTGGTGGTCCGTAACCCGACCCATGTGGCGGTTGCGCTGCGCTACCATCCGGGCGAGGACGCCGCGCCCATCGTTTTGGCGAAGGGACTCGATTATCTCGCGCTGAAAATCGTGGAGGTAGCGGAACAGCACAACATCGTCACCATTGAAAACGTTCCCCTCGCGCGTACCCTGTACGCGGAGGCGGAGCTGGACAAGGCGATTCCGCCTGACCTCTACGAGGCGGTGGCGGACGTCATGGTATATCTCTATAAGATTGACCGGATGAAGGCGCCGTCGGAGATGCGGCTGGAGCAGCCGGAATAAACCAAAGGAAAGGAGACGGGCATGAAGATACGGCAGATCCTGCAAAACAACGCGGTCACGCTGTTTGTGGTCGTTGTCGTCATGTTCATGATCATCCCGATCCCCTCGTTCCTGCTGGACATCCTGCTGGTGCTGAACATTTCGCTCTCCATCATCATTCTGGTCATTACGATGAACATTCAGGAGGCGCTGGAGTTTTCCATTTTCCCGTCCCTGCTGCTCATTACCACGCTGTTCCGCCTTGGCATGAACATCTCCTCGACACGCCTGATCCTTCGTGACGGCGCGATCAAGGGCGAGGCGGCGGCAGGCAACGTCATCGGCGCGTTCAGCGAACTGATAACCGCCGGCAACGTGGTCATCGGCTTTCTGATTTTCATTATCATCGTGCTCGTTCAGCTCATCGTCATCACGAAGGGTGCAGAGCGCGTGTCCGAGGTCGCGGCGCGCTTCACACTGGATGCCATGCCCGGCAAGCAGATGGCGATTGACGCTGACCTCAACTCCGGCATGATCGACGAGCAGACCGCGCGTATGCGCCGCAGCAAGATTCAGCGCGAAGCGGACTTCTACGGCGCAATGGACGGCGCGACCAAGATCGTCAAGGGCGATTCCACCATGTCAATCATCCTGTCGCTGGTGAATCTTGTCGGCGGTATCGTTATCGGCATGGTGCAGGGCGGCATGGACTTTTCCTCGGTGCTGGATATCTACGCGCGGCTCACTGTCGGCGACGGTCTGGTATCTCAGATTCCCGCGCTGATGATCTCCACCGCCACGGGCATGATCGTGACGCGCTCCGTCTCCGAGGGCAGCCTTGGCGAGGATGTGCGTTCCCAGTTCACTGCCCAGCCCACTGCCATCATGGTTGCCGGCGGCGCGATGCTGTTCCTTGCGGTCATTCCGGGTACCCCCACGTTTTCACTGGCGCTGGTCGGTGGCGCGCTGCTGGCGGGCGGACTCTATCTGCTGCGCCGGATGCGGAATGTGACCGAGCAGACGGAGGCGGAGGCAACCGCTGCCGCGGGCGGCACGCCCGGCGAGGTGACGCCGGAAAACGCGCCATCCCAGTCCGACTACTTCAAGGATATCAGCAATGTGTATAACCTGCTGACTGTCGAGCCGATCGAGATGGAGGTCGGCTACAGCCTGATTCCTCTGGTGGACGAACAGAGTGGCGGCAAGCTTATCAATCGCATCGTCATTTTCCGGCGCCAGTACGCGCAGGAAATGGGTTTTGTCATTCCCACCGTGCGATTGCACGATGGCTCGATGCTGGGGACAAACCAATACATCATCTACATCAAGGGCGAAGAGGTCACGCGCGGCGAGATTCTCATGGACTACTATCTCGCGCTGGAGCCTGCCACGCCCGTAAAAGAAATTGACGGCATTGAGACGGTGGAGCCGGCTTACGGCATCCCGTCCCGCTGGATTTTGCCGGAGAACAAGGAAATGGCGGAAATCTATGGCTATACAGTCATTGACCCGCTGAGCGTCATGCTGACACACCTCTCCGAGACGATCAAGCGCCACGCCTACGAGCTGCTGGGGCGCACGGAGACCATTCAGCTGGTGGAGAACCTCAAGCGCACGGCGCCGGAGTTGGTGGACGAGACCTGTCCCGCCATCATCAGCTACGCGCTGCTGGAAAAGGTGCTGCGCAACCTGTTGATGGAAGGCGTTCCCATCCGCGACCTCGGCACGATCCTTGAAACGCTGGTGGACGCGATGAACAACACCCGCGACCCGGACCTGCTCACCGAGAGCGTCCGCAGCGCGCTGGCGCGCACGATCACGCGCCGCTTCTGCGAAAACGGTCAACTCCGGGCAGTTACGCTGGACGGCGAGGTGGAGCGGCGCATCGTCGCGTCGCTGACGAAGAACGAACACGGCATCTATCTTGCCATGGGACCGGAGCTGATCCAGCCCATCATCACACAGCTTTCCGACTGCATGAAAAAGTTTCAGGAGTTGGGGCAGTCGCCGATTCTGCTGACCAGTCAGGTGATCCGCGTCTACCTCAGCCGGCTGCTGGCGCAGTATTTTCCGGGCTTGTATGTGCTCTCGTTCAATGAGATCGTCGGCACAGTGCAAATCCAATCCATCGGCAATATCACCATGCAAAGTAATGAACAGAGGGCGGTTGGCGCATGAGCAAACCTGCGGTGAAAACTGCATACGCGGACATGTCCGTGGACGAGTTGTTCGAGGAGTACCGCCGGAATCCCAACGACGAACTCAAATGGGAGATCGTCATGCGGCACTCCGGCATCGTTCGGAACATCGCGCTTCAGATTCAGGGCGTATACTGCACTTTCGCACAGCTCGATGACATCATCAACGAGGGTCTCATCACGATGGCGAAGGCAGTGGACAAATACGACCCCTCCATCGGCAAGTTTGAGACCTACATTGCCAAGCGCATTCGCGGCATGATCATTGATCTTGCCCGCCAGCAGGACTGGGTACCCCGCCCGATCCGGCGCCGCGCGAAGGAGATTGAGCGGGCGAACAGCGAGCTTTACAACCAGTACGGACGTTTCCCCACCGATTTGGAGGTCGCGCAGTATCTGGGCATCTCCGAGGAGGAGTATCAGGAGACGATGTCCAATTCGTCCATGTACAGCGTGGTTTCGCTGGAGGAGACGCTGGAGGGCTACGAGCAGATTACCGGTCCGGACGAGACCGCCGCGGATATGATGCCGGAGGCGTCGCTTGAGCGGACGGAGATGCTCGACGAGCTGACTGACGCCATTGCCTCCCTGCGGGAGAACGAGCAGATCGTGCTCTCGCTGTACTATCAAAAGGATATGAAAATGAAGGATATCGCGGAGATTCTGGGCGTCAGCCACGCGCGGGCGTCTCAGATACATACCCGCGCGATCCAGAAGCTCAAGGTATTGATGGCTCCCTAGGAGCCGCACAGGAAAAGAATGGCGCGATAGAATACCAAAAAGCAGAAAGGACAGTCTATGTTCAAGGGCTTTTACAATCTGACCTCCGGTATGCTGACGCAGGGCAAGAATCTCGACGTGATCGCGAACAACATGAGCAACGCCGCGACCGCCGGATTCAAAACCGACCGCTACACCTTCTCCACCTTTGAGGAGGTCATGTGGAACCGCGTCGGCAACATGGACAAAAAATATACCGAGCTCGGCAACCAGAGTTGGATCACAGCGCCGAGCAAGCTCTACACCGATTTTGAGCAGGGAGCCATCGAGGAGACCGGTCAGCCGCTGGATTTCGCTATTGAGGGAGACGGCTTCTTTGCCCTGGAAAATCGGGACGGCGAGCGCATTTACACACGAAACGGTAACTTTTCGCTGGATAACGAGGGCTACCTCTGGCTCTCAGGCTTCGGACGAGTGCTGGATCGCAACGGTCAGACCATCCAGCTCTACACCGACCGTATCGACGGCGATTCCAGCGGCAACCTGCGTGCTGAAAGCGGCGCGTATCTGGGCACCATCGGTGTGTTCCGCTTTGAGGACAACGGCGAGCTGAAGAAGAATGACTACGGTTTTTTCACCAGTGAAACAGACGGTGCGCTGACCACGGACGTCAAAATCCACAACCGTTGGGTGGAGCGCTCCAACATCGATCTGGTGCAGCAGATGACCGGTATGATTACCGCGGAGCGCGCTTATCAGAGCGCGGCGGAAATCACGAAGATTTACGACGATCTCATGAACAGGGCAACCACCGACGTGGGTCGCCTGTAAGCGGAGGAGGAAGCTGAATGAATATTTCCTTTTACACCGCCACCACCGGCGCGATCCAGCAGCAGGACAGGCTGGACGTTCATGCCAACAATATCGCCAACATCAACAATTTCGGTTTTCGTGCCAAGCAGCCCAGCTTTTCCCAGCTGATGACCGGTCCAGTCACGGGCATCGAGGACACGCTGCCCCGCGGCGTCGGCGCACGGATGGAGGACGCCGCGACGGATTTCCGTCAGGCAGGGCTGACCGGTACGGAGCGGAAGCTGGACTACGCCATCAACGGCTCAGGTTTCTTTGCGCTGCTGGATCCGACCACCGGCGAGATTTCATACACGAGAGACGGTTCGTTTACCCTCTCGCAGATGAAGGCGCTGGAAACGGTACAGATTCCTGTGGAGCCGGACCCTGACGACCCCTTCGCTGAGGCGACGACGCGCACGGAGCTTCAGGAGATCGACCACTGGTACCTTTCCGACGGCATGGGTCGTCTGGTGCTGGGCAAGGACGGCGCGCGCATTGAAGTGGACGAAGCGACCGCCGCGTCGACCGATTTTCCGCCGCTCCCGATAGGCATCTTCGACTTCATCAACCACGACGGCATGCGGAGTCTCGGCGACAACCGGCTGGTGCCGGTGGAGAAGAACGGCGGCGTCGGCTTTGGCAGCGGTGAGCTGGTGCAGGGGTTTCTGGAGCTGAGCAATGCCGACCTTGCCACCGAAATGAGCAAGGTTATTGAGTCTCAGCGTTCGTTCCAGTACATGCTGCGTATGATCACCACCTCGGACGAAATTGAGACGACGGTAAACAACCTGCGATAAAAAACGATAGAAACACCAATCAATGATATGGAGGGATGCACGTGGAAATCAAAAATTATGACGAGCTGACCACACTGGAGATCGATACGCTGCGCGAAATCGGAAGTATTGGCACCGGCAACGCAGCCAGTGCGCTTTCGACGATGCTCGATCGTGAAATCCGCATCACGCTGCCGGAGGTCCGCATCATGGGCTACAATGAAGCGATCGACTGGATCGGCGGTCCGGAGGCGATCACGGCGGGTGTTCTGGTGCACATCGGCGGTCAGATGACCGGCGTCATGCTGGCGACGCAGTCGCTGGAGTTCATCAATCTGGTGCTGGAGAGCATGCTCTCCGAACAGATCGACGATTACAGCCAACTCGGTGAGATCGAGTTGAGCGCACTGGTCGAGATCGGCAACATTATGATCTCCACGTTCATCAATGCGCTGGCGGGGCTTGCGGATATCAAGCTTGAACTGACCGTGCCGAGCATCACCGTGGATATGCAAGGCGCGATCCTCGCGGTACCCATGGTGGCGTACGGCGGTCAGAGTGACTATCTGATGACCATTGGCGGCAACTTTGTCTGCGACGGCAAAGAGGTTCCTTGCCGCCTGCTTCTTTCGCCGGATATCCGGTCACTTAATTTCCTGTTAAGAAAGCTGGGCGTGATGGAATGATCAATTCAGGGCAAGGACAGCGTCCCCCCATCGGCGGGACACAGAGACCGCCCATCGGCACTGCGGCGAGACCCGCGACGAGCGTGGGTACCGCGGCACGACCGGCGGTCGGCACCGCCGCGAGACCGGTCGTGGGCACCGCGGCACGACCGATGGTCGGCACCGCTGCAAGACCCGCAGTGGGCGCCGCCGCGAGACCGACTGCAGGGACCACCGCCCGACCGGCGGCGGGCGCTGGTGCGCCGCGTCCGATGGCAGGCGGTACATCGGCGGCGAACGGACAGAAGGTCACCGTCGGTATTGCCGACATGAAGATTTTGCAATGGGACGGCGAACTGATTACCTACGCGTTGGGTTCCTGCATCGGCATCTGCCTGTGGGATCCGAACATCAAGCTGGCGGCGCTGATCCACATTATGCTGCCGATCAACATGGAGGCAGGCCGCAAGAACACCATGAAGTATGCCGATACCGGCATCAAGGAAACCGTCAATCTTCTGGTTGGCCGCGGCGCACGCAAGGATCGGCTGGTCGCCAAGATTGCCGGCGGCGCAAAGATGTTCGAGGTGGTTGGTCCAAGCAATCTAGGCAACATCGGCGAGCGCAACATTGAGAGCGTGAAAATGAACCTCCGCAAGGAGGGGATTCGGATCATTTCCGAAAACGTTGGCGGTTCCGTGGCGCGCACCCTGTCGTTTTATCCGGCGACCGGCATTGGCGAGATTCGCGCCTACGGTCAGCCTGTGATTACGTTATAACTATCGATTTCTGAAGAGGGAGAGTGTTACAAATGGCAGATAAGAACAGCGAGATCCTGCTTGAGTCCGGTACCAATGAAATCGAGATCATGGAGTTCACCGTAGCAGGCAATCTCTATGGCATCAACGTGGCGAAGGTGGACGAGATCATGCTCAGCCAGCCGGTCAAGGCCATGCCGCATACGCATCCGGCGGTGGAGGGCATCTTCAAGCCCCGCGAGACCGTCATCACGGTGCTGAACCTCCCGACCTACCTCGGCTATGAGTCCGATTTGCAGGAGAAGGATCTGTTCATCATCACGAACTTCAACAAGATGCACATTGCCTTCCGCGTCCATACGGTCATCGGCATCAGCCGCATTTCCTGGACGGCGATCCAGAAGCCCGACAAGACCATCAGCGGTCAGGGCGACAGCGTGGCGACCGGCATCGCGCAGTGCAACGGTCAGCTCGTCACGATCCTCGACTTTGAGAAGATCGTTGCCGAAATCGCGCCGGAGACCACCATTCAGTCCTCGGAGATCGACAAGATGGGGCCGCGCGCCCGCAACGATTCCCCCATTTTGCTGGCGGAGGACTCCGTGCTGCTTTCAAAAATGATTCAGGAGTCGCTGCATAAGGCGGGCTACAACAACCTCAGCTGCTTCTCCAACGGTTTGGAGCTGTGGGAGTACCTGAGTATGGCGAAGCGTCAGGGCAACGTCAACGAGAAGGCGGCACTGATCATTACCGACATCGAAATGCCGCAGATGGACGGTCATCGCCTGACGAAGCTTGTCAAGGATGATCCCGACCTGCGTCATATTCCGTTGATCATCTTCTCCTCCCTCATCACCGAGGAGATGCGCATCAAGGGCAAGGAACTTGGCGCCAACGAGCAGATGAGCAAGCCCGAAATCGGACATCTGGTCTCCGTCATGGATCACCTGCTGGAGCAGTCTGCGGGCTGAGCCCATTGATTCTTTCGTGCCTTAAGGAGGCAGGAAATGGCAAACAAATATATTGTCAGAAGACCCATCAAGGACACGCTGAGCCGCGTCATCGGCTATGAGATTCTCTACCATGGAGAAAACGCGCTCTACGGCGGGGATGAGAAGACGTCAGGAGCCAGGACCAATGAGTTCGCTGTGGCGGATACGATCTACAGCTTCCTGACACAGAACTCTGAGCGCGTCCGCGGTTCCCTGAACTTCATGACGTTTACCACGACGCTGCTGATGAAGAAGGTGCCCCACCTGTTCGACAAGGGGGATTTGGTCATCCAGATCGATGACAGCGTCATTACGCATCCGCTGGCGATGCATTTTGTGCAGATGTACAAAAAGGAAGGCTATCGCATCGCGGTCAGTGATTTTCAGTTTGCGCCGCGCTATGTGGCGCTGATCGACCAGATCGACTACATCAAGCTGGACTTTGCCGGCATGAGCGACGCGTCGCTGGCGAACCTCATTGAGATCGCCAACGGGATGGGCAAACATTGCATCGCCTGCAACGTGGATACGGAGGAGCTGTACCAGAAGGCGCTGTCCCTCGGCGTGAGCGAGCTGGAGGGCGACGCGGTCGCCGCGAAGCTGGCGTCCAAGGCGCACGACAGCAGCTATCTGCAAAGCAGCTTTTTCCGCCTGCTCATCGCCGTGTCACGGGACGAACCGGACATTGACGAGATCGAGCAGATCATCTCTATGGACGCGACGCTGACCTATGCGTTGCTGCGCCTCGCCAACACGGTGCAGTTCGCGACCCGTAACCGGACAACGACGGTGCATCAGGCGGTCATGAACATCGGCATCACCCAGCTCCAGCGGTGGATTTATCTGCTGTGCGCGGGCAATGAGCAGGGCGAGGTGGATGAGTTCTTCGAGGAGTTCCTCAAGCTTTCGTTTATGCGCGCGAATTTCTGTTCAGCGCTGCTGAACCACACGAGCCGTGTGCCGATCTCCAAGAACGACGCCTACTTGATGGGCATGTTCTCAACGCTCGACTACCTCATTGACGCGCCGATTGAGGTGACGTTGGGACAGATTGCCATTTCCGATGTGATCAAAAACGCGTTGTTGCGCCGGGAGGGTCCTGCCGGGGCGCTCTACGCGCTGGTGCAGTGCTATGAGGACGCCGACTGGGAGTCCGTCAACCGCCTGTGCGACGCTCTGGGCATTGCGCCAAACCTGCTCACCTCGCTCTACTTTGAGTGCATGGAGCAGGCGGAGGAGATTTGGAAGAGCGTGAACCAGCCGGGCGGAAATTGACCCTTGCAACAAGGGCGCTTCTGTGATATACTCTTTCCAATCCAGTAAAGGAGGTGCGGATAGATGGATTTGATGAGCGCGGCAATGGGCAGTCTCAGCCTTGCCTCTGCCAATGAAATGACGCAGTACAGCATGGCGCTGGCAAAGAAATCTATGGACGCTGAGACGCAAAGCGCAGCGCAGCTTCTGGAAATGCTGCCGCAGCAGCCGTTTCAGGTGCGCGGTCCGCAGCCGGGCGATACCCCTGCTGTTTTGAAGGGTAGCTTTTTCGACACTTATGCGTAAATTACAGGGATACCACGTCCTTTGACGGGGTATCCCTGTTATTTTTTGCCAGAATACGAAACAGGAGGAATTTGACATGGCACACCAGACTGAAACGCTTGCAAAGCTGAAGAAGGGCAACGAGCTGTTCCTTTCCGCTAAGAGCAACCCCGGCGACGTTTCCATCGAGGTACGCAAGGAAACCACCGTCAATGGTCAGCATCCTGCGACCATCGTCGTCTGCTGCTCGGACTCTCGCGTGGTTCCCGAAGCGATTTTCTCCGCCGGCATCGGTGAAATCTTCGTCATTCGCGTCGCGGGCAACGTCATGCTCGACACCCAGATGGCGAGCGTCCAGTATGCGGCGGGTCACCTGCACAGCAAGACCATCATTGTCCTCGGCCATACCCATTGCGGCGCGGTCGGCGCGACCCTTGCGGGCGGCGCACATGGCTTTGTCAAGATTCTCACCGACGAGATCAAGGCTGCCATCGGCGACGAGAAGGACGAGTATCAGGCGGTCGTCAAGAACACGCTGGCTGGCGTCAACGCCATCAAGACCAAGCTTGCCGACGACCATGAGGCGCTCACGCCGGAAACCGACGTGCTTGGCGCGGTGTATGACATCGAAACCGGAAAGGTCGAGTGGCTGTAAGAGGCACTCTCAAGCAAAACGGCTTCCTCTAAGAGGAAGCCGTTTTGCTTTTTGCCCAAAAGCACTGGCTTGGATTCGTTAAAAAGGGCGAATTTCCACAAAACGTTTGACAAGTACCATTCACATTTGGTACAATACGCGTATACACTGGAAACGTTACCGGTAACCTTTCCAAACCGAGCGACAGGCATTCACCTGCTGTAAGACGGAGGTGGGGTGCTTGCTGACCATCAAAGATATCGCCAAGCTGGCGAACGTAAGCGTGAGCACGGTCTCCCGCGTACTGAACGATCGACCTGACGTTAGCGAGGAGAGCCGTCGCCGTGTGCGCGCGGTAATTGAGGAACACCACTTTATTCCGAGCAACACGGCGCGCGACTTGGTGCGCGTGAATCCCGATACCATCGGGCTGATTGTGCGCGGTATGCAGAATCCCTTTTATACCGACATTATCCTCGCCATTGAAAGCGCGCTGGAGCACGCGGGCTACACCATGGTCATGCGGCAGATCGGCTTTTCAGACAACGAGATCGAAGCGGGTGCTGTGATGCAGCGGGAAAAGAAGCTGCGCGGCATCATTTTCCTGGGCGGGCGCTCCGACTATACACCGCAGGAGATGGCGCGGGTCGGCGTACCCTATGTCCTCTGCTCGTACACCAATGCCTGCGGTACGCTGGACAGCGGCGCGTATTCCTCGGTGTCGATCTGCGATGAAGACGCAGCCCGCGCCGCGGTGGAAAAGCTGATCGAAAGCGGACATCGCCGCATTGCGGCGTTGGTGGCGGACACCGATGACAGTACCATCAGCCAACTGCGCTATCAGGGCTATTGCCGCGCGCTGCGTGAGCACGATATCCCTTTGCGGGAGGAGCTGGTGTTTACCACCGGGGACAGCTTCGCCATCGAGGATGCCTACCGCGCCATGGACACGGGCTTGTCGCGGACGAGGGATTTCTCCGCGCTGTTTGCCATTTCGGACGACATGGCGATCGGCGCCATGCGTGCCTTGCGGGAGCATGGCAGAGTGATCCCGGACGACTGCTCAGTGATCGCCATTGACGGCATTGCCGTTTCCGAATATATTCACCCGATGCTATCCACGTTCTGCCAGCCAAAAACAGAGCTTGGCGCCAAAAGCGTGGAATTGCTGCTGGACATGATCGAGGGCCGCGGTGGACACCGGCAGCTGACGCTGCCCACCACGTTCCGCGCCGGCGCGTCAATCCGCAGCATTCAGCCGTTATAAGTGACGAAATGTCATTTATATAATTTATGAAGAAGGAGTAATTGTCATGAAGAAGTTCCTTGCAATCATCCTGGCTATGACCATGGTCATGGCGCTTGTCGCCTGCGGCGGCAGCAACAACAGCAGCAGCGACAGCGCTTCCGCGCCCGCTGAAAGCACCAGCGACGCCAGCGCCGCTCCCGCGGCTGAGCCCACTGCCTCCGGCAGCGTTTATTGGCTCAACTTCAAGCCCGAACTGGACGAGACCGCTCAGGCGCTCGCCAAGACCTACACCGAGAAGACCGGCGTGCCCGTCAAGGTCGTCACCGCGGCTTCCGGCACCTATGGTCAGACCCTGACCGCTGAGATGGACAAGTCCGCTCCCCCGACCATGTTCGTCATCACCAACCCCAGCATGGATGACGAGTGGGGCGATTACGCGCTCGACCTGACCGGCACCGCCATCGCCAACGAGCTGAGCACCGACGCCTACAACCTCTACAATGTCAATGACCCCAGCAAGCTGGACGCCATCGGCTATTGCTATGAGTGCTACGGCATCATCGTCAACCCCGATCTGATCGAGAAGGCGGGTCACTCCATGGACGAGATCAAGAACTTTGACGGTCTCAAGGCTGTCGCTGAGGACATCCACAGCCGCGCCGCTGAACTCGGCTTCGACGCGTTCAGCGCTTCCGACTTGGACGGCAGCTCCAGCTGGCGCTTCACCGGTCACATGATCAACCTCGACTATGTGTACGAAGAGCGCGCCGCCGGTACTGTGTGGACGGAGCAGCCCGCCAGCATCACCGGCGAGTTCGTCCCCAACTACAAGAACCTGTTCGATCTGTGCATCAACAACAGCACCGTTGAGCCCAGCACCCTCGCCACCGGCGGTCATGACGCTGAGGCGGAGTTCAAGTCCGGCAAGGCTGCGTTCTTTGTCAACGGCTCCTGGGAGTATGCCGCGGTTTCCGAGACTGTCCCCAACGCCACGATGATCCCGTATTACTGCGGTGTTGCCGGCGAGGAGAAAGCCGGTCTGAACTGCGGTACCGAGAACAACTGGGCGGTCAACGCCATGGCTTCCGCTGAGGATCAGCAGGCGACCATCGACTTCATGGTCTGGCTGGTCACCGATCCCGACGCTTCCGCGCAGATGGTCGCGCAGCTTGGCATCATGCCCTACAAGCAGGCTGTGGAGTCCACCAACGGCTTCCTGAACGACGCCGCTGAGTACACCGCGAACGGCTGCTACGTCATGGACTGGGCGACCAACTATCAGCCTGACGTTGACAACTATCGTGCCGGTATCGTGTCCGCTCTGAACGCTTACTGCGCTGACCAGAGCGACGCGAACTGGGAGACCGTCCGCACCGCTATCGTGGACGGCTGGGCTGCTGCGTATGCCAACACCCACTGATTCGACGATCCTGTAATCGAATAGAAATGCGGGGCGGGCGGTGACGCCCGCCCCGTTCTCTATCGCCCCCTTCAGCCGCATGAGGCTGGCGGGAAGCGAAATGAATGGCTTTCGCCAGGCCGCGGAAGCCTTATTGAAAGGGAGATGATCGCATTGAGTAAGAAACCCAAATCCGGCAATTCCATCATCCGGCAAACGCGCTTGTGGTCTCCGCTCTTTATGGGACCGGTGGTCGCCGCGTTTATCATCGGCTTTGTGTGGCCGTTCATTCAGGGCATCTACCTGTCGTTCTGCAAATTCCGCCTGATTCGCGACGCGAAGTTCATCGGCTTTGGCAACTACGTCAAGGCGCTTCAGGACGCAAGCTTCCGTCACGCGTTCTGGTACACGGCGATGTTCGCCATCGTTTCGCTGGTGCTGATCAACGTGCTTGCCTTTGCGGTCGCTTACGCGCTGACGCAGGGCATCAAGGGCAGCAACCTCTACCGCACGGTGTTTTTCATGCCGAACCTCATTGGCGGCATCGTGCTGGGCTACATCTGGTCCATGATCTTTGACGGTATCCTGTCCCGCTACGGCACCTCCGTACTGATGGACTCCAAGTACGGCTTCTGGGGCTTGATCATTCTCGTGAGCTGGCAGCAGATCGGATACATGATGATTATTTATATCGCCGGCCTGCAGGCGGTACCCGAAGACATGCTGGAGGCTGCGAAGATTGACGGCGCCAATAAGTGGCAGACACTGTTCAAGGTGACGATCCCCAACGTTATGCCTTCCATCACCATCTGCACCTTCCTGGGACTGACCAACGGCTTTAAGCTGTTCGATCAGAATCTGGCGCTGACCGCCGGTCAGCCGTTCATCATTCAGCCGGACGGCACCTCCATCAAGACGACGGAGATGCTGGCGCTGAACATCTACAGCACATTTTATGGCTCCGGCTCGGCGTCGCCGGGTGTCGCGCAAGCGAAGGCGGTTCTGTTCTTTATCCTGGTGGCGGGACTTGGTCTTGCCCAGCTGAGCTTTACGCGTAAGAGGGAGGTGCAGCAGTAATGAAACAGCAGACGCTGGCGTCTGAGCGCCGCAGCAAAACGACGCTTTCCATCGTTCTGGCGGTGATCTGCGTGATCTATGTGCTGCCGGTTCTCGCAGTGGTCATCAACTCGTTCAAAATCAACACATTTGTCAAGACCAACACCTTTGATCTCCCCACCGGTGAAATGTGGGCGGGCTGGAGCAACTTCATCAAGGGCATGACCTTCGGAAACTATCCGTTCTTCAAGTCCGCGCTCTACAGCGTGCTCATCACGCTGCTCTCCACGTTCCTGATCCTGCTGTTCACGTCCATGGCGGCGTGGTACATTGCGCGCGTCAATTCCCGCATCTGCCGCGCGGTGTACTATCTCTGCGTGTTCTCCATGGTGGTGCCGTTCCAGATGGTCATGTTCACGCTGTCGAAGACGGCGGATAAGCTCCACCTCAATACCCCGTGGACGATTCCCATTGTCTACCTTGGCTTCGGCGCAGGACTGGCGATCTTCATGTTCGTCGGCTTTGTCAAGAGCATCCCCATCGAAATTGAGGAAGCCGCCGCCATCGACGGCTGCGGTCCGCTGCGCACCTTCTTCTCCGTTGTCCTGCCGATGCTCAAGCCGACGCTGATCTCGGTCGGCATTCTGGAGATCATGTGGGTGTGGAACGACTACCTGCTTCCCGTCCTTGTGCTGGACATCAATGAGTACCGCACCATCCCCATCCACATTCAGTACCTAAAGGGCAGCTACGGCACCGTAGATCTGGGCGCGACGATGGCGCTGATCCTCATGAGCATCATTCCGGTCATCATCTTCTATCTGCTCTGCCAGAAGCACATCATAAAAGGTGTTGCCGCCGGCGCGGTAAAGGGTTAGAATAGAAACATCATAACAGAAAGGAACGAATGATCATGGAACGTTCCAGCGGCATTTTAATGCCCATCTCCTCGCTGCCCTCGCCTTACGGCATTGGCACCTTCGGCAAGGCGGCCTATGAGTTCGCGGACTTCCTCAAGGCGGCGGGTCAGAAGTACTGGCAGCTGCTGCCCCTCGGCCCCACCAGCTACGGCGACTCGCCGTACCAGAGCTTTTCCAGCTTCGCGGGCAATCCGTATTTCATCGACCTTGACCTGCTCATCAAGGATAAACTCCTGACCAAGGCTGAGGTGACGGCGTGCGATTGGGGGACCAATCCCCGCTATGTGGACTACGGCAAGGTCTACGCCAGCCGCTACAAGCTGCTGCGCAAGGCAAAAGAGCGCGGTTGGCAGCGTGACGCCGAAAAGGTCAAGGCGTTCGAGAAGCAGAACGAGGGCTGGCTGAGCGACTATGCGCTGTTCATGGCGCTGAAGTATCACTTCGAGATGGCGGCGTGGATCGAGTGGCCGGAGGATATCCGTCTCCACAAGCGCGAAGCGATTGACAAGTGGCGCGGAGAGCTGCGCGAGGATGTGGAGCTGTTTGTCTACATCCAGTACCTGTTCTTTGAGCAGTGGACGGCACTCAAAAAGTATATCAACGATCTTGGCATCCGCATCATCGGCGATCTGCCGATTTACGTTGCCATGGATTCCGCCGACGTCTGGTCTGAGCCGGAAATGTTCAAGCTGGACAGCCACGGCAAGCCCACGGAAGTCTCCGGCGTCCCGCCGGATTACTTCAGCGTGGACGGTCAGCTTTGGGGTAACCCGCTCTATAACTACGACGCCATGGAGAAGAACGGCTTCGGCTGGTGGATTCGCCGCATTGGCGGAGCGGAAAAGCTCTACGACGTGATCCGCATCGACCACTTCCGCGGCTTTGAGAGCTACTGGGCGGTGCCCTACGGTGAAAAGACCGCCCGCAACGGCAGATGGGTCAAGGGTCCCGGCATGAAGCTCGTCGGCGCGCTGACCGGCTGGTTCCACTATCTTGAGTTTATTGCAGAGGACCTGGGCTTTGCCACGCCGGAGGTGGCGCAGCTGCTTGCGGATTCGAAGCTGCCCGGCATGAAGGTGCTGGAGTTTGCGTTCAATCCCCACGAGCCAAGCGATTACCTGCCGCACTTTTATCAGGAGAACTGCATCTGCTACACCGGTACGCACGACAACGCGCCGCTGGCGGAGTGGTTCGAGACCGGCGACAAGAAGGAGATCGCCCACGCGAAGAAGTACCTCGGTCTCAACGAGGAGGAGGGCTACAACTTCGGCGTGATCCGCGGCGGCATGAGTTCTGTGGCGAAGCTGTTCGTCGCCCAGATGCAGGATTATCTGGAACTGGGCAAGTACAACCGCATGAACACCCCCGGCGTTGCCAGCGGCAACTGGGAGTGGCGCATGCTTCCCGGCGAGGACAGCAAGAAGCTGGCTGAGCGCATTGCGGAGATGGTCAAAATGTACAGCAGATAATCAAGAAGGCGTCGCCGAATGGCGACGCCTTCTTGCGTTGAACCGGAGAGAAGACTGAAAAAAGAGGGGCGATGCCCCTCTTTTTTTGGGATACGCTGAATTACAGCAGGTTAAGCTCGGTCTCCTTGTCAAACAGGTGCAGGAGCTTGGCGGAGAAGGTGAACTTCACAGTGCTGCCGTTGGCAACGTTCTTGCCTTCGAGCTCGGTGGTGGGAACGACCGCGACGACGTCCTGACCGCCCGCGTTCATGTGCAGATGCTGCTCGGAACCCATCATTTCGCTGACGTCGATCTTGCCCTCGATGCCCGCGTCGCTCAGGGAGACGTGGACGGGACGGACGCCCGCGACGATATCCTTGCTGCCGATACCCTTGGCGGCGAGCGCCTTGTTCTGAGCGTCGGTGAGGGCGACCTTGTGACCGAGGATCTCAACGCAGTAGGCGTCGCCTTCCTTGATGAGCTTGGCGTTGTTGAAGAAGTTCATCTGCGGCGTGCCGATGAAGCCGGCGACGAACAGGTTGGTCGGATGGCTGAAGACTTCCTGCGGCGTGCCGATCTGCTGGATGTAACCGTCCTTCATGATGACGATGCGATCGCCCAGCGTCATCGCCTCGACCTGGTCGTGGGTAACGTAGATAAACGTGGTGTTGATCTGCTGGCGGAGTTTGATAATCTCAGCGCGCATCTGGTTGCGGAGCTTCGCGTCGAGGTTGGACAGCGGCTCGTCCATGAGCAGCACCTTCGGCTCACGCACGATGGCACGACCGATGGCGACACGCTGACGCTGACCACCGGAGAGCGCCTTGGGCTTACGGTCGAGATACTGGGTGATGCCCAGCGTCTCCGCCGCGTGGTCGACGCGCTGCTTGATCTCGTCAGCGGGCATCTTGCGCAGCTTGAGGGGGAACTCCATGTTCTCGCGCACGGTCATGTGCGGATAAAGGGCGTAACTCTGGAACACCATCGCGATGTCGCGATCCTTGGGGGCGACGTCGTTCATCAGCTTGCCGTCAATGTACAGCTCGCCGCTGGAGATTTCTTCGAGACCCGCGACCATACGCAGCGTGGTGGACTTGCCGCAGCCGGAGGGACCGACGAGGACGATGAATTCCTTGTCCTTGATGTCGAGGTTGAACGCCTGCACCGCGACAACGCCTTCGTCGGTGACCTGAAGATTGATCTTCTTCTCTTCTTCTACCGCCTTCTTGGCTTTCTTCTTGCTTTCGCCGGGAGCATGGGGATAGATCTTCTTGATGTCTTTGAGTTGTACCTGTGCCATGTTGTTACGACCGTAACTCCGCTGCCTCCGCAATCGGAGCTTCACGACCATCCGCGCGGGATGCGCCGCTCTGCGACAGGTCTCCACACTGCCGCACCGCCGGTCGGGCGGGATTTCCTCCTTTTTTGTTTTCCCGCGGACGCTACAGAAGGTGGAGTACCGAACGCGGGTTGGAATGGAAATATGGTCTAATCTGACCGCATGCATTATATCGTAAAAAAATCTGGAGCACAACAGGAAAGTGTGCAAATGCACGATTTTAGGCGCTTTCGCCAAGTGGCAAAAACGTTTCTTGGACGCTTTGACCAGACGTCCGGCAAGACCGCTTGTTTTATCTGCCAGGAAGGATTTGCCGTATGGCGTCGACGTATCGGGCCGCATGGTTGATGGAAAACTCGCCGTGCCGCTCAGCCGCTCATCAATGAAAGAAATGATCTCGCTTGCGTTGTCTTCAATCGTCGTAAATGATCGGTCGCATCCTGAGTGCCCGTCCAGAATCGGAAGGAGATCATATTTTACTTTTCGGGGAATATATGCTAGAATATGATTACTCCGACGGAGAAATGCAGCCATATTTCGCGGCTGCCCCGTAAGGGGCGAGCGAAATGTCGATAAAATCGTTATTCCTTCGGCACGGTAAAGCCGCACATTTACGGACATTCAGTTGTCGAAGGAATAACTTCCGAAAGGGGTGACCCCGTGCTTGACACGCTGTACGCACAATTGAACGAAACGGCGCCGGTGGCGGTGGTCATCATCGCGCTTTCGCTGATGCTGATGCTGGGCTTTTTGATGACGCGGCTTACCAAGCTGGCGCGGCTGCCAAACGTCACGGCGTACATCGTGACGGGCATTTTGATCGGACCGTATGTACTGAACCTGATTCCGCGGCGCGTCATTGACGGCACGGCGTTTTTGCCGGATATTGCACTGGCGTTCATCGCGTTCTCCACGGGAGAGTTCTTCCGCGTTGACGCGCTCAAAAAAAGCGGCTGGGGCGTGGTACTGCTCACACTGTCCGAGTCGCTGCTCTCGTCGGCGCTGGTGTTCCTCGCGGTTTACTACGCGCTGGGGCTTCCGCTGGCGTTTTCTGTCGTTCTCGCGGCGCTGGCGGCGGCGACCGCGCCGGCATCCACCATGATGACCATTCGCCAGACCGGCGCGAAGGGCGCCTTTGTGGATACACTGCTGCAGGTTGTGGCGCTGGACGACATCGTGGGACTGGTTGCCTACAGCGTGGCAATCTCCATTGCGCTCTCCGCGGCTTCGGGAGCCGCGTTTTCGCCCGGCGCGGTGATCGTGCCGCTAGGGAAGAATCTTGCCGCCGTGGCGTTGGGCGCGGTATTCGGCTTTGCGATGAAGGGTATCCTGACCCACCGTAACACCGACAACCGCCTGATCGTCTCCATCGCGCTGCTGTTCGCGTTCTGCGGCGTCTGCGCGGCGTTCAGCATCTCGCCGCTGCTGGGCTGCATGGCGATGGGCACGGTTTACCTCAATACCACCGGCGACACGCGGCTGTTCCGCCAGCTGGGTTACTTCAGCCCGCCGATTTTGCTGCTGTTTTTTGTGCGGTCGGGACTGAGCTTTGACCTCGGAGCGCTGGTCTCCGCCGCCGGCGCCGTCGGACGTTATCCGCTGCTGGCGGTGGGAGTCGTCTACTTTGTGGTGCGCATCGCGGGCAAGTACGGCGGCGCGTTCCTCGGCGCGGTGGTGATCCGCGCGGATCAAAGCATCCGCAACTATCTAGGCTTTGCGCTGATCCCGCAGGCGGGCGTCGCCATCGGTCTCGCGGCGTTGGGCGCGCGGACGCTGGGCGGCGAGACGGGGAAGGCGCTGGAGACGATCATCCTCGCCTCCAGTGTGCTTTATGAACTGATCGGACCTGCCTGCGGCAAGCTGTCGCTGTACCTCTCCCACTCCTACTCTGACAGGCTGGAGGAGGTAGCGGCGGTGCCGCAAACCGATGAAAACGGCGTGGAACTGGCGCCTGTGGAACTGCTGATCCGCCGCATTCAGGCGATTCAGGCGGAGCTGCCGGAGCGGGAGATTAACGAGAACGAGCAGGCGTTCACCGAGGCGGCGGAGGAGCAGCTTCGAAACATGCAGACCATGTACCGGCGGCAGCGCCGATTCAGGAGGTAACGGATATGTTTATGGACCCCATTACGAAAATGATCGGCCCGTGGGCGCAGGAACTGTCGCTCGCGACGATCGTGCTGCGGGTGCTGCTGTCGGTGGTGCTGTCCACCGTCATCGGTTGCGAGCGCGCCACAAAGCGCCATGCCGCGGGCGTGCGCACGTTTGTGGTGGTGTCGCTCGCCTGCACGGTGGCAATGCTGGCGGACTGCTGCATCGCGGCGCAGTCGCCGGGGTATCTGTACCTGCTCTCCACCGCGTCGATCCTCGCCGTGTCCGCTGTTGCTGCCAACAGCGTGCTGTACAGCTCCCGCAACCAGATCAAGGGACTCACTACCTCGGCGGCGCTGTGGGCGTGCGGTGTGATCGGTCTGACCGCCGGCGCGGGACTGTTCACCATCACGCTGGTGTCGTTTGTCGTGCTGATGATTTCACTTTCGTGGATGCCGGGCTTTGAGATGGACCTCAAAAACCGCTCCAACTTTTTCGAGGTACATCTGGAACTGACCAGCAGCCAGTATTTGCAGGAGTTCATCACTACCTCGCGCCGCCTGGGTCTCGGCATCGACGATATTGAGCTGAACCCCGCCTATGCCAGCTCCGGGCTGAGCGTATACACGGTGTCGCTGTCCATCCACAGCGCCGAGCTAAAGCAGTACAAGACCCACAAGGAGATCATTGAGGCGCTCTCCACGCTGGAATACGTTTACCACATCGAGGAGATGCAGAACTAACCGACGGGCGGGAGAAACGGACCGCGCTCGTCGTCATAGGGCATCGTGTACGTCACGATGCCCTCTTTTGCGCCCGCGACGGCACAGAGGGGATAGTAGAAGCACAAGCCTTCTGCCGTCAGGCAGAAGTTCCGCGCGTTGAACGAGCGCCGCAGCGCCGCACGCCAGTTCTCGCGGTACGCTGCTCCGGATTCTATGCGTTTTTGCGTCTGCTCCCGCGCAAAGCGGAGCATAACCTTTTTGCAGCGCGTGTGCGCGGGGAAGAATTCGCCCAGCGGCATCGGAAGCCCGGCGGAGAGGTCCCAGACCTCGCTGCGGCGGATGCAGAATGGCGGCGTGCCGCTGATGACCTCTCGCGCGTCGGAGACGATGCTCAGCACCTCGCCGGATTGGTGGCTGAGGCGCCAGGAAAGCTCGGCGCGCCCGACGCTCCACGGCGCGGAGACCGCCTGCGCGTCCCGACACGACGCCGCTGCCTCCGGCAGCAGGACCTGGTGACAGTATGTCAGATAGGCGCGGGCAAAGCGCCGGTAGTATCGGTTGAAGCGTCTGGCGCACCTGCCCGCGAGCTGCGGCAGCGAGACCGACGCGGTCAGCACGGTGATCCCGTCCGCCTCCCATGTCCGTTCTTCTGTGAACGCCTCCGCGAGGCGCAGTTCCTCTCGCTCCATAGTACCCCTCCAATATGCTCTTTGCACTCAGTCTATGGCGGGGACAGGGCGGCGGTGTTATTTTTCCTCCGTGACTGTCGATATAAAACGGAAGAACCAGGGAAAGTGATGGCGTCGGTTGCCGCGGAGTAAGTTTTCCCTCTTTACTTTCCGACTTTGTTCTGCTAAACTATAAGCAGTATAAAAGGGAGGGGAGCGCCATGGCGGCACCGGGGAGCCGGTTCGGCAAGAAGCAGAAGAACGACGATTTTTATAAGGCAATCCTGCTGCTCAAGGACGAGGAGGAGTGCTACAGCTTCTTCCGCGATGTGTGTACGCAGAATGAGCTGCGCGCGATGGAGCAACGCTTTGAGGTCGCGCGGCTGCTGACCAAGGGCATGGTCTACAATGAGATTTTGGAGCGCACCGGCGCGTCCAGCGCGACGATTTCCCGCGTGGCGCGTTCGCTGAACGATTCCACCGGCGGCTATGACCGCGTGTTCGAGCGTTTGAACGATGGCGAGTTATGAGTTTCTTGCGGCTTCCTATGACGAATTGATGCGCGACGCGGATTATGCGCGTCGCGCGGATTTTGTCGAGAAGCTGTTTCTACGCGCGTCGAAGCGGGAGGTGCGAACTGTCCTCGACCTCGCCTGCGGTACGGGAACGATGACGTGCCTGCTGACGGAGCGGGGCTACGAGCTGATTTCCGTGGACGGCTCCGAGGATATGCTGATGGAGGCGCGGGAAAAGGCGCGGGACGTCCGCGGCGTCGAGCCGCTGTTCCTGCACCAGTCCATGCCGCGCCTTGACCTCAATGACACGGTGGACGCCGCGATCTGCTGCCTGGACAGCCTCAATTACCTGACAAGCCCCGGGGATGTGCGCCGCACGTTCGAACGGCTGCGGCTGTTCGTCTCCCCCGGTGGCGCCCTGGTGTTTGACGTCCACGCCCGCGGAAAGCTGGAGGCGATGGACGCTCAGGTGTATCTGGATGAGGGCGAGGACGTGTACTGCGTCTGGCGCACCGAGTTCCGGCGGGACATTCTGGATTACTGCGTCGACCTGTTCACGCTCCGCTCTGATGGCGCGTGGGAGCGGGAGACGGAGTACCACCGCCAGCGCTATTACAGCGTGGAGGACCTGACCCGATGGCTGCGGGAAACGGGATTTGTTGATGTCCACACCTACGGCGACTGCCGTCTGCGCCGCCCCGACGAGAGGGACGGGCGCATCTATTTTGTTGCGAGAAGAAAGTGATTTTACCATGAACGATTGCATTGTACGCGCCATGTCGAAGGATGGCATGGTGAAGGCGGCGGCGGTCTACACCCGCGGCATCACCGAGCGCGCGAGAACCATTCACCACCTGACCCCGGTCGCCACGGCGGCGCTGGGACGCGCTCTGGCGGGCGTTTCCATGATCGGCAACGCCCTCAAGGGACAGGGTGAGAGTGTCACGCTCCAGATCAAGGGCGGCGGTCCGCTGGGTACGGTGCTCGCCATCTCCGACGCTGAGGGCAACGTCCGCGGCTATGTGGGCGACCCCACCGTTGACCTGCCGCTGCGCGAGGACGGCAAGCTGAACGTCGGCGGCGCGGTGGGACATGACGGTACGCTGACCGTCATCAAGGATTTGGGACTTAAGGAGCCCTATGTCGGCACCATCGATCTCCTCGGCGGCGAGATCGCGGAGGATATTGCGGCGTACTTTGTCGAGTCTGAGCAGATTCCCTCCGCCTGCGGTCTCGGCGTGCTGGTGGACCGTGACCGCAGCGTGCTGGTATCCGGCGGCTATCTTATCCAGCTCCTGCCCGGCGCGGGGGAGGATGTGATCGCCAAGGTGGAGGGCGGCATCTATGCCGCGCCAAGCGTGACCAATCTCCTCAAGGACGATCCCGATCCGGCGCATCTGCTGCAAACGGTGCTTTCAGACTTCGATTTGGAGATTCTGGAGACCTCACCCATCGAGTACCGCTGCTACTGCTCCCGTGAGCGCACGGAGCGGGCGCTGATCTCCCTGGGCAGCAACGAGCTGGAGGAAATTCTCAACGAGCAGGGCGGCGCGGAACTGACCTGCCAGTTCTGCGATAAGGTCCATGTTTTCTCCGCCGATGAACTGCGCAACATGATCGTGGAGCTGCGCAAAAGAGGCAAGTGAAAAAAATTCCCAATTTCCGAAAATTTTTGTTGACAGGACGGCATGGGTTTAGTATAATAACCCTTGCCGTTCGCGGGTGCGAATGGACTCGGGAGCATAGCTCAGCTGGTTAGAGCACCTGCCTTACAAGCAGGGGGTCACTGGTTCGAGTCCAGTTGTTCCCACCACATACGGCCAAGTAGCTCAGTTGGTTAGAGCGCCGGCCTGTCACGCCGGAGGTCGAGGGTTCGAGCCCCTTCTTGGTCGCCATTTGCCTCTGTAGCTCAGTTGGTAGAGCAGCGGACTGAAAATCCGCGTGTCGTTGGTTCGACTCCGACCGGAGGCACCATTTTGCGGGCATAGCTCATCTGGTAGAGCGCCACCTTGCCAAGGTGGAGGTAGCGAGTTCGAGCCTCGTTGCCCGCTCCACACAAACGGAAAGGGAGCACAAGGTTTGCTCCTTTTCCCATATCCGGTGACATAGCCAAGTGGTAAGGCAAGGGTCTGCAAAACCCTCATTCCCCAGTTCAAATCTGGGTGTCACCTCCAGACTTACAGGTCACTATAGATGCCATCGGCGGAAACGCCGGTGGCATCGACCTTTTCGGGCTGTTTGATGGGCAAAAAAAGAACGTGTTTTCCATAGATGCAAACCAGCTTTATGCCCCGGCCTCCCAGATTTGAACTGGAATTATTGGCGGCTGAAGAAGGTGATTGAACGCAGGACTGGTGTTGAATGCGAAGCATCATTCAAAAAGGGTACTACAATAATAATACAAAAATATGGGCGTCAGACGAGTGGTTTTCTAACCACTTGACTGGCGCCCTTTTTGCTTTTTACAAAGATTTGAAAAAGGGCGCTACGCCCGGAAAGGACAGACAAATGGCTGAGATCAACAAAGAAGCGCGTGCCAGCTTCTACAAGGAGCTGGCGCACAGACTGACGGCGGAAGGCTACGCAGTTGAGCCGGAAGCAGATGGACTCTTGCCCGCGCGATGGCACGGAGCAGACCTGTGCCGCATCACCGCGGGCGGCGGCGCACAGTTCCGGGAGGTGGATTTGGCACCGGAGGGCTGCCGCGAAGCCTTCGACCGAGCGGTGGACATCGCGGCCGAGGTCAAGCAGTATTTGCAGCTCATGGACGCAGCGCCATTTTTGAAAGCGATAGGGCTTGACGAGCAGTACAAGCTCCTCGCGGACTTTAACGGCGCGGTGCTTGCAGGGCATCCCACCTCGCGTGGCGTTCAGTTCGTGACATGGGAATGGAGCTACGGTCGCGCTGGTGTTTGGGGCGGGCATTATTTTGGAGGAAATTTCGCAAAGGCAAAGCAAGACTTTGCGCTAAGAGCGGAGCTGATTGACCGGGACGCGATCTTCGAGCCGGAACAGCTTGCCGAGGTCTACCGCGCCATACACGAAACACTGGACGGCGACAACGCGATCACAGAGGCACGCAGAAAGCTGTTGGAATCAGCGGCGGAGCAGATTGAAAATACTGTCCCTGATCTGGCACAGCGCGTTGATCAATCCAACCAGCAGGAGCTGGAACTGAATATGGAGCGGAACGGAACCGTGCAGACGATGTGTTGAGAACCGAGGCTTTCAGAGATGAGAGCTTCGGCCCTTTCTTTTTGCCCATTTTTCAATCTGAGGGAGGTACTGAGTATGAGTGATAGCAAACAAAAGGGATACAAAGAGCAGCGCGATTACGGAGGCGGGCGAAGATGGACGAAGGGCTGATGATTTTTGAGCGACGCATTGCGTATGAGATGAGCCATCGCCGCTGCGCGCCAAACTCGCCGCCCGCGCCGCCGGAGCCGGCGAAATGTTCCCGATACGAGCGGTGCAGGGACTGTCCGTATCCATCTCACGGTTTCATCTGCTGGCACAGCGAAACGAGTTGTCTGCGGACGGAGGCGGAAAAACCAAAAGCAAAGGAGCGAAAGCATGAACGCAGTAATCAGCAATAAGCAACACCCCGATTGGGGGTGCGCCACGATCCCACTGCCCATCCCGGACAATGAGTACGCCCACTGCATGGAGATGCTGGAGCAGTTGGGGATTGGCAGCGTCACCGAAAGAGACTGCCGCATCGACCAGCTTGACCGCTCGCCCGCCGCACTGGACGTGCTGGAGGGCCAGGAGGTCAACATCGACGAACTGGACTTCCTCGCACGGAGCATCGAGCGGTATTGGGGCAATGAGCAGCCGAAGTTTGAGGCAATGGCGTACAAGCTCGGTCTCAAGGATGTACCCGGCCTCATCAATCTGTCCTTCGGCTGCGAGCAGACGACGATCATCACGGACTTCGAGAACCTCAACGAAGCGGGTAAGGATCACTATATGGACACCCACGGCGGCACGGCACCGGTAGATGTTTTGAACCATCTGGACGGCGA
>JAFXPO010000002.1 GCA_017527825.1 Oscillospiraceae bacterium
AGGCAACGTGCTGGCTCAGGTCTACTATGGCGAAAAGCGGCAGAAACAGGCGTAAAAAGATTGTGAAATTCTTCACGGTCCCCACAGCGGTCCCCATGAGAAAATGGCAAAAATAATTCGGCTTGAAAAGTTATAAAAACAGCCGATTCATCATCGAATCGGCTGTTTTTCTGGTTGCGGAGGGAGGACTTGAACCTCCGACCTCCGGGTTATGAGCTACTGCTGGTTTGATAATTTCGTGATAATGCGTCAATTTCGTACTGTTCTGTCGATAAAAAGTTTGAAAATTTGCTACCATGTCCACCGAATCCACTCGCTCATTTTCTGTTCTGGGTCAAAAAATGGGTCAACGACTGAACTCACATCGCTCCGGCGCGCTGGAGATAGAATTCGCTTTCTGCTACGCGGGTCACAAAATCGTACTCCATACGTGTCGCCTTGGACGGTGTGATATTGTACCGCTTACAGACCGAGCGGAAATAGGCAAAGAACTCTTTGTCCTCTTCCGTCAGAGGCGAAACCCAACCATTTTCGGCGCCATGCGCCTCCATCTCGCCGAGATATTGCTTCTTCTCCTCTGTCATGTTCTCACACCTCCTCAAAGTCCGACAGGATATTTGCCGCCGCGTCTTCCCAAATCACAAGCCGATAGGGATCATAGTGGCCGACCGGCATCGCGCCAAATTCCTGCATATAGTATTTCCTCAGCTCGTCCGTCTTCGCCTTGAAGAACAGCACACCGTCGAAACCGGCATCAATGGACGCCTTCGCTCGAAGAAGTCCAGCTCGTCTGCCAATCCTTTGTCGCCTTAATATCACTCTGGCTCGCCGAGACGACGGATACGGGAATCTTGGCGGACATATCCGCGTTCCAAACATAGAGCTTTAACTCTCGCAACTCGTTCACGCTCCGTTTCCGCATAGGAAAAAATTACCCAACTGTAAACAAAGAGACGGCAAATGCTCAGCCTCTTTCCTCTGCGCTGATCTTAGTTTACCACAAATCTACACGGCTTACAAGTAAATCTACAGCACTATCTTGCGTTTCATGCTTTTGACGTCATAATCCATGTTGATAGCATCAATTTTGGCAAGCCCGTCCTCAGCCTGATAAATGATGATTTCACCATGCTCGTCCACGCTCAAATCCCCCTGTACTCTTCCTCGGTCACGACCGGAATGCCCGCGTCCAGCAGCATCTGCGCAAATACGCCGCTGCCTGCGACGCGCGCGCCGGTGAAGCTCCCGTCGTAAATAACGCCCTTGCCGCAGGACGGGCTGCGCGCTTTCAGGATCGCGGCGGTGCAGCCGTTCTCGCGGCAAATCTCCATGGCGCGCTCCGCGCCGCGGACGAACGTCTCCGTCACGTCCCCGCCCTGCTTGCTGCGCACGCGCCCGTCGGTCTGGATCTCGCTCGGTGTGCGCGGCGTGGGAAGCCCGCCCAGCACCTCCGGACAGACCGCGATCGCTTCGCCGCCCTCCACCAGCGCGCGGATCTCCGGCACGAGGTTGTCCCCGCCGTCGTAGCGGCACGGCTCGCCCGCGAGGCATTTGCTGACAACGATCATCGCGCTTGTCACCGCCTTGTCGGCAGAATTTCCAGCCAGTACCCGTCCGGGTCCTGAATGAAGTAGATGCCCATGGCGGGATTCTCGAAGCAGATGCAGCCCATCGCCTCATGCAGCGCGTGCGCCGCGTCGAAATCGTCCGTGCGGAACGCGAGGTGGAACTCTTCCTCGCCGAGGTCGTATTTCTCCGGGTGATCCCGAAGCCACGTCAGCTCCAGCTCAAAATCCGTCTCCTCGTTGGCGAGAAAGCAGATGATGTGCGCGCCGTCCGCCGCCGGCTTGCGGCGCACCTCGTGGAGGCCAAGCGCCTTTTCGTAAAATGCCAGCGACCTGTCCAGATCGGTCACGTTGAAGTTCTCGTGGATCATTTTGAATTTCATCGTCGCACGCTCCTTTTCGCTCACTTCTTGACGCCGGGGGCTTCCGTGATCCGGGGTGAGATCTTGCGTGCGGGATCGTAGGGCAGGCTGTTCAGCACACAGTCGTAGAGGATGTTGATCACCTCGAGTTCCTGTCTGCCGTCAAACTCCGCGAGCGGAAAATCCGCCCCGAAAATTTCCTTGTATTGTAAAAGCAATAATTCCAGCATGGTTCCTCCCAATACGTTCTTTCTCCGTATCGTTTATCGTCTGTAGCTGCTGACCGTGCGCAAGTGCAGCAGATCGTAGGTGCGTATGTATGGGCGGACGCTCGCGCCGTTGTCCAGATAGTGGAGCAAAATCTCCGCGCAGGCGTGGCTGTCGCTTCCCGCGTGGTGGTGATCCAACTCCACGCCGAGGTAATTGCAGATTGTGTTCAGCTTGTGGTTCGGCAGCTCCGGCAGCAGTCGCCGTCCCATCTGGCAGGTGCAGGCGTAATGTGCAGCGGGACGCCACAGGACGCCATAGTCCAGCAGGCACTTGGCGAGCACCGACATGTCGAACGGCGCGTTGTGTGCAATCAAAAGCCCGCTGCTCATCACTGGTTCCAGCTCCCGCCACAGCTCCGGAAACGTCGGCGCGTCCGCCACCGCTTCGGGCGTGATGCCGGTAAGGTCGATGTTGAACCAATCGAAGCGCGTCTCGGGATTCACCAGCGAGTAAAACTCATCGACGATCACGCCGTCCTCGATGACGCTCACGCCGATGGCGCTCATGCGGTTGTTGGCATAGTTCGGCGTTTCCACGTCGAAAGCAATGTATCTCTCTGACATAGCTTGTTCCTGTTTTATAAAAAACTGCCGGTCACGCTGGCCGGATTCGCCGCAATCTCCCGCGGCGTTCCCGCCGCAACGACTCTGCCACCGTGTACGCCGCCACCCGGCCCCATGTCAATGAGGTAATCCGCGTTCCGTATCACGTCCAGATCGTGCTCGATCACGATAACGGTCGCCCCGTTGTCGATCAGACGCTGGAACACTTGCAGCAGCGTTTCCACATCCAGCGGGTGCAGTCCGATGGTCGGCTCGTCGAACACGAAGATCGTGTCGGACTGGCCCTTCCCCATCTCGCTGGCGAGCTTCAGTCGCTGCGCTTCGCCGCCGGACAGGCTCGGCGTTTCTTCGCCCAGCGTGAGGTACCCCAGCCCCAGCTCGTGCAGCACCCGGAGCCTGCGCTCCACCAGCGGGAGATCCGCGCAGGCGTTCAGCGCCTCGTCCACGCTCATGTCCATCAGTTCCGGAAGCGTATATCCGGTTTCCGCTTTCTTCGGA
>JAFXPO010000011.1 GCA_017527825.1 Oscillospiraceae bacterium
CCGCCGTCACAGCGGCTCTTTTGCCGCATATCTTCGTTGCGAAAACCTTGAAATACACAAAGTATTCCTGCGATTTTCGCCCTCGATCTGCGGCAAAATTTCTCGCTGCGCCAGCAGACCTGGGTTTTTAGAGGTGCCCTACAGCAGTTCGGTTTTCCAGTTCAGCGCCTGAATGGCGTTGTCCGTTTTCCGCAGCTCCTGCGCCAGGTGATCCGCCTTCTTTTGCAGCTCGCGCACGTTCACGGCGGAAACGACCTTGATCTCCGTGCCGCGGGCGCGGCGGGCGGTCTGGCTCGCCTCGTTGACGAGATTGCGGTAGATGCTGAGCTGAAGCGAAAGCGCGTCCTTGTGCGCGATCAGCTCGGTGACGCTCTTGTCGCCCTCGCGGGTGAGACAGTTGGTCCTGTTGACCCGCGCGGTCAGCTCCTCGGTGCGTAAAACTGCCGCGTCCAATGCTTGCAGCAGCTCGTCCGGGTCCTCCGCAGTTGTCTCGCCTTCCTGCACCAGTGCGTTGTTGGCAAGGCGGGAGCGCAGATCGTCGATCTTGCTTCTCAGGTCCGCCCGCTCCTGTAAGGCTTCTGCCAGTTTCATCGCAATTCCCTCATTTCAAATCTCTGGTGTCCACCACCAGCGTGAACGGTCCGTCGTTGACGGACTCCACCTCCATGTGCGCGCCGAACTCGCCGGTCTCCACATGGTAGCCCTTCTCGCGGCACAGCTCCACGAACAGCTCGTAGAGCGGAATCGCGGTCTCCGGCCGCGCGGCGCTCAAAAACTCCGGGCGGCGTCCCTTGCGGCAGTTGCCGTAGAGCGTGAACTGGGAGATGACCAGAATCTCACCGCCCACGTCGTCCAGAGAAAGGTTGATCTTGTCGTTTTCGTCGTCAAAAATCCGCAGAGAGCACAGCTTGTCCGCCAGCTTGCGGCACTGTTCCTCCGTGTCCTCCGTGCCGACGCCGAGGAGGATCAAATAGCCCTGGCCGATCTTGCCGACGGTCGCGCCGTCCACCCGCACGGCGGCGGATTTTACTTTCATCAATACAGCTCTCATACCTGTCCCCTCTTTGATGATTTACCCTGCCGGGCGATCGACCTTCATCACGCCGCTGATCTGGTTGAGCTTGCGCATGACCGTGGCAAGCTGGGCGCTGTCGGGAACGTAGATTTGCAGCCGTACCACGGCGTAGCCGTCGCTGGTGGCGTCGGCGGAGAGGAACTTGACGCGGGTGTTGGTCGTGGACAGCACGGACGACACGTCCAGCACCAGATGGGCGCTGTCCTTGGCGAAGACCTCCAGCGCCGTGAGATAGCTCTCGCGCACGTCGCTGCCCCAGCTGACCTTGATCCAGCGTCCCTCCGTCTCCTTGCGGCGCTCCTTCGAGGCGTTGGGGCAGTCGCAGCGGTGTACCGACACGCCGTAGCCGCGGGTAATGAAGCCCACGATGTCGTCGCCGGGGACGGGCGTGCAGCACTTGGAGAACTTGACCAGGCAGTTGGAAAGCCCCTCGACGATGATGCCCTGCTCGCTCTTGGTGCGCTGGGGGATCGCGGGGCGGGTGGCGGAGGCGTTGTCGGGGACAGGCTCCGTCGCCTCCTTTTCCGCCTGACGCTGGCGGTGGAGCCGCTGAATCTCCTCATGGATGCGCCCCACCGCCTTTTGGGCGGAGAAGCCGCCGTAGCCGATGGCGGCGTACATGTCATCCATGGTACTGTAGGGCAGCTTTTTGAGCAGCGTGGTCTCCAGCTCCGTGCCCACCACGTCGCTCAGCGGCACGCCGACGTGCTTGAGCTCGGCTTCAAAGGCGGCGCGACCGTTGACGATGTTCTCCGGTCGCTTTTCGCGTTTGAACCACTGGCGGATCTTGCCCCGCGCCTCGGTGGACTTGGCGATGCTCAGCCAGTCGCGGCTGGGACCGTGGGCGTTGTTGGCGGTGAGGATTTCCACAATGTCGCCGTTTTGCAGCTTGTAGTCCAGCGGCACGATACGCCCGTTGACCTTCGCGCCGGTCATGCGGTTGCCCACGGCGCTGTGGATGCTGTAGGCAAAGTCGATGGGCGTCGCGCCGGCGGGGAGATTGGTCACGTCGCCCTTCGGGGAGAACACGAACACCTCGTCGGCGAACATATCCACCTTCAGGGTGTGGATAAACTCCTCCGCGTCTGTGTTTTCCTGATTTTCCAGCAGCTTGCGTACCCACTCGTAGGTCCCCTCGCTCGCCTCGCCGGAGATGCCGCGCTTGTACTTCCAGTGCGCCGCGATGCCGTACTCGGCGATCTCGTGCATCTCCTGCGTGCGGATCTGCACTTCAAACGGGATGCCGCTGTTGCCCATGACCGTCGTGTGCAGGGACTGGTACATGTTGGGCTTGGGGGTGCCGATATAGTCCTTGAACCGCCCCGGCAGCGGGCGGTAGAGGTCGTGGATGATGCCCAGCACGTTGTAGCAGTCCGCCACCGTGTCCACAATGACGCGGAAGGCGAACAGGTCCAGCACCTCGTCCATGGTCTTGGATTGGGCGAACATCTTGCGGTAGATGGAATAGGGGTGCTTCATGCGCCCGTAGACCCGGTGGAACGGGATGTGCATTTCGTGGAGCCGGTCCTCGATCTGCCTGGTGACGCGGGCGAGGAAAGCGTCGTATTCCTCCCGCTTGGATTCCAGCGAGGTCTCGATCTCGTTGTACGCCACGGGGTCGAGGTACTTGAGCGACGTGTCCTCCAGCTCCCATTTCATGCGCTGCATACCGAGACGGTGGGCGATGGGCGCGTAGATTTCCATGGTTTCCAGCGACTTCTGGCGCTGCTTTTCCTTGGACTGGTACTCCATCGTGCGCATGTTGTGGGTGCGGTCGGCGATCTTGATGAGGATCACGCGGATGTCGCGGGACATCGCCATGAGCATCTTGCGCAGGTTCTCCATCTGCTCCTCTTCCTTGGTGGTGTAGACCACGCGGGAGAGCTTGCTCACGCCCTCGACCAGATTGGCGATGGTGGGGGAGAACTCGCGGGACACGTCCTCGTAGGTCACGTCGGTGTCCTCGATGGTGTCGTGCAGCAGCGCCGCGACAATGGACTCGGAGTCCAGATGCAGTTCGTCCGCCACGATCTGCGCCACCGCGATGGGGTGGGTGACGTAGGGCGAGCCGTCCTTGCGCTTCTGCTCGCCGTGATGCTCCACGGCGTAGTGATACGCCTTGTCGATCATGGCGAAGTCCGCGCCGGGGTTATATCCCTTGATGGTTTCGACCAGATGGTCGTATTGTTCCTGTACCGTCATGCTCAAGTCACTTCCCTGATTTTGTCAAAATATCCCGCAGCTGTTGGAGATAGGGGCACTCCTCCAGCGCGACTTTTTTGCCGTCCGAGGTCAGGCGCAGCGTCAGCGTGTCGCCGCTGCGCTCGATCGCCAGCAGTCCGCGCTCGGCAAAAATGTCAAGGCACAGCGCCGTGCGCAGGAAGCTCTCCGCGCCGGTGACCTCCGCGGCGATGCGCCGCAGCAGCGGCAGCTCCGGGGCGGAGAGCACGCCGAGGGCGGCGTCCCGCTCCAGAATACGCCACACCCGCACAAACTGCTCCCGTGAGGGCATCAGGCGGGACGCGTCCCGCGGCGAGAGCGCCTGCTGCTCCAACAGCGCGTCCCGCAGCGCCAGCAGCTCCGCTTCGTGGGCGCTGGGCGAGCGGGCGGGGCGCAGGTCAAGCAGCTGGAGCTGCACCGTGCGGCTGCCCCGGAACTCGTTGATCTGCAAATAGAACGCCGCGTCCACGCGGCTCCCGGCGGCGACGCCCGCGTCGTCGGCGGTGACGGAGAAGAAGATGCCCTCGAACGTGGCATGTCCCTTTTGAAGCCGGACCTTCAGGTGCCGGTTCTGTCCCACGCTCTGCGCCGATTCCAGCAGTGCGCCGCGGAAGCAGAACACCGGCCGGTCGTTGCCCGCGCCGTAAGGCTCCAGCTCGCCCAGCCGCTCCACCTCGTCAAGCGTGACAAGGGCGGGACGGGTCAGCTCCGCGTCGATGGTGAGGGAGGACACCGGCGGGGTGCGCCCCGTGTGCTCGCGGACGTAGCGGTTCATTTTCTTGCGGAAGGCGGGAATGTTCGCCTCCTCGATGGTGAAGCCCGCAGCCAGCTCATGCCCGCCGAAGCCCAGCAGCAGGTCGGAGCATGCCTCCAGCGCGCCGAAGAGGTTGAACCCCCCGTAGCTGCGGCAGGAGCCTTTGCCCACGCCGTCGGCGAGATGGATCATGAAGCTGGGGCAGGAATATTTTTCCGACAGCCGGGAGGCGACGATGCCCACCACGCCCTGATGCCAGTCCTCGCTGGCGAGGACGAGGGCGTACTTCTCCTCCGGCGGCAGGGTTTCCAGCTGCTCGATCGCCTTGGCGTAGATCTCCTGCTCCACGCTCTGGCGCTCGCGGTTAAGCTCGCACAGCTCCCGCGCCTTCCGCGCCGCCTCGGCTTCGTCGTCGGTGAGCAGCAGCTCGGCGGCGAGGGACGCGCGTCCCATGCGCCCCGCGGCGTTGATGCGCGGCGCCAGCACAAAGCCCACCTGAATCGAGGAGAGGGGCTTGTCCGCAAGGCCCGCCTCGCGCAGCAGCGCGTGCAAGCCGATAAAATCACTGTGTCCGATGGCGTCCAGCCCCATGCTGACGATGGCGCGGTTTTCATCCTCCATGCGCATCACGTCCGCAATGGTGCCGATGGCGGCAAGCGTGCAGTAGCGCGCGAAGAGCGCGTCCTCCCGCCCGTTGCCGCCCAGCGCCAGCACCAGCTTGAGCGCCACGCCCACGCCGGCGAGATGCTTGAAGGGATAGGGGCAGTCCGGGCGGTGCGGGTCGACGACGGCGACGGCGGCGGGCAGGGTCTCCTTGCATTCGTGGTGGTCGGTGATGACCATGTCCACGCCGAGGGAGGCGGCGAAATCCGTTTCCTCCACGCCGGTGATGCCGCAGTCCACGGTGATGATGAGCGATACGCCCTGCGCGGCGAGGGCGCGGATGGCGTCGCAGCTCAGACCATAGCCCTCGTCAAAGCGTCCGGGGATGTGCATGACCACCTCCGCCCCGCGGGAGCGGAGATAGTCCGTGAGCAGACAGGTGGCGGTGATGCCGTCCACGTCATAATCGCCGAACACGGCGATCTTTTCGCCTCTGGCGAGGGCGTCCTGCACCCGCGCGACCGCCTTGTCCATGTCCCGCATGAGGAACGGCGAATGGGTCAGCTCCCGCTCCCGTTCCAGCGCCACGGCGGCAGCCTCGGCGCTCTCCACCCCGCGGGAGACGAGGACGGAGGAGACGAGATACGGGTAGCCCGCGTCCATCAGCGCGTCGATTTTCTCGTCGCTGAGCGCGGGACAGTTCCACTGTTCGTACTTCGTGCCGTTCGCCTCCTTTCGGTGAATTTACAGGGCATAATATCGCAGTATAGTCTATACAAAAATTAACTATAACAAAACTCGGCAAAAAGGACAAGAGTGAATTTGACGCAAAGGCGGTTTCGTGATACAATGCGCGTCAAGCACGAAAGAGGTGTTGAACGATGAAGCGGATGCAACGAACGGCGGCGCTGCTGTTCGCCGTGCTCCTGTTGGCGCACCCCGTCCGCGCGGCGGACGCCGCGTTCCGGGATGTGCCGGAGAGCCACTGGGCGTATGAGAGCGTCCAGAAGGCGGCGCAGTACGGTCTGGTCGGCGGCACAGGCGATGGTTATTTCGGCACGGGGCAGAACGTGACCCGCGCACAATACGCGAAGATGCTCTGCTCACTGATGGGCTGGCAGCTCATCACGCCGCGGATGGGCAGTTTTGCGGACAACCAGGATCAGAGCAAGTGGTATTACGCGCCGGTGGAGACGGCATACGCCCACGGCGCGCTGCTGAAGCTGGGCGAGATGTGCTCGCCGGAGGAGCCGCTGCGCCGGGAGGAACTGGCGGCGATGACGATGCGCGCGCTGGACTACGCGCCGCTTTCGGGCGTGGTGCAGGACGACTGCCCCTTCACGGACGTGACCACCAACCGCGGTTACATCGCGCTGGCGTATCAGATGGGCGTCCTCGGCGGCGTGGGCGACGGTTTGTTCGCGCCTGGCGCGACGGCGACGCGGGAGCAGGCGGCGGCGGTGCTGGTGCGGGTCTACGACCGGCTCCATGACACGCAGCGCACCGCGCTCCATCGCGATGAGACCGTGCCGGAGGATGCGGTCTGGGCGGAGAGCGGCAGCAACAGCGCCGCGTCGATCCCGATGTACCCCAGAGCGCCGCTGGAGAGCGTCTACGACGCGGCGGTGAAGGCGGGCGCGGGCGGCACGGTGGCGCTGCACACGGCGCCGGTGCTTGTGACCCTCCGCGGCGGCATGGTGACACAGCCCCGCGAAATCACGGACGCGGAGCTGCAACGCTATCTGAGTGGCGCGGCGGCAAAGACCTATCGTTCCGAGCGGTACGAAAGCTCGTACTTAGTCAGCGGCAGCACCGTGATCTGGTACGAGTCCGAGGCGGACATCGCGGAAAAGGTGCAGCTGTGCCGGATGCTGGGCGTCGGGTCTGTGTATCTCGCGCAGTAAGGAAAGAGCGCCCTAGCGGGCGCTCTTTTTCGCGGCTTCGATGGTGTGGCGGCAGAGGATGGCGGTGGTCACCGCGCCGACGCCGCCGGGTACGGGCGTGATGCAGTCCACGATGGGCGCGACCTCGTCAAAGCGCACGTCGCCGGTCAGCGAGCCGTCCGGCAGGGTGTGGATGCCCACGTCGATGACGGTCTGCCCCGCGCGGACGTGCTGCGCGCCGATGAGTCCCGCGCAGCCGGTGGCGACCACGAGGATGTCCGCCTCGCGGCAGAGCGCGGGGAGGTTTTGCGTGTGGGTGTGGGCGATGGACACCGTGGCGTTGCGCCGCAGCAGCAGCATGGATACCGGCTTGCCGATGACGAAGCTGCGCCCGATGACCAGCGCGCGCTTGCCGTCGATGGGGATGCCGTAGTGCTCCAGCAGGGCGAGGCACGCCTCCGCCGTGCAGGGCGCGAAGCCCTCGTGCGCGCCGGAGTAGATCGCCGCCATGGAGGTAAGCGTTACGCCGTCGGCGTCCTTGCCCGGCGGGACGGCGGCGCAGACCGCCGCGTCGTCGAACCGCTCCGCGAGCGGACGCAGCAGCAGGATACCGTGTACGCCGGGATTCGCGCCCAGCGCCGATAGCTCCCGCAGCAGCGTCTCCTGCGACACGCCGGCGGGAAACGCGATGCGCTGCACCGTGACGCCGGACTGCTCGCAGCGTTTGGCGATGCCGCGCTCGTAGGCGAGGTCGGCGTCCTTTTCACCCACGCGCACCGTGGCGAGGCAGGGGGTCACGCCGCGTTCACGCAGCGCGTCGCTCTCGCCGCGCAGCGCGTCGGCAATGGCGCGGGCGACGGGTGCGCCCTGGAGAAGCATGAAAAGCACTTCCTTTCGGCGGGAAATGGTGGTAGAATCAGACCATGGATATTGCGGAGAACAAACGCGCCCTGCGCGCGGAGATCAGAGCAAGAGAACGCGCCCTCGACGCCGGGTACAAGGCGGAGAGCAGCGCGGCGATCTGTCGCGCCCTCGCGGCATTGCCGGAGTTTGACGCGGCGGACGTGGTGTTTGCCTTCGCGGGGCTTGCGCGGGAGATCGACACCCGCGCCTTCCTGCGGGAGACCATCGCGCGGGGCAAGACGCTCCTCCTCCCCCGCTGTGAGCCGGAGCGGCAAATGGCGCTGTGCGCCGTGAGAGACCTCGCGGCGGACCTGGAGCCGGGGGCGATGGGGATTCTGGAACCGAAGCGCTCCTGCCTTGCCCTTCCGCCGGAGGACGTGGACTTTGCCGTCGTTCCCTGCACCACCTTCGACCGCGCGGGAAACCGCCTCGGTCAGGGCGGCGGGTACTATGACCGCGTCCTGCCGCGGCTCCGCTGCCCGACGGTGTGCATCTGCCGCGAACGGCTGCTTGCCGACGCGGTGCCGACGGAGCCGCACGACTTGAAATGCGCGCTGTATCTGACCGAAAACGGGCTACTTGAGTAACTTGTCGATGGCGCGGTTCAGCTCGTCCAGCGCCGTCTGGTCGTGCTCCTCGATGGCGTCCACGATGCAGTGCTCCATGTGATCCTTGAGGATGATGCGGCTGGTGGACGCGAGCGCGGAGCGCACGGCGGCGAGCTGGATGAGCACCTCGGAGCAGTCGCGGTTATCCTCCACCATCTTGCGTACCGCCTCCAAATGCCCGATGGCGCGGGCGAGGCGGTTGGATACCGCGGCGGTGTGCTCGTGGCTGTGGACGTGGGGATGCTGATGGTCATGGGTGTGTTCGCTCATGGCGGCGCCTCCTTTGTTCAAACACCGTGATTGTAGCATAAAGAAATTTTAATCGCAACAATCTTGTTTCTTGATTCCAACTGTGCTAAAGTGAATGGCACCGATTACAATAAAAACAGGAGGATGTTTCCATGTTATCTGTTGACGTGTCCAAGGCGGTATCCTTCCTCTCCGGCGACTATCAGCTGGGCGACGAGCTGAAGCAGGCGGCGAACTGGCTGCAAAATGGCGGCGGCAAGGGCGACGATTTCATCGGCTGGGTCAAGCTGCCTGAGGCGTACGACAAGGACGAATTCGCCCGCATCGAGAAGGCGGCGAAGAAGATTCAGAGCGACTCCAAGGCGCTGGTCGTCATCGGCATCGGCGGCTCTTACCTCGGCGCGCGCGGCGTGATCGAGTGCCTCGGCTCCCCGAACTACAACCTCAAGAAGAAGGACACGCCCAACGTCTACTTCATGGGCAACGGCCTGTCCTCCGCCGCGACGAAGGAGGTCTACGACCTCGTCAAGGACGTGGACTTCTCCGTGAACGTCATCTCCAAGTCCGGCACCACCACCGAGCCTGCGGTCGCGTTCCGCTTCTTCAAGGAGCTGCTGGAGCAGAAGTACGGCAAGGCGGAGGCGGCGAAGCGCATCTACGCCACCACCGACAAGTCCCGCGGCGCGCTCAAGAGTCTTGCGGACGCCGAGGGCTATGAGACCTTCGTGGTGCCTGACGACGTCGGCGGTCGCTACAGCGTGCTCACCGCCGTGGGTCTGCTGCCCATCGCCGTCGCGGGCATCGACATCAACGAGCTGATGGGCGGCGCCGCCGACATGATGAAGGCGTGCCGCACCGACGACTTCACCAATCCCGCGTGGGAGTACGCCGCGGTCCGCAATGCGCTCTACCGCGCCGGCAAGAAGACCGAGCTGCTCGCCTGTTTCGAGCCGTCCTTCCGCTTCATGGCGGAGTGGTGGAAGCAGCTTTACGGCGAGAGCGAGGGCAAGGATAACAAGGGTCTCTTCCCCGCGAGCGTTGACTTCACCGCCGACCTGCACTCCATGGGTCAGTACATCCAGCAGGGCGAGCGCACGCTGCTCGAAACGGTCGTCCGCTTTGATCCCGACGACGAGCAGATGGTCGTGCCGTACGACGACGTGAACGGCGACGGCTTGAACTTCCTCGCGGGCAAGACGCTTCACGAGATCAACACTCAGGCGATGGACGGCACTCTGCTCGCCCACGTCGAGGGCGGTGTGCCCAACATGATCGTCCGTGCGGGCAAGCGCGACGCGCGCGAGCTGGGCGCGTTGATCTACTTCTTCGAGTATGCCTGCGGTCTTTCCGGCTACCTGCTGGGCGTCAACCCATTCGATCAGCCCGGCGTTGAAGCGTACAAGAAGAACATGTTCGCCCTGATGAACAAGCCCGGCTATGAGGAGATGGGCGCGGAGCTGCGCAAGAAGCTTGGAAAGTAATCGAAAGATTTAACACTTTCTTCATTGAAAAAAGCCTGTCCGTATGGTATGATGAAAAGGCAAATAATGAAAGGAGTGATTTCCTATGGTTCGTCTGATTATGGGTGACAAGGGGTCGGGCAAGACCAAAAAGCTGATCGAGCTGATCAACAGCGCCGCGGCGCAGGAGGCGGGCAACGTCGTCTGCATCGAAGCGGAGAAGGTCATGACCTTCGACCTGCATTATCATGTTCGTCTGATCGTTGCCGGGGATTACGAAGTCGGCTCTTATGAGGCGATGCGCGGCTTTATCAGCGGCTTGTACGCCGGCAATTATGATATTTCCCACATCTTCATCGACAATCTGTTCAAGATCGTCGGCGGCAAGAGCGACCACGAAGCCGAGATGTTCCTCGACTGGCTGGAGAAGTTCAGCTCTGCCCACGGCGTGCGCTTCACGGTGTCCGCGTCCGTGGATCCTGAGCACGCGACCGACGGCATGCAGAAGTATCTGTAAGCTGCATACAAAAAAGACGCACGGTTCGCACCGTGCGTCTTTTCTTTTGTTACTGCTGCGCGGCGAACGCCGCGATGCCGGCGATGGTCTTGTCGTAGTCCGCCTTGAGCGCGGCGAGCTTCGCGGTCACGGCGTCGTCGTCCATGGTGCGGGCGTTGCCGGGGCGGAATTCCTCGGCGATGGCGCTCGCCTGCTCGGAGAGGTGGTTGAGGCCGAGGTTCGCGCCCACACCCTTGAGCGCGTGGGCGCCCTCAAAAACGGCGGCGGCGTCCTTCGCCTCCCAGCCGGACATCAACTTCTCGCAGGACTTGTCATCGAGGAACTTCAGAACAAACTTGCTGATGAGCTTGTCCATCTGCAAAATGCGCTTGGCGCTGTCGTAGCTCGCGCCGATGCTGTCGTATAACTCCTGAACCGTCATGCCTTTACCTCCTTGGCGCTGTGCGCGACCAGATATTCTTCAAATTCTTTCGGGGGAAGGGGTTTCGAGAAATAGTAGCCCTGGATGTAATCGCAGCCCAGCACCTTCAGCGCCGCTACCTGCTCCGCGGTCTCCACGCCCTCGACCACGGTTTTGAGACGCAGGTTGTCCGCCAGCAGCGAGCAGAAACGCAGAATGCTGTAGTCGCCCGTGGCGGCGGCTTGACGGATGAGGCTCATGTCCACCTTCATCACGTCCAGCGCCAGCGTGTTGAGACTGGTGAGCGACGAATAGCCGGAGCCGAAGTCGTCCAGCTCGATGTGGAAGCCGTTGTTGTGCAGGTCCTCCAGCGTCTTTTCGATCTTGCCGGGGTTGTCGGAGTACATGGACTCGGTCAGCTCCACATGGAGCAGCGAGTGGTCGAGACCGTACTTGTTCGCCAGTGCCGCGATCTCGCCGGCGAGGTCGGGTACATCGAAGTCCATGCGCGAGGCGTTGATGGACACCGGCACGACGGGCAGTCCCGCGTCAATGCAGCGGCGCAGCTCCCGGCAGACCTCCTCCCAGATGAAGAAGTCGAGGCTGGTGATGAAGCCGTTGCGCTCAAAGATCGGGATGAACTGTCCGGGGCTGACGAAGCCCAGTTCAGGATGGATCCAGCGCACCAGAGCCTCCGCGCCGCCGGTGGAATCGGTGTGCAGGTCGTGCTTGGGCTGGTAGTAGACGACAAACTGGCGCTCGGAGAGCGCGGTCTCCATATTCTCCTCGATCTGGTGCTCGCGAAGCTGGAGGTTGCGCATCTCATCGTCAAACCACGCCACGCGCACGCCGAACTTTTTCTTGATCTTGCCCAGCGCCAGCGTCGCGCGGTCGCAGATGGCGGCGGGGGGCAGGCTGGTGTCCACGTTGGCGAAGATGCCGTATTTGACCACGAACTTGGCGTAGCGCGTCTCCTCGCCCTCGGGGGTAAGGATGCCGCTCCAGCTGCCCTCGTAGTGGCGCAGCAGGAACGCGTACACGTCCGCGCCGATGCGCCCGCCGAAGAGCAATCCGGGAATGCGATCGGTCAGGTCGTCCGCCACGGCGCGCAGGAAGCTGTCACACTGGGCAGTGCCGTAGCGGTCGTTGAGCGTGCGGAAATTCTCCACGTCGCTGCACACAAGATCGTAGTGCTCGTCGGGGTTGGCGCGCAGCACCTCCTCCAGCGTGTGATAGAAGAATTCCTTGCTGTACAGACCCGTGAGGCTGTCGGTTTCCAGCCTGCCCAGCATGGTGCTGGATTCGCGCAGGCGGATGAGGCTCTTCATGCGGTTTTTCATCACCTCGACGTTGTAGGGCTTGGTGATGAAATCACTCGCGCCCAGCTCAAGGCAGCGAATCTCGTCGTCCACCGTGTTGCTGGCGGTCATCATGATGACCGGCACGGTGTCGAAGCGCGGGTCCTGACGCTTGCGTTCGAGGAACTCGAAGCCGTCGCAGTTGGGCATGTACACGTCCAGCAGCACCAGCGCGATCTCGCCGCTGTGCGCGTCGAGCTGCGCAAGCCCGACGCTGCCGTCCTCAGCCTCCAGCACCTCATAGTCGTCTGAGAGCAGTTCACAGAGGATTTCACGGTTCATCTCGTTGTCCTCCACGACAAGAACCGTGCGCTTGCGTTGGATGATCTCTTTCTCGTTTGCCATAGATTGTTCTCCCCTTTTTGAAAACTGCGTTACGAAAGGAATTCTTTTAAGATGCCGTCAATGCTCATGGGCTTGGAGTACAGGTTGCCCTGCGCGCTGCCGATGCGGCAGGATTTGAGAATGTCGCGCATGCCGGCGGTTTCCACGCCCTTGGCGATGACCGTCGTGCCGCGCGCCGCGGCGCACTCGGCGAGGTGCAGTATGGTCTCGCGGTCGGCGTCGTCGATCTCGATGTCGCGCACCAGCTCGCGGTCAAACTTGATGTAGTCTGCGGCGAAGCGCTTCAAAAAGCCGATGGACTCAAAGCCCGAGCCGAAATCGTCCACGCCCACGCGGATGCCCTGCTTGTGCAGCTGCTCCGCGACGCCGTGGAGCCGGTCGAAATCCAGCAGTCGGCAGCCCTTGGTGATCTCAAGGCTGAGGTTCGCCGCGGGGAAGCCGGTTTCGCTGAGCAGCTCCGTCACGCTGTCGACAAAGTATTCGTCCTCCACCTGCGAGGCGGAGATGTTGACGCCCAGCTGGAAGCGCGGGAACTGTTCGAGCAGCTTCTTGCCGTCGGTCATGGCGGTGCGGAGAATCCAGCCGCCCAGTTCCTCAAACACGAAGTCGTTTTCGAGGATCGGCAGGAACTCCATCGGCTCCACCTCGCCGTATGGCTCGCCCTCCCAGCGCACCAGCGCCTCCGCGCCGAGGATCGAGCCGGTGAGCGTGTCCACCACCGGCTGATAATCCAGCAGAAAGCCCTTGCAGCCGTCCACGATGCAGTCGCGGATGACGTTGACCATCTCCAGCGACTCGTTCACGTCGTACTTGACGCTGCCGTTGAAATCCACCAGCTCGCCGTGCTTGTGCTGCTTCGACTCGCGATAGGCGTAGCCGAGGCAGGAATAGATCGTCGCGGGATCGGAGTGGGTGTCGGCGATGGAGATCAGCCCGCCGTTGGCGGTGAGGTTGTGGCGGTTTCCGTCCACGCGGATGCCGCGCTGGAGCTTGAGGCGGATGGAATCGTAGATCGCGGACAGCTCCTCACGGGAGAGGGTCTCGGACACGACGGCGAAGGTGGCGGCGTCCATGCGGTAGACCTTGCCGCGCTCGCCCACTGTTTCCTGAATGAGCCACGCCATCTCCTGCAAGACGCGGTTGCCATAGCTGTAGCCGTGGTTTTCGTTGATGCGCGAGAGCTTGCTCACGCCCAGCAGCAGCACCATCGCCTTGCCGTCCCGTGCCATCAGGTCTTTGAGATCGTCGAAGAAGGCATACTTGTTTGGCAGTACCGTGATGACGTCGGTGTTCTCGGTGAGACCCTGATTGATCAGAATGCCGCCGATGAGGCTGGGCTTGCCCTGCTCATTGCGCAGCACCGAGCCGACGTTGCGAAAATGGTAGTATTCGCCGGTTTTTGTCCGCACGCGATAGGTGAGGTCATAGGAGTGCAGCATGCCTTCGGCAAGAGGCGCCATGACGTCCAGATACCGTTTCCGGTCTTCGGGGTGAACGTAATCCCCCCAATCCATCGCGCCGTTGGGGACGTATTCCCCCGGCAAGCCGAACAGCTCCACCGCGCCCGGCGACCAGCGGGTCACGCCTGCCTCGGCGTGCATCAAACTGACCAGCGCGCCGCCGGCGATCATCTGGAACGCGTCGAACACGTCGTCCAGCATCTGCTTTTGCATGGGGTCCATCTTTATGTTGTCCATTGATTCGTCAGTACCTCCCGCCCTTAATCTTTGATTAGCTCGGAGAGCGTTTCGTAGAGCCGCTCCGGCTCCACGGGCTTGCTCAGGTGGGCGTTCATGCCCGCTTGCAGGGAGCGCTGCACGTCCTCGTCGAAGGCGTTGGCGGTCAGCGCGATGATGGGCACTGTCTTCGCGTCCGGGCGCTCCAGCGCGCGGATCGCCTGCGTGGCAGTGAGACCGTCCATCTCCGGCATGCGCATATCCATGAGCACCGCGTCGTAATGCCCCTCGGCGCTGGAGGCGAACATGTCCAGCGCGATCTTGCCGTTTTCGGCGTGCTCCACGGTCATGTCCATCATTTCCAGCAGCTCGATCATGATTTCCGCGTTGATCATCATGTCCTCCGCCAGCAGAATGCGGCGACCGGTGAGATCGGCGGGGGCGGAGTCCTCACGCTTGCGCTTGCGTTCGATCGCCTGCTTGAACTCATAGAGCACGTTGGAGGCAAACAGCGGCTTGGACATGAAACTGTCCACGCCCGCGAGCACCGCCTCGTCCTGCACGTCCGACCAGTTGTAGGCGGTGAGGATGATGATGGCGGACTCGGCGCCGATGATCTCGCGGATGCGGCGCGTCAGCTCCACACCGTCCATCTCCGGCATCCTGAGATCGACGAGGATCAGGTTGTACGCCTCGCGCCGCGCGTGGTGCAGCTGGATCATCTCCAGCGCCTCCGCGCCGCCGAGCGCGGTGTCCGCCGCGATGCCGATTTCGTCGAGCACCAGCCTCGCGTGCTCGCAGGCGACGGCGTCGTCGTCCACCACCAGCACGCGCATGTCCTGCGGGTGGATGTCAGTGCCGTTGTCCCGGCGCTCGGAGGAGCGCAGGGTCACGTTCACGGTGAAGGTGGAGCCGACGCCCTTTTCGGAGTCCACGGAGATGCTGCCGTTCATCATCTCCACGATGTTCTTGGTGATCGCCATGCCGAGACCGCTGCCGCCGTACTTGTTGGTGGTGGTGGCGTCCTCCTGGGTGAAGGCGTCGAAAATCTTCGGCAGGTACTCCTTGTCCATGCCGATGCCGGTGTCACGGATGGTGAAGCGCAGCGTGGACTGACCCTCAAACTGCGCGGTCTGCTCGATGTGGAAGCTCACGGTGCCCGGCGCGGGAGTGAACTTCACCGCGTTGCCGAGGATGTTGATGAGCACCTGCTTGAGCTTCATGTCGTCGCCGATGTAGTACTGGTTCACCGGGCTGAGAATCTTGCAGTCGTAGGTCAGCCCGCGGTCCTGGCACTGCCCGCCGATCATGGCGTTGATCTGCTCCAGCATGCCGGAGAAGGAGAATTCCTCGTTCTTGAGTACCATGCGGCCGGACTCGATGCGCGACATGTCCAGAATGTCGTTGATCAGCCCCAGCAGATGCCGCGCGCTTCCGCCAATCTTCTCAAGGTGCTCGCGGGTGCGGTCGGGCAGGTCGGGGTCCTTGAGCGCGATGTTGTCAAGACCGATGATGGCGTTCATCGGGGTTCGGATTTCGTGGGACATGGAGCTGAGGAACGCGGTCTTGGCGACGTTCGCCTGCTGCGCGTCCGCCAGCGCGAGGCGCAGCTGCTCGTTGCGCGCCGCCTGCTCGCGGTGAAGCTCGGTGGTGTCGCTCTTGAGCACGATGTAGAACCGCGCGTCGGGGTCAACGAGGTAGAAGTCGAAGCGCTTGTGGAACACCCCGCCGTCCAGCTCGATGGCGATGTTGGCGACGTAAGGCTCGCGGATGCGGGTCTGGACCTCGATCATGTCGAGGCTCAGCGCTGCCATTGCCGCCTTGCGGTACTCCTCGCTCCCGTGGAGCACCGGCAAGACCTGATTGTCCAGATACTGCTGGTACGAGCCGGAGCGCGTGAGCGGGAAGATGCTGCCACGGGTGACGCGCGAGGCGTCGCCGATGCTGACGCCGTAATTGCCGTCCACCAGATAGGCAACCATGTCGAACTGCTGGGCGAGAATCTTGTTCATCAGCGTCTCGCGCACCTTCTCGGCGTTGCATGTTCGCTCGGTCATGAACGCGATCATGTCGCCGGTGAGCGGGTGGCGCGTGAGCGTGGCGGACAGCTCCACAAAGCAGTCGCGTCCGTCGCGGCGGCGGGAATAGAGCACCTCGGACGCCGTGACCTTGCCTTGCAGATACAGCGCGGAGAGCGCCTCGCGGTCAAAGCTGCGCAGCAGCCGCTCGCGCTCGGCGGCGATGGGATAGTTCTCCGCGCGGCGGGTGAGCAGCTCGGAGTAGGGCAGGCGCGCGGAGTCGGTGGAAAACAGGTCGCGTCCCTTGACCTCCTCCACCACGTTGCGGGTGAGGTTGACACGGAACAGCGACAGCGTCCGCTCGTCGTTCTGATAGAAGTTGCTGCCGAGGCTGGTGTAAACGCTGCGCAGCCGCTCTTCATACTGCTTGAGCATGGACACGTCGGTGTAGGTGCAGTAGATGTAGTGTTCGCCGAAATCGTCGATGAACGCGTAGTGCACGTTGCACCAGATGCGGTTTTTCTTCGCGGTGATCTTCTGGACGGTCAGGTCGCTGCCGCCGTCGTCGGTGACGCGGCGCTTGAGGATCGAGCGCACGAAGGGGCGATCCTCCGGATGGGTGGAGTGGAAGAAGCCCATGCCGTCCATCAGGCGCATCGCCTCCTCCACGGAGCACTCCATCATCTTGGCAAAATCGTCGGAGACGAAGACGGATTCCAACCGCCCGTCGTCGTGGCGCTGCATCAGCACGGCGTTGTTCTTCATCTGCCGGATGTTGCGCAGGAAGTGGATGCGGGACTCCGTCTCCTCGTAGTCGTTGAGGTTGGTCATCACCACGCCGGCGTAGGGCGCGGGCAGATTGGTGACAGGCACAAAATGCAGATGGAAGTTGACCATCGGCATATAGGTGGAGAAGGCGTGGGGCGGCTCGGTCAAAAAGCGTTCGAGCATGCTGATGGAGTACTCGTCCATCAGCGTGCGCTCCTTGAGGCAGACGCCCACAAAAGCGGTATCCCGGTAGGTGGCGAGCCAGTCCTGCGCGAAGACTTCGTTGCCGTAGACGATGCGGAAGTCCCGCACCGTCCCGTCGGCGTTCCAGACCGGCTCATAGATCATCACACTCACCGGCAGCTTGTCGTATGGAGATGTGTCAAACGGAAGGGTGAAAGCAGTCATATTGTATCCCTTTTTCGCTCTTCGGCTGCGGCGGATTCCGCCACGCAGAGTATTTGAACGCTATTTTGAACATTATAGCAAAGCACAAACCAAAATGCAACCGGGCAGCGGATTTCTTTATTTAAGTGGAGTAAAATGTGAAAAAACCTTGCAAGAGGCGCGCGTGGCGTGATACACTATAGGGCAGTTTTCGCCGCCCTTCCATTCGGGGCGGCAGGAAAGAGAGGATAACCAACCATGGCAGACAAGACATTTTATATCACCACACCGATCTATTACCCGTCGGACAAGCTGCACATCGGACACACCTACTGCACCGTCGCCACCGACGCGATGGCGCGCTACAAGCGGCTGTGCGGCTACGACGTGATGTTCCTCACCGGCACGGACGAGCACGGTCAGAAGATCGAGGACAAGGCAAAAGCCGCGGGCGTCACGCCGCAGCAGTTCGTGGACAACATCGTCACCGGCGAGCGCGGCATTCTGGACCTGTGGAAGCTGATGAACATTTCCAACGACCGCTTCATCCGCACCACGGACGCCTATCACGTTCAGGCGATCCAGCGCGTGTTCCGCAAGATGTACGATAAGGGCGACATCTACAAGGGTACCTACAAGGGCAAGTACTGCAAGCCCTGCGAGTCCTTCTGGACAGAGAGCCAGCTCGTCAACGGCAAATGTCCCGACTGCGGCCGCGACGTGCAGGACGCCGAGGAGGAGGCGTATTTCTTCCGCGCGTCCAAGTACGCCGATCGCATCCGCGACCTGCTGGAGAACACCGACTTTCTGGAGCCGCGCTCCCGCGTCAACGAGATGGTCAACAACTTCATCGACTGCGAGGGCGGCTTGCAGGACCTGTGCGTCTCCCGCACCAGCTTCACCTGGGGCATCCCCGTGGACTTCGACGAAAAGCATGTGGTCTACGTCTGGCTGGACGCGCTCTTTAACTACATGACCGCGCTGGGTCTCGAGAACGACGCCCACAACGACCTGGACAAGTATTGGCCCCATGCCGTGCATTTCGTCGGCAAGGAGATCGTGCGCTTCCACTCGATCTATTGGCCGGCGTTCCTCATGAGTCTCGACCTGCCGCTCCCGCAGAAGGTCTACGGTCACGGCTGGCTGCTGCTCGACGGCGGCAAGATGTCCAAGTCCAAGGGCAACGTGGTCGATCCCTACATTCTCGCCGAGCGCTTCGGCGTGGATGCGCTGCGCTTCTTCCTGCTGCGCACGTTCCCGTTCGGCTCCGACGGCAATTTCTCCAACGAGCTGCTCATCAACACCATCAACGTCGACCTCGCCAACGACCTCGGCAACCTCGTCTCCCGCTCCACCGCGATGGTGGAGAAGTACTTCGGCGGCACGCTGCCCAGGACCGACGCGGCGCAGAGCGTTGACGATGAGCTGCTTACCATGGCGAAGGCGCTGCGCGGTCGCTATGAGGCGCAGATGGAGAAGTACCAGTTCCAGAACGCGCTGGAGGAGATCTTCAAGGTGATCCAGCGCGCCAACAAGTATATTGACGAGACCGCTCCGTGGGTGCTGGCGAAGGACGAGGCGAAGCGCGACCGTCTCGCGGCGGTGCTCTACAACCTGCTGGAGACCGTGCGCATCTGCGCGGTGCTGCTGACGCCGTTCATGCCGGAGAGCTGCGACAAGATTTTCGATCAGATCGGCGCGACCGCCTGCGAACGCACCTGGGACAGCGCGGCGGCGTTCGGCGTCCTCCACGAGGGCGTGACCGTCCACAAGGGCGAGGCGATCTTCCCGCGCATCGACGCGGAGAAGGAGCTTGCCGAGCTGGAAGCCCTGCACGAGGCGGCGAACAAGAGTCCCATCGAACTGGAACCCTACGCCACCGAGAGCGTGGACTTTGACACGTTCTGCAAGAGCGATTTCCGCGCGGTGAAGGTCAAGGCGTGCGAGGCGGTGAAGAAGAGCGAAAAGCTCCTGCGCTTCACGCTGGACGACGGCAGCGGCACGGATCGCCAGATTCTCTCCGGCATCCACAAGTTCTATGAGCCGGAGCAGCTGGTCGGCAAGACGCTTCTCGCGATCATCAACCTGCCCCCGCGCAAGATGATGGGTCTTGAGAGCTGCGGTATGCTGATCTCCGCCGTCCACAAGGAAAACGGCGCGGAGAAGCTGAACCTCATCATGCTCGACGACGCCATTCCCGCGGGCGCGAAAATGTCATAGTACTTCAAAAAAGCGCAAGCACTTTTTTGAGCGGGAGACTTTTATGGCGTTGATTTTTGATACCCACGCACATTACGACGACGAGCAGTTCGACGCGGATCGCGGCGAGCTGCTCGCTTCCCTGCCCGACGCCGGCGTGGGGCTGGTCGTCGATCCCGGCTGCGACCTCGAAACCTCCCGCAAGGCAGTCGCCATCGCGGAGCGTTTCCCCCGCGTCTACGCGGCGGTGGGCTGGCACCCGGAGAACTGCCGCCCCTTCGTGCCGAGCGATATCGACGCGCTGCGGGAGCTGGCGAAGCACCCGAAGGTCGTCGCCATCGGCGAGATCGGGCTGGACTATCACTGGGAGGAGAACCCGCCCAGGGAGCACCAGTGGGACGTGCTGCGCCGTCAACTGGCGCTGGCGGCGGAGCTGGACCTGCCCGTCATCATCCACGACCGCGACGCCCACGCCGACAGCTTTGCGATCGTCAGCGAGTTCCCGAAGCTGCGGGGCGTGTTCCACTGCTACTCCGGCAGCGTGGAGCTGGCGCGGGAGCTGTGGAAGCGGGGCTGGTATGTGGGCTTTGACGGCCCGCTGACCTACAAAAACGCCCGCAAGACCGTGGAGGTCGCGGCGGAAGCGCCGCTCGACCGCATCCTGATCGAGACGGACGCGCCGTACCTCTCCCCTGTTCCGCTGCGGGGCACGCGCAACGACTCCCGCAACCTCGTCCACGTCGCGGCGAAGCTGTCGGAGATTCGGGGCATGACGCCGGAGGAGATCATCGATCTGACGGCGGAAAACGGCAAACGGCTGTTTGGCATAGCATGAAGAAAACGACCGCGAAAGCGGTCGTTTTCCCGTTTAATAAAACATTTTGCGATCCACCACGCGCCGGAGCGGTTTGCCTGCGACGTAGTTCTCCAGGTCCTCCAAAAACATATCGATGGTACGCTGACGGGTATAGGGAAGCGTGGTGTTGCCCGCGACATGGGGCGTGAGCAGAATGTTTTTCGCGCCGCGCAGCGGATGGTCGGCGGGCAGCGGCTCCGGCACCGTCACGTCCAGCGCCGCGCCCGCGAGATGACCGCTGTTGAGCGCGTCGATCAGCGCGTCCTGATCCACCGCCGCGCCGCGCCCGACGTTCAGCACATAAGCGCCCTCCGGCAGCAGCGCCATCCGCTCCCGGCTCAGGATGCCCGCCGTGTCCGGCGTGTTGGGCAGCGCCATGACAAGCAGGTCGGTCTGGGGCAGGATTGCGTCCAGCGCCGCGTTGGTGCGCATCTCGTCAAACGCCGGATCGCCGCTCTTCGCGCTTCGGCGCACGCCCACGATCTTTGCCGGGCAAAACGCCCTCGCGCGGCGGGCAAACTCGGTGCCGATGTCGCCGGCGCCGAGCACCGTGATCCGGCTGCCGTGGAGGGAATGGATGCTGCCGGGCAGCGTGTCCCAGCCGCCGGAGCGGATCAGGTCGCCGTACTCCCCCTGCCGCCGTAGCAGCATCAGCGCGGTCATGATCAGATGCTCCGCGATGGTCACGCCGTAGGCGCCTGAGGAGTTGGACAGCAGGCAGTCCGGGTTCTGATACAGCTCGTCCTTGCAGAAGCGGTCCACCCCCGCCCAGCAGCAGCAAAACCACTTGAGGCTCTTCGCCGAGGCAATGACCTTCTGCGAGCAGTGCCCGAACAGAATCTCGCAGTCGTCGACGCTGCCCGCGGCGGATTTGCTGTCGGGATAGTACCGCACGGCGAAGCCGTGCTGTGCCGCCGCTGCGTCGATCTGGCGGCGATACTCCTCGGTCAGGTAGTCGATGATGACGCCAATCTGTCTACTCATGGTATAATCCCCCCTGAGATATCCTGTTTAGAATCACTTCCGCCACGCGCATGCCGTCGGCGGCGGCGGACATGATCCCGCCGGCGTAGCCCGCGCCCTCGCCGCAGGGGTACAGTCCCCGCAGCGCGGATTGATAACCCTCGTCCCGTGTGATGCGCACCGGAGACGACGAGCGGGACTCCACCGCCGTCAGCACGGCGTCGGGCGCGGCGAAGCCGCGGAGCTTTTTGTCCAGCTCCGGCAGCGCCTCGGCAAGCGCGTCGCAAACGAAATCCGGAAGGCAGCCGCGCAAGTCAGTCCACTTGACAGCGGGCTGATAGCTGGGCGTCACGCCGCGCGCGCCGGTGGACGCCTTCCCCGTGAGAAAGTCCCCCACCGTCTGCGCGGGCGCGGCGTAGGTCTCGCCGCCCGCGTGGTACGCCGCCTCCTCCAGCCGCCGCTGGAACGCGACGCCCGCGAGCGGATCACCCGCCGCGCCGCCGAAGTCGTCGGGCGTGACGGAGACCAGCAGACCGCCGTTGATGTTCTCCCCGTCGCGGGCAAACCCGCTCATGCCGTTGGTCACGACGCGCCCGATCTCGGACGCCGCCGCCACCACCTGTCCGCCGGGGCAGACGCAGAACGAGAACACGCCGCGTCCGGCGGTTGTGTGGTACGCCAGCTTGTACGACGTGGGCGGCAACGCGGGATTCCCCGCCGCCTCCTTGTACTGCGCCGCGTCGACGGCGCTCTGGGCGTGCTCGATGCGCACGCCCACGGCGAAGGGCTTCGGCTCCATGGGTATGCCGAGGGCGCGGAGCGCTTCGAAGGTGTCCCGCGCGCTGTGTCCCGGCGCCAGCACCACCAATCGCGCGGGAAGCGTGTATTCTCCGTCGGGGGACGCGACGCGCAGCGCGGACACCGCGCCGTTTGCGGTTTCGATGCCGGTGAGCTGATGCTCAAAGCGCACCTCCGCGCCCAGCGAGAGCAGTTCGCGCCGCAGATTTTGCAGCACGACGTAGAGCCGATCCGTGCCGACATGAGGCTTTGCGTCGATGAGGACATCCGGGTGTGCGCCGTACTCCGCGAAGCGCTCCAGAATCCAGCCGTGCCGCGGGTCCTTTGTCCCCGTGTTGAGCTTGCCGTCGGAAAACGCGCCCGCGCCGCCCTCACCGAACTGGACGTTGGAGGCGGGGTCGAGCGCGCCGGTTTTCCAGAACGTTTCCACGTCGCGCTTGCGTTCCTCCACGCGCTTGCCGCGTTCCAGGACGATGGGGTTCGCGCCGCACTTCGCTAGCACCAGCGCGCAGAACAGCCCCGCCGGTCCCGCGCCGACGACCACGGGACGTACCTCCGGCGCGGCGACGGCGGGCGGCAGCGCGTAGACCGCGGGCGCGTAGCGGGAGACATTCCGGCTCTTGCAGCGCCGGAGCGCCGACGCCTCGTTTTTCAGCGCGACCGCCGCTGACCAGACGAAGCGCACGCCGTCGCGGGCGTCCACGGAGCGCCGCAGGATGCGGAAATCCGTCACCTCGCCCTCGCTCACGCGCAGCAGCGCGGCTGCCTTGCGGCGCACGGCGGCGCTGTCCGCGCCGGGGTGGGTTTTGATGTTGTCGATTCGCAGCATAGTACATTACCTCTCTCATTATTGTAAAGGCTGGGTGTACAAAGCGCAAGTTTAAAATCTGAAAACAAATTGTTCAAAAAAAAGATAACCGGACTTCACAATTTGGACACAATCGCGTATTATCATAGCATCATCCCAAGCGAGAGAGCAAGCACCGCCGCAAGGCGGAGGACATAAGGAGGAATCCATCATGTATTACGAGGACGAAAACAATCTCTATCACTACAGTTACCGCAAGGGCGACTCCAATGTCGTCGAGCCGGTGTACAACACCCGCAACTACGCCGAGGAACCGGCGGCAGAGCCCAAAAAGAAGGGACGCGGCGTCAAGCTGGCAGCGCTGATGCTCGCCTGCGCGCTCATGGGCGGCGTGGTAGGTGCGGGCGCCACCGGCGCGGTACGCACCGCGGCGCGCCGCGGCGAGAGTACCACGATCGCCGTCAGCGACCGCGAGACCACCGAGGTCGAGACCGTCGCCGTCACCGGCGCAAGGAAGCTCAGCTACACCGAGCTGTACAAGGCGAACATTGACAGCGTCGTGTCCATCAACACCACCATCACCACCAACGTGTTCAACCAGACGGTGGAGAACGCCTCGGCGGGCAGCGGCTTCATCATCACCGCCGACGGCTACATCGTCACCAACTACCATGTGATCGACAGCGCCAGCACCGTCAAGGTCACGCTCTACGACGGTTCGACCTATGACGCGACCATCGTCGGCGGCGACGAGGACTACGACATCGCGGTGCTGAAGATTGAGGCGACGGGTCTCAAGGCGGTCACCTTCGGCGACTCCAGCAAATTGCAGGTTGGCGAGGATATCGCCGCCATCGGCAACCCGCTCGGTGAGCTGACGTTCTCCATGAGCGAGGGCATCGTGTCCAGCGTGGATCGCGCCATCAATGTGGACGGCACGCCGTTCAACATGATTCAGGTCAGCGCCGCCATCAACCCCGGCAACTCCGGCGGTCCGCTCTTCAACACCTACGGCGAGGTCGTGGGCATCGTCTCCGCGAAGTACTCGTCCTACGCCAGCACCACGGTGGAGGGTCTGGGCTTCGCCATCCCCATCAATGACGTGATCGCCATGGTGGAGGACATCATGGAGAACGGCCGCGTCACCAACCGTCCCTACTTCGGCATGACCGCCAGCAGCGTCAACGCCAACTACGCCATGCAGAACGGTCTTGCCGTGAGCGCGGGCGTGCTGGTCAACTCCGTGGAGGAGGACGGCGCTGCCAAGAAGGCGGGGATTCAGAGCGGCGACGTGATCGTAAAGGTGGGCGACAAGACCATTTCCAGCATGAGCGACCTGAATGCCGCGAAGAAGGGCTATAAGGCGGGCGACACCGTGACGGTGGTCGTCAACCGCAAGGGCACGGAGGTGGAGCTGAGCATCACCTTTGACGCCACGCCGGAGCAGACCAAGACCGTGGAACAGCCGCAGCAGAACCAGCAGCCGAACAGCTACTATGGCTACTACAACGACCCGTGGAGCTTCTTCGACAACTTCTTCGGCAGCCCGTACCAGTACGGCAACCGCTACTACGGCAACTGAATATCTTCAAAAAAAGAGAACGGCGGAAGCCGTTCTCTTTTTTTGTTAAAATTCAGCGTTGCCCACCGTTCTCGGATGCAGCTCCACGTCGCGGATGTTGCTCACGCCCGTGAGATACATCACCATGCGCTCAAAGCCGAGACCGAAGCCCGCGTGACGGCAGGAGCCCCAGCGGCGCAGGTCGCAGTACCACCAGTAGTCGTCCGGGTTCATGCCCAGCTCCTTGATGCGGGCTTCCAGAATCTCAATGCGCTCCTCGCGCTGGCTTCCGCCGATGATCTCACCAATGCCCGGCACCAGGCAGTCCGCCGCCGCGACGGTTTTCCCGTCGTCGTTGAGGCGCATGTAGAACGCCTTGATCTCGCGGGGATAGTCGGTGACGAACACGGGGCGCTTGAAAATCTCCTCGGTGAGGAAGCGCTCATGCTCGGTCTGGAGATCGGTGCCCCAGTCGACCTTGTAATCGAACCGGTCGTTGTGCTGCTTGAGGATTTCCACCGCGTCGGTGTAGGTGATGCGGCCGAAGTCGCTCGACGCGACGTGCTCCAGGCGCTCGATCAGCCCCTTGTCCACGAAGCTGTTGAAGAACGCGAGGTCGTCCGGGCAGCGCTCCATGACGCGGCGGATGATGTGCTTGACCATCGCCTCCATGACGGCGAGGTCGCCGTTCAAGTCGCAGAACGCCATTTCCGGCTCGATCATCCAGAACTCGGCGGCGTGGCGCTGGGTGTTGGAGTTCTCGGCGCGGAAGGTGGGACCGAAGGTGTACACGTCGCCGAACGCCATGGCGAAGTTCTCGGCGTTGAGCTGGCCGGAGACGGTCAGGCTGGTCTTTTTGCCGAAGAAGTCCTTGGTGTAGTCGATCTTGCCGTCCTCGGTGCGGGGCGGATTTTCAAGATCGAGGGTCGTGACCTGGAACATTTCGCCCGCGCCCTCGGCGTCGGAGCCGGTGATGATGGGCGTGTTGATGTAGACGAAGCCGCGGCTCTGGAAGAACTCATGTACGGCGTAGGCGGCGGCGGAGCGCACGCGGAACACCGCGGAGAACAGATTCGTGCGCGGGCGCAGGTGCTGAATGGTGCGCAGGTACTCGCGGGAAAGCCCCTTCTTCTGCACGGGGAAGGTGGGGTCGGACGCGCCCTCGACCTCGACGCGGACAGCTTTCAGCTCCAGCGGCTGCTTCGCCTCCGGGGTCAGCGCCACCGTGCCGCGCACGATGAGCGCCGCGCCGACGTTCTGCGCGGCGATGTCCTTGTAATTGTCCAACGTTTTGGCGTCCAGCACGACCTGCAGGCTGCGGAAGCACGAGCCGTCGTTGAGTGTGACAAAGGCGATCTCCTTCATGTCGCGGACGCTCTTGACCCAGCCCATGACGGTGATCTCCTGACCGTCCAGCTGCGCGGCGTCAGCAAACAGCGCCGCGATCCTCATACGTTCCATAGGTGTAATCTCCTTGCTAAAATGAAAATATCGTGCTATATTATAGGGCATCATTCCGCATTTTTCAAGCCTGAAAGGAGCGTTCCCATGAGTCTGAACAAATATCTGGACGTCGCGCCGGAGGTTGCCGCCGCCATCGCGGAGGGCAAACCCGTCGTCGCGCTGGAATCCACCATCATTTCCCACGGTATGCCCTACCCGCAGAACGTGGAGACGGCGCTCGCCGTGGAGAAGATCATCCGTGACAACGGCGCGGTGCCCGCCACCATCGCCATCATCGGCGGGCGGCTCAAGGCGGGGCTGACCGAGTCCGAAATCGATTACCTCGGCAAGACCGGTACCGCCGTCGCCAAGGCATCCCGCCGCGATCTGCCCGTGCTGGTCGCCAAGGGGATGGACGGAGCCACCACCGTCACCACCACCATGATGATCGCCGACATGGCGGGCATCCGCATCTTTGCCACCGGCGGCATCGGCGGCGTCCACCGCGGCGCGGAGGTCACAATGGACATTTCCGCCGACCTTGAGGAGCTGGCGGAGACGCCGGTCATGGTCATCTGCGCGGGCGCGAAGTCGATCCTCGATCTGGGCCTGACGCTGGAGTATCTGGAGACCAAGGGCGTCACCGTCATCGGCTACGGCACCGAGGAGCTGCCCGCGTTCTACACGCGCAAAAGCGGTTTCCGGGTGGACTATCGCCTCGACACGCCGGAGGAGCTGGCGGAGGCGTTCCACGTCAAGCGGGAACTGAACCTGCGCGGCGGCATGCTGGTGACAAACCCCATCCCCGAACGCTGGTCGATGGACCCCGCGGTCATCAACGCCGCCATTGACGAAGCGGTGCGTGAGGCGAACGAAAAGGGCATCCACGGCAAAGCGACCACGCCGTTCCTGCTCGCGAAGATCAAGGACCTCACCGAGGGCAGTTCTCTGGATTCCAACATCCACCTTGTCTACAACAACGCCGAGCTTGCGGCAAAGACCGCCGCGGCGCTGTGCGCGCTGGAGAAATGAGCCGCGCGCTCGCCCTTGCGCTGACGGCGTACTTGCTCGTCATCAATCTCGCCGCGTTTGTTACGTTCGGCGCGGACAAGCGCCGCGCGAAGCGGCACCGCTGGCGCGTACCGGAGAGGACGCTGTTTCTGCTGGCGATCCTCGGCGGGAGCGTCGGCGCGGTGTGCGGCATGTGCGCGTTTCACCACAAGACGCAGCACTGGTACTTCAAATACGGTCTGCCCACGATCTTATTCGCGCACCTCGCGCTGGCGCTGTGGCTGACATAAGAAAAGCCCGGAGAGGCATTGCCTTTCCGGGCTTTTGTTTGTCAGTGGGACCCAAAAATCCTGCAGGAGCGTCCGAAGCGACTTCGGTCTCGTGATCGCTCGTGGAGATAATACCGCCGCTTTCCGCCCGAATAATACTGAAATCATGAGAGCGTTGCTGTGATTGCAGAATGCAAAGATTTTTACAGCTGCATAGTTTCCAGTATTTTGCCTGACAGTTCGGAAATCTTCTCTGCGATGCTTGACCCTCCGTCGATAAGTTTTGCAGAAGGAGCAACTACTTTAAGCAGCCTCAATCTGCTCTTTATTGACATCCTCCCATAGAAGAATCGCCAGCGTTGCATATTGATTTGAGCAGCAAACCAAACAAGCTCAGAGAAGGTCATTCGATACCTCGGTATTAGCACCCTTACCGCGCTGCCGCCATTACCGCGAGCCATAAATCTCCACGGCTGAACAGCCGCTCGCCCAAAGCAGGTAACTGTAATTGCGCCCTCAGAAAACACTTCATCATCTACATCACCGACAAGCCTAATAATACTATTTTGTGGGTCGCCTGATGAAATATACGGACAAGTTCCCGCAACGTAATTGCTTTCACCTTTGGATTTTCCTGCTTTTACGTCAAAAAAATGTTCAATAGCGCCCTCTTCTCCGTAAGATAGTTCAGGCAAATCGTTCCAAGATGGGAAGGCGTCAAGCACCTCGTCTGCTATGCCCTCTATACATACAGAAGTCGTTAAAATCGACTTTAATACATCCTCTCTATACCTTAATTCCTCTTCCTCTGGAAAAGGCGGCTGGGGTAAATATTGTTCAGGACAAAACTCGGCGCCGTATGGGATTATCTTATCCGCTGTAATCACAGTAACAAGGCTCGAATCAGTTTCCTCTCCGTCCCTAAACCGATTAAATTGAGCCATAATTTCATCCAGCTGTGACCCTGATGCTTCAACCCGTTTGCCCTTTAGCTTCTTAAAGCCATCATTCCAGATTTTAGCCATAAAAACTTTGTCTGTCTCCACCTGCGGTCTATGCGCACTTGCAATCATTATTGTTGTGTCTACCGCTGTGGGATAAAACAAATCACCAGGAAGGCTAATCATACCAATGATAGAATGCGATTTCAAGAAATTTTCTCTCCAAAGAGCGTTGTCTTCATCCGCAAAAATACCAGACTTTACGACAACGGCAAGCAAGCCCATAGTCTGTAAGGTTTCCATAGCTTGCGAAATAAAATCGCGCTCTGGTTCATCGTCTTGAGAAAAAGGCGGATTAAGCAGCGCCTTTGTAAATCTACCATTTACAGATGCCTTGCTCTCATCATCAAAGCAACTTGCATTTTCAATGTGGCTCTTACCGTCACCTCGGAAAAACATGTTTAACGCGGCAAGCGCCCAAACAGTAGGATTTGTGTCAAAGCCATAGAGCGATTCTCTAATAACGGACACTGGCACGCCTAAATCGCGAGATGACTGAATCATCTTATCAAATGAGGCAACAAGAAATCCGCCAGAACCACAGGCAATATCAATCACCTTATCCCTCGCTGACACATCTATCAATTCTGCACAGAATTTAGTTATATGTCTTGGGGTAAAGACAATGCCTAACGAATTATTGTCATATCCATATCGGATAAAAGCCTCATATAACAAGCCAAGAAAGTCTGTGTCAGTTCTTAAAATTGACTTCACATTTAGCGTTTTCAAGATGAATACAATTCTTCCCATTTTAGGGGCAAGACGCGCATAATCCGCATCTGGCAGCCGTAGTGCCTCGATAAGTTGCGCTTTTTTCCCTTCATCAAAATGGTCTGTTTCCGAAACCGCCTGACCAACTAACGTATTGATTGAGTGAAGTTCCTCTCCATTACCAAGGTCTATCTCTCCTTGGTATAGTGCAGTAATGACTGCACCAAGTACCTTCGGGCGAAGGGAGGGTTCAATTTTTGCTGCTCTTAGAATTGAAGATAAGTCAATAGCTGCTGTGATGTATTCGGATAATTGAGGAATAGTAACCTCTGTATTCCCATTCTGAGTTTCCAGAGCGACAGTTACTTCTCCCACGCTCGGAAAACTTGTCAACTCAAAACCATGTGATTTTAGGGGAACCCATGAACTGCCATCATAGAAAAATGTGCGAAATAAGTAACCGTTATCTTCTTCTCCCGCAACGCCTGTTACGATAGAAACTTGATATGTTCCGTGACGGTTTATCGCTTCCGCGTAGTCTATCGCCTCTGAAACTGCCTCTTCAATTTTGTTAATTTCGTTTTTTGCCTCTACGACAACAAGCGGGGAATAGTTCCTGCAAACAATAAAATCGGGCTTTGTCAAGCCAAGTCCAGAATCAGGGAAAAATGCTGCAATCTCTTGCTCCTCTAAGAAGTTACCTCCCCTCTGAGGGTGCCTGGTGTTCCATCCCTTTTGCTGTGCAATTTCGCGGACAAGATAACGACACCTTGATTCCGCTCTTACATTTCTTGGCATAGATCGCCCTCGCCTTCATCACCGTGCAAATACGCAAAAAGCCGAAACTGCAAAGCTGTTCTTCCTCTCGGCGTCGCTCAAAATCTCTTGGATGATCCGCCGTTTCCTCACTCCAGAGGTTTCATTGTCGGGAACAAAATCACGTCACGGATGGAGTCCGTGCCGCAGAGCATCATCGAGCAGCGGTCGATGCCGAAGCCCAGACCGCCCGTGGGGGGCAGACCGTACTCCAGCGCGAGGACGTAGTCCTCATCCATCATGTCCGCCTCCTCGTCGCCGTTGGCGCGCTTGATCGCCTGCGCGCGGAAACGCTCGTACTGGTCGACGGGATCGTTGAGTTCACTAAACGCGTTGCCCATCTCGCAGCCGCAGATGAACAGCTCGTAGCGCTCGGTGAGGTGATGGTCGGCGGGGCTGCGCTTGGCAAGCGGCGAGACCTCCACCGGGTACATCGTGATGAACGTGGGCTGCACCAGCGTCTCCTCGACCTTCTGGTCGAACGCCTCGTAGAGCGCGTTGCCCCACGTCTTGTCCACGCCGTCCATGTCAACACCCACGGATTTCGCCAGCGCCACGCCGGCGTCGTTGTCGCCCTCGCACGCCATGAAGTCCGCGCCGGTGACCTCCTTCACCGCGTCCGCCATGGTCAGGCGGCGGAAGCCGGGGGTCAGGTCGACCTCGTGACCCAGCCACTCAACCTTGTAATCGCCGAGGATTTCCTTCGCCGCGCCGGAGAGAATGTTCTCGAAAATATCCATCATGCCGTCGAGATTGGTGTACGCCTGATACAGCTCGCAGGTGGTGAACTCCGGGTTGTGCTTGGTGTCCATGCCCTCGTTGCGGAAGATGCGGCCGACCTCATACACGCGCTCCATGCCGCCGACGATCAGGCGCTTTAAGTGCAGCTCGGTGGCGATGCGCATGTACATGTCAATGTCCAGCGCGTTGTGGTGCGTGACGAAGGGGCGCGCCGTCGCGCCGCCCGCGATGGGGCTCAAAACCGGCGTCTCGACCTCCATGAAGCCGAGGGAGTCCAGATAGCGGCGCAGATAGCTCACGAACTTGCTGCGAATCTCGAAGTTGCGCTTGCTTTCGGGATTGACGATCAGGTCGACGTAGCGCTGACGGTAGCGGATTTCCTTGTCGGTCAAGCCGTGGAATTTCTCCGGCAGCGGCTGGAGCGACTTCGAGAGCAGGGTGACCTCCTTGCAGCGGACGCTCATCTCGCCGCGCTGGGTGCGGAACACCTCGCCGTTGACGCCGACAATGTCGCCGATATCATACTTTTTGAACTCGTTGTAGGCTTCCTCGTCCATCTCGTCACGACGGGCGTAGAGCTGGAGGCGGCCGGTCTTGTCCTGCAGGTCGCAGAAGCTGACCTTGCCCATGCCGCGCTTGGACATGAGGCGACCGGCGATGCTGACCGGCTTGCCCTCAAGCGCGTCAAAATTGTCGCGAATGTCCTGCGTGTGGTGTGTGACGTCGAACTTCGTCACGGCAAAGGGGTCTTTGCCCGCGTCCTGGAGCGCCTTGAGCTTTTCGCGGCGCACCTTGAGGATTTCGGAAATGTCCTGCTCCTGCGGAGCAGCGTTCTTGTTCTCCATGTTGTCTCCCTCAGCGCTCGATCTTGATGATTTTGTAGCGGATTTCGCCCACCGGCGCCTCGACGACGACCTCGTCGCCCTCCTTGGCGCCCATGAGCGCGCGACCGAAGGGGGAATCCTCGCTGATGGCGCGGTTCATCGGGTCGGCTTCCTGAGAGCCGACGACCTTGTACTCCGGCAGCTCCTTGCCGCTCTTGACCTCCGCCACGGTGACGCGGGAGCCGATGGTGACGCTGGTGCCGACGGCGTCGTCGTCGGTGATGACGACGGCGTGGAGCAGGATATCCTCGATCTCAGCGATACGGGAGTAGAGCTTGCCCTGTTCGTTTTTCGCCTCGTCATACTCGCTGTTCTCAGACAGGTCGCCGAAGCCGCGGGCTTCCTTGATCAGTTCGGCAACCTCTTTTTCGCGCACGGTTTTGAGGTAATTGAGTTCGTCCTTGAGTTCCTGATGGCGCGCCTCGCTCATCTTGTACTCTTTTTTCATGTCGCAAATCCTTTCTTAAAGCACATAGCAGCGCTATTTTTGACTATTTGCATATTATATGTATCCCCCACCCGCTTGTCAAGGGGAACCATCGCGCCCCACGCCGCCTATACTGGTAATACAGGTGAAAAAACGCCTGATTAGAAGCAGGAAAGGCGTGGATGGGATATGATGCGTGCGCTGGGCTATGCCGCGATCGGCACGCTGTTTACGTTTGCGATGACGACGCTGGGCGCGGCGACGGTGTTTTTGCTGGGACGGCGGGAATCCTCCCGCTCGCAGGAGGTGATGCTGGGGTTCGCGGGCGGCGTGATGACCGCGGCGTCGGTGTGGAGCCTGCTGCTGCCTGCCATTGAGCTTGCGGCGGAGCGCTCCCTGCCTGCGTGGCTGCCCGCGGCGGCGGGCGTCACCGTGGGCGCGGCGTTCCTCGCGTTTCTCGACGCGCTGCTGCCCCGGCTGCGGCGGCGGAGCCTGAACGCGGAGCAGCGGCAAAACGCGCTGCTGTTCACCGCCATCACGCTCCATAACGTGCCGGAGGGCATGGCGGTGGGACTCGCCTTCGCGCTGGCGGCGAACGGCGAGGGACTGGCGGGCGCGGCGGCGCTGGCGCTGGGCATCGGCATCCAGAACTTCCCGGAGGGCGCGGCGATCTCGCTGCCCCTGCGCCGCTCCGGTGAGAGCCGGTGGCGCGCGTTCCTCGGCGGGACGCTCTCCGGCGTGGTGGAGCCGCTGTTCGGCGTCGCGGTGGTGCTCATCGCGGCGGGCGCGGCGACGCTGATGCCGTGGCTGCTGAGCTTTGCCGCCGGCGCGATGCTCTACGTCGTGGTGGAGGAGCTGGTGCCGCAGTCCAATACCCGCGGCGGCGTCAGCGGGTTCATGGCGGGGTTCCTCGTGATGATGATTCTGGACGTGGCGCTGGGATAAGCGAAAATCACCCCGCATAAGAATATGCGAGGTGATTTTTTATGACCATTCATGTGGTGAAGCCGGGAGAGACGCTGTACTCCGTCGCGGCGCAATACGCCCTCGCGCCGACGCTGCTCGCGGGCATCAACGGCGTCGCCGCCGACGCGCAGCTCGTCGTGGGGCAGACGCTGATCGTTCGCGAGCCTGCCGTCGTCCACACCGTCGTCCCCGGCGACACGGTGTATTCCATCGCCCGGCGGTACGGCACCACCGCCGACGCGCTGTACCGGGGCAACGTCTTTCTCGGCGGGCAGCCGCTGCTGCACGAGGGCGAACCGCTGGTGATCTCCTACGCCGACGATAACCGGCTGGGGCGCATCGCCGTCAACGCCTACGCCTATCCCTACATCGACGAGGCGCTGCTGGACTACGCGCTGCCGTTCTTGTCGTACTTGACGCCGTTTACCTACGGCATCAGCGCCGACGGCGGACTGCTGCCGCTCAATGACGAGCGCCTGCTCGCTGCCGCAGGGCGTTATCGCAATGCCGCGCTGATGCATCTCTCGACGCTCACGGAGTCCGGTGCGTTCTCCAACGACCGCTCCTCCCTTTTGCTCAACAGCGAGGATTTACAGCAGCGGTTGATACAGGATGTAATCAATGCCATGCAGCAAAAGGGATACTATGGGCTGGATGTGGACTTTGAGTTTGTGTTCCCGCGCGAGCGCACGCTGTACGCCGACTTCATCCGCCGGCTGCGCGAGTCGCTGAACCCGCTGGGCTACCCGGTGATCGTGGCGCTCGCGCCCAAGACGCGCGGCGACCAGCCGGGGCTGCTGTACGAGGCGCACGACTACGCCCTGCTGGGGGCGGCGGCGGACGCGGTGCTGCTGATGACCTATGAGTGGGGCTACACCTACGGTCCGCCAATGGCGGTGGCGCCCATTCCGCAGGTGCGCGCGGTGCTGGACTACGCTGTGGGCGTGATCCCGCGGGAGAAGATATTCATGGGCGTCCCGCTCTACGGCTACGACTGGCCCTTGCCCTATGCGCAGGGGCAGACGCGGGCGGAGTCCATCTCTCCGCAGTACGCCGTGGCGCTGGCGCTGCGCCGTCGCGCGGAGATTCTGTACGACGAGACCGCGCAGTCGCCCTACTTCTACTACACCGACCGCGGCGGACAGCAGCACGTCGTCTGGTTCGAGGACGCGCGGAGCATGGACGCCAAGCTGCGGCTCATTCACGAATACGGTCTGCGCGGCGCGGGGTACTGGAACCTCATGCGCGCCATGCCCCAGAATTGGGTGCTGCTCCATGCGCTCTACGATGTGGAGACGCTGCTGTAAAAAAAGCCCGTTCCTCGCGGAACGGGCTTTCGTGATGGGATTTACTGGATTTCGATGCGGTGGGCGCTGGAGACCGTCTGCTGCTTCTTGGGCATGGTCAGCTTCAATACGCCGTCGGTATACTCCGCCTTCAGGCCGCTCTCCTCGATGCCGCTGACGTCGAAGGAGCGCTGATAGCTGCCGTAGCTGCGTTCGCAGCGAAGGTAGTTGCCCTGATTGTCCTTTTCCTCGTGCTCGCTGTGGCGCTCGGCGCTGATGGTCATGGTGTCGCCGTCGAGATCGATGTGGATGTCCTCCTTCTTGAAGCCCGGAAGATCAGCCTCAAGCAGGTAGCTGTCGCCCTTGTCCTGAATGTCGGTCTTGAATTCCGTCAGCGAGGCGAAACCGCGCTCGCCGCCAAACGGACGACCGAAGAACGCGTGCTCCATCTCCTCCATTTCGCGGAACGGATCGTAGGCGCGCATGCCGCGATTGTTTCTGTGATCAAAAGGTCTGAGTTCAAACATGATAAAAACCTCCTCGTATGATAGCCGCTTGCGCGGTAGTTTATGGAACTGTTCCGGCGGATTTCCTTTCCCCCTCGGAACAATTGTTAATATACCCCGCACCTGTGAACAAAAATACATCTTTTTGTGAACGGACTATGAATTTTAGCACTCGGTGACCGAGAGTGCTAAAACGTATTTTCCTGTGGAAAAGAGAGAAAGAATCTGATATACTGTCAGCAGCATATCAGAAAGGAAATGAGAACATGAAAAGATTTGCAGCTTTGCTGCTTGGCGTGGCGATGCTCCTGAGCCTGCTGACCGCCTGCGGCGGGGGCGACCGGGACGAGACGGCGGCTCCGGCGGAGACCGCGGAGCAGGCCGCCGACACGGCGGACGCTGAAGTGCCGGACGCCGCGCCGGAGGAGCAGCCGGAAGCCCCGCAGTACGACGACCCCTACGACGCGGTGAAGAACTACTGGAAGCCGGAGCAGCTCACCCAGGCGTGGGGCCCGGATCAGGTGGTGGAGCACCTGTTCTTCCACCCCATCATCGCCTATCCGAAGTACGCCTTCCACGAGAGCGGCGCGTCGGAGGCGCAGCGCTACGGTCTGGACGACTGGATGGTGACGGTGGACGAGTACAACAAGATTTTGCAGTCCGTCTACGACAAGGGCTACATCCTCGTGCGCATGGAGGACGTGTGGAGCGAGTACACCAACGACGCCGGTGAGCAGCGCATGCAGCGCAACACGCTGATGCTGCCCGAGGGCAAGAAGCCGCTGGTCATCTCCTTTGACGACGTGAACTATTATCCCTACATGCTGGAGGAGGGCTTCACCAGCAAACTGGTTGTCGGCGACGATGGCGAGATCTGGGCTGAATGCACCGATCCCTACACCGGCGAGGAGTTCCTGACCAAGGAGCTGGACGCGACCCCGATTCTGGACACCTTTGTCTACGAGCACCCGGACTTCTCCCTCAACGGCGCGAAGGCGATCTTCTCGCTGACGGGCTACTACGGCATCCTCGGCTATCGCACGCAGGACGACCGCGACATCGCCAAGGACAGCCCCGACCGGCCCGCCTTCGAGGCGTACCGCGCCGCGGAGATTGAGGCGGTCAAGCCGGTCATCGAGCGGCTCAAGGAGACCGGCTGGACGTTCGGCAGCCACACCTGGGGGCATATCCGCCTTGCCAGCAAGCCGCTTCAGACCGTCATCAACGACACCGAGCGCTGGGCGGACGAGGTCGGCTCGCTGGTGGGTCCGACGCAGATTTTGTTCTATCCCCACGGCGGTCGCCCCGACGGCGACGACTGGAAGAAGACCGGTCCGATCTTCCGATATCTGCAAGGTCAGGGCTTCCGCGTGTTCGCAAGTGTGGGCACAAGTTCGTTCAGCTACATCAAGCCCGACATCTGCGCGGTCATCTGTGACCGCCTGCACCCGGACGGCACGACGCTCCGCGGTGGCAGCGACGGGCGGACGCTGAACTGGTACATCCAGTTCTACGACGCGCGCGACATCATTGACCTTGAGGTGCGCCCGCCGCTGGGCGTCACCTGGCAAAGCAAATAAAAAAGGAGGTATCCCCATGGCAAGCGAGAAGGAACTGATCGAACTGGCGACCGCGATGCTGGACAAGGCGTATATCCCCTATTCCCAATTCCCGGTGGGCGCGGCGCTGGAGTGCGAGGACGGCGCGGTGTTCGGCGGCTGCAACATCGAAAACGCCAGCTACGGCCTCACCAACTGCGCCGAGCGCACCGCGGCGTTCAAGGCGGTGAGTGAGGGACACACCCGCTTCAAGCGCATCGTCATTGCTGGTCGCTGCGAGGATTACTGCTGGCCCTGCGGCGCGTGCCGTCAGGTGCTCAACGAGTTCGGCGGACCGGGGCTGGAGATCATCTGCCTCAACGGTAAGGGCGAGGCGGTGCATACCACGCTGGGCGAGTTGCTGCCTCACGCGGTGGACGCCGTGTGGCTCGGAACCTGAATAAAAAACAGCCCCGATCGGGGCTGTTTTTTATTGGCTCGGGAGCATGGCGCAAAACGCGCTGAGCATGACCGCCCAGTCCGCGCGGGGAATCGGCGCGGTCAGCGCCGTGAGTCCGCGGGCGGGAATGTTGTGGGCGGCGCACCAGCGCAGGGCGTCCTGCGCATAGTCGCTGGCGTCGGGGAAGACCGTATCCGCGGCGGCGGAGAAGTCTGTGTCGAGCCCCGCGCCGGCGGCGAAGCGGTAGAGCACCACCGCCGCCTGCTCGCGGGTGAGGGCGACGTCAGGGCGGAAATAGTGCGGGCTGACGCCGGTGAGAACGCCGGTGGCATTTGCCCAGTCCACCGCGACGGCGTACCACGCGTCCTCCGGGACGTCGAGGAAGGCGCCGGTCGGCTCCGCCGCGGGGCTGCCCGCGAGGCGATAGAGCACCGCCGCCATCTCGCTGCGATAGGTGGTGCGCTGCGGGGAGAAGTGCCAGCTGCCGGTGCCGGACATCAAGCCGCGCTCGATCACGTCGTCCACTGCGGCAAGGTAGGACGCGTTGGGCGTCAGGTCGCGGAAGATTGCGCCGTGTTCGGTTTTGAGTACCGTCAGTTCCGCGCTCTCGCGCAGACCGTCCCTGCGGGCGATGATCCGCGTCAGGCTGCCGAGCGCAACGCTCCCGTCGCAGACGACGCCGGAGTCGGCGGGGTCGCTGCCGTCTGTGGTGCAGTAGTAGGTGATGCCGTCGGTTTCACACAGGAGAGTGATCACGCCGCCGGTCTCGTCGATGATCTGCGGCTTTGCCACGCGCCCGGCTACGGTGAGCGCAGCCTCCTCGGTGCGGGTGGCGAAGCGGTCGTAGCCCGCCACGCGAAGCTGGATGGTTTCCCGCGTCCGCAGCGGCTCGGTGTAGACGGGGCTGGCGAGGGTCGGGGCGGAGCCGTCGGTAGTGTAGTGGAAGGTAAGCCCCTCGTCGCCGGAGACGGTGACGGTGGCAAGCCCCGTCACGTCGTCGAGAACGGAGATGAGCTGCGGCGCGCTGTAGGCGTCCAGCGTGACGCCCTTGTTGGGGGCGCTGGTGTAAACGTGGCCGTTTTCCAGCTCGATGCCCCGGCGGCGGAACAGCTCCGACACCGTGACGAACTCATAGCCCCGCTCGCGTAGGGTATCGATGGCGCGCAGCGCGCCGTCGATGGTGGAACGGTAGGAGTCGTGCATGAGCACGATGGCGCCGTCATATGCGCCGCGCAGGATGGCGGCGCACACCGCGTCGGCGTTGCGGGACTCCCAGTCGCGGGTGTCCACGCTCCAGAGGATCATCGGGCGGTCGACGGTTTTGCGGATCGTCTCGCTGTTCTGCCCGTAGGGGATGCGCACCAGATCGACGTAGGGCGCGCCGAGGGCGGTGTAGAGGGAATCCTCCACGGTGGTGACCTCCCGGCGCATCTCGGCGGCGGTGAGCTTGCGGAACTGCGCGTGGCGGTCGGTGTGATTGGCGGCTTGACAGCCGATGCTCTGCATCCGCTCCGCCAGCGCGCTGTACCGGTACAGCCCGTTGCCGCCGTTGTGACCGTTCAGGAAAAAGGTGGCGGGGACGCCCCGCGCCTCAAGCGCGTCGAGCAGCTGCCCGGTGAGGGCGGAGGGACCGTCGTCAAAGGTGAAGGCGATCAGCGGTGTGTTCGCCGCCTGCGCCTTCGGCGGCACCGGGACACACAGCAGCGTCAGCGCCAGCACGGCGCAGAGAAATCGATTCAGGATGCGTTTCATGGCGTTCTCCAATCCCCCCCGCTCAGGGGGTATCTCATGTGATGCGACGGCTATTTTACAACGCTTTTCTCAAAAGTGCAAGCCGCCGCAAGAAGTGTTTGCAAAATAACGCGTTCCGTATTACAATAAGCCCACGCAGATTGCACGATATTTTGAGAAAGGACGATACCGATATGATGAAACTCGTGCTGCTCCGCCATGGCGAGAGCGAATGGAACAAGCTGAACCTGTTCACCGGCTGGATGGACGTGGACCTGAGCGACAAGGGCCGCGAGGAGGCAAAGGCTGCCGGACAGACCCTCAAGGCGGAGGGTTATGACTTCGACGTCTGCTTCACCTCCTACCTCAAGCGCGCCATCCACACGCTGAACATCACCCTCGATGAGATGGATCGCGCGTGGCTGCCCGTGCACAAGAGCTGGAAGCTTAACGAGCGCCACTACGGCGCGCTGCAAGGTCTCAACAAGGCGGAGACCGCCGAGAAGTACGGCGAGGAGCAGGTCAAGATCTGGCGCCGCAGCTTCGACGTCAAGCCGCCCGAACTGGACGCCAGCGATGACCGCAGTGCCACCAAGCAGGCGATGTACCGCGGCGTCGATCCCGCGCTCCTGCCCGCCAACGAGAGCCTGGAGACCACCATTGAGCGCGTGGTGCCCTACTTCAACGAGGTCATCAAGCCGGAGATGGCCGCCGGCAAGCGCGTCGTCATCGCCGCCCACGGCAACTCCCTGCGCGCGCTGGTGAAGTACTTCGACGATCTCACCCCGGAGGAGATTCTCGGCATCAACATTCCCACCGCCGTGCCGCTGGTCTATGAGTTTGACGACAACTTCAAGGCAGTCAAGCACTACTACCTCGGCGATCAGGAGGCGATTGCCGCCAAGATGCAGGCGGTCGCCAATCAGGGCAAGAAGAAGTAAGCAAGAACAAAATACAGAGAACCAACCATGAACAAGCGTATCTTGCTGTCATCCCTGCTGCTCCTGCTGCTGTGCAGCGTGTTTACCATGCCCGCCCGCGCGGACGTTACCTGGCGGGTCAAGAAAACTGACGTCATCTATTCCGCGCCGGGGGGCAACATCTATTTTGATAAGTTCACCGGCACGATCACCGGCGCGGACACTACCGTCACCGAGGCTGTGATCCCCGAGAAGATCGAGGGCGTTCCCGTCGTCAAGATCGGGATGCTGGCGTTCCGCGGCGGCGAGCCGTTGAAAGCGCCGGAGAGCGTCGCGTTCATTTTCGGCGCGGACGGCACCAAGCTGTCGGTCGCGGAGTACAACGCGCAAAAGCTCTCCCACTTGCGCCGCGTCGTTCTGCCGGATTCGGTGCGGGAGATCGAGGAATCGGCGTTCCAGTTCTGCACCGAGCTGACGGAGGTGCGCTTCGGCAGCGGTCTGAAGACCATCGGGCAAGCCGCTTTCTGGCACTGCTACGCGCTGAGCGCGGTCACCATCCCGGATTCTGTTACGAGTATAGGGATGGACGCTTTCAGGCAATGCACCTCGCTTCAGTCGATCACCTTTGGCACCGGTATATCCGTCATTCCCGTCCAATGCTGCACAGGCTGCACCGCGCTGACCGACGTGACGTTTCGCGCGCCGATCACCGAGATCGGGCAAGCCGCTTTCGGCAGCTGCAAGAGCCTTTCGTCGCTCGAACTGACGGACGCCTTTGTCACGCTGGGAGACGGTGCTTTGAGCGGCACGAGTCTTGAGACGATCGAGCTTCCCAGCAGCCTTGTCACCATCGGCGCGTCTGCGTTCGCGGACTGCGAGAAGCTGACCTCCATTGTGATCCCGGACAGCGTGACCTCGCTGGGCGACCGCGCTTTCCAGGACTGCGTCGCGCTGAAAAGCTGCCGTCTCAGCAACAGCCTGACCAGCATGGGCAAATGGCTGTTTGCGGGCGATACGGCGCTGAGCACCATCGTTATCCCCGCGCTGACCGCGAACCACCTGAGCAAATGGAATCTGGCGAACGCCTGTTTTTCCCAGATTCTCATCGAGGGCTCGCCAACGGTGATCCCGAAGCACTTTATCACCGACATCGCAGAGGGCGGTCACACCAATGCCTCTTTCTCGATCACGATTCCCAGAAGCGTGAAGAAGATCGAGTATCAGGGGTACGGTACCGTTCACGACCAGAAACGCTTCAACCTCGCCGCTGTGATCAACTATGAGGGCAGCGAGGAGGAGTGGAACGCGATCGAAAGAGATCTCTACCGCGTGTTGCCCCCGGACGAAGATAGTATATTCATCTACCACCCGTACACGCTCCAGGTGAACTTCAACCAGCCCATGCCGCCCGTCACGCAGGTCTCCGGTTTCCTGGACGTGCGAGAGACGGATTACTTCGCCGACGCGGTGACCTGGGCGAAGGAGAAGGGCGTCACCCTTGGAAAGGGCGCGGCTACCCGTTTTGCCCCGCGCGACTCCGTCAGCCGCGGCGAGGCGGTCACCTTCCTCTGGCGCGCGATGGGTCAGCCGGAGCCGACGAGCGCCGCCAGCCCCTTCACCGACGTCGGGGCAAGCGATTTCTTCTGCAAGCCCGTCCTCTGGGCTGTGGAAAACGGCATCACGAACGGCACGGGCGACGGCACGACCTTCTCCCCCAATTCGCCCGTTACGCGCGAGCAGCTGGCGATCTTCCTCTACCGCGCGATGGGCGAGCCGGGCAAAACCGGCGCCGGCGCGTACTATGACGACGCGCTGCGCTGGGCGAACGGGAAGTCCCTGCTTGACGGCACGGAGATATCCTTCCGCGTCGGCGCGCCCTGCCCGCGCTGCGACGTTGTGACCTATCTTTTCCGTGCGCTCGTCTGACCTTTTCTGCTCCAACCAACCCCCGCGCATTGACAGGAATGTGTCACATACTTGAAAAGCGCGGTTCGATGGCGGAAGACAGAGCGAAAAAAAGAAAAAACCGTGATGGATTCCATCACGGTTTTTTTCTGGCACCCCGAACTGGATTCGAACCAGCGGCCTACCGCTTAGGAGGCGGTCGCTCTATCCATCTGAGCTATCGGGGCGAATCTGTGCGATTTGCCTAAATATTGTACAGCATCATGCGGCAAAATGTCAATGATAAGATGAGAAATCTCTTGAAAATCGCGGCGGTTCGGCATATACTACCAGAGTTGTAAAATTTCCGATTATGGAGTGATACACTATGCAGAACGAAAAACTGCGCAACGTCGCCATCATCGCCCACGTAGACCACGGCAAAACCACGCTGGTGGACGAGATGCTCAAGCAGGGCGGTGTGTACCGCGAAAATCAGGAGGTCGTTGACCGCGTCATGGACTCCAACGACCTTGAGCGCGAGCGCGGCATCACCATCCTTGCCAAGAATACCGCCATCCGCTACGGCGACACCAAGATCAACATTGTCGACACGCCGGGCCACGCCGACTTCGGCGGCGAGGTCGAGCGCATCCTGAAGATGGTCAACGGCGTCATCCTGCTCGTCGACGCCGCCGAGGGTCCCATGCCCCAGACCCGCTTTGTGCTCTCCCGCGCGCTGGAGCTGGGTCATCGCGTGATCGTCGTGGTCAACAAGATCGACCGCCCCGACCAGCGCGTGTACGAGGTCGTGGACGAGGTGCTGGAGCTGCTGATGGACCTTGACGCCACCAGCGAACAGCTCGACAGCCCGATGCTCTTCTGCTCCGGCAGAAACGGCACCGCCTCCACCTCCCCGGAGGTGCCGGGTACGGATCTGAAGCCGCTGTTTGACACCATCCTCGAATACATCCCCGCGCCCGAAGCGGACGTGGACGCGCCGTTCCAGATGCTCGTCTCCGCCATCGACTACAACGAGTTTGTCGGTCGCATGGCGATCGGCCGCATCGAGCGCGGCACGCTCCGGCAGAATCAGGAGATCGCGGTGTGCAACTTCCACGATCCCGACGCCGCGCCGAAGAAGGCGAAGGCAGTGTCTCTCTACGAGTTCGAGGGGCTTGCCAAGAAGCCCGTCACCGAGTCCACCGCAGGCAACATCATCTGCCTCAGCGGCATCGGTGATATCACCATCGGCGACACGATCTGCGCCCCGGACGCGGTGGAGCCGCTGCCCTTCGTCAAGATCAGTGCGCCGACCATGGAGATGACCTTCTCCATCAACGACTCCCCCTACGCGGGACGCGACGGCAAGTTCGTCACCTCCCGCCAGCTCCGCGACCGCCTGTTCCGCGAGACGCTCAAGGACGTGTCCCTGCGCGTGACGGAGATCGAGGGCGCGACGGACGCCTTCAACGTCGCCGGCCGCGGCGAAATGTCGCTGTCCATCCTCATCGAGATCATGCGCCGCGAGGGCTACGAGTTCCAGGTCTCTCCCCCGCGCGTGCTGTATCAGGAGATCGACGGCAAAAAGTGCGAACCGATCGAGCGCCTTGTTGTGGACGTGCCGCAGGACTCCGTCGGCGCGGTCATCGAGAAGATCGGTTCCCGCAAGGGCGACATGGTGGAGATGACGCCGGTGGGCAGCCGCATGAAGATCGAGTTCCTCGTCCCCTCCCGCGGCCTGTTCGGCTACCGCAACGAGTTCCTCACCGACACCAAGGGCGAGGGCATCATGGCGAGTGTGTTTGACAGCTACGCTCCCTACAAGGGCGACCTCAGCCGCCGCAACACCGGCTCCCTGGTCTCCTTCGAGACCGGCGAGAGCGTGACCTACGGTCTCTTCAACGCGCAGGAGCGCGGCGCGCTGTTCATCGGCGCGGGCGTGCCGGTGTACGAGGGCATGGTGGTCGGCATCAGCCCCAAGCAGGAGGACATCAGCGTCAACGTCTGCAAGAAGAAGCAGCTCACGAACATGCGCGCTTCCGGCAGCGACGACGCGCTGCGTCTGGTGCCGCCCAAGCAGATGAGCCTGGAGCAGTGCCTTGAGTTCCTCGCGGACGACGAGCTGCTGGAGGTCACCCCCCACGCGCTGCGCATCCGCAAGACCATCCTCAACCACGAGCAGCGCATGAAGGCGCAGCACCGGCATTCATAAGGACGATTCCTGAAACCGTTTCTCTTTTGTCAAAAGAGAAACGGTTTCAAGCTTCCAAAGAGAAAATCGCCTTTGCGGACTGCCGTGGGAGATTGGCACGCTTCAGCGCTGTACCGACGCTGTTTCTCCAAGTCGATTTGACGGTGCGCCGATTACCGCTCAGCCGCTGCTTTGGGCGGTTGTCGGGGCGTTTTGCACGGCGGCGGACAACAATTCGTTGAGTTCGGCGTAATTTGCTTCGATGCCTTGCAGATGTTCCCATACAGAATTCATCGCGTTGGCATATCGCTTGCAGTCCAGATCTTCACACCGCGCCGCCTCGGACATGGCGTACAGCACATCAAGCGCGTTGTGAAGCGCAACATTTTGATCGTCCAACTTCGACCAAATTTCTTTCAGCGTTTCCATGCGCTCCCCTCCCCCAAAAAAACAAAAAATGGTGTGGCACGAAGCCACACCATGAAAAACGCAGCCCCGTAGCTGCCAAGCCAACTCAATATCGCAAAAGGCGCATTGAATACAGGACGCGTTTTTACCGAAAAAACACGCCTTTCGCGACATAATATGAAGTTGGCTTGGCACAGTCACCGTACCACAAAGAAAGAAGCGTGTCAAGCGGCATTGTTTTTCGCTCCGCGTCATACAGTACATTATATAAATGTATCGAGGGAGCGAAGCGTATATGGCGATGACCTGGCTGTGGACGGGAATGGTGGCGTTGTCGGTGGTGTTCGGCGCGATGACGGGCAACCTCGGCGCGTTGGGCGGCGCGGCGCTGGAGGGTGCGCGAAGCGCGGTGGAGCTGTGCGTGTCGCTGGCGGGGGTGATGTGCCTGTGGACGGGCGTGATGGAGGTCATGAACCGGAGCGGATTGTCCGCGCTGCTGGCACGCGCGTTCCGTCCGCTGCTGCGGCGTCTGCTGCCCCGCAGCGCGGAGGATGAGGAGACCCTCGCCGCGGTGTCCGCGAACCTCTCCGCCAACATGCTGGGGCTGGGCAACGCGGCGACGCCGCTGGGCATTCGCGCCGCGCAGCGCATGGCGCGCGGGAGCGGCGGCGCCGCCTCCGACGAGCTGTGCCTCTTCGTCGTGCTCAACACCGCGTCCGTCCAACTGTTGCCGACAACGGTCGCGAGCGTCCGCGCGGCGCTGGGCTGCGCCGACCCCTTTGACATCCTGCCCGCCGTCTGGTTGACCTCCGCCGGTGCGCTGGCGGTGGGCGTTGCCGCCGCGAAGCTGCTGGCGCGGGTGTGGAGGTCGTGAGATGAGCCAGCTCGTGATTCCCGCCATCCTCTGCGCCGTGGGGCTGTACGGCGCGATCCGCCGTGTGGATGTCTATGGCGCGTTGACGAAGGGCGCGGAGGAGGGACTGACGGTGCTCCTGCGTATCCTGCCCTCTCTGGTGGCGCTGCTGACGGCGATCGCGATGTTCCGCGCCTCCGGGGCGATGGAATGGTTCGCGGGGCTGCTCTCTCCCCTGCTGACGGCGCTGGGCATCCCGCCGGAGACCGCGCCGCTGCTCATCATCCGCCCGATCTCCGGCAGCGGAGCGCTGGCGGTGGGCGCGGAGCTGATGGAGCGCTGCGGCGTGGACAGCTACGCCGGACGCGTGGCGGCGGTGATGCTTGGCTCCAGCGAGACCACGTTCTACACGGTCGCCATATACTGCGGCGCCGCGGGGATCGTGAAAACGCGTTACACGATCCCCGCGGCGCTGTGCGCGGACGCGGCGATGTTTCTGCTCGCGGCGTTCGCTGTGCGGTTGTTTTTTACTTCGTGAATTCCTGAACGATGTTCAGCACCAATTGCACCAGCTGCTCCATCTCCTCGGCGACGGCGTGCTCGTAGGGACCGTGGTGTCCGTAGCTGCCCGTGGGCAGGTTCGGGCACGGCAGCCCGCGGAAGGAAAGCTGCGCCCCGTCCGTGCCGCCGCGGATGGGTACCGCCTTCATCTCCACGCCCATGGCGCGGCTGGCTGCCATCGCCTTCTCCACCACCTCAAAGTGGGGCTTGACCGCCTCCACCATGTTGCGGTACTGATCGCGCAGCGCCAGCGTCACCGTACCCTCGCCATAGCGGGCGTTGAGCAGCTTGGCGTTGTGCGCCATCATCCGCTTGCGCGCTTCGAACGCGCCGGCGTCGTGGTCGCGGACGATGTATTGCAGCGTCGCCTTCTCCACGTTGCCCGACATGTCTGTGAGATGGAAAAAGCCCTCGTAGCCCTCAGTGTCGCGGGGCGTGTCGCCGGCAGGCAGCATGGCGTTGAACTGCATCGCCACCAGCGAGGCGTTGACCATCGTGTCCTTGGACGAGCCTGGGTGGACGTTGAAGCCCCGGAACGTCACAGTCGCCGCGGCGGCGTTGAAGTTTTCGTACTCGATCTCGCCGGGGGCTGCGCCGTCCAGCGTGTACGCCAGCGCCGCGCCGAAGCGGTCGAGGTCCATCAGCGCCGCGCCGTGCCCCACCTCCTCGTCCGGGCAGAAGCCGATCGCCACCGGTCCGTGGGGAACGTTCCCGCGCAGCAGGCGCTCCACGGCGGTCATGATCTCCGCCACGCCCGCCTTGTCGTCCGCGCCGAGGACGGTGGTGCCGTCGGTGACCACCAGCGTCTTGCCGCAAAGCTCCCGCAGGTGCGGGAAGCGTTCGGGGCTCAGCACCCGCCCGCTCTCGCCGAGGGGGATGTCCCCGCCGTCGTAGTTCTGGATGACGCGGGGCTGAACATTCTCGCCGGAAAAGTCGGGGATGGTGTCCAGATGGGCGAGGAAGCCGACGCAGGGCTTGTCCTCCAGACCCGCCGTGGCGGGCAGCTTGCCGTAGACGTAGCAGTGCTCGTCCACAAATACGTCGGACACGCCCAGCTCCTTCATCTCCCGTTCCAGCATCCGCGCCAGATCAAACTGACGCTGCGTGGAGGGGGTCGTGTCGCCGTCGTCGACGCTGGCGGTGTGCACCCGCGCATAGTCGATCAGACGCTCGTAAGCTTGTTTCTCTGCCATGTTTTACGCTCCTTTTCACACGATATTGGGGTAATTATACCCCGCGACGGGACGAATGACAAGATGTGGTGGCACGCCATGGCGAGTTCTACAAAAATCAGAAAAAAATTTTATGAAAAACGGAAAAATTTCTCTTGACAGTCCGCGATTTCTTTAGTATCATAGGCAAGTCCGCGTGATGGGCACGCCATGCCCAGAAACGCGCGGCAATGCGATGAACCGGGAGATTGCTCGGAAACGAGGTAACTTTCGGGGAGTATGTCCGAAAATCGGGCGGCTGAGTGTAAACATCCGTTACGCAGCGTAGATCGCCGCGCCATGGACCGGCCGTACTGTGTACGCCGGTTTTTCTATGAGCAGGAATGATACGCACGGTTGCGCGTATAAAGATGCAGCTCACCGTACGGGCTTTCGACAACCAGAAAACCGTACATTTTATTGGAGGAACAGACAAATGGCAAAAGAAATGATCCGCATTCGTCTCAAGGCGTATGACCATCAGGTCATCGACCAGAGCGCAGAGAAGATCGTCGAGGCGGCTAAGCGCACCGGCGCCACCGTGTCCGGCCCCATCCCTCTGCCCACCAAGCGTGAGATTGTCACGATCCTGCGCGCGGTTCACAAGTATAAGGACAGCCGCGAGCAGTTCGAGCGCCGCACGCACAAGCGCCTGATCGACATTACCAACTCCACCCCCAAGACGGTCGAAGCCCTGATGGGTCTCGAAATGCCCGCCGGTGTGGAAATCGAGATCAAGCTGTAACGCACCTTTTTTCGTTGCTCTACCTATCGCCTGTTGACTTGCGTGAGGCAGGCGGAGGTCAAGTCGGCAGAGCAATGGACGCCGTTACCGTCCAACTAAGCCGACCAATAACCTTATGGAGGATCATACATGAAAGCGATCATCGGCAAAAAAGTCGGCATGTCTCAGATCTTCGACGAAGCCGGCCGCGTGATCCCGGTCACCGTTATCGAAGCCGGTCCGTGCGTCGTCACCCAGAAGAAGACTGCCGAAAAGGACGGCTATGAAGCCGTTCAGCTCGGTTACGAGGATGTACCCGAGCGCAAGCTCACCAAGGGTGAGATGGGCCACCTGAAAAAAGCAGGCGTCGGCCCCAAGAAGTACCTGCGCGAGTTCAACCTCGACAACGCCGCGGAGCTGGAGCTCGGCAGCATCGTCAAGGCTGACACCTTTAAGACTGGCGACTTCGTTGATATCACCGGCACCAGCAAGGGTCACGGCTACTCCGGCGTCATCAAGCGCTGGGGCGCCCATCGCGGTCCTGAGACCCACGGCGGCGGCCCGGTTGCCCGTCACGCCGGTTCCATGGGCTCCACCACCGACCCCAGCCGCATCTTCAAGGGCAAGATCGGCGCCGGTCAGTTTGGCGTGGAGACCGTTACCATCCAGAACCTTGAGGTCGTCAAGGTCGATCCTGAGCTGAACATGCTCGTTGTCCGCGGCGCTGTTCCCGGTCCGAAGAACGGTCTCGTCACCATCAAGACCACCGTCAAGGTCCACAAGGTCAAGCAGGCGGGCGCCGGCATCAGCAGCAACCCGCAGAAGGCGTCTGGACGCAACCCGCAGAAGGCTTCCGCCAGAACGAAATAAGGAAAGGAGTGCCTGAGAAATGTCTACGATTAATGTTGTCAGCATGACCGGCCGCAAGACCGGCGAAGTTGAACTCAACGATGCGATCTTCGGCATCGAGCCGAACATGAGCGTCGTGCACGAAGTCGTCAAGAACCACCTGGCGAATTGCCGTCAGGGCACCCAGAGCGCTCTGACCCGCGCGGAGGTTTCCGGCGGCGGCAGAAAGCCCTGGCGTCAGAAGGGCACCGGTCGCGCCCGTCAGGGCAGCACCCGCGCTCCCCAGTGGACGCACGGCGGCATCGTGTTTGCCCCCAAGCCCCGCTCCTACAGCTATGTGCTGAACAAGAAGGTCAAGCGCCTCGCGCTCAAGTCCGTCCTCTCCGCGAAGGTCGCGGACGGCGAGTTGATCGTGGTCGACAAGATCGAGATGAACGAGATCAAGACCAAGACCTTCCGCCAGTTCCTCGAGGCTGTCAATGCTGACGGCAAGGCTATCGTCGTGACGCCCGAGGTCAACGCCAACGTCGTCAAGAGCGCCCGCAACCTGCCCGGCGTCATCACGGCGCCCGCGAAGCTCATCAACGTCTACGATCTGGTCAACGCCAAGTACCTCGTCGTCGACAAGGATGCGCTCGCAGTCATCGAGGAGGTATTTGCGTAATGTCTAACGTTTATGACATCATCATCCGCCCGATCATCACCGAGCGTTCCATGGCGGACGTCGCGAGCAAGAAGTACGTCTTCGAGGTCGCGAAGGATGCCGGCAAGGTTGAGATCAAGAACGCTGTTGAGACCGCGTTCGGCGTCAAGGTCAAGGACGTCAACACGCTCAACGTCCGCGGCAAGGCCAAGCGCATGGGCGCCGGCCGCCCCGGCACGACCCGCAGCTGGAAGAAGGCTTATGTCCAGCTCACGGACGACTCGAAGACCATCGAGCTCTTCGAGGGCATGGTGTAAGGAGGAACTGAGAAATGGCTATCAAGAGTTATAAGCCCACAACCCCCTCTCGCCGTCACATGACCGTGTCCGCCTTCGAGGGTGTTGATAAGAAGGCTAAGCCTGAGCGCTCCCTGGTTGAGCCGCTCAAGAAGAACGCCGGCCGCAACAGCTACGGTCGCATCACCGTCCGCCATCACGGCGGCGGCAACAAGCAGAAGTACCGCATCATTGACTTCAAGCGCGACAAGGACGATATGTTCGCCACCGTGCTGCGTCTGGAGTATGACCCGAACCGCAGCGCGTTCATCGCGCTCGTCGAGTACGAGGACGGCGAGAAGCGCTACATCCTCGCCCCCGTCGGTCTGAAGGCGGGCGACAAGGTCGTCAGCGGTCCGAACGCGGACATCAAGCCGGGCAACTGCCTGCCCATCGCCAACATCCCCGTCGGTACCGTCATCCACAACGTCGAGATGAACCCCGGCAAGGGCGCTCAGCTTGTGCGTGCCGCCGGCGTCAGCGCTCAGCTGATGGCGAAGGAGAACGGCGACGCCCAGATCCGTATGCCCTCCGGCGAGGTTCGCATCGTGCGCACCAACTGCCGCGCCTGCATCGGTCAGGTCGGCAACATCGACCACGAGAACGTGCAGATCGGTAAGGCCGGTCGCAAGCGCCACATGGGTTGGCGTCCCACCGTCCGCGGCAGCGTTATGAACCCGGTGGATCACCCCCACGGCGGCGGCGAGGGCAAGAGCCCTGTCGGTCGTCCCGGTCCTGTCACTCCCTGGGGCAAGCCGGCGATGGGTTACAAGACCCGCAGCAAGAAGAACCCGACGAACAAGTTCATTGTCAAGCGTCGTAACGAGAAGTAAAGGAGGCAATGAAAAATGAGCAGAAGCATTAAGAAAGGCCCGTTTGTTGCCCCGGAGCTCCTCAAGCGGGTTGATGAGATGAACAAGACCGGTGAGAAGAAGGTCCTCAAGACCTGGAGCCGCAGCTCCACGATCTTCCCCTCCTTCGTCGGCCACACCATCGCCGTCCACGACGGCCGCAAGCATGTGCCTGTTTACATTCAGGAAGACATGGTCGGTCACAAGCTCGGCGAGTTCGCGCCCACCCGCACGTTCCGCGGCCACGCGAAGACCAAGTAAGGGAGGTTGCTGAAATATGGAAGCTAAGGCTTACGCGAAATACATTCGCATCTCCCCGCGCAAGGTGCAGATCGTCTGCGACCTGATCCGTGATCGCGACGTGGATACCGCCATGGCGATCCTGCTCAACACGCCGAAGTCGGCGTCCGAGCCCCTCGCCAAGCTCCTCAAGAGCGCTGTCGCCAACGCTGAGAACAACTTCAGCATGGATCACGACAAGCTGTATGTCTCTGAGGTGTACGCCACCGCCGGTCCTATCCTCAAGAGAATGAGACCGGCCTCCAAGGGCAGAGGCTACCGCATCAACAAGCGCACTTCTCACGTGACGATCGCTGTCGCGGAGAAAGAATAAAAGGGAGGAGACAGTTCAATGGGTCAGAAAGTAAATCCCCATGGCATGCGCGTCGGCGTCATCAAAGACTGGGACTCCCGCTGGTATGCCAGAGATGAAAAGGTCGGCGATCTGATCGTCGAGGACAACAAGATCCGCAAGTACGTCAAGAAGCGCCTCTACGGCGCCGGCGTGCCCAAGATCGAGATCGAGCGTTCCAACGACGTCGTTACCCTGTTCGTGCACTGCGCCCGTCCGGGCATGGTCATCGGCAAGGACGGCTCCGAGGTCGAGGCGCTGCGCGCGGATGTCGCGAAGCTCATCGGCAAGAACGTCAAGCTCAACATCGTCGAGGTCCGCAACCCCGACATGAACGCCCAGCTCGTCGCTGAAAACATCGCTCAGCAGATCGAGAAGCGTATTTCCCACCGCCGCGCCATGAAGAACTCCATGGGTCGCGCCATGCGCGCCGGCGCCAAGGGCATCAAGTGCAGCGCGTCGGGCCGTCTCGGCGGTCGCGAGATCGCGGGCGTTGAGCACTATCACGAGGGCACCATCCCCCTGCAGACCATCCGCGCCGACATCGAGTACGGCTTTGCCGAGGCTGCGACCACCTACGGCCGCATCGGCATCAAGGTTTGGATCTACAAAGGTGAGGTCCTCACCCAGACGCTGCGCACCACGCCGCGCACCCTGGACACCACCAAGCCTTACGAGGAGCGCCGCGAGCGCCGTCCTCGCCGCGATGGCGACCGTCGTCCCCGCCGCGATGGCGACAACCGCAACGGCGGCTTCCGTCGTGACGGCAACCGTCCCAACAATGGCGGCCGCAGCAACGGTCCGCGTCCGCAGGGCGACCGTCCGCAGGGCGGCTTCCGTCCCCGCACCGAGAATAAGGAAGGAGGCGCGCAGTAATGCTGCTCCCCAAGAGAGTGAAATATCGCCGTCAGCAGCGCGGCCGCCTCACCGGCAAGGCTATGAGAGGCAACACCGTTACTTACGGTGAATACGGCCTCGTCGCGCTGGATCCCGCGTGGATCACCAGCAACCAGATCGAAGCCGCCCGTATCGCCATGACGCGTTACACCAAGCGCGGCGGTCAGGTCTGGATCAAGATTTTCCCCGATAAGCCCGTCACCCAGAAGCCCGCTGAGACCCGTATGGGTTCCGGTAAAGGCTCCCCGGAGTACTGGGTCGCAGTCGTCAAGCCCGGCCGTGTCATGTTTGAGATCGCCGGCGTCCCTGAGGATGTCGCCCGCGAGGCACTTCGTCTGGCAAGCCACAAGCTGCCCATTCGCACGAAGATCGTCAAGCGCGAGGACACCGAGTCCGAGAAAGCAGGTGAATGAGAATGAAGGCAAGTGAAGTTCGTAATTTGAGCGTTGCCGAGCTCAACACCAAGCTCGATTCTCTCAAGAAGGATCTGTTCCTCCTGCGTATGCAGCACGCCACCAACCAGCTCGACAATCCCCAGAAGCTGGCGGAGACCAAGCGTGACATCGCACGAGTGAAGACCGTTATCCGTGAGAAGGAGGAGAAGTAACATGGAAGAGAACAGAACATCCTCCCGTAAGGTGCGCGTGGGCAAGGTCGTCTCCGACAAGATGGACAAGACCGTCGTGGTCGCGATCGCCGACCGCGTTGCGCATCCGCTGTATAAGAAGATCGTCGGTCGTACCTACAAGCTCAAGGCTCATGATGAGAAGAACGAGTGCGGCATCGGCGATACCGTCAAGGTGATGGAGACCCGCCCCCTGTCCAAGGACAAGCGCTGGCGCGTGGTCGAGATCGTCGAGAAGGCGAAGTAAGGAGGTACCGGAACAATGATTCAGCAGGAAACTTTCCTGAAGGTCGCTGACAACACCGGCGCCAAGGAAATCAAGTGCATCCGCGTTCTGGGTGGCTCCAGCCGCAAGTACGGCAACATCGGCGACGTCATCGTGGCGTCTGTCCGCAAGTCCACCCCAGGCGGTCAGGTCAAGAAGGGCGAGGTCGTCCGCGCCGTGATCGTGCGCAGCGCCAAGGGCGTCCGTCGTGCCGACGGCACCTATGTCCGCTTCGACGAGAACGCCGCCGTCCTCATCAAGGAAGACAAGAACCCCCGCGGCACCCGTATCTTTGGGCCCGTCGCCCGTGAGCTGCGCGACAAGGATTACATGAAGATCCTGTCCCTCGCTCCCGAAGTTGTTTAAGGAGGGTCTGAGGAATGGCTATGAATGTCAAGAAGGGCGACACCGTCGTCGTCCTGTCCGGCAAGGACAAAGGCAAGCAGGGCAAGGTGCTCGGCACCGTCCCCAGCGAAGATAAGGTCGTCGTCGAGGGCGTCAACATGGTGACCTGCCATGTCAAGCCCCGCCGTCAGGGCGAGACCGGCGGCATCGTCAGCCGTGAGGCTGCTATGTATGCCAGCAAGGTCCAGGTCGTGTGCCCCAAGTGCAAGAAGGGCACCCGCGTCGCTCACAAGGTTGAAGGCGGCAAGAAGACCCGCGTGTGCAAGCACTGCGGCGCTGAGCTTTAAGAAAGGAGAGTCAAACTGTAATGGCCAGATTGAAAGAACAGTACAAGGCGGACATTGCGCCGGCTCTCTTCAAGAAGTTCGGTTATAAGTCCACCATGCAGGTGCCCCGCATTGAGAAGGTTGTCGTCAACGTCGGCTGCGGCGAGGCGCGTGACAACGCGAAGGTTCTCGACGCCGTCGTGCGCGACCTGAGCACCATCACCGGCCAGAAGGCCATCATCACCAAGGCGAAGAAGTCCGTCGCGAACTTCAAGATTCGTGAGGGCATGCCCATCGGCGCGAAGGTCACCCTCCGCGGCGACAAGATGTGGGAGTTCCTCGATCGTCTCTTCAACGTGGCGCTTCCCCGTGTCCGCGACTTCCGCGGCATCAGCGCCAACGCCTTCGACGGTCGCGGCAACTATGCCCTCGGCATCAAGGAGCAGTTGATCTTCCCTGAGATCGAGTACGACAAGGTCGACAAGATCCGCGGTATGGATATCGTCATCTGCACCACTGCCCAGACCGATGAAGAGGCTCGCGAGCTGCTGACCCTGGTCGGCGCCCCGTTCGAGCGTTAAGGAGGAGCGAACCATGGCAAAGACTTCTATGAAGATCAAGCAGGCGCGTCCTGCCAAGTTCTCCAGCCGCCGCTACAACCGCTGCAAGCTGTGCGGTCGTCCCCACGCGTATCTGCGCGACTACGGCGTGTGCCGTATCTGCTTCCGCGAACTCGCCTACAAGGGCGAGATTCCGGGCGTTAGAAAGGCTTCTTTCTGAGTTTTTTGTCCTCAGGAAAAAGATAATTACCCCAGCAACTATTATGCGCCTTTGATATGGGGCGTGGACTGCGAAAGGTCACTGTTAATTGTATAGCAATATGCCATTAGCAGTGATACCTCGCGGCCGAAACGGGACCGGAAACCGGCCCGTAACTCTAAACTAGGAGGAAACACCAAATGCATATCACAGACCCCATTGCGGATATGCTCACTCGCATCCGCAACGCAAACAATGCAAGACATGAGACTGTTGATGTTCCCGCCTCGAACATGAAGAAGAGCATCGCTCAGATTCTGCTCGACGAGGGCTATATCAAGAGCTTCCAGGTCGAAGACGACGGCGTGCAGGGCATGATCCACATCACGCTCAAGTACAACGGCAAGGACAAGGTCATCACCGGTCTTCGCCGCGTTTCCAAGCCGGGCCTTCGCGTCTACGTCGGTGCGGATGAGCTCCCCCGCGTGCTCCGCGGCCTCGGCGTTGCCATCGTCTCCACGTCCAAGGGCGTCATGACCGATAAAGCCGCTCGCGCGGCGCACGTCGGCGGCGAAGTCCTGGCGTTCGTGTGGTAAGGAGGGCAGAGAACAATGAGTCGTATTGGTAGAATGCCCGTTGCCGTTCCCGCCGGTGTTGAAGTCAAGATCGCGGATGGCAACCTTGTCACCGTCAAGGGTCCGAAGGGCACCCTGACGCAGCAGTTCAGCCCCGTCATGACCCTCAAGCAGGAGGGTGCGGAGATCCACGTCACTCGTCCCAACGACGAGAAGGAGAACCGCGCGCTGCACGGTCTGACCCGCGCGTTGCTGCACAACATGGTCGTCGGCGTGACCGAGGGCTATAAGAAGGAACTCGATATCAACGGCGTTGGTTACCGTGCCGCCAAGGAGGGCAAGAAGCTCGTCCTGACCATCGGTTACTCTCATCCCGTTGAGGTGGAGGAGATCGACGGCATCACCATTGATGTCCCCAATCCGAACCATCTCGTTGTTTCGGGCTGCGACAAGCAGAAGGTCGGCCAGTTTGCCGCCGAGCTGCGTGAGAAGCGCCCGCCTGAGCCGTACAAGGGCAAGGGGATCAAGTACACGGATGAGGTCATCCGCCGCAAGGTCGGTAAGACCGGCGTCAAGAAATAAGGAGGTGTGCCGAAATGATCAAAAGACCCGATACCAAAGCGCAGCGCTTAAAGCGTCATAAGAGAGTCCGTTCCAAGGTGTCCGGCACGCCCGAAAGACCCCGTCTGAACGTATTCCGCAGTGAGAAGAACATCTATGCCCAGATCATCGACGACGTCGCCGGCAACACGCTTGTTGCGGCTTCCTCGCTCGACAAGGAGATCGAGGGCAACGGCGGCAACAAGACCGCGGCGCGTGCGGTCGGCAAGCTGATTGCCGAGCGCGCGAAGGCGAAGGGCATCGACACGGTCGTGTTCGACCGCGGCGGTTACCTGTATCACGGCCGTGTTGCGGAACTGGCCGAGGGCGCCCGTGAGGGCGGTCTGGAATTCTAAGGGAGGAGGAAATCAACATGCCCAGATTTGAAAGAGAACAAAGCGAGTATATGGAAAAGCTCGTTTTCCTCAACCGCGTTTCCAAGACCGTGAAGGGCGGCCGCGTGGCGAAATTCTCCGCCCTGATGGTCGTCGGTGACGGCAAGGGCAAGGTCGGCTACGGCCTTGGCAAGGCGTCCGAAGTCCCCGAAGCGATCCGCAAGGGTCTTGAGGCTGCCAAGAAGAATATGATCACCGTCACGCTTGAGGGCACCACCATTCCCCACGAGACCATCGGTGAGTTCGGCGCGGGTCGCGTGCTGCTCAAGCCCGCCGCTCCCGGTACCGGCGTTATCGCCGGCGGCGCGGTGCGTGCGGTCGTCGAGGCCGCGGGTATCAAGGATATCCGTACCAAGTGCCTGCGTTCCAACAATCCCAACAACGTCGTCGGCGCGGCGTTCGAGGGTCTCAAGTCCATGCGCGATGCCCAGCAGGTCGCACAGATCCGCGGCAAGAGCGTGGAAGAGATCAAAGGCTAAGGAGGAGCGAACATGGCTAAACTGAATGTTGAGCTCGTCAAGAGCCTGAATGGCAGACATGCGAAGCACATCGCCACTGCCAACTCCCTCGGACTGCGCAAGATCGGTGATTCCACCGTCCAGCCCGACAACGACCAGACCCGCGGCAAGATCGCTCAGATCGGCTATCTGCTCAAGGTCACCGAAGTGAAATAAGGAGGAGATGTCGAAATGAAACTTCATGAACTGTCTCCTGCCGCTGGTTCCAACAGGGAAGCTTACCGCAAGGGCCGCGGCAACGGCAGCGGCAACGGCAAGACCGGCGGTCGCGGCCACAAGGGTCAGAAGGCCCGCAGCGGCGGCGGCGTCCGCATCGGATTTGAAGGCGGTCAGATGCCCCTGACCCGCACCACCCCGAAGCGCGGCTTCAACAATATCTTCGCGAAGCCCTATGAGATCATCAACCTGAGCGCGCTCAATCGTTTTGAGGACGGCGAGACTGTCAACGCAGAGGCGCTGCTTGCCAAGGGCATCCTGTCCAAGTGCGAATACGGCTTTAAGGTGCTCGGCAATGGCTCCGTGAAGAAGAAAGTCAACGTACAGGCGTCTGCGTTTTCCCAGTCCGCAAAGGAAGCCATTGAGGCGGCTGGCGGAAAGGCAGAGGTGGTCTAAGTGATTCAGACGATTCGCAAGGCGTGGGGCATCCCTGAGCTGCGCAAGAAGATCATCTTTACCATTATGATCCTCTTGATTTTCCGCCTCGGCAACGCGATTCCGGTGCCCTACGTCAATACGGACCTCCTCCAGACCTATCTGGACGGCATGAGCACCACGGTGCTGGGTCTGTACAACGTGATGTCCGGCGGTGCCTTTGCGCAGGCGACGGTGTTCGCCCTGGGCGTCCAGCCGTATATCAACAGCTCCATCATTATCCAGCTGCTGACCATCGCCATCCCCGCCCTTGAGCGTCTGGCTCGTGACGGCGGTGAGGCCGGCAAGAAGAAGATCGCATCCATCACGCGCTACGCGACCGTCGCCATCGCCCTGCTTCAGGGTCTCGGCTACTATATGCTGATGCGCAACTACAGCATCCTTGAGCAGTCCGGCTTCGGCGTTGCTCTGGTCATCATCATCTCGTTCGTCGCCGGCTCCGCCTTCGTCATGTGGCTGGGCGAGCAGGTCAACGAGTTCGGCGTCGGCAACGGCATCTCCATCATCCTGTTTGCGGGCATTGTCTCCCGCGTCCCGACGATGGTCTCCGCCGCCCGCAGCTATATCCTTACCGCGGAGAACACGGGCCTCGCCTGGCTCTATATGTTCCTGTTGCTGGCGGGTATGCTGCTGCTGATCATCCTGATCGTGCACGTCAGCGCTGCTGAGCGCCGTATCCCGGTTCAGTACGCGAAGCGTCAGGTCGGCCGCAAGATGTACGGCGGCCAGGCGTCGACCCTCCCCATGAAGGTCAACATGAGCGGCGTTCTGCCGATCATCTTCGCCCAGAGCATCGCCTCCCTGCCCGCCACGATCGCGGCGTTTCTGCCCGCTCCGGCGGAGGGCAGCTTCGGCGCTGCGTTCCTCAATGCCATTGACACGAAGTCCGTGCTGTATCTGTTCGTGTACTTCCTGATGATCATTGGCTTCAGCTATTTCTATGCCACCATCCAGTTCAACCCTGTTGAGATCTCCAACAACCTCAAGCGCCAGGGCGGTTTTATTCCGGGCTTCCGTCCCGGCAAGCCGACCAGCGACTTTATTGCGAAGGTGCTCTCGAAGGTGACGCTGTTTGGCGCTATCTATCTCGGTATCGTTGCGATCGCGCCGCTGATCGTCGGTAAGGCGATCAACAACAACGCGCTCGCCATCGGCGGTACGTCCGTCATCATCGTGGTCGGTGTCGCACTGGAGACGGTGCAGGCGCTGGAGAACCAGATGCTGATGCGTCAGTACAAAGGCTTCCTTGAATAAAGGAGAGAAGAGATGAATCTGATTTTGTTGGGCGCTCCCGGCGCGGGCAAGGGTACACAGGCTGCCATCCTCGCCAAGGAGCTGAGCATTCCGACCATCTCCACCGGCAACATTCTGCGCGCGGCAGTTGCCAGCGGCAGTGAGCTGGGCAAGCAGGCGAAAGCCTGCATGGAGAGCGGTGCGCTGGTGTCCGATGAGATCATCATCGGCATCATCCGCGACCGTCTCGCCGAGCCAGACTGTGCGAAGGGGTACATCCTCGACGGTGTCCCCCGCACCATCGGTCAGGCGGAGGCAATGGAAGAGAACGGTATCAAGTTTGACTATGTGGTCTCCATGGAGGTCTCGGACGAGACCATCATGGAACGCATGGGCGGGCGGCGCGTCTGCCCCAAGTGCGGCGCGACGTACCACGTTGTCGCGGTGCCTCCTAAGCGGGACGGCATCTGCGATGAGTGCGGCAGCGAATTGATCACGCGCAAGGATGATGCCCCCGAGACGGTGAAATCGCGTCTCGCGGTCTATCACAAGGAGACAGAACCGCTCAAGGAGTTTTATCGCTCCCGCGGCGTTCTGGTTCCGGTGGAGGATCAAGGCTCCGTCGAAGCCACCTCCGCGGCGATCCTCAAGCTGCTGAAGGAGTAAGCAAATTCATGATTACACTGAAATCAGCGCGAGAGATCGAATTGATGCGCCGGGCGGGAAAAATTACCGCGGCTGCCCGTGCCTTGGCAGGGGAAATGGTAAAGCCCGGCGTAACAACCCGAGAGATCGACAAAGCAGTACACCGATTCATTAAGTCACAGGGCGCCGAGCCGTCGTTCCTCAACTACAACGGCTACCCCGCCAGCGTCTGCATCTCCGTCAACGACGAGATCATCCACGGCATCCCCGGCAACCGGGTGTTGCAGGAGGGCGACATCGTCAGCGTAGACGTGGGCGCGTACATCGGGGGGTTCCACGGCGACTGTGCGGCGACCTACGCCTGCGGAAAGATTTCCGAAGAGGCGCAGCGGCTCATCGACGTCACACGGCAAAGCTTCTTCGAGGGCATCAAAAATGCCCGCGAGGGTTGCCGGGTGTCCGACATCGGACACGCGGTGCAGGAATATGTGGAGGCGAACGGATTTTCCGTTGTGCGCGAGTATGTCGGCCACGGTGTCGGCAGACAGATGCACGAAAGCCCGGAGGTGCCGAACTACGGCGCGCCGGGACACGGTCCCAAGCTCCTGCGCGGCATGACGATCGCGGTTGAGCCGATGGTCAACATGGGCACGGCTGCCATCAAGCAGATGCCGGACGGCTGGACCGTTCGGACGGCGGACGGCAAATACGCCGCGCATTACGAAAACACATTGCTCATTACAGCGGGCGAGCCGGAGCTTCTGACGGTTCCTGCCCCTTGAGGAAATGTGTATGGAAATCACGAGAGCACATCTGGTTGAAGCGACCGCGGGTCGTGAGAAGGGCAAGTTCTTTTACGTCATGGAGACAGAGGGAGATTTCCTGCTGCTCTCGGACGGCAGGAGCCGCCGCGTGGAGGCGCCCAAGCGGAAAAAGCGCAAGCACGTCCGCTTCATCGCCGATACGGGAGACCGCGTCGCCGCAAAGATCAGAGAAAACGAAAAAGTCACAAACAGTGAGCTTCGTAAATCGATCGCATCGTACAACGGTGCAGACAATTCCGACCAGGAGGGATAACACTTGGCGAAATCCGACATGATCGAAGTGGAGGGCACGGTGGTTGAATCCTTGCCCAACACCACATTCCAGGTAGACATCGGAAACGGCCACACGATTTTGGCCCACATTTCCGGCAAGCTCAGAATGAATTTCATCAGGATCCTGCCCGGTGACAAGGTCACGGTGGAGATGTCCCCGTACGACCTGACCCGCGGTCGGATCACATGGCGTACCAAGTAAGAAGGATAATGGAGGTTCAGACATGAAAGTAAGACCGTCCGTGAAGCCCATGTGCGAGAAGTGCAAGATCATTCGCCGCAAAGGCCGTGTCATGGTCATCTGCGAGAATCCGAAGCACAAGCAGCGCCAGGGCTGAGAAGAATTGGAGGTAAATTGAATGGCACGTATTGCCGGTATTGACCTGCCGAAGGACAAGCGCATCGAGATCGGCTTGACCTACATCTACGGCATTGGCAGAAAGAGCGCCTGCGACATCCTCGAAAAGGCTGGCGTGAATCCCGATACCCGCGTCAAGGACCTGTCCGACGCGGATGAAGCGAAGCTGCGTGAGGTCATCGACCACGGCTACATCGTCGAGGGCGACCTGCGCCGTCAGACCGCGCTGGACATCAAGCGCCTGAGCGAGATCGGCTGCTATCGCGGCACCCGTCATCGCCGCGGTCTGCCCGTCCGCGGTCAGCGCAGCAAGACCAACGCACGCACCCGCAAGGGTCCCAAGAAGACCATTGCGAACAAGAAGAAGTAAGGAGGGAGATTAGAAAATGGCTACTGCTAAGTCCGGCGGCAAGAAGGTTATCCGCCGTCGTCGCGAAAAGAAGAACGTTGAACGCGGTCAGGTCCATATTCGTTCTTCCTTCAACAACACCATGGTCACCGTGACCGACTCTCAGGGCAACGCCCTTTCCTGGGCTTCCTCCGGCGGTCTCGGCTTCCGCGGCAGCAAGAAGTCCACGCCGTTCGCCGCGCAGAGCGCCGCTGAGACGGCTGCCACCGCTGCCATGGAGCACGGACTCAAGACCGTTGAGGTCTTCGTCAAGGGACCCGGTCAGGGTCGTGAAGCCGCGATCCGCGCCCTCCAGGCTGTCGGTCTTGAGGTCACGATGATCAAGGACGTCACCCCAATCCCGCACAACGGCTGCCGTCCCCCGAAGCGCCGCCGCGTCTAATGAAGAAGGAGGAAGGTAACAATGGCTAAGAATACACAGCCCATCGTGAAGCGCTGCAGAGCGCTGGGCATTTCTCCTGCGGCTATGGGCTACACCGGCAAGACCAAGTCCGAGAGCAACCGCAACCCCAAGGGTCAGATGCGCCGTAAGCAGAGCGAATATGCCCGTCAGCTCAACGAGAAGCAGAAGGTCAAGTTCGTTTACGGCATTCTGGAAAAGCAGTTCCGTGAGTATTATGAGAAGGCGAGCAAGGCGCCCGGTCAGACCGGCGAGGTCATGCTCAGCACCATCGAGCGCCGTCTGGACAACGTCGTGTATCGTCTCGGTTTCGCCATGACCCGCCGCGAGGCGCGTCAGGCGGTCAGCCACGGTCACTTCACCATCAACGGCAAGCGCGTGAACATCCCCTCCTACCTCGTGAAGGTGGGCGACGTGATCGAGGTCTCTGAGAAGAGCCGCCAGTCCGTCATGTTCAAGCGCCTCACCGGCGAGGACGCCCCCGTCTTTACTGTGCCGACGTGGCTTGAGAAGGAAAAGAACGTTCTCAAGGGCAAAGTTGTTCGTATGCCCGCGCGCGAGGATATTGATCTTCCGATCGAGGAGCACCTGATCGTCGAGTTGTACTCGAAGTAATCCCTCACCGCTTTTTTCCATGGCTCTCTACGTTGAGCCACAAATTGAATAAGGAGGGTAACTGCTTTGATTGAAATTGAAAAGCCCCAGATCGAGTGCATCGAAGATCCCGGAAACGGCACTTACGGCAAGTACGTGGTAGAGCCTCTGGAGCGCGGCTACGGCATTACGCTCGGCAACGCCCTGCGCCGGATTCTGCTCTCTTCCCTGCCCGGAACGGCAGCTACCACGATCAAAATTGCGGGCGTGCAGCATGAGTTCTCCACCATTCCCGGCGTCAAGGAGGATGTGACGGAGATCGTGCTGAACATCAAGAGCCTGATTGCCAAGATGGAAGGCGCGGAAAACGTCAAGACCGTCTTTATCGAGGCTGTCGGTCCCTGCGAAGTGACCGCCGGCGACATCAAGGGCGACAGCGACGTGGAGATTCTCAACCCGGACCTTCACATCGCCACGCTGGATGCCGGCGCAACGCTGAATATGGAGATCACGCTCAGCCATGGCCGCGGCTATGTGCCCGCCGACCGCAACAAGCCGGCGCAGAACATCATCGGCACGCTGCCGGTCGATTCGATCTACACCCCCGTCTACAAGGTCAACTACACGGTGGAAAACACCCGCGTGGGCAACATGACCGACTTCGACAAGCTGACGCTGGAAGTCTGGACGGACGGCACGATCAGCCCGCGCGACGCGGTGTCGCTGGGCGCGAAGATCCTGTGCGATCACTTCACGCTCTTCACCGACCTGAGCGACACGATGAGCACCCGCTCCACTGTGGTGGAGAAGGCGGAGGCGCAGCGCGACAAGGTGCTGGAGCTCACCATTGAGGAGCTTGACCTGTCGGTGCGCAGCTTCAACTGCCTCAAGCGTGCCAACATCAACACCGTTGAGGACTTGATTTCCAAGACCGAAGACGACATGATGAAGGTCCGCAACCTCGGCCGCAAGTCGCTGGAAGAGGTCATCAACAAGCTCGCTATGATGGGTCTGTCCCTCGCCAGCGAGGACAACAACTAATTGAACTATCTGATCCTGTAAGGAGGGAAACGATATGCCCGGAACCCGTAAGCTCGGCAAGACCACCGATCAGCGCCGCGCGATGCTCCGCCAGCAGGTCACCGATTTCCTGGACAACGGCAAGATGGAGACCACCGTCACCCGCGCCAAGGAGATCAAGCCCCTCGCCGAGAAGATGATCACCCTCGGTAAGAAGGGCGACCTGGCGGCTTACCGTCAGGCGCTGGCGTTCATCACCCGTGAGGATGTCGCCAAGAAGGTCTTCAAGGAGATCGCCCCCGGCTACTCGGAGCGCAACGGCGGCTACACCCGCATCACCCGCACCGGCGTTCGCCGCGGCGACGCCGCCGAGACGGCAATGATCGAACTGGTTTAAGCCGACAAGACAAAATGAAAAAGCCCATTTAGATGGCGTTCCAGAAGCCGTCTAAATGGGCTTTTTACCGCATATACATACGGGTGAGGTGAGCGAATGAAACCAAAACCCTGGCTTTACCTGATGCTACTGCCGTTGCTGGCGCTGATTCCGGTCCGCGGCACGGCGATTCCAACGACCGCCGCGGAGCCGACAGGCTATATCGCCCTGACCTTTGACGACAGCCCCAATGGCGCGCTGACGGAGCGTCTGCTCGACGGGCTGAAGGAACGCGGCGCACACGCGACATTCTTCATCATCGGGGAGCAAATCGAGGGACAGGAATCTCTCCTGCGCCGTATGGCAGAAGAAGGGCATCAGGTAGGCAACCATACCTATACACACCGCCGTCTGGATAACAGCGGCGCGGTAGGCACCCAGGAGTTGACGCGTACCGAGACTGCGCTTCGGGAGGTGCTGGGCGGCAGCGGATACTGGGTCCGTCCGCCCTGGGGCTTTGCCAGTGCGGAGACGCTGCGAGAGGCGGACGCGCCGCTCATCTACTGGACACTTGACACCGAGGACTGGCGGGTACTAAACGCTGACCGCGTGGCGCAGAGCATCATTGACGGCGCGTGCAGCGGCGATATTGTGCTGCTGCACGACAGCTATGCCTCCAGCGTGGACGCGGCGCTGCGCGCCATCGACGCGCTTTCCGCCAAGGGCTATGCCTTCGTGACGGTGGAGGAGCTGTTTGAACGAATGTGTGTGGAACCGGAGGTCGGCTGCCTCTATTGCCGCCCCGACGAATTGCGCCCGGTGCAGTGAAAAAGGGAACGCGGTAGCGCTCCCCTTTTGCGTCAAATCGATCAGCGCTTCCGCAGCGCGACCTCCGCTTCGTCGACCATCTTCTGCCGGCGCTCTTCCAGCGCTGCGCGCTCGTCCCCGCTGGCAGCAGCCAGCTCCTTTTCGGAGTAGATGCGAATGAAGGCTACCGACTTTTTGTCGATCAGCCCGGCGAGCTTCTTCAGTTCCGGGAAGCTCAGTTTTTCCAGCACGTCGCCCTCCTCGACCGCATTGATGTCGCACGCGCCGGAGACGGTGTTGAACGCGGCAAGGACATAGTTTTTCTGCGCGGTGTCGTAGTAGTAGCGGCTGAGCGTACTGCTATCGGCGACAACCTCGGACACGGCGCTCCAGCCATTCTGCTGCATGGCGTCGTCCAGGACCGCCATCGGCGGGATCTGCACGGTAACGGGCTTGTAAGCAACGAGCCGGAGCCCCATGGCAAGCTCGCCCTTGATCTTTTCGGTGATGGTCATAGACATCGTCCTTTCCGCATATATTTTATCATCATTTTACTGTATACGCCGCCGCCTTGTCAAGTTCGACCTTGCGACGCAATGTGTCGAAAAGATTTTTACGACAGGGTATTGACATGAGGGGGACGCTCATGGTATATTATTTAAGCCGATTATCCGCCGGTGTGGTGGAATTGGTAGACACAGGGGACTTAAAATCCCCCGGCAGCAATGTTGTACCGGTTCGAGTCCGGTCACCGGCACCAAAAAGCAGATATCGCGGAGTAGAGCAGTTGGCAGCTCGTCGGGCTCATAACCCGGAGGTCGGAGGTTCAAGTCCTCCCTCCGCAACCAGAAAAGCACCCGTTTTCGATAAGAAAGCGGGTGCTTTTGCAATTATTTTAGAAAAACAGAAACCCATCAAAAACGGCTCTGGGTGAATTTTGGGTTAGTTGCCCGAAAAACCATGCTTCTGCTGTCCTTCTGCGGCGGTTCAGGTCATACGACTTGAGCCGCCTTTTTGCGTCTGTACGCAAAGACGCCGGAGCGGGCTTCCTCCGCCTTTGCCTTTGCGTCCTCGATCACATGGGCGTATATGGTCGCGGTGGTCGTGGCGTTGGAGTGACCGAGTTCGTTTGCGGTGGTCACAAGGTCAACGCCGGAGGCAATCATCGTTGATGCGGCGGTGTGCCTGAATGCGTGCGGGTGGATGTGCGGAAGGTCGTGGGCGGCGCTGAACTTGCCGAGCCAATCTGTGATGCTGTCAGGGTTCATAGGGCGTCCGTCGTCCTGTGTGAACACATACCCCGTATCGTTCCAGCGGTCGCCGTTTGTGAGGCGCAATTCAAGCTGCGCCTGCTTGTGCTGCTTCAACAGCGCCAGCGTTTCAGGCGCGATCCTGACCGTGCGCTCCTTGCCGGTCTTGGGCGGCCCCTCGTAGATGCCACGCTTTGCCGTGTAAAGCAATGCGCGCTCAATGTGGATGATACCACTGTCAAGGTCGATGCTCTCCCATTTCAGCCCCATGACCTCCCCACGCCGCGCACCTGTGTCGATCAGAAGGTATGTGATCGTGCGCCATTTGAGTGGGGCTTCTTCCAGCGCGTCAAGAATGGCGTCCATCTGCTCCGGCTGGTAGTAGTCCGGCGCTTTGCGTGTCATCTTCGGCGGTGTAGCTTTCGACGCCGGATTATATGCGACAAGCATCTCCTTCTCTGCCTGCGCCATGATGGTTGAGATCAGCCGGTGATATTCAAGGATCGTCTTATCGGATAGCGGCGCGGAGTTCTTTGTCACGGTGAATACATCGGTCGTTTTCAGTCCCATAGCACGCGCCATTGCGTCTGCGGCTTGCAGGCTGACAACCTTTCCCTGCGCCGCTACGGACACCGTGGAGAGCGAAACAGCCGCTTTCTGCGCGAGCTTGGTTTGGGAGGTGCGGTTTGTCTTGCACCATGCGCGTATGTCGATTTTGGATTGCGCCTTGCCGCCGTCCGTCCTGACGCCCGCCTCGGTCAGATTTGCGTAAAAGGCGTTCAAGTGCTGCGGGCGGAGGTCGGTCAGCTTGATATGCCCTATCGCCGCGTCGATGCGCCGCAAAAGGTCACGGTATCGCTCAATGGTGCGCGGTCGGATGCCTGTGCGCTCCTTGAGGTCGATAACATAGTTGGCGTACTCGGAGAAAGTCTGCCGGTTGTTCAGCTGAAAGCCTTGCTCTATGGATTGCTCAAACTCCACGGCGGCCTTGTTCAGTGCCTTGTCAATCTGGCGCTGCGTCATGCCCTCCCTCGGCGGTTTCCACGTCATGCGCTGCCGGATTTGCTTCCCTTTGCTGTCAAGACCGCATGAAACGGTGATGCGGTAGCTGGTGACCTCGGTGTGGGTTTTGTTATAGAGCTTTTCAATCGTCGCCATGCTCAACCTCCTCGCTTCCAGTCAGGCGGCAAGAATACCGTAGCTTCCCATTCAAATGGATCGCATGGATACCCATACACTTCGCCATCCACCTCATATTGCGTTGTTCGAGAAATACTATCAATTAACCGCTCCACTATATCGTTCTTCAACGATTCGACGGCGGGGATGGGCAACACGCGAAATGCGTCTTTCAACAAGCTGTTCTCGCGTTTGTCCTGCTTGGATATAGCATCGTATTCGCCTATCGTGGCATTGAGCAAAAATCCCATATCAGGATAATTGTTCGCCTCTATTTCGATTGTTGCCATGCAGTGCAATTCTTCTTTTCCCTGCGAAGATGTGTAATCAAATGCAATGTCTGCGGTATTGTCAGATTCATCATAAGTGCAATCAGCAATTTTCAAATCGAAAGGAAAAACCGTAAAGAGCGCATTTGCTTGGATGTTCAGATACATACACAGCGTATTTAAGGTATCGAGCTGAATTCCTTTGCAAGAATTCTGGCACAAAGCGGTTAGCGTTGTCCGGGAGATACCAGTATCTAAAGACGCCTTAGTTATTTTAATTTGTCGTTCAGCAAGAAGCACGGATAGATTGCAATAAACCATACAAATACCTCCTTGTAAAAATAGTGTACAATAGTCTGGTCACTTTGTCAAGTAGTATTGACAAAGTGCAGACTGCATGATACACTCCATATTGTTCAGACATCTGAACAATATGGAAGGAGGTTAAATCGAGATGCAGGTAAACAACCGTTTCGCATCATTGCTGGGATCGAGAAAAATGAAAATCAGCGAGGTATCGAGAAGTACAGGCATTTCCCGCACAACGTTGACGAAGCTCTACTATGACACAAGTCGAGCAGTGTCTTTCGCTGTGCTTGGGAAACTGTGCGAGGCGCTCGACTGTGGCGTTGCGGATATTCTGGATGTGTCGAGGGGTGAGCGCAGTGGATCGTGAAATCAACGGACTGAAAGGCACAGCTGAACGCGCGAGAGCGGCGGGGTATGACCTTTCCGAATATACCCTGCGCCGCGCCGTTCGTTCTGGCGCTGTTCCGTGCCGCATTATCGGTAAAAAATATATGTTATCATGGAGCAACGTCGTTCGCTGGATCATGTGCGAGGACGGCAGCGATAACGCGCCTGTTTCTGACTGCGGCGGGATTCGCCGCGTGGAGGTGGGCTAAGGAATGGAGCTACACAACGGGAACGCACAGCGCAGCAGAATGCTCCACATTACTGAAGGCCGAAGTCGAAAAGACACAAACTGGACGCTGCGGGATATAGATACGGCGGCGTTTTACGAACGTCTGCGTACACCCATTCGCGGGTCAGAAACGCTGGAGCAGTATCTTAGGGTTTGCTGAAAAAGATCACATTTATAGCAATTAACAGAGCAAATCGAAAAGAATGCGATAATTCAGCCAAAATAGTTTCAAAAAGTCTTGTATTGTAGTATCATAGAGGCAGCCAGAAATGGCGGTTTTCCGCGAAAACACATGGTTTTGGGGTGGCTCATGTACTACAAAGACGACCGGAATCAGCTTGGGATTGACGAATTCTTTCTGCCGTTTGGTGGGAAGTTGAACAAGAATAACCGTTGGGTACGCACGGCGGAGATCATGCCGTGGGATTATATTGAAGAAGTCTATCTCGAAAGCATGAGCCAGGAGACAGGCCGCGCGGCGTTTCCCGCTCGAATTGCCTATGGAGCGATCTATGTCAAAGAACAAGAAGAACTTACCGACGAGGAAACTGTTGAAGCGATCACGGAGAATCCGTATATCCAGTACTTCCTTGGGCTGAAAGAGTTCCGTGATGAACCGCTGTTCAACGCGTCCATGATGGTGCATTTTCGCAAACGGTTTCCAGTGGAGGCACTGGCAAAGATCAACGAGTACATTTGCACAGGGAAACGTCCGCAGGATGAATGCGAGGCGGATCGCAGCGAGGATGACAATGAACCGCCAAAGTCAGGCGGAGTGGGTAAGCCAAACAAGAACACCTCAAAGAAGAAGCAGGAACGCCGGAAAAAGAACCGTGGCAAGCTATTGATGGATGCAACGGTAGCGCCGGCGGATATCAAGTATCCCACAGATATCGACCTGTTGAACAAATCCCGTGAGCATTTGGAGACCGCTGTTGATATTCTCTGGAAAGAAGTGCCCCATAAAGGGCATAAACTGCCGTATTCGGCAAAGAAAGCCCGCAAGTCCTATCTGGCATTGGCCAAGAGCAAGCGGTGGACGAAAGCGAAGTGCAGGAAAGCGATTTCCGAGCAGCTTCGCTATATCGAACTTGCCACGGCACAGTTGAAGAAATATGAAGCACAGGTACCGTTCCACGATGAGCTATATCCGCGCTGGCTGAGAGATCGCCTGAACGTTATCCCCGTCGTCTATGCGCAGCAGAAAGAGATGTACGAGAACGGAACACATCAATGCGATGACCGGATCGTCAGCTTGCAACAGCCACACGTTCGCCCCATCAACCGCGGCAAACGGCCAAACCCGACCGAGTTCGGGCAAAAGCTGCATCTTTCCGTGGTCGACGGTTATACATATTTGGAGCGGAGCAGCTGGAACAATTTCAACGAGGGAAACGATCTGATTTCCACCGCAGAGAATTACAGGCACAAATTTGGCTGCTATCCGGTGGCGATACTGGCAGACAGAATCTACCAGACGCGGAAGAACCGCAGTTATTGTACGCAGCACGGCATCCGGCTGTCAGGACCTCCGCTCGGGCGCAGAAAGGCCGGAGAAACCGACGCTAAAGTACAGCGTCAGATTTACCGGGACGCTTGTGAGAGAAACGCTGTCGAAGGCAGGAATGGAAACGCCAAGCGCCGCTGGGGGCTTGATCTCATCATGTCCAAACTGGATGAGACTGCCAAAACGGAAGCCGCACTCAATATCATAGTCATGAACGTCGCCCACCGGCTGATGCGATGGCTTTTGCGCCTTTTTGGATTCCCGAGACTTGTGCTCGTTTTTCAGTAGACCCTA
>JAFXPO010000003.1 GCA_017527825.1 Oscillospiraceae bacterium
ATCATGTCCAAACTGGATGAGACTGCCAAAACGGAAGCCGCACTCAATATCATAGTCATGAACGTCGCCCACCGGCTGATGCGATGGCTTTTGCGCCTTTTTGGATTCCCGAGACTTGTGCTCGTTTTTCAGTAGACCCTATCTTAGTATGTCCAAAGCCCAGCAGGATGACCTCAAGGATGTGGGCGGCTTTGTCATCGGCAGACTGAACGGGCCGCGACGCAAGGCAGAAAACATCCTTGACCGCGATGCGGTCACGTTGGACTTCGACACAATCCCCGCCTACGGAACGGATGCGGTTGTGCGGGGCGTGGAGGCGTTGGGATGCGGCTATTGTCTGCACAGCACACGCAAGCATCGCCCGGAGGCTCCGCGTCTGCGTGTCATCATCGTGACCGACAGACTGATGTCGCCGGATGAGTATGAGCTTGTCGCGCGCATGATCGCCGCACGGATTGGAATGCAGATGGCCGACCCTACCACGTTCGAGCCGTCCCGGCTGATGTACTGGCCATCATGCTGCGCGGATAGCGAATACGTTTACAAATGCGACACGAGCAAGCCGCTGTTGAGCGTCGATTCCATGCTGCAACAGTTCGCCCTCCTGTACGGTGACTGGCGGGATATGACGTACTGGCCCAAGCACCCAAAGGAAACACAGCCCAGTCAGCGCGGTAAAAAGCAGGCTGACCCAACGGAAAAGGGCGGCGCAATCGGTGCGTTCTGCAAGCTGTATTCGGTTTGGCGCGTGATCGAAGAACTGATTCCCGACGTCTATGATCCTGTGGACACCGACCCGAACCGATTCACCTACCACGGCGGCACGACCACAGGCGGCGCTATCGTCTACGACGGGGGGAAGTTCCTGTACTCCCATCATTCGACCGATCCAGCGAACGGTCAGCGCAATGCGTTCGACCTCCTGCGAATCCACAAATTTGGTGAGCTGGACGCCGATGCGGTGCAGGGGACGCCAACATTACGGCTTCCCTCCTACAGTGCGGCGCTCGAATACGTCAGGGCCCTCCCCGACGTGCAGGCCGCTCTTTTACAGGAGCTTGCGGAAGAGGCGAGGCAAGCGTTCGCCCCTTTTGTAGCTACCGGGGAGCCTGATGAGGCCGCTTTGGACAAGCTGGCCGGGTTCACCGGTAAAACAATCAGCTTGGAGATCGTCAGAGCTGCCCTCGAAGCGTTTGGCTATTCGGTGAGGACAAATCTTGTTACCGCGCAGATGGAGGTCGCGGGGCTACCGGCGAAGTATTCCGCTGGGAACGGCCTCAACACAATACCGATCGTCCTCAAAGACATCCTGAAACGCTTTAGCATCAAAGGCACAAATGATCAGGCGATTATCGGCTACCTTGGCGTCATTGCCGACGAAGGACGTTATAACCCCGTCTGTGAAATGATGCAGGGAACAGAGTGGGACGGCGCTGACCGTCTATCAGCCTTGGTCAACAACCTTTTGGGCCTCAATGATCCGTTTGAAAAAATGCTCGTCCGAAAATGGCTGCTGCAATGCGTGGCCTTGGCGTTCAACAGCGAGGTTGAACCCGTTGGCGCAGAGGGCGTCTTGACCTTGCAGGGAGAGCAGGGCATCGGAAAGACTGAGCTTTTCCGCAGGCTGGCGATCCATGCCGCGTGGTTTGCGGAGGGCGTTTCGCTGGACATGAGCAACAAGGACAGCATCATCAAATCGGTGAGCTGTTGGATATGCGAGCTGGGCGAGCTGGACAGCACGACGCGACGAGAGCAAGCCGCTTTGAAGGGACATCTGACCGCGGCGACTGACAACATCAGAGCGCCGTATGCGCGGGCAGCTACACGAAGCCCACGGCGAACATCGTTCTGCGCGACGGTCAACCCCGATGCGTTCCTGACCGATCCCACTGGCAACCGGCGCTATTGGGTGATTCAGGTGCGAAACATCGATCTTGCCGCTCTGCTTTCCACAGATCGGGATTGGTTCGTTCAGCTTTGGGCGCAGGTTTATCGGCTGTGGAAAGAAGATCGGGACGGATTCAGGTTGACCAACAATGAGCGGGATATGTTGGTCTCCCGGAATAAGCAGTATGAAACATATCTTCCCGGCGAGGAAGAAATCAGGCAGCTCCTACAGAACGGTTTTGAGACGATCCCGGTTGAACAATGGACGGCATGGAGCGCCGCAGCGCTGCGTCGGCAGCTCTCATGGGCGGGAGCCGGTGGGAACCTGACAACGCAGCAGATCGGACGGGCTTTAGGGCGCATCCGGCAGGATTTTCCTGAAATCAAGCAGCTCTCCGGTCATAATCACTTGGTTCAATATCTGCTTCCGCTACCCGCTCAAAACGCTATGAAATGACCCTTGCGATCCTCCCCGAAAAGCGGGGGAACACCCCTCAAAAGTGTTCCCCCCGCCCATTCCCCCGTTCCCCCGTTTGGGGGGAGATGGGGGAATGGAAATAAAAAGTGTTCCCCCGCCCGAAAACCCTGTAATATCAAGGCTTTCCGGCATCATGGGGGAACGGGGGAACACTTTTCAGAAAGTATAAAAAAATAGAAAATATAGAAATTGGGAGAGGAAGCATAGTCTATAAATCCTATATTCTCAGGGTCTTAGAAAGTTGTTCCCCCATTCCCCCGAAAACAAGAAAGACCTGCTATGAAGAGTGTTCAGGATAGCCCATAAGTACACCACACAGGAAGGAGTTGACGATATGGAGAAACGCAAGAGAGGCCGCCCGCTCAAATACAAAACGGCTACGGAGTTACAAGCCGCCGTGGATAACTACTTTGAGAGTTGCCGGGGTAGTTATCGCCGGGATGATACCGGGGCGTATGCGCTGGATCAGCGCGGGAGGCCCATACTTGACGGAGCTGTACCGTTCACAATCACGGGGCTTCAAAGAGCGCTGGGCTTCAAGTCCCGTCAATCCCTGCTTAACTATGGGGGCCGAAAGCAATACGCCGACATTATCCAGCGGGCGCGGCTGCGCGTGGAGTGTTACGCCGAAGAAAGGTTATTTGACCGAGACGGTTACGCCGGGGCCGCTTGGCTCTTGGCCGTTGCTTTCAGCTGGGGACGTGATGCTTCCACAGATAGGAAAGCGTTGCCGGTCGTCCATGTTGTTCAAAAAGCGTAGAGCCGTTACGCGGCAACGAATAAATGGACATTTTACGCGCGCCCGCGCGCGAGGAATACAGCACGGCACGGCTTAACGGAGGCCGTAGCCGTTTAACATAGCCCTGCCCCGTGGGGCAATCACGGGGGCAATCACACGCCGCAAGTCTGAGCGGCTATACAAAAGGGACGTTTAACGGATTGCAGGAGAACGCTTATGCACACGGAAAGGATTTCGATTATGAGACAGACAGCAATCCCTTCTGCGGCAGCTCAGAGCGGAACGCCGAGCAATCAGCCGCAGAAACGCAGAACAGGCGACACAAAGGCGGTGACGACTGATGGGCGGTAGAGGCGCAAGCAGCGGATTGGACAACGGTTTTCTCCGCGTACTCATTCGGCGGATGCAGATGCAACAGATGGCGACAACGGGCGGCGACGATCCCGGCGATTACACCGATGACGGCAACCCCGCCCTCGTGAAATATCAGGGTCAGGAGGACGACAAGACCGCCCGTTTCCTCGCTAAAGTCTGGAACGACACCGACCTTGCCGCCGAGGATGACGGGTACGGCTTTTATGACAACAGTTATCAAAAGCTGGCATTGTCGCTGGGCTTGAACAAGGGGCCTACCGTTCTCTCCGAGGGCGACTTCAACCAGTATGTGCAGCAGACCAACGCACAGGTTTTTTATCGTGGTTGGAGTTCCCGCAATTCGGCGGACAGGCTTCTCAACGCCCCCAAGACGCACACCGGCACGGGGCTTTACGGTGACGGAATCTACATGACGACCGACAAGGGCACAGCCGCGAGCTACGGCAGCGCCGCAGTAACGACGTTGGCACTTTCCCCAACGGCGCGGGTCGTCAACCTGTCAACGGTGCGGGCGCGGATTCAGCAATCCTCCCAGCGGCTCCAAACCGGCCTAAACCGCGCCGGATCAGTCGGGCAGCGTTCCTACGGCGCGAACAACGGCGAGGCTCAAATGGCGCTCAAGATGGGCTACAACGTCGTCCGAATCGACACCCACGGCGGCTCCTACTATTACGCGCTTACCCGTGACGCGCTTGTGGTAAGCAAAAAATACTGATACCGAAAGTGAGGAAAAACACTATGGCAGCAACGAAAAAGAAGGGCATTCTGACCGGCCCTGACCCGGACGACGCAATCGTCCACGCGTGGTTTCGCAAGGACTATCCGAAGATGTCCAAAGAGGACAAGGCCCGCTTTGACAAGGCGGACGCGGCTATGAGGAACGCAGGCCGCGCCGCGGGCAAAAAGAAGAAGTAACAAGAGCCGCGCTGCAATCTGCGCTCTGCTGATCGGGGCGCAGATTGCGCGGACAAAAAAAGAAGGGAGTAAAAAACATGAGCGAGTTGAAACAAATGATTGAGCAGCGCCGGGAGGCCTACGCGGAGAAGGTGGGCGAGCTTTTGACCGATTCCTTTGCGCTGTTTCCGCTGGTGCGCGACGCCGCGAAAGTTGTACGCGACGAACTGAAAGAACAGGACGAAAGCAAGGAGGGCTGACCTATGCAAGCAATCGGCATTTCGACCGGCCTGAAAGAATTCGCAGTCACGCGCGACGGAAAGAACGTGGGCGCTATCCGCTTCAATCCGTCTGATCCCGCGCTTCTCAACCGCCTCCGTGCGCTGCGGGAAACGGCGAAGAACATTCACATCGAACCCACCGAGGACATCGACAAGCTGCTTGACGAATGTGCCCGGATCGACGCAGAGCTGCGCGCCGCGCTGGATAAAGCCTTTGATCAGCCCGTTTCCGACATCGTTTTCGGCACCGGCTTTTCCTTTGCAACCGCAAACGGCGTCTCGGCGCTGGAACAGTTTATCAACGGCGCGGTGGCGCTCATTGGTGACGAGCTGGTGAAAGAAAACACAGCGGTTCAAGCGCATACGGCGGAGGCGATGAAAGCGGCATCGAAGAGTAAGCGCGTCAGCAAATACATCGAAAAATATCATAGTAAACCCGACACGCCCGAAGCGGTCAAAGGGGAGGAATAACTATGTCGGACGGCTCTATTCGGATCGACACCAAAATCGACACTCGCGGAGCGGAGCGAGACCTCGCGCAGCTTGAAAAGGCGTTGAAGGCTACACAGCGGCAGGCAGCGGCGCAGGCGGCGAAGGTTTCGGAACTTGAAGCAAAATACGCCGACATGACCGCGAGCGTCAAGGCAATCAACGACGCCGTTGGGGGCGCGCCTCTCGACAAATCCGCGTTGTTCGCGGCTGTGCCGGAGGCAGCGAAGACCAATGCAGAGCTGACGGCGGCGCGGGAAAACCTCGCAGAGCTGCGCGGCGAAGAAAGTAGGCTGAACGGTCAGCTTGAAATCACTCGGCGCACGGTGGACGCCCTCCACGAGACCGCGCCGCCGACCGCCGAAGAAGCGACAGAAAACCTTGACCGCGCGGCTAAATCCTTGGATCGCTTCACCAATCGGATCATTGGGCTTGCGAAGCGCGTCTTTGTTTTCACGCTGATTACAAAGGCGTTGCGCGGCCTGCGCTCGTATCTGTGGGAGGGAATCACAGCGAATGACGAGGCGGCGGCGTCTGTCGCGCGCCTGCGCGGAGCCTTGCTGACGCTTGCGCAACCGATCCTGCAAGTGGTCATCCCCGCGTTTACGGCGCTTGTCAACATTCTGACGCGCGTTGTGACCGCCGTTGCAAGCGTTATATCGGCGCTGTTCGGCAAAACGCTCGAGCAGAGCGCGGAGGCAGCGAAAGGGCTGTACAATGAACAGAAAGCCTTGAAGGGCGTTGGCAGCGCCGCAAAGAGCGCAAGCAAGAGCCTTGCCGCGTTCGATGAAATCAATCAGTTGGGCGATGATTCGAGCGGTGGCATAGCCGGAGGCGGAGCAGGCGGTATAGACGCAACCGCGCCGGACTTCTCCGCTATGATTTCGGGTCAGCTTGGGGAGATTGAGGCGATCATTGGCGGCGCGCTGCTGGCGGTTGGCGCTGTGTTGGCGTTCTCCGGCATTTCTGTCCCGGTTGGTCTTGCTCTAATGGCAGTCGGAGCAGTTACGCTCGCGGCAACTGCGAAAGAAAATTGGGACAACATACGACAAAAGCTCGAAGGCCCACTCGGCGCAATTACTACTGTTGTCAGCGGCGCTTTGCTTGGCCTTGGTGCGATCCTTGCATTCTCTGGCGCAAACATCCCGCTCGGCATTGCGCTCATGGCTACGGGGGCTGTTGGTCTGGTCACTACAGCGGCGGTGAATTGGGACACAATCAAGGGCTTTATCGAGGACAACGCAACCGAAATCACGACGATTGTTCGCGGCGCGGTTCTCGCTGTTGGCGCGATTCTTGCATTCAGCGGCGTCAACGTCCCGCTTGGTCTTGCAATGGTGGCTGTCGGCGCTGCGGGACTGGCGGAGGCGGCTGTTGAAAATTGGGATTCTGTGAAGCAATCGCTTCAAGGGTCGCTCGGCGCGGTCACAACCGTCGTCAGCGCCGCTTTGTTGGCGCTTGGTGCGGTTCTCACGTTCAGCGGCGCAAACATCCCGGTCGGCCTTGGACTGCTGGCGGTGGGCGCTGTGGGGCTTGCTACGACGCTTGCGGCGAATTGGGACACGATCTCGCAGAAGCTCAACGGCCCGCTCGGAGGGGTAACAGCGCTTGTTAGTGCGGCGCTGCTTGCGCTCGGCGCAGTTCTCACGTTCTCTGGCGCAAACCTCGTGCTCGGTATTGGCCTAATGGCTGCGGGGGCTGCTGGTCTGGTCACTACAGCGGCGGTGAATTGGGATGTCATACAGCAAAAAATCCGTCCTGTGCTTGCAGGAATCGGGGCAATCTTGAGCGGGTCGCTTGCGGTGCTCGGCGTTCTTCTGTGTTTGTCCGGCGCAGGGATTGGGCTTGGTCTGGCGCTGCTTTTCGCGGGTCTCATCGGGAGCTATGCGGCTTGGAAGCTCGACGATAACCCGATAACCCGATTCGTGAAGAATATGGCGAACTCGATCATTGCGATTGTCAACAAAGTCATTGACGCTGTGAATAGCCTGTTTCATATCCGCTTTAGCGGTCTGAATATCGGCGGCGCACAGATTATCCCCGCGTTTGATACCCGTCTCGTAAAACTCCCCCGCATCCCCGCGCTGGCAGAGGGTGCGGTCATTCCCGCGAACCGTGAATTTCTTGCCGTGCTGGGCGACCAGACGAGCGGCAGGAACATCGAAGCGCCGGAGGCACTGTTGCGTCAGATGGCGCGGGAGGCGGCAAGCGCGAACACGGAGCTGCTGCAAGCGATTCTCGCGGCAATTCGTGAGGGTCACGTCATCGAAGTGGATCATGTGAAGCTCGGCGAGACCGCAAGAAAAGCAATTCGTGACGTAGAACGCATGGGCGCGCACTGGTAAAGCAAGATGGGCGGGGGCGGTCTCGTCATCCTATCCCGCCCGTTCATCAATGATTTTGAAAGGAGAGTACACGATGGATGTTCTCGGATACTGCGCCGCATGGCCGGAGGAGCTGAAAGACCTATCACGGCGGCACTACCGTTTGGTTTGCCGCGTCCGAAACCTTGAATCAGCCATTGACCGCGTTTCCCCGGCTGAATTTGATGGCGTCATGGATCAGCTCGAAGCCGCCCGTGCGGAAATGTTCAAGGTTGCCTCCGCGTTTTTGACCGCGAAGTGGAAGTGGGACGCCGAGGATTTGCGCAGGCGAAGCTACACGGGCGATGAAACCCACGGCTAAATTCTCGGAACTCGATGACGATTTCCCACCAGAGTACACGGCGCAACGGCGGGCGGGCGTCACAGCGGCGTATGCCGAAGAATTGAAACGACGAGCGGGGCAAGCGGGGCTGCTGCAATCGCGCATTATGCAAGAGAAAATCCGGCAGGCAGAGACTGCCGCCACAGAAGCGGCGAGAGAACACAAGCAGAAATGCCGCTGAAAAGCCCATATCGCCCGAATATGGAACAATATCTCCCCGGCGCAAGGAAACGCCCCTGTAGGCAAACAATCGCTTACAGGGGCGAATTTCGGGCTTTATATCAGTCGCCGGTCTTTTGGTAGAGCGCCAACAGGCGCTTGAAGTCCTCATAGTCGGTGCATTCGTCCGCAGCCTTGACCACTTCCGGGGCGACGCGCTCCTCAAACTCCTTGCGCAGCTCGGGATTGTTCTTCGCGGCGTCCCGACACATCATCAGATTGATCCAGTTCTCGGCATCCTCGTCAATGATTATCATACGCGCCTCCGTCACTCGTTCAAAAGGTCGCTGTGCGTCCCGGTTCGCATAAGATACAGGATCAGGTTGTCGCCATCCACCTCATAGATCAGCAGCCAATCCGGGGTGATATGGCACTCGCGGGAGCCGGCGAATTTACCCTGTAATGGGTGGTCTTTGTATTCGGGCGGCAAAGGCTTTTGCGCTGCAAGCAGCTCAATGACTGGCTCAAGCAGCCGCACATCATAACCGCGCCGAATGATGCGCTTGTAGTCCTTCTTGAATCTGCTTTGGTATTTAATCGTCAGCATTCAAGTCCTCCATCAGCTCCGCGACGGACGAGAAAGACCGGCTCAGTCCGATTCCGTTCCTTGCGTCCGCAATAGCCTGTGCCGTTTCCGCGTTAGGCATATCCTCAGCGGTAATGCCCTGAATGTAGGCGAGAATATAGCCCAGCTTGTAGTCCGGCAGGCTGTCCAGCATGGATATGATTCGTTCACGATTGCTCACGGAAAACACCTCCCATTCTATTCTGCGGCGCTTTGCGCCGGATTATCCCGTGTTATGCGTTCGTATTCTGGCGTTTCTGCGACGTACCGCTCCATTGCCATACGCAGGACTGTGTTGACGCGATCCCCGCGCACAGCGCAGGCGGCTTTGAAATCGTCGAGAAGTGACTTGCTGACCTTTACAGTTTGATAGGACATATTCTTTGCGTCCCAGCGGTCATTTGACGCGCGTTTTGCTTCTGATACTGCCATAGTTATACCTCCCTATTATGTACTGTATTATACGTCACCAGAGGCACGTTGTAAAGTGCACATTCTGCACAAACGGCACGTTATAACTTTGTGCATATTAGCGCCTTGAAAAACACGTTACAACGTGCTATATTATAATCACAGCAAGGGAAAAACACCGAGCCGCAGACATACGGGCGGCGAACCTGAGACCGGTACACGGGTGAGCGGCACTGAGCGACAGTAAAAGTCCCGATCTTCTCAGGCGGTGGAAATCCCAAAAACAAAATGATGGAGGTACACACCATGAGCACCAACGAACTGAACGCCGTAGCGAAAGACCTGCTTTCCGTCCGCGCCATGATCGCGGAGCTGGAAGCCGAGGCGGAAGCCCTCACAGACAAGATCAAGTCCACCATGATCGAGCGCGGCGAGGAGGTCTTGCAGGGCGACGGCTGGAAAGCGAGCTGGAAGAACGTCAACAGCAGCCGCTTCGATAGCAAGGCTTTCAAGGCAGACCACGCCGACCTGTACGCGCAGTACAGCAAGGCGACGACCACGACGCGCTTCACCGTCAGCGTATGAGCACATCGGCGCTGGTTTTCACGGTCATCGGCGTGGCGCACACCGTAGCACAACTCATGCGGTTCATCGAATGGCTCGACACACCGCGCAGAAATGAGAAGCCCTTGCCGGGGGCGGCAACCTCCGGCAAGGGCAGACAACGGACAGCGGGAACGCACCGAATCCGATTGCCTGAATAATATATCACGATTTCACATAGAAAATCAACCGTTTTGGAGGAAAAATCAATGAAAAAGAACATCACCATCGAGACACTGTTTATAGACTTCATCAACCGCGCCCCTGAGGGGGAACTTGCGGAGGCTCTGCACCAGATCAGCGAGGCCGTAGACGCAGCGATAGAGGCCGGGGACACGGACAAGGCAATCGAGCTGACCGCCGACCACGAGCTTGCAGCCTCCCGCTTCGGATATTACGCGGGCTTTCTGGCAGGGCTAGAACTCGGACGGGCAAAGATCGCTTGACGAATAACCGCTGGATGGGGTAGGCATCGAAAGGTGTCTGCCCTGTCTTTTCGCAGAATTGCATTTCTCCGATATGTACGCCGTGGTAGTGTTGATAGGGAAAGCGTATAAAGCGCAGAAGAAAAGCGCTTTCAATCCAAACCAAAAAATCCGGGATGACAATGGATGTTACCAACGTCGTCAAAATGACGCCGTTGGTAAAACTGGCCGAACAGGGTACAGTTTGGCGAAAGAACTTGGCGTTACCTAAAGCACCAAAATGGTGCTTTAGGTTATGGAGGAAAACCAGCGCGCAATGCAACCCGACCAAAGGAGCAGAAAAGAACCCGTAATGTGAGGTAATCCGTCACAACTACACAGGCGTTGGATCGTCGTGCGCCCGTCGTGCACCGGGCATAAAATTCGCTGGGTGAAATTTGGGTTAGTTTTGGGTTAGTTTATTCGATTTCGCTTTTTCTTGTTCGCGCTTATTCTACAGATAAGTCAAGCAAAACAGCGAAAAATCAAGAGGTTTTCGCACATTCAAAGTTACTCAACAAACGGAGATAGCAACTCATAACCCGGAGGTCGGAGGTTCAAGTCCTCCCTCCGCAACCAGAAAAACAGCCGATTCGATGATGAATCGGCTGTTTTTATAACATTTTTGTCAAATTGCGATCTCCGGCCAAATGCTCAGCGGTACTTTAGCGTGACTACCCTTCTTTTTTCTGAAAGATGAGCGCGTCCAGCGCGTCGCTTGCCTGCCGATCGCTCTTGGCGAGGACGTGGCTGTAAATGTCGAGGGTCGTGCTGACCTTCGCGTGACCGAGGCGCTTGCTGACCGTCAGAATGTCCACGCCCTCCGAGATCAGCAGGCTTGCCTGCGTATGGCGAAACTTATGCGGATGGATGGGCGGCAAATCATGGCGCTTGGCAAAGTTCGCCAGCCAATCGGTCGGAGAGTCCGGGTGCATCGGTTTCCCACTATCGGCTGTAGCAACGTACCCCGAAGGCGTGATACCGAGATGGTCGAAGAAAGCGGCCTGTTCCTCCTTCCACTGGCGCAACAATGCGGTGATGGAGGGGGAGATGGTCACATAGCGGCTCTCGTCCGTTTTCAACGTCGTGCTGATTGCGCCGGTCGTGCGTGTGTAGACACGGTTTTCGCAGAGATACAATCGGCTGTTGTCGAAGTCAACGTTTTTCCACTGCAAGCCCATGATCTCACCGCGGCGCGCGCCGGTGCCGATCAGCAGCATGGTAATGACCTGCCATTTGAGCGGCTCCGTCATCAAGGCGTCGAGGATCGCCTTGACCTCGTCCGCCTCAAAGGTATCCAATTCGTGCTTCGGCACCTTCGGCGGCGTAGCGCGGCGCGCAGTATTGGAGGGGACAAGCTGTTCTTTGACGGCTTGCGAGAAAATCGAGCTGATCAATCGGTGGTGTTCCACGATTGTCTTAGCGGCGAGCGTGGTGCTGCCCTCCACGATGTCGAAGGCATCCTCCAGCTTCATACCAAGCGCATTGGCGACGGCTTGTGCGGTTTTGGTGCTGACCGTGTGCCCCTTGATGGCGTCGGAAACCGTGGTTGAGGAAACGCCGGTGCGCTCTACGATCCGGGCCTGCCGAAGCTTTCCATCTTTGAGGACAGCTTTGAGATCGATCTTGGCGACGGCCCGACCTCCGGTTTTGTTTTCCCCCTCTGCTGCGAGCTTGGCGTAGAGCCGGTTAAGGTGATCGGCGCGGATGTCCTGAAGCTTAAGCGGACCGATTTCAGCGTTGATACGCGGAAGCATATCCCGGTAGCGTTCCACCGTTTTCGCTTTCAGCCCTGTGCGCTCCTTGAGGTCGATTACATAAGCAGCGTAGCGCTCGAAAGTCATCTTCTCCGTGCTGACGTTGCCGATTTTGCAGTTTTCTTCAAACAAAGTTGCCTGACGCTGCACCTCGCGCTCAATCTGGCGCTTGGTCATGCTGGGGTCGGGGCGCCACGTCATCATGTAGTCCTTGAGACGCTTGCCGGAAGAATCGCGCCCGCGGAATACGCGAATCTGATAGGAGATGATGTTGCCGCTCTTATCGTAGCGGGGATTGATGGTTGCCATGTTCTCTCCTTTGCTGGTATGGGCTAATTGGTGCCGTCCCGTAGTAGTCGGGACGGCACCGGCTTTCATTGTCACGCGGGTTGCTGAGGAGCATCCCCGTTTAGGAAGGCTACGACGTTGTCATAGCGGACGTAGGCTTTCTTACCCGAATAGACTGCGGGAATCAGTCCGTCCTTGACCCACGCCCGAAGCGCATAGCATCGTCCTCAAAGTAAATTGCGCGGATTGTTGAGGCTGCCTTGGGGAGGAATGTCGTGAACTGGGCAATGAGCGCGGCGAACAGAATCGTGATTAGCGACCTTGAGTCGCTCGAGGCATTCAGCACCTCGAAGAAGCTGCGGATGCGCTTACTAACTTTGCGGCGATTGCCCTTCTTCTTGACTGCAGCTTTGAGCTCAGACAGGGCCTTTTTGTCCGCCTCGAACTCATCATAACGAATGATGTCGTCCTCCGAGAGGCCGAGCCGCTTGGCGACTTTTTTAGGCTTCTGCTTGTCCAACTTCGGGTAGTGCAGGTCTTTCTCCTGCGGCGTCAGCGGGCGTAGAAGGCCCTCAGCATCCTTGTCTTCGACTAAGACTTGAACATTGCCGTCTTCGTAAACGGCGGCGACGGGCGTTATCTGGAGCTTCTTCTGACGGGTCTGATTCTTGCTTTTTTTCGTGCTTTTACTCATGGTTTCGTCCTCCTTGAACGAACCGCAAGAGTCTGACAAACACAAATGAAAAGACCTCAGAAACAACGCGGACAAGACCTCTACTCTCGCAGAAGTTTGCCCGCATGTTTCTGAGATCCATCAAAAATGCTTTAAGACGGTTCCGTCACAAGACCCTACACTCATTCGTTTGCGAATGGCGGGTAGCCAAGGGATAATGCGCAAGTGATAATGCTCATTCACCTTGCGGAATATTAATTTTATTAGTTAAGCACCGAACCCCGGCGTCTGCTTTAGGGGCGTTTCCATCCTTTGGGACGTTTTCCGGCTATTTGACGCTATCCGATAATCAATATCGGCACCGTTTCTACCAATACGTGTTCGCGCCTTGTCACGGCGAAAGCCGTGTTGCCAACCAACCTTATCGGCGGATTCAGCGGGAAACTTAATCGGCTACTTTGGCTGTATATTTTGGCATATCGGTACACGTTTTGTCAATATGTCATTCCGCACAAATTCTTGCTTGATAATTGTTCATATTGCAAAATCGCGCTGCTCACACGGATATAGCCGATTCTCATTGCATTGCCTCCTCCGCTTTCGCTAAGCTGACCGAGTAGCCGAGCCTTTGGAGCTTGAACAGCTCCATCATGAACTGATAGTTGATAAACTCCCGCTCCTTGGCGTCGGGATACTCCACGCACCTCCTGAGCGGGGCGATGGTGCTGACTCCCCAGCTTTTATACTCCTCGTCCCATAGCTCCAAGACGAACGATTCGGCGTCCAACGCATTGCCCTCGTCGGGGCCGCAGCCTTCGATACCGCGGTTGTAGCGCACTCGCGCCCGCAAATCTTTTTTCATGACTTGTCGCATAACGCCATCCATGCCAACAGGACACTTCTGGCGTGGTCGATGTCGAAGCCAAGCTCCGGGAACTGCCGCTGCAAATATGGCACCGCGCCAAACATGTTGACCTCGCCGCTTTCGCGCAGCTTTTCCAGATAGTCAAAATACTTCTGATCGTCTGACATGCTACTTTCCTCTCTGCCCTCGTAACCTCCGGGGCGGGCTGTTGTATTGAAGGTTTCACGACGTTTGTTCATCAAAGGCCTCCCTCCCCAGCTCCTCGCTTTCCTGCTCATACGAATACGGCGGGATCTTCGCCAACTCCCGATGGATGCCGTCGGCAAGCCGAAATCCGGAGATGAAGCTATCCAGCGCCGCATCATCTTTGTGGAGCGTGTAGGCATCATGAAGCCGAAGCAAGAGCCGTTGTTGCTCCCGGTTCAGTTCCGCGTGCAGGGTGTCGTAGGCGGCCTCTGCATCGCGCTCCGCGTCTTGCGTTTGCTGTGAGACCACCAGAAAACGCCGTTGGAGCGCCGTCATGTAGTCCCACATTTCAGCTCGCCTCGTCCAGTTCGGGCGTCAGATCGGCGGCGTTGACGATCTCCATGAACTGCTGCGCATACGCTTTCGCCTGCATGGTCGTGTCTACGTCAAGCGTGCTGCTTGCCTCGAACTTGAACAGGGCGAACGGCTTGCCGCCCTTGCTCGTCGCCCGCTCCAAGGTGATGCGCGTCACCACGCCGTTGATCGGCGTCAGCGCGCCCGCGAGCCGTGTCGTGTATTTCAGAAAGCGGTTTTTGCTCGTCACCGGCACGCGCACCAGCAGCGGGAGGATCGTGTTCGGGCGCAGCAGGAATAAGAGTACAGATTCCTTGCACGCCTTCGCGTTGCTCTCGCCGTCTTTGCTGCCGAAGTCGTTGTAGGGACAATGGGCGCAGGACTTCCCATCGGCAGAAATGATGCTGTTGACGCTCATGCAGTCGGGCGGCGTGCCCTCCACCGGCTCCGGCGTATGCCAGTAGGCGCGCGGGGTCGTATAGTCCAGAATGATACCCGTCAGCTCCGTTTCCGGCTCGTCGCCGTTCAGCCCCGGCACGGAGAACACGGTCGAGCCGCCGGAGGGCGATTTGACCACGTCGAAGAAGTCCAGCGCAAGCGGCTGATTTTTCAAATTCTCGCGGATGACGGAGAGCGCGTTGTTCGACAGGGCCGCGTAGTCGGCGTTGACCGGCGCCAGCCCCATCTCAAAGGGCAGCGGAGCCGGTGTTTCCAGCTCCGACATTTTCGAATTCATACGATTTTTCAGTTTGGCACTATCCATAATAGACCTTCCTTTCAGCTTGCCGCTTTCACAGAGAAGCGACGGTATGATATTTTGTTGCTGTACTGTTTGTAGAGCGTCGGGTGCTCCGCTTTAAGTGTCTTGCTGTCCAGCCGCTCCTGCGAGATCGACTTCCATGTGATGATCTTGTCGCCCACAGTGCCGACCTCGTTCTCACCCAGCATTTCTTTGAGCAGATTTTCGGCTTTCTGTTTCCGCTCGGTGGCGGCGTCGAGGTCTTCGCAAGCCTCGTCGTACTGCGCCAGCAGCTCCGAGGCGGACGGCGGCAGCGCGATCTGCGATTGCGGCACGCTGTTTGGAAACCGCTCGGCAAGGAACTTTGCCGAGGCGTCGGAGCCGTCCAGCGGCGGCGGGGTCATATCTTGAACGTGCCGCCAAAAGACGGATTCAAAGGGAATCAGCATGTCGATCAGCTCGTCGTCGCGCTCCACCAGCTTCCACTTGAAGGTATTGCCGCCGATCAGCACGGCAATAAAGGCGGCACGGAAACCCGTAACCGCCATATAGTGCTGGATTTGGAGTGCATATTCGTCGGGGATGGCATCGTCCCACTCACCTGTTTTGTACGCCGTCGCCGTTTTTGCCTCGAAGATGCAGTCGCCATAGTCGGGATGATGGCAGAGGCCGTCCAGATTGGCGAGCATGAACGGGTTTTCCGTACTCTGGAGCAACTGCTTGACGATCTCCACTTCAATGCCCGTGCGCTTGGTGAACTCCGCGCGGACGATGCCTTCTAGCTGTGTACCCCAGTAGGCCGCTTCCCCCGCCTCTTGGTAGGGGAGTTGGTTCGTCTTTTCCATCCACAGCTCGACGGGAGACTTGTAGCGGTTGATGCCGCAGACCACCGAGGCATCGGAGCCGCCAATGCCGCGCTTGCGATATTCCAACCAGTCTTCGTAGGGGAGGTTCTCGGTGGAGGTCAGGACTTGATAACTCATTTTTTCACTTCCTTCGCAAAATAGCAGACGCTTTGGGGGGAAGCCCAAAGCGTCTAGTCGTTCACTATGATGTAATTTGTTGGTGCTGAATATCCATGCCGCCGTAGAGAAAGCGCAGGAATTTGATCAGCTTCTCGTTTTGGGATACTTCAAAGATCAGCACATAGTTTCCGACGACCGTATGGCGGACGGATTCATCGTCGATCAGATAATGAGAGCAATCCGGGAACGAATAGGGCCGGTCGCAAATATCCTCGATCTCAGCGGCAAGGTTTCGATACAGATTATCTGCCGCCGTGGGATTGGAGAGATTCCCCGCGATGTAGTTAAGCGCTTCATCAATGTCCGCGACCGCCAGCGGCGTAAACTTATAGCGATAGGCCATGCTTCGCCCCAATCTCTTTCAGCGCCGCGGGCCCGTCGATGAGCTGTCCGGCGTCGGCCTGCGCCTTGCCTTCCAGAATCTTCTCGCGCATCTCCAACCGCGCCATGCGCTGCTCATAGACCGCCATGCTCATGATGACCATATCTCCGTATCCGTTCTTTGTGATGAAGATCGGCTCCGTGCTCGCGCCGCACATTTCAGACAGCTTACCCGTGTCGCGCAGATCGCGGATCGGTATGATTTTCGGCATGAACATCCCTCCCAATACATTGTGACATTATTGTGTCACAATTATGCAGATTCGTCAAGCCTTTCTATGCCGCCACCACGCAGAGCTTCACTGCCTTGTCGATAATCGCGTGGCCGTCCATGACCCGCGACCAGTTGTTCTCGGCGTAGTTCTTCGTATTCCGATGGGGCATGGAGTGCGTGGCGAGGTCGCTGGCGGCGTTGATGACGCCCCACGCCGTGCCGCGAAACCGC
>JAFXPO010000012.1 GCA_017527825.1 Oscillospiraceae bacterium
GAAATCGCTCTTGGCAAGCATTCCACCGACAATGCCGAGACCGCTTGGCGATAGGATGCGCTCGTTGGAGAAAACGACTTTGAATCTCGGTTTATACATGGCTCCGACCTCCGTTTTTGGGTTGGTTCCATTATACCACAGGCAGCGATCCGATTCACCCAGTGGGTGCGAAATTCTACATTTCTATTAAGGTCCTCAAGCCCTTTGACTGTGCGGCTTTCCTATATTCATGCAGACTTGGGTTTCACGGATTCAGGTTATAATCTCGTCGTTACCATATCCCGCACGATCTCGTCGCCCATCAGTTCGCTGGTGCGGTATACCTTCTCGCAGAACTCCTTCAGGCTGAAGTCCATGCCGCTGCCCGCGTCGAGCAGGATGCCCGTCACGGAAAAGCCTAGCTCCATCTTTTTTCTCGCAACTGCTCCACAAAGTCGTCCGGCAGCATACATTCGCCGTCCGTGATGAATACGATGTCGGCGTTCTCAAAGCCTTCGTTCTCCATGAGGGACACCGCCTCGCGCATCGGGGGCTTGAAATCCGTCCCGCCGCCGAGGAATCGCTCCGCTGCGGCCATCTTGTCCGCCGCCGTGTACTCGCCCGGGCGAAACACGTCCGCAGCAAGCCCGCCCGCGCCGGAGAAGTGGATCAGCGCGAAGCTGCGTCCTCCGTCCGCCGCGACGTCCAGCAGCGTCAGCGCGACAGCCTTGCCCCACGCGGCATTGTCGCCCCGTGTGGAATCCGATTCGTCAAGGCAGCAAATGATATCTCCCGCGCCCTTGCGAATCGGCTCCCGCCGCTGATACTGCTTGATCTGCTTTCGCTGATACTTTCGCAGGAACAGCGGCGTCACCAGAGGCGACGCCAGCATCGCAAGCTCAGAGGTCAGCGCGCGGGAGAGGTTGTTTCCCAGCTCCAACGAGTATTTCTCGCCGCGACCGTAATCGTGCTGCCGCTCACAGCGCCGGAGATGCCGCCAAAGTCAACGGCAAGTCCACCGTAAGACACCGTCTGTCCGGGCAGGCGCACCTTTTCCATGATGCCGATGCTCGTGTTGCTGTAGGTGCCGTAGGGAAGCTCCGGTATCTGGTAGTCCGACACGTTCTTTCCGCCATAGTTGTACCGCGAGCCGTAGACCTCATCATAGCTGGTTGAGGGATAATACTCAGGCGCCATTGCCCCCTTGAAGCTGTAGTCCGAGGCGTCGGCGCAAATCGGCAACGCCGCCGTCAGCATCAGCGCAAGCGCCGCTGACATCGCTTTATTTCTCAGTTTCATTTTCCTGCTCCTCCTCTGCATTTTCTTCGTCCTCCGCCACGGCGTGTGCAATTCTCCTCGTGCGGATGAACAGCGCCGTGCCGACTGTGATCAGCGCCAGCACAGCGACCCCGCCGAGCACGAGCATCTTATGGTCAGCCAGCACGTCCGCCAAGCCAGACTGTGATTGGGCCGGATCTTCCGCTTGGCTCGCTTTGGCGCCCACATAGAGAACGGTATAGGTCACATGGGTCACCTCATCGCAGGAAACCACACCCCTGTACTCCGCCGTCGTAATGTAGCCGGTCGGCTTGCTGTACGTCGCTTTGCCCGCATAAGTGGCGACCGCCACATAGCTTGACGGAACCAGTACGTCGTCTACGAGCGCCGTACTCTGCACCTGCCAGTCCACCGTTTCCAGTTGGAGCGTCTTGCCGTCCTTCACCGTGGTCTGCGGTACAAACGCCATGTCGTTGCTGTCAAGATTCCCGATCTCCTTTGTCTCGCGGATCGTGTAACTGCCAGAGGTATAGCCCGCGGGCTCGGTGCGGATGGCGGTGTGGTCCAGAGCCAGAACGCCGGAATAGTGTCCGTTGTCGTATTCGATGGTCGGTGTCAGCACTTCCAGCACGTTCACAAGGTCTTTTTTCTGCGTTTCAACGACCAGTGTTTCGGTGTGTTCCTTCTGCGCCTCGACCGTGTGCTCTTGCTTGGTGATCTCCGCAAAGGTATAGGTGAAGCCCTCGTACTCGAAGGGTTCTTCGATCAGGGCCTCGGGATTGGTGTCTGCCGGCACCGTAAAAACCTTGATGTACTGCTGGACCCCATTCAGGTTTTGCACGGTGGTGTCGCTCGGCACCCACATCGCCAGCGCGCTGACCGTCATGGCCAGCGCGAGGGCGCACGCTGCGCCCCCTGTTATCAGTCGTTTCATGCTCGTTTCTTTTCCTCCTTAAAATCGTATTTTACCGCGTAGTCCGGATCTCTCCGAACATCCGCAAGCATACTGATGGATTGTTCCAGCGCCCGCATGGTGTCGCGAGACTCTTTCTTGATGAACGGTGCGAGCAAAAGAATATCCTCGCCACAGAATGTAAACACGACGCGGACGAGGATCGTATTTTTCTCTCGCATTTCGTAGAAGTCGCTGTACCGTTCCAGCGAGAAGTGCTTGAAGTGCGGCTCTTTCAGCTCGCATCGGTCCAGCTGCGCCAATCGGAACAGCGTCCACCGGAGCTTTTGCCGGAGCTTCGGATTCTGCTGGGCAAGGAACGCCTCAAAGGGAGAAGCCTTGCCCGGCGGCTGGTAGACCTTTACCACTCTCATATGTCACATCACCTCACTTTCGTTTCTGAACTCGCTCAAGCGCCGGACAAAGCCCTCGCAAAAGGGCTCCACCAGTGCCGGGTTGCCAACGATCCACCAGATCGGCTCCGGCAGAGGCCGCAGCAGGCCGTCGTATTGAAGGCAGATATAGAGCAGCGCCTTCTTCGCGCTGCCCTGCGCCCACAGCTCCGCCATGCGGTCGCATACCGCGTAGACCCGTTCCATGTCCGGCGACGATTCACACAGATCGTCAAACAGCAGCCCCGCGTAAACGCGGGACAGAATGGCGACGGCGTCCTGATCCGCCTTGCCGTCGCTTTGCAGCAGTCCCATCCTCGTCTGCCTGGCTTTTGCCGAATCGTCAAACGGGCCGGGCATCATAGGTGTGTTATACAGGTTCATACTCTCTCCGTTTCCGGGCATAAGAAAAGGCCCAACGTCAACCGTTCAGGGTTGACGCTGAGCCTGTATGCCCATGGTATTTACTTATCCGACGCGCTCACGCAGGAATTCCAGAAACAGTTCCTCCAGCTTCGCGTCGCTGCCGAGCTTTTCAAGATACGGCTCAAAGCGTTTGCGGTTGAAGGCAATCTTTTTCGGCGGCGCATACTTGCGCTGCTCTTCGATGGCAGCCGCCTCACGCCACGCCGCAAATATTTCCTGACGGTCAGCGGTGGGCGGAGGGCATTTCTTTACGATGTTCTGCATGATCGCTTTGTTGACACTCTTTCCGTAGTCCACGCAGATTTCTACGAACGCGGATTGCGTGTCCTGATCGTAGTCCGCCATGAGATCGGCGCAGGCGAGGTTGATGCGCCTTGTGTTAGGGACGGCATGAATTTGTGTTTGCAAGGTTCTCCATACTGACGTGCAAACACAAAGGAAAGCCTCGGAATCGTAATGATTCCGAGGCTTTTTCTTTATGCTTTTTTCAGTCCTATTTGTTACAATCCCATTTCGTATCGTTTCTGTTTTCCCTTTATCAGCCGTTGCGCTTTCTGCTGCTTCTCCACCGCGTTCGTGCCGGAGAACGGTCAGGCGCGTTTTCTGCGAAGGATATCCGTAAGAGTATTGATCATGATCGATATATCAAGCGGCTTGGCAATGTGCCCGTCCATACCGGCGTCCTCCGCAGCCTTGATGTCCTCGCTGAAAGCATTGGCGGTCATGGCGATGATCGGAATTTCGGCGAGCCGCGGATCGGTCAGCGCTCGAATTGCCCGTGTCGCCTCATAGCCGTTCATCTTAGGCATCTGAATATCCATCAATACGGCGGCATAGTCTCCGGGCTGTGATGCCGTCACCTTCTCGACCGCTTCCTCGCCGTTTACCGCGGTATCAAGCGTAAAGCCGGATTCCTCCAGGATCATCGTCGCGATCTCTCGGTTGATCTCGTTGTCCTCCACCAGCAGGAGATGTATCCCCGTAAAATCTACCGGTGCGACCTTCCCGGCTTCTTCGGTGTCCTCGACCGCCTTTTCGTCATCCGGCAGCAGTTCAAGCTCAAGCTTTACAACAAACTCCGTTCCGATTCCGGGCGCGCTGTTGACTTCGATCTCACCGCCCATCTTGTCAATGATGCTCTTGGTGATCGCCATACCGAGGCCCGTCCCCTGAATGCCGCTGACCGTGCTGGTGCGTTCACGCTCAAAGGCTTCAAACACCTTCGCCGCAAACTCCGATGTCATGCCGATGCCATTGTCCGCCACCCGGATCTCGTAGTTGCCCCAGTCTTTCTTTTCGCTTTCGATTTCCCATACAGTGACAGAGATACTGCCGCCCTCCGGCGTAAACTTATAGGCGTTGCTCAGCAGGTTCAGCAGCACACGGTTGAGCCGGTTCTTGTCGCAAAGGACACGGTTTCGTTTCACATGGTTGGTATCAACGGTAAAGCTGATACTCTTTTCCTTCATCTGTGTGGCAAACATGTCCCGAACCTCGGAAAACGCTCTTTTGAGGTCGACAGGAACCGGCTCCAGCTCCATTTTTCCACTCTCAATGCGGCTCATTTCCAGAACGTCGTTGATCAGAGCAAGCAGATGATGACCGGAGGAGTCGATCTTATCGAGGTATTCCCGCATCTCTGCCGCGCTTGTCCCGTCCCGCCGCGCGAGATTCGTATAGCCGAGGATGGCGTTCATCGGCGTGCGGATATCATGGGACATGTTGGAGAGGAACACAGTCTTGGCTCTGCTGTTCTCCTCCGCTCGGATTTTATCCGCCTCGGACTGCTTTTCCCGCTTTGACATGATGTGATAGATGCTGAACATGATCGCCAGACTCGCCACGATCAAAAGCATCTGAACGACGCTGTTGCGGGTCTGCGTGCGGTTGGCTGTACGCATCTGCTCCGAGATGTAGCGCTCCGCTTCGGCAGTCGCTTCCGAATCATTGTCGGGGCTGCGTTCCTCATAAAATGTGCTGATGTTCTCAGCGACCGCGGCAGTCATATCCCTTGTCGCCTGCTTAATCCACATCAGAGAGGTAAAGAAGATCAGAAACAGCAGTCCGATCCAGACCACAGTGGATTTGCCAAACCGCTTTGCTTTGTCTTCTTTGAAAACATAGAGGAAGAAAACGAAACCGAGAATACTCCAGAAGGCAAGGATAAGATAGGATTCCGTCGCCATTGCGCCTGCCTTCCACGACATGAAGTAGAAGAAAAAGACAACGGACATCGCGGCGCCGATCACGCCGGTCACAAGATACTTCCGTTTTTTCTCACGCCGGGCGCAGGTAATCGCCGACGCCGAGGTGTACCCATAGGCGATCACGGCGCCGATGGTATTGACGTCGATGATCCAGCCGATGGCGGTGCGACCCGCGAGAGGAATGAACAGCGAGAGGACGGTCAAAAAGTACAGCGCGTTTCCGGGGTTGCCCTCCCCCGTCACCCTGCCAAACCACCGCGGCAGGATGCCATCGTCCGCCATGGCGAGCATAAGGCGGCTGGCGGCGACGTAGTTGCCCACAAGTCCTGTAATGATCCCCGCGCAAACCGTCACGCCGAGGACGAGCAGCCCTGTCTGTCCCATTGCGCTTTGCGCGGCGTAGAATGTGGGCAGACCATTGAGACCGTCCAGTCTGCCAAGGTCGGCAATATACGCCGCCCAGTCCGCGTAGCCGTCCGGCAAAGCAACAGCCGCGATCCATGTGAGCAGGATATAGGAAATCGCGCCGGTCACAAGGGCGGCGCCCATAATCCCGATGGACTTCTTTGTGGAAAACCGGAAGTCCGCCGTTGAGTTGGACACCGATTCGAACCCCGCAAACGCCCACGGCGACAGCGCGACAATGCCGCAGACCTGAGCGAATGGATTCCCGCCGTTTGGAGAAAAGGCAGGCTTCAGGTCGGATACGCCGCCGTGTCCCAGCACGGTGACCGCACAGATCAGTACGCCGCCGAACAGCAAGACAGCAAGAACCGTCTGCACGCAGATCGTCAGGCGCTTGCTATGAGCGCAGAGAAGCCCGAAGAGCAGGAGCGCCGCCATGGACAACAGCGCCTCGCCCAGATAGACGTCATAACCGAGAATCACATAGTGGAAGCCGAACTGAAACATGCCGCCGAGCAGATACCGCGCGATCAGTGTCAGTGCGGTGGCGTTTGCCCAGATGATGGCAACGTAGACCAGCAGGAGGAACCACGCGCTCAGAAAGCCGTGGTCATAGCCAAAGGTCTTTGCCGTATAGGTGAGTGTGCCGCCCGCGTCGGGATATTTGTTCATCATAAAGTGGTAATTCATGCCGATGATGAGCATGACCACCGCGCCGAAGCCGATGCCAAGCGCAGTCCCCCACGGGCCTGCCGAAGGCAGGAAGGTCGTTCCCGGCATGACGAACGCGCCCCAGCCGACGGCGCAGCCGAAGGACAACGCCCATACGTTGACCGGCGACAGATATCGTGTGTTTTGAGGTGCCTTAGCGCTGTTTGTGTTGCTGTACATGCTTGGTCTCCTAATTGCGTTTCCTACGCGCACTTTATCCGCGAATCAATGTTTCCAACGTTTCAAAAAGGCGCTCCGGCTCCACAGGCTTGCTCAAATGCGCGTTCATGCCCGCTTGCAGGGACCTCTGCACGTCCTCGTCGAAGGCGTTGGCGGTCATGGCAATAATCGGCACTTCCTTCGCGTCGGGTCTGTCCAGCGCGCGGATCGCCTCAGTCGCGCTGAGACCGTCCAGCACGGGCATCCGCACGTCCATCAGCACCGCGTCATAGGCGCCGATCTCACTCCTTTCGAACATGTCCACGGCAATTTGACCGTTTTCCGCGTGATCGACCGTCATATCCCGCATCTGAAGAATCTCCATCATGATCTCCGCGTTGATCTCCATATCCTCCGCAAGCAGGATGTGCTTTCCGGTGAGGTCGGCTTTCTGCGGCTCTGATTGACCGATGCTCTTGCTGTTGATCACCTGCTTAAATTCCTGAAGCACGTTGGAAGCAAACAGCGGCTTTGCCAAAAAGCTGTCCACGCCCGCGTCCAGCGCCTCCTCAATGATGTCGTCCCAGCTGTACGCGGTCAGGATGATAATAGCGGATCGATCGTCGTACTTCTCGCGGATCGTCCTTGTGACCTCCACGCCATTCTGCTCCGGCATTCTCAAATCGACCAGGATCAGGTTGTACGGCGTCTGCCGCGCCTGCGCCAGCTGAAGTAGATCGTAGCCCTCGCGCCCGCTGTTGCAGGCGTCGGATACAATGCCGACCTCATCCAGAATGAGCTGCGCGTGCTCGCAGGCAACAGGATCGTCGTCGATGATCAGCACGCGCAGATCCTGCGGGCGGACTACGCTTGTCCCCGTATGTTCCGCCTTGTCGGAGGCTTTCAGCGTCACGGTGACGGTAAATGTGGAGCCGACGCCCTTCTCGCTGTCCACCTCGATCTTGCCGTTCATCATCTCCACGATGTTCTTGGTGATCGCCATGCCGAGGCCCGTACTGCCGTACTTGTTCGCCTTGTTCTCATCCTCCTGGGAAAACGCCTCGAATATTTTCGGCAGGAAGGTCTTATCCATACCGATACCCGTATCCTTCATGGTAAAACGCATCGTGACGTTGTCCTCGAAGCGGGTCAGCGGCTCCACAAGGAACGACACCGTTCCTCCGGCCGGCGTAAACTTCACAGAGTTGCCGAGGATGTTGATGAGCACCTGCTTGAGCTTCATGTCGTCGCCGATGTAGTAATCGTCCACATGACCCATGATCTCGCAGTCATACTCCAGTCCTTTGTCCTGGCACTGACCGTTGATCATGGTGTTGATCTGCTCCAGCATCTCGCGGAAGGAAAACTCCTCGTTTCGGAGCGTCATGCGGCCGCTCTCAATGCGGCTCATGTCGAGAATGTCGTTGATCAGATTCAGCAGATGCTTCGCGCTGCCGCCGATCTTCTCCAGATACTCTCTTGTGCGCTCCGGCAGTTCCGGGTCCTTCAGCGCAATGCTGTTGAGACCGATGATGGCGTTCATTGGCGTGCGGATCTCGTGGCTCATGGAGCTGAGGAAGGACGTCTTGGCGGCGTTCGCCTCCTCCGCCTGTGAAAGCGCGTCGGACAGCGCGCGGCTCTTTGCCATCGCCTCGCGGGTCTCCTTGTCCACATTTGAAAAGCCAAGACCGACCGCGTGTACAGTGTGGTCGTCGCGGTCTTCAATATGGCGTACGCCCGCCACGCGGAGCATCTCATAGTGCTCCTGCCCGTTTTTGACGACCATGTACCGATGAGAGATCATCGCCTCATCCGCCAGACGTGCGCGGATATTCTCCGGCGCAACAAACTTCAAAAAGTCTGCCGCATCAGATTCCGCCACATAGTTTTTGGCATATTTCGTGATGGTTTCCAGATAGTAGAAGCGGTCGCCTTCGTGGAACCCATCCGGGTCCTTCTCGTCGGTGCGATAGCAGGTGCCTTCGTCGCTGTCCAGATCGATGTAATAGACGCTGCGGTAATCGGAAGCCATGGCGGTGATCATCGCGTCCGCCTGCCGGCGCTGGCGCCCCTCCGCCAAAAGCTGATCCTGCAGCGCAAGGCGCTCCTCCATCTCCTGCTGAATCGCCCAATTCTCCGCGTCTGCCTTTTCACGCTCCAAACGGAGCTGGGCGGCGCGTTTATTCTGTGCGATGATCACCGCAAATACCGCCAACAGGACAACGGCGATAGCCAGCGTTTGGATCAGGCTGCGGCGGATGATCCCCTCGGAGATGGTGTTGATCTGCTCGCCGATAATGCTGTCGCGGATCAGATAGGTCAGCATCCAGTCGGTACCCGCCACCGGCGTGTAGTACATATTCTCCGACATGCCGTGGTATGTAAACGCGATGACGCCCTCGCGTCCGGCGTGAAAGTCCTCCTCGATCTGTGTCGGCGACGAGCCGACGGGAAACTCCGCCTCACGAAGCGCGATCAGCAGATTGTCACCATCAGCCTGCCCGCCCAGCACCGCATTGGTGAGGGAAGCGCCGTCTTTATGATAGAGGTTGCAGAACGTGGTGGAATTCGTGTCCGTTTGCAGGGAAAGCCCTTCCAGCAGGGTATGGATGTCGATTTCCATAAAGGAGGCGACAAGCGTTTGCCCAAGAAACGGGATACTGTCAACAGGAACGGCGATGACCACCTTTTTTTCGCGGCTTTCCATGTCCTTGATGGAGATTTCCGGCTCCTGGATGGTCAAATGGTTAAATCCGTATTCCGCAATATTGTCCAGCGTTCCCGTAGCGGTGTAGATCAGACCGTTCGCGTCCACAAAAGCGAACTTCTCCGCCTCGTAGAGCTTTCTCATGCGTGCCTGAAACGCCTGCAAATGCTCCATGTCGGACAAATCCTCCCGCGTGAGCAGGCCGATAGCCGTATACATATTTTTAATGCTGGCGTTCAGATTAGACGCCACGACCTGCTCGCGCCGCCCGGCAAGCTCCTGCAAATAGAAGTTGCTGACGGAATGCACAGCCTCCTCAGTACTCCGCCTTGCGCTGTCTCCTTGCCAAATATTGCCCAAAATAAGCAGTATTCCAATCAAAACGCCGCCAATCATCGCCATAAGTAAGCTGCGATTCTTCGGAGCAGCTTGTGCTTTTGTGTTATTATCCATCGTTCTTCACCGCCTGTCAGACTATCAAACTGTATTTGACATTATATGTGATTTCCGCCCGACTTGCAAGGCATTTTCCACTTACGTTTATAACGTCTTTTTTGCGCCTGCTCTTGTAGGCGGCGAGGAAGCCCAGCCGCAGCAGGCGGGATATCAAAATCGCCGCCCCGATTTGCGGCGCCGGGCATCCGGAGCATTTGTCAGCAACTTACGGCTTTTTTCAGATAAATCCGAATCATCCATATAATCGTTCGAATTTGATTTGACATTTTCCGTTCTTGTTGATAAAATTGCAATATCACCTGTAAGGAGAATCAAAGTGGGTCAGAGAGTCACCATTCAGGATATCGCCGACGCGCTCGGTATATCCAGAAATACCGTGTCGAAAGCCATCAACAATTCTGACGGTCTGGCGGAGGCTACACGGGAGAAAATCCTGCAAAAAGCCGTTGAGATGGGCTATAAGCAGTTTTCCTACGTTTCGGCTTTGACCAACTCCAAGCGCGACGCGGAGGCGGCACAGCAGGATCGGCCGGCATTTCGCGGCGAGATTGCGCTGTTTACTGCGGCGTTCTTGCATAACTCCCACTTTGCCGCGCTGATGCTGGACGGCTTCCAGCGCGAGATTTCTCAGCTCGGCTTTACCCTCAACACCCATCGCGTGACCCACGAGGAGCTTGCCGCGCACACCCTGCCCCTCACCTTCCGCAAGGAGCGCACCACTGCCATCATCTGCTTTGAGATGTTTAACCGCGCCTATGACGAGTTCATCTGCTCGCTCGGACTGCCCGTCCTCTTTGTGGATGCGCCTCCCTGTCCCTCCGGCAAGCCGCTGAGCGCCGATCACCTCTACATGGACAATTTCTCCGGCATTACCCAAATCGTGAACACGATGCTGGAAAGGGGTCTCCGCCGCATTGGCTTTATCGGCGACTGGGATCACTGCCAGTCCTTTTTTGAACGCTACCTTGCGTTTCGCAGCGCGATGCTTCTCGCCGGAGTTCCGGTGGAGGAGCGCTGGTGCATCAAGGAAACCTTTGAAGACGATATGCACACGCAGCTTGACACGCTGGAAGACCTGCCGGAGCTGTTTATCTGCGCAAACGACTTTGTCGCGTGCGACGCGATCAAGGCGTTGCGCTCGCGAGGCTGGCGCGTCCCGGATGACGTGCTCATCAGCGGCTTTGACGACGCGCCTGAGTCCCGCCGCAGCGATCCCCCACTGACCACGGTACATATCCACACGCAGATCATGGCGTTCTCCGCCGTACATCTGCTCATGTCGCGAATCAATCAGCCTTCGCTGGATTACCGCACGATCTATACGGAAACCGAGCTGATCTGGCGCGCGTCGACCGATTTCAAATAAGCAATCCCCTCTCCCGCACAAAGGAGAGGGGATTGTTCCGTTATGTGGGTTCTCCACGCATAACGATCAGAGAGGGTCAAGCAAATAGTCCAGATAGCGCAGCGCCCATTCCGTCCGCGCACTGTTGGCGATCACACCAAGAAATACGGCGTCCGGGAATCCGGCGGATTGAAACGCGGGGAGACCGGAGACTTCGATCGCATTGACGACATCTTCCGTGACCGCCTGGTAGGACTCCGCCTCGTTGAGGTTAAACTCAATGGCATTGTCCTCCAGAATCACCGTGTTCTCCGTCAGATACGGCGCCAGCCGCTGACGCAGAGACGCGTCTCCGCCAAGCAGCTCCGGGAAATCCATCAGGTAGCCGTTTTGAGAGAGAATGTCGTAGCCCTCCCGGTTCATCAGCACCAGGTCCAGCTTTTTCGCGTTGATGGCGCCCAGCAGCTTCAACCGCGAAGCGTAGGCATACTCGTGGTTGACGAAGGACGCGTCGTCCGATAAGTACAGGTCGCGGTAAAGATACACCTCATTCTTCCGAACGCTTTCGCCGCTGCGCGCGACGAACTGCGTGGTCAGCGTATCCTCCAGCGCGTCCCCTACCGAGACATTGATGAAGGCAGTGTACAGCACCGCCTCCTTTTTTGTGATCTGACGGTGCACCGTGGAGCAGACGATCACGAGGGCAACCACACCCAGAAAGATCGGTAATTTATAATAGGTAAAGATATAGTCCAGCTTCTGCCGGAAATCCATCTTGCGGAAACCATCCCGGCGAATGGCGCGTTCCTGTGCGTTCATGCTTCGTCCGACTTGTCCGGCACATAGGCGCAGGCGTCAATCACCCGTGAGAGAAAGTGCGAGCTGAGCAGGGCGCACAGTCCCTCGCCGAAAATAATCATCGGCGTAAACAGCCGTACCACCACGAAAAACATGGCAAAGTGGATCGCAAAAATCACCAGCGTGCAGAACAGATAGTGCGTTCCGATCATCAGCGAATTGATGAGCATGGCGCGATTGGTGTTCACCACGCTCGCCACCAGCGGAAAAACATAGGAAAGAATGATCGCGTAAGCCACCGCCGCCGCGATGATGAGCGCCAGCAGCAGCGTCCAGAAAACAGCGACGGCGCCCGTCGCCGCGGCGCGCAGATGATACACGATGTAGCCATCCAGCGCGAGAACGCCGCCCGCGGCGAGAAGAATCAGCCACAGAACGGAAGCCTGCCGGAAATTGCTGCGAAACGCGCTGAAAAACCGTCTGGTCAAGTCGCCGTCATAACCGTTCACCAGCTTTAAGGTGACGGAATAGAGCGCGGCAGTGGCTGCCCCCGCGGTGAAAACAGGGATGGAGCAGATCAGCCAAAGCAGATTCAGATAGCAGCTGGACGCCACGCGCAGAACAACCTGACTAAAGGTGCTGTCATAAGAAAAGAACCTCATCCGCACCCCTCCACTCAAAATATTTGGCATACATTATAACAGCGCGTCCGGGAGAAGTCAAACCGCTCTTTTCTTTTGTGTGCAATTGCACAATGTTCATCAGCAATAGGCGAAACCGGAAACGTTTTCTGTTGTATCAATTGCACAAAAATGGCGGTTTAATCAGTTTGGTATTGACGAAAAAGGGTGCAATCGCTAAAATAATTTCGATCAATTTCTCTGTCCTGAAGTGTGCAAATGCACATTATCCCACTCTTGCACACAGCCGGACACAGAAAAGAAAAGGAGGAGTTCGATGAGAAAATCTTCACCCGGCACCTCGGAGAAGCTCGCCGGCGGAGGCGGAAGACTGCATAACACAGTCGTCTACGTCAAGCAGCATTGGCAGTTGTACTTGCTGTTTTTGATGCCCGCTTTCCTGCTGACGATCATCTTCAGGTACATCCCGATGGGCGGTATTCTGATTGCGTTCACAGAATACAACCCGATCCGCGGCATCCTCGCCAGTGAATGGGTAGGCTTCGACCACTTCAAGCGGTTCCTGTCCTCCCCCGACTTCCTGAGCTACCTTATGAACACGCTCAAGCTGAGTGTGTACGGTTTGCTCTGGGGCTTCCCGGCGCCGATTCTGCTGGCATTCCTGCTCAACCGCATCATGAGCGCAAAAACCAAGCAGAAGATCCAGCTCGTGCTCTATATGCCGAACTTCATCTCTGTCATCGTTCTTTGCGGTATTGTCCGCATCCTGCTCTCGCCCACCGGACTGATCAACTCCCTGTTCGGCACGCAGACGAATTTCATGACCATGCCGCAGGCGTTCCGCACCATCTATATCGCCAGCGGTATCTGGCAAGGCGCAGGCTGGGCGTCGATCATCTACACCGCTGCCCTGTCCAACGCCAGCAAGGACCTGAAGGAAGCGGCTGTGCTGGACGGCGCGAACATCGTCCAGCAGATCAAGGCGGTGGAGTGGCCGGCGATCAAGGACACCGTGCTGATCCAGTTCATCATGTCCGTCGGTAACATCATGAGCATCGGCTTTGAAAAGGCTTACGCTCTGCAGACCGACCTCAACCTCGCAAGCTCCGAAATCATCTCCACCTACGTCTACAAAAAAGGTCTTCTGGACGGTGACTACGGCTTCTCTACGGCAGTCGGTCTGTTCAACACCGTCATCAACGTCATCCTGCTGATCACCATGAACAAGATCGTTGAGCGGATGAACGAAGGCAACGGTATTTGACGGAGGGATCGGAAATGAGTGAAACAAAGAAAAAGAGCGAGTTTGCCAAGCAGCCCCGTGAGGACAAGGCGATTCTGACCTTTGGTTACATCGTCCTGGGTCTGTTCCTGATCGCCATCATCGTGCCGGTCATCTACATCATCTTCGCGTCCTTCATTGACCCGGTCACGCTGCAAAACAAGGGTCTGACCTTTGACTTCAGCAAGTGGACGCTGACCGCTTACGAGCGCGTCATGTCCAACGCGCAGATCTGGGTGGGCTTCAAGAACGCGCTGATCTACTCGGTGCTGTTCACAGCGCTGTCCGTTGTCGTCACGCTTCTGGCTGCGTACCCCATGTCCCGCAATGACTTCAAGGGTCGCGGATTCTTCAACACCATCTTCGTCATCACCATGTTCTTCGGCGGCGGTCTGATTCCGACTTACCTGCTCATCAGCAACCTCGGAATGCTGGACACCATCTGGGCGATCCTGCTGCCGGGCGCGTTCAGCGTGTGGAACATGATCATCGCCCGCACCTACTACCGCGGCATCCCGCAGGATCTGCAGGAAGCGGCGGAGATTGACGGCGCGAACGAAATGGTCTACTTCTTCAAGGTGCTGCTGCCCGTCTGCACGCCGATCATCGCCACCATTGCCATGTGGCAGTTCGTCGGTATGTGGAACAGCTACTTCGACGCGATGATCTATCTCAACAGCGCGTCCAAGCAGCCGCTGCAGCTGGTGCTGCGTTCCATCCTGATCCAGAACCAGCCGGAGCCGGGCATGGTGTCCGACATGCAGAGCACCGCCGAGCGCGCTCAGCTCGCGGAACTGCTCAAGTACGCGACCATCATTATCTCCAGTCTTCCTTTGATGATCATGTATCCCTTCTTCCAGAAGTACTTTGATAACGGAATCATGGCCGGCGCAGTCAAGGGCTGATCCGACCATAAATAAAAAAGGAGAAGAAAAGATGAAAAACACGCATTCCTTCCGTAAGGGCGCAGCGCTGCTTCTGGCGCTGGTCATGACCCTGTCTCTGCTCGTCGGCTGCGGCAGCAAGGACAGCGGCGGCGCCGGCGGCGCCGGCAGCAGCGCTAACCTTGAGGTTGACGCTGACAGCCTCAGCTTCCCTCTTGCTGAGACCGCTACCATTACCGGTCTGACCAACTTCCCCGCAGGCAGCGAGTCCGAGCCCAACAACCGCACCATTTTCAAGCGCCTCGAAGAGGCGACCAACGTCCACGTTGAGTGGAAGGCTATCCAGAGCGACCAGTGGGGTGACAAGATCGCGCTGGAGATGTCCAACATCAAGACGCTGCCTGAGTTCGTGTTCAACGCTCAGTTCGGCGACACCGATCTGCTTAAGTATGCCAAGCAGGGCGTCATCATCAACGTCGAGGACTACATCGACAAGTACATGCCCAACCTGTGCAAGGTCTTTGAGCAGGCTCCTGAGTATCGCACCATGTGCACCGATGAGAACGGTCACATCTGGGCGCTGCCCTGGATCGAGCAGCTCGGTTACGAGAAGACCGCCATCCAGACCGTCGGCAACATGCCCTTCATCAACGTTGCGTGGCTTGAGTTCCTCGGTCTGGATATGCCCAAGACCACCGATGATCTGGAGAACGTTCTGATCGCCTTCCGTGACAACGCGGCCGCGCTCAAGGCTGAGTTCAACATCGACGGCGACATCATCCCGATGGCTTGCATCATCGGCGGCGGCAACGAGGACTGCACGATCCTCTGCAACGGCTTCGGCGAAGGCTACGGCGATCCCGACTCCGGCAAGCACATCGTTGTGACGGACGACGCGAAGGTCATCAGCGCCGCCACCACCGAGGGCTGGCGCAAGGGCGTTGAGTGGCTGCACAAGCTGTACACCGAGGGTCTGATCGATCCCGACGCCTTCACCCAGGAATGGTCCACCTATGTTGCCAAGGGCAAGTCCGGTCGCTACGGCGTCTGCTTCTCTTGGGACGTTGCGAACATCGCTTCCATCAGCATGGACGACCTGATCGCCGGCAAGGGCTGGCAGCCGCTGCCCGCTCTGAAGGCTGACGTTGTCAACATCACCCCCGCCACCGGCTCCTACACCTCCGGCTTTGACCGCGGCCGCTGCGTCGTGACTGCCAACGCCAAGAACCCCGCCCTCATCTGCGCGTGGCTCGACCAGATGTACGATCCTCTCCAGTCCCCGCAGAACAACTGGGGTACCTACGGCGAAGATGACGATTTCGATATCTTCGAGATGAGCACCAACGCCAACGGCGAGCCCATGCTCAAGCACACCTGGCTCGGCGATGCTTCCCCCGTTGAGGTTCGTGAAGCTGAGTGCGTCGGCGGCCCCCTCGCCATCCTCGACAGCTACTATGATGTGTATGTCACCTGCCCGGACGACGCTCAGTATCGTCTCGACTGGATCAAGAACGTCTACACGCCCGACATGAACACCAAGTATGTTTACCCCAACGTCTTCATGAACACCGATGACACCAAGAAGGTCTCCGACCTGAGCGCTGACCTCAACAAGTGCATCAACACCGCTCGCGCCGACTGGATCATGAACGGCTTCACGGATGCCGACTGGAACCAGTTCCAGAGCGACCTCCAGTCCTACAAGCTCGACGAGTACCTCTCCATCTATCAGAAGTATCTCGACGCCTATCTCGGATAACATCTCTGTCCCGCCCCTTCGGGGGCGGGACAATTAAAAAAGAGGATATTCCCATGACCAGCCAGATTTTAAGAGAAGCCAGACGGTATGAAACCATCGCGGAGCAGGCGATCCCGGCAAACGCGAAACCCGCGTTCCACCTCGCCCCTCGCGCGGGCTGGATGAATGACCCCAACGGCTTCTCCTATTACAAGGGACAGTATCATTTGTTCTATCAATATTATCCCTACAGCACCAAATGGGGCGTTATGCACTGGGGACACGCGGTGAGTGACGACCTTCTGCATTGGAAGCATCTTCCCGCGGCGCTGGCGCCGGATACGCTGCCCGACCGGGACGGCTGCTTTTCCGGCAGCGCGGTGGAACTGCCGGACGGCAGACAACTGTTGATGTACACCGGCGTCGTGGAGCAGCCGGGTATGCCGGGCGAGCAGACGGATTCCATCCAGACGCAGTGCGCCGCCATCGGCGACGGGGAGGACTATGAAAAGTACCCCGGTAACCCGATCCTGACAGACGCCGACATTCCTGAAGGCAGCAGCAAGAACGACTTCCGCGATCCCAAGGCGTGGCGTGAGCCGGACGGCACCTATCGCTGTGTCATCGGAAACCGCGCGGCGGATGGGAGCGGACAGTTGCTGTACTATTCCAGCGAGGACGCGCTTCACTGGAAGTTCGAAAGCGTACTCGCCGAAAACCATGACCGCTTCGGCTCCATGTGGGAGTGCCCCGATTTCTTCCCGCTGGATGGGAAGCGCGTTGTGCTGATCAGCCCGCAGGATATGCTGCCTGAAGGCTTTGAATACCACAATGGCAACGGCACAGTCGCCCTGATCGGCAGCTTTGATGAGCAAACCAAAACTTTCCAGGAGGAAACCGATCACGCCATCGACTACGGCATCGACTTCTACGCGCCGCAGACGATCCTGACACCCGACGGGCGCCGCGTGATGATCGGGTGGATGCAAAACTGGGACACGCTGGCGATCAAGATGCCCAAATCCTCGTGGTACGGTCAGATGACCCTCCCCCGCGAGCTGTCCATCCAAAGCGGGCGGCTGTACCAGTGGCCGATTCGTGAGCTGGAGCAGATGCGGAGCAATCACGTCGCCTATCAAGGCGTGCGTTTTGAAGGGGAAACGACCCTGTCCGGCATCCGCGGGCGCAAGGTCGACGTTACCATTACAATCCGTCCGGGCGACAGGAAGAACGTCTACAAGAAGTTTGCTGTCTGGTTCGGAGAGAGCGACAAGTATCACACCGCCATCAGCTACCGCCCCTACGGCTCCGTGCTGAAGATCGACCGCAAGTTCTCCGGCTCACGCCGCGCGGTGATTCATCAGCGGCGCTGCCTGGTACCTGACCATGGCGGAGAGCTGACCTTCCGCATGATTCTCGACCGCTACAGCGTCGAGATTTTCGTCAACGGCGGCGAGCAGACGCTGACCGCCACCATGTTCACCGAGCAGGAGTCCGATGGATTCCGCTTCTTTGCGGACGGCAAGATTTCCATGGACGTGGAAAAATACGATCTCATCGACTGACAGGAGAACCGATGCCATGAAGAATTATGATGTTGTTGCCCTCGGCGAGCTGCTGATCGACTTTACGGAGAACGGTATGAGCGCACAGGGCAATCCCTTGATGGAAGCAAATCCCGGCGGCGCTCCCTGCAACGTGCTTGCGATGCTGACGCGGCTCGGCAAAAAGACGGCGTTCATCGGCAAGGTGGGCGACGATCTCTGGGGCAAGGCGCTGAAAAAGGCGGTTGAGGAGGTCGGTATCGATACCCGCAGCTTGCTGACGGACAAGGAAGTGCGCACCACGCTGGCTTTTGTCCACACCGCCGAGGATGGCGACCGGGACTTTTCCTTCTATCGCAACCCCGGCGCGGACATGTCTCTGTGCGCGGAGGAAGTCGACGAGAGCCTGATTGCTGACGCGCGTATCTTCCACTTCGGTTCGCTGTCCATGACCCACTCCGGCGTCCGGGAGGCAACCGTTCGGGCGCTGCGCTACGCGCGCTCGCACGACTGTCTGGTGTCCTTTGACCCGAATCTGCGGGAGCCGCTGTGGAGTTCGCTGGACGAAGCGAAGCAGCAGATCGCCTTCGGCTTGAGCCGCTGCGATATTCTGAAGATTTCTGACAATGAGATTCGCTGGTTCACCGGCGAATATGACTTCGACAAAGGGATCGATCAACTGCAAAAGAACTACCACATCCCCCTGATCCTTCTCTCCATGGGCAAGGACGGCAGCCGCGCCTACTATCGCGATATCAAGGCGGAGGCAAAGCCCTTCCTTCAGGAGAACACCATCGAAACCACCGGTGCCGGCGATACCTTCTGTGCCTGTGCGCTCAACTATATTCTTGACCACGGGCTGGACGGGCTGACCGAGCAGGATTTGACCGAGCTGCTGACCTTCGCGAACGCGGCAGCGTCACTCATCACGACGAGAAAAGGCGCGCTGCGGGTCATGCCGACGCGTAAAGAGGTCGAAGCACTGATCGCCGAACGGACAAACGGCTGAACGGTACCGCTCGACAATGGCGGTCTCGAAGGATACGCCTTTGAGCCGCTGCACAGATTTGACCCATGATTGCTTTCTCGCTGTAAAATTTTTGGACACGGTTTGCCGTCTCCTTTCGCAGAATGTTGTCTCGCAACTCCATTCCGCCAGAGGCTGCAAACCGTGTCCTCTTTTTTCAATTTGCGCAGGTTATTGTATTTTGACTGCAAAATCTGCCTTCGTGTCGTCAAAGGCAATGTGCGGTCACGCGGAGTCCGGCAGATTGTTTTCGCAGTCCGCCAGGGTGCCGTCCCCGCCCAGAAAGACGATCATTTCTTGATGAACTTGTTGTCCGCCTCGTTCGCCTCGGCGGAGACGTAGCGTTCCGCTTTCATGTGCAGGTCGTACTTCTCGCGAAGCGCCATAATCTGCCCCATCATGGGCGAGGCATGGTGCGCGTCCAGCGCCGCCTGATCTCGCCACGCGTCGATGAGCAGCACGGTTTCGGGATCGTTTTTGGGATAGAAATACTCATAGCGCTCGTTGCCTTCCTCCGCGCGGATCGCGGCGGCGACGCCGCTCGTCTCCATCTCGTCGGCAAAGGCGCGGGCGCTGCCGTTCGCGCCGGTGTAGTAAAGGTTCATGACCAGACTCATAATAATCTCCTTTTGTGGGAAGGGCGCGCCATACGGCGCGCCCTTCGATGTTTGATTGACACGAGGTCGTCGGGATTGCAGGTCATGGGGTAGGACGTGATGAAGCAGTCCATGTTTCCCATTTGGAACTGCGGATAGTGCTCGTGGGCGTACTTCACCGCCATGGCGGAGGCGACGAACCGGTGGGTCGGGCACGGATTCGCCCTTACCGTCCACGTTCCACGCGCCCTCAAGCTGGTTCCCGGCGACCGCGCCGCCCCATTCGCACTCCCTTCCGCGAGTGACAGCGTCGCCGTCACGCCTCCCGCGTCAAGCAAATCGGTCAGTTCCTCCCCGCTCATGCCGGTAATTTTGCCAAGGCGTGTGTAAGCCCATGAGTTGGAGCCGTAGAACATCACGATCTGGTTGCCGGAATACAGCACGATGTCCCCCGGCTCCGTCGTGGTCTGTTCATCGCTTCTCGGCAGGGATGTTCCCAGCGCTCCGACCTGCTCAAAACCGCCGTACCGGGACAGCTCCACACTCAGCGGTCCCTTTTTCAGCAACTCGCGCAGCGCGTCCACCGAAGCGTTGTCTGCCCACTCCACCGTGAGCTGTTTGCCGGATACCGTTAACATGATCTCATTCATTGTGGGCGTCTCCTCACGGGTGAGATAGTTATGCAGCAGTGCCGCCACCTGCGCGCGGGACGCGTTTTCCCGCGGGGAGAAGGTGTAGTCCTTTGTCGCGGGCGCGATGTTCCGCGCTCTCGCCCAGCCAACCGCTGTTGCCGCGTAACCGCTGGCGTCAAGCGCGGCTTCGGCATACGGCTCCTTCGCCATGCGCCAAAGCATGGTGACAAGCATCTCCTGTGTCACCGGCATATCCGGCGCGAATCCGCCGTCGCCCACGCCGTTGATAACGCCGGTTCGTTTCGCCCACGCAGCGCTCGCCGCGTACCATGCGCCAGGCGCGACATCGGTGAAGCTGTCGCCGGTACTCACGGAAGGCTCTCCCGCGATGCGGTACAGCACGGTCGCCATTTGGGCGCGGGTAAATGTATCGTCCGGCGCGAATCTGCCGCTGCCCACGCCGTTCATCAGGTCTCTTTCCCGAACAAAGGAAACGTCGTCGCCGTACCACGCATCGTCAGACACATCGGAAAACGCGTCGTCGTCCGAAGCCGCGGTAAGAACCATACTGCCGCCTGTCGCCTCCGCTGTGAACTCTTCCCGCACGGCACACGCCGGCACCGTCAGCGCCATCAGCAGCGCAATCAGCGCCGCAAACGACCGTCTCATCTTAAAGGCTCTTTCCGAACGCATAGGCACGCTCCAGCACGTCTGCCTTCCGCTCCGCTTCACCGCCGTCGTTCAATCCGCCGCCGCTGAAGCTGCCGGCATAGCGGCACTCCGGGAAGCAGTCGATCCATCCCTTGAGACCGCCCGCCGCCGTCTCGTACACCTCGTCGCCGTCCTCGGAGGAGGCGGTCATCAGATACACCTCGCGGAATGCGTACTCCTGCGGAAACAGCGGATTGCAGCGGTCGAGAAACGTTTTGAGCTGTCCGCTCAGCTCGTAGTAGTAGATCGGGGTCACAAATACCAGCGCGTCCGCGCTTTGCACCTTGGCGATCATCTCTGTCATGTCGTCCTGAATGACGCACTTGCCGGTTTTCTGACAGACAAGGCAGCCCTTGCAAAAACGAAGGTCCTTGTTCTTGAGGCTGACAAGCTCCACCTCGTTTCCGGCGTCCCGCGCGCCGCGCGCCGCTTCCTGCGCGAGCCGCTCGGAATTGCTTCTGGCGCGCAGGCTGGATGATACGAATAAAATCTTTTTTCCCATGTTGTTCTTCTCAGTTCAGGTTCTCCGCAAAGAAGCGATCCAGCTTATCAAACGGGATCACCTTCTTCGCGCCGCCGTCGTAAAGGTCGGTGTGCACCGCGTCGGGAATGATGAGCAGTTGTTTGTTATCCGCGTACTTGCTGTCTTTCACCATGTCGGCGTAGGCGTCCCTGCCGAAGTAGCAGGAGTGCGCCTTTTCCCCGTGGACGATCAGCACCGCGGAGCGAATCTCGCTGCTGTATTGCAGAATGGGCTGATTGATAAAGGACATGCAGCCGATAACGTTCCAGCCGCCGTTGGAGTTGAGCGAGCGCTTGTGGTAGCCGCGCGGCGTCTTGTAGTAATCGTAGTAGTCCTTGACGAAGAAGGGCGCGTCCTCCGGCAGCGGGTCGACCACGCCGCCGCCCAACTTATACTCGCCGCTCCGATAGTCCGCGATGCGCTGGGCGTTGAGGGATTTCTTCATCTCGTAGCGCTGCTCCTCGCTGTCCGCTGAGTCAAAGTAGCCCTTCGCGTTGATGCGGGTCATGTCGTACATGGTCATCACCGCCGTCGCCTTGATGCGGGTATCCAGCGCCGCGACGTTCAGCGCCATGCCGCCCCAGCCGCAGATGCCGATGATACCGATGCGCTCAGGGTCAACGTTTTCCTGCACGGACAGGAAGTCCACCGCCGCCTGGAAGTCCTCGGTGTTGATGTCCGGGGACGCCATATATCGGGGCTGACCGCCGCTCTCGCCGGTAAAGGACGGATCAAAGGCGATGGTCAGAAAGCCGCGCTCCGCCATCGTCTGCGCGTACAAGCCGGAGCACTGCTCCTTCACCGCGCCGAAGGGTCCGCACACCGCGATGGCAGGTAGCTTACCGCTCTTGTTCTTCGGTTCATACATGTCCGCCGCCAGCGTGATGCCGTAGCGGTTCACGAAGGTCACCTTGCTGTGGTTTACCTTGTCGCTCCTGGGGAAGGTCTTATCCCACTCCCGTGTGAGATTCAGGGGAGCCGTCTTCATCATGGCTTTGTTCTCCTTTTCATAATGTCTACTGAATAAACCGCAAAGCGGTTTATTCGCGGGGCGAAGCCCTGCAATTCGTCAAATCCGCAGGAATTAGACAGCTTCAGCATAGCACATTGGAAAAGAATCCACAAATGGTTATAATGAATATCATGATATTCCGTTTAGGAATATATTGTGAAGCACCGGTCCGCAGAATAGTGGCTCCCTTCCCTTGGTAAACAGCTCCGTGACCACTGACCGTTCGTTCTCATATTATAGAGAACGAACGGTCAAATATGGACTGGAAGCCGCGGGAGAATAGAGGCGAAGCCACCCTGTATCGGGCAGCTTCGCCTCTTTTTATCCGCGATTGATTCGCTTAGCCGAACAGCTCCGTAAACTTGGCGCCGTCCTCGATCGCCTTTGTCATGGCGGTCATCTTCGACGTGTCGCCAATGAGGATCACGCCGGCAAGCCGGCTCTTGCGGAAGTAGTACTTCTCATAGTTGCCGCGCTGCTCGTCGCGAATCTCCACCGTGCGGAGATTCGGCTCCATGGTGTCGGGACCCGCCTTGCCGTTGGTGCCGAGGGCAAAGATGGAAGTATCCATGGCGTTGATGGACATGGCGCTGCCATACGGGCGGAACGTGATCTCTTCGCCCGCGGCGTTGGCGCCCGCCGCCCGACCGGTCTCCGCCGCCTGCGACCAGAAGCCGTGGGGCGCGCCGTTGAACTCCGTGCAGTCGCCGCACGCCCAGACGTCCGGGGCGCTGGTGGCGCAATGGGCATCGATCTTGACAAGAATGTTGGTCTCCAACCCAGCCGCCTGTGCGATGGCAATGTTGCCGCGCATGCCGGTGGACATGATGACCAGCCCCGCCTCATAGCGCGTGCCGTCCGCGAGCACCACGGCGTCGTCCGCGATCTCCGCGATCTTCGCGCCGGTGACCACATGAACGCCCGCCTTCTCGCAGGCGGATTGCAGCATCGCCGACGCCGCGTCGTCCAGCTGGCGCGGCAGGAGGCCCGGCGCGGTTTCCAGCACCGTTACGTCGAGACCGCCCTTTTTCAGCTCCCAGCCGCTCTCAAGACCCATAACACCGCCGCCGATGACCACGGCTTTTTTCGCGGTTTTGGCGATCTTCTGTGCCCTCTGGCAATCCGCGATGGAGCGGATGGACACCACATGCGGCTTGTCCGCGCCGGGGATCGGCACCACGAAGCAGCGCGCGCCGAGGGCGTAAATCAGCTTATCGTAGGCAATTTCGCCCTTGTCGGTTTTGACCTTCTTCGCCGCCGTGTCGATGGACACCACGGTGGTGTCGAAGAGCAGCTCAATCTCACGCTCATCGTACCACGCGCGATCCTCGATGGCGAGGCGGTCGTTTTCCAAATCTTGCAGCAGCACCTTGGTCAGCATCGGGCGGTTGTAGGGCAGGTGGCTCTCTACCGTGACCAGCTTGATTTTCGCCGTGGCGTTGCGCGCGCGGATCGCCTCCGCCGCGTAATGCGCGCCGGGACCGCCGCCGAGGATCACGAAGGTTTCCTCCGTGTCCTTGCGGAAGTCGGTGCCGGTGTCCTCTACCGGCACAAACTTGTCGCTGCCCACGCCGCACACGGGGCAGGTGTCCATGGAGGAATCGAACACCGCGCCGCAGACGAGACACTTCATCAGACTGCGTCCGCCCTTGCCGCCGAGCTTTACCACCTCCGGCTTACCCTTCATCAGACGGCAGCCAAAGCTGTAGCCATATTCGTAGGCGTCCAACAGCTGCGTCTCACTGGGCTGAAGCCGCACGCGGAAACCCTCGTCGGGTACGTCCATGCGCAGCTGGCGCAGGCGCTCAATGATATGCGGCACGCCCTCGCCGCTCCAGCCATAGCTGCCAAACGCGCTCGCCAGCTTGCCGCCATGGATGGGCGGGAACAAACCCAGCGTCAGGTTCCAGATGGGCGAGAGCGCCTCACCGAGAATGGTGGGTGTGCCCAGCAGGAACGCGTCGCACGCCGCCAGCTCCGCGGCAACCGCGGCGGGGTCGGAGGTCACCATGTCGTGATACCGAATCTCCGCCTTATCGCCACAGGCGTCCGCGATGCCCGCGCCGATGCGCTCCGCAAGCGTGCCGGTATAGCCGTAGGCGTTGACGTAGGGGATGACTACCTGCTTCTTCTCCGGCTTCGGCGGAACGGCGCACCATTCACGGTACAGCGCGAGTATCTCGTCGATGTGGCTGTCGTGCACGGGACCGTGTCCGGTGCAGATCATGTTGAGCTTCAGGTCGCGGATGCGATCCAGCGCGTCGTTCATGAACGGATGCCGGAACGGTCCGATGATGTTGTCGAAGTAATACTTCGTCGCGCGCAGATACCCCTCCGTGTCCGTGACCGTGCTGCGGAGGATGCCCTCGTGGCTGTAATGGCTGCCGAAGGAGTCGCAGGTGAACAGCACGCCGTCCTCCTCGACGTAGGTGTACATGGTGTCGGGCCAATGCAGCTGGGGCAGAACCATGAAGCGCAGCGTCTTACCGCCGAGCGACAGCGTGTCGCCGTCCTGCACCGCGCGGCTGTTGAAGTCGTGGTTGATGATCTCCTTGAGGAAGCCAAGGGCGGTGGAGGTGCCCACCACCACGGCGCGGGGGTTCAGCTCCAGCACCTTCTCGATGGCGCCGGCGTGATCCGGCTCCGTATGGTTCATCACGATATAGTCGATGGAGTCAATGGGCGTGACCGCTTTGATGTTTTCCACATAAGCGTCCCAGAATTTGAGCTTGTTGGTCTCAAAGAGCGCGGTCTTTTCGCTTCCCTTGAGGACGTAGGAGTTATAGGTCGTGCCGAACTCCGTGTGCATGATGATGTCGAACACGCGGAGATCAGGGTCCAGGATACCGTTCCACCAAAGGCCGTCAGCCAGCTTCAGCATGCGCATTTTGAAGTACCTCCCGATGTAATCGTTTTGCGCGATTCCTCGCGCAGTCATTATACACCAAATCCGGTCCCCTGTACAAGCCTTTCCAAAGAGAATCCGCCGCTGTTTTGCCGCAGGCATGATGAGCGCGGCGGCGCGGACGGACATTGCGCTTTCCCGCGCGAGGTTTTCGTCCATGGCGCGTCACGTTTCTACTTTACATGCGCGATTTAACGCGTTATAATGATAAAGTAAGAAATTTGCCGCGGCATAGCGCGCAAGCGGCATTGTTTGGGAGGTGACCAATGGCGGTTCAGATCATCGAAAACGGCGGCATTACCGCGCCGAAGGGTTATTTGACCGGCGCGGTCTACGCAGGCATCAAAAGCCGAAAGAGCTATAAGCCCGACGTCGCCGTGCTGCTCTCCGACCGTCAGGCGACGGTGGCGGCACTGTTCACGACGAACCGGTTTTGCGCCGCCCCCGTCACGCTGGGGCGGGAACTGTTGAAAAAGGGGGTTGCGCGGGGCATTGTCATCAACAGCGGCAACGCTAACGCCGGTACCGGCGCACGCGGCATCGAGGACGCCAAAGCGGTCGCCGCGTTTGCTGAACGGCTGCTCGGTCTCGAAAGCGGGGAGATGTTTGTCTGCTCCACCGGGGTCATCGGCGAATACCTGCCGGTGGAAAAGATTCAGCAGGCTGTGGAGAAGATCGTTCCCACCCTCTCCCCTCTCGCCGGCTCGGACGCGGCATGGGCGATCATGACCACGGACAAGGCAAGAAAGGAACTGGCAGCGGAGCTTCCGCTCAGCGGCGGAACGGTTCGGATCGGCGCCATGTCCAAAGGCTCCGGCATGATCCATCCCAATATGGCGACGACGCTGACGTTCCTCACCACCGACGCCGCCGTTGACCGCTCGCTGCTGCAATCCCTGCTGCGGGACGCCTGCGACCGCAGCATACACCTTCTGACCATTGACGGGGACACTTCCACCAACGACTCGATTTTCCTCTTTGCCAACGGCGCCTCAGGCGTTCGCGTCGAATCCGAGGCTGACGTGGAGGCGTTCGCGGACGCGCTGAACCAAATCTGCCTTGCCATGGCAAAGAAAATCGCAGCCGACGGCGAAGGCGCCTCCCGCATGATGACGGTGGAAACACGGGGGCTTTCCACGAAAGAGACCGCTGCCGCCGTGGCGCGCGCCGTCGCGTCGTCCACCTCTGTCAAGCTTGCGCTCGGTCAGGGCAGGCTGGGCTGGGGGGAAATCCTGACGGCGGTCGGCAATTCCGCCGTGGAATGCGGCGACATCGCGCCGGACTGTGCCATTCGCAGCCCGCTTGGCGCGGTCACGCTCTGCGAAAACGGTCTCGCCGCGGAGGGCGTTGAGTCGCGGCTCGCGCAAATCCTGTCCGCCGCAGAGGTCACCGTTTCGCTTGACTTCCATCAGGGCGACGGCTGCGGGCTTGCCTACGGCTGTGACCTGACCGACGAGTATGTACGAATCAACGGGGACTACCGCTCGTAATCCCTTGCAGAAAAAAGCGCCCTCGCGGGCGCTTTTTTCTATCCCCTTGTCACCAGCTCGACGCCGTGGGTGTTGGTCAGGTTTGCCAGCGAGGCGTAGTTCACGTCAAATTCCAGAATGTCGCCGACTTTGATCCGATCCTTGACCGCCTCCACGTCCAATATCGTGTGGTCGCTGGACGCGCCCAACACCTCGACCCCCGCCATGCGCGGCGTGATGTCGCAGGGCTCGCCGTAGTCCAGCCGCCCCATGGCGACGATGGCGCGGCGGCGAATCCCGCGATCCTCATATTCCCGTGCGCGACCGAAGGCGTCTACGGTGAGCTGTCCCACCGGAAAGCTGGGCTTGTCGCGGCACTCCACCACCTCGGCGCGGAGCGTGAACACGTCCTTGTTCGTGAAGTCGGGACTGCATCCGTAGACGCTGCCCAGCAGCGCGATCTCGCCAAGGCGCAGATTGTTGACCCGGTACGGCATCGTGCCGTTCAGGGTCATGTACATCGACGTGGACGAGCCGCCGCTGACGATCTCCAGCCGCCGCCCGATCGCCTGCTCCACCTCATAGGCAAGGCTCACCAGCCCCTGCATGTTGCGCTTGTCCGGGAGGATCGAGCCGTAGCAGCTCAGGTTCACGCCCACGCCCAGCAGATGCAGGTGCGGCAGTTCGCGCTCCACCTCCACCGCCGCGTCCACCAGCTCCTCCGCGCTCCAGAAGCCCTCCCGCAGGTCGCCGAGGTCGATCATCAGCACGACTCCGTGAGTTTTTCCCTGCCGAGCCGCCTCCGCCTCTGTGGCGCGGAGGATATCGGTATCGCTTTGCAGGCTCGCGTCCGCGAGCGACACGACGTCGGCAAGCTCCGAGCGCATGGGTATCCTTATGTACATCAGCGGCGTTTTCACGCCCTGCTCCCGCATGCCGCGCAGTTGGTCGACGCGGGAGGTGGCGAGGTAAGAAAGCCCCGCGCTGTCAAACGCGCGCACCACGCTGTCCCACGCGCCCGCGCCCTTGACCACGCCCGCGACCCCGACAAAAGAATCCTGACAGCGCTCCCGGAGCGCTGTCAGGTTTTCTTTCAGCTTGCCGAGATCGACTTCCAGTTGGGGAAAACGATCTCTGTTCATGGCACGATTCCTCTCTTATGCCTTTTTCTTCTTCGCGAGACGGACGTTGTTTCTGTCCGCAACGGTCATGCCGAGATACGCCAGAACAATGTTTATCACCGGCATGAGCCAGTTGAAGATGGCGAACGGACCGTAGCCGCCCGCGCCCCACGCCGTCAGGCCGAGGGTGCTGTGGATGTACGCGCCGCAGGTGTTCCACGGCACCAGCGCCGAGGTGACGGTGCCGGAGCTTTCCAGCGCGTTGGACAGGCACGCCGGATGCAAGCCCATTTTCTCATACTCCTCGGCATACATCCTGCCGGGGATGATGATGGAGATGTACTGTTCGGGCATAGTGACGTTCGAGACCACGCAGGTCAGCTCGGTCGCGGTCACGAGGCTTGCCGGAGTCTTGACGAGCTTCTTGATCTGATCCACGATCACGCCCATCATGCCGGTTCCCTCCATGATGCCGCCGAACATCATCGCGATGATCGTCAGCGAGATGGAGAAGAGCATCGAGTCGATGCCGCCGCGCTCCAGCAAGCCGTCCACCGCTTCAAGACCGGTGGAGGTCTCCAGCGCGTAGCCGCCGTAGCTCGCGACAAGAAGGCTGCCGAGGTTGCAGTTGGGCTGGAAGATCATGCCCAGCAAGCCGCCGGAGAAGATGCCCAGCGTAATGCCGGGGATCGCCGGAACCTTCAGCGCGATCGCCACAATGACGACGATCGGCGGGAGAATCAGCAGCGGATTGGTGTTGAAGATGCCGCCGATGGCGTCGCCCAGCGCCGCCGCCTGACTCATGTCCGCCGTGCCGCTGACGCCGGTGAAGCCGAAGATCAGGAACACGACCAGGCAGATCGCGTAAGTGATGCCCGTGGGGAACATCATGAACTTGACGTGAGTCATCACGTCCGTACCCGCCATGGCGGGGGCAAGGTTCGTGGTGTCGGAGAGCGGGGACATCTTGTCGCCGAAGTACGCGCCCGACAAAACGGCGCCAACAGTGATGGCGGGGTTGAGACCCATGCCATAGGAAATGCCGAGGAACGCAACGCCCATGGACGCCATGGTACCCCACGACGTACCGGTGGCAAGCGAGGTGATCGAGCAGATCAGCACCACTGCCACGAGGAAGATTTTCGGGCTTAGGATCTTGAGACCGTAATAGATCATCGTGGGCACCACGCCCGCGTCGATCCACACGCCGACCAAAATGCCGACGACCGCGAGGATGATGATGGACTGAAGCGCCTTATAGATGCCGTCGAGCATCATCTTTTCGAGGTCTTCCCACTTAAAGCCGATGCAAAGCGCCATGATCGCGGCGGCGCAGACGCCGATGAACATCGGCGCGTGAACCTCATCCACGCCCATGAACAGGGGATTGTCGAATTCCATGATGGAACTTGCCATCACCGCAATGGTGATGAGCAGTACCACCAGCGCGTGCCACAGCTTGACCTGCGGCTGTTTCTTTTTCTCACTCATTGTTTTACATACCAACCTTTCTTACAACAATACTGCTTGGGAATGGTGAACTGCGTTTTACGGTAGTATAAAATGATGTATCGCGTTACCATAGTAGCACAAGAAAGCGCCTTTGACAACCGTTTTTTTACCAGCCGAGCTTGGTCATCGCGTCGTCCACCGCCTTGATGACGATGTCGACCTCCTCCTCGGTGGTGACCAGAGGCGGGATGAAGCGCAGGACGTTGCCGTTGGTGTTGTTGATGAGAACCTTGCTGTCCTTGAAGCAGAGATCGACCACCGGCTGTCCGCTCTCCTTGGTGACCTGAATGCCGTTGATAAGACCTAAGCCCCGAATCTCGCCCACCGCGTCGGGATGGTTCTTCTCAATGACCTCGTGGGCGCGTTTACGGAAGTATTCGCCGACGCGATAACAGTTGTCGAGCACGCCCTCGTTGAGCATCACGTCCAGCGTGGTCATCGCCAGCGCGCAGGCAAGCGGGCCGCCGGCGAAGGTGGAGCCGTGGGTGCCGGGGGTCAGGACCTTGGCGGCGTCGCCCCTGGCGCAGACCGCGGCGATGGGTACGCCGGAGCCGAGCGCCTTCGCCATGGAGCAGCAGTCCGGCTCCACGCCGTAATACTGGTGGGCAAACAGCTTGCCGGTACGACCGGAGCCAACCTGCACCTCGTCGAAGAGGAGCAGGATGTCCTTTTCGTCGCACAGCTCGCGCAGCCCCTGTAAGAACTCCTTCGTCGCGGGACGGACACCGCCCTCGCCCTGCACCGGCTCGGTGAGGATCGCGCAGGTGTACTCGTCCACCAGCGCCTTGACGCTGTCAAGGTCGTTGAAGGTCGCGTAGCGGAAGCCGTCGGGCAGCGGCTCAAAGTAGCGGTGCACGCCGTACTGACCGGTGGCGGTCGCGGTCGCGAGCGTTCTGCCGTGGAAGCTGTTCTTCATGGTGATGACCACGAAGCGCTCCGGGTGACCGTGATCCTTGGCGTACTTGCGGGCAAGCTTGATCTGTCCCTCGTTGGCTTCCGCGCCGGAGTTCGCGAAGAGCACCTTGTCAAAGCAGCTGTTTTCCACGATCAGCTTCGCGGTCTGGACCGCCGGCTCATTGTAGAAATAGTTGGAGCAGTGGAGCATGGTTTCAGCGCGCTCCTTGAGGCACTCCACGATGCGCGGATGGCAGTGTCCGAGTCCGTTGACCGCGATGCCGCCCACGTAGTCGAGATACCGGTTCCCGTCCTCGTCGTAGACCCAGCAGCCCTCGCCGCCCTTCATGGCGATGGGCATACGGACATGGTTGCCGTAGAGGTACTTGTCGCCGTTTTCGATGACTTCCGCGTTGCTGGTCATTCTCTGAATCATGTTAAATCTCCTCCCTGTTTGATCATTTGATGCCGATGCTGTCCTGTGCCGTGCCGATGGTCGTGCCGAGGTTTTCGCTTGTGAACGCCTCATAGAGAATGCTGTGGGGCTTTCTGCCGTCGATGATGTGGACGCTCGTGACGCCCTCCTCGATCGCCTGCACGCAGCAGTCCACCTTGGGGATCATGCCGCCGGCGATGACGCCTTTTTCCTTGAGCATGGGAACGTCCTTGATGTTGAGGTAGCTGATGACGTCGCGCAGCTCGATGGAGTTGCAAAGCCCCTCAATGTCGGTGAGCAGGATCAGCTTCTCCGCGCCCAGCGCGCTCGCCAGCTTGCCCGCCGCCGTGTCGCCGTTGATGTTGTAGGTATTGCCCTGCCTGTCCGTTCCCACCGGGGCGACGACGGGGATGAAGCCCGCGTCCTGCACCGCGCGGATGGCGGAAACGTCCACGGAGTCGATGTCGCCCACGAAGCCCAGTTCCTCGCTGCGCTTATGGCAGCGATAGATGTCACCGCTGACGCCGGAGAGCCCCACCGCCCTGCCGCCGAGCTTGTTGAGGTAGCCGACCAGCTCCGTGTTCACCTGTCCAACCAGCACCGCCTCCACGACGCGCATGGTGTCCTCGGAGGTGAAGCGCAGACCGTTGATGAACTGCACGGGAATGTCCAGCTTCTCCAGCATCCGGTTGATGCCGGGACCGCCGCCATGGGAGAGCACCGGCTTCATGCCCAGCAATTGCAGCAGCACGATGTCGCGCATGACCGCGTCCTTGAGCTGCTCGTTGATCATGGCGTTGCCGCCGTACTTGACAACGACCGTCTTGCCCGCGTACTTTTGCAGGTACGGCATCGTCTCCATCAGGATTTCAACCTTGTTGGCAATATCCAACGGAATAACCCCCTTGATATGCCGCAATGCCGCGGCGCGTTAACATTCTTTTGGTTTCTTTTCTTTCAAGAAAAGCAACTTAGGTTCTATAATCTCCGTTGATTTTGACATAATCATACGTCAGGTCGCAGCCCCACGCCTTCGCCTGACCGTCGCCCTGATAGAAGCGGACGATGACCGTGATATCGTGCTCGGTGAGGATCTTCGTCGCCAGTTCCTCGGAGAAGTCGGTGCCGAAGCCGTCCTTCATCACCTGCACCTCGCCCGCGGCGGAGCGGATGATGCAGTCCGCGTGGGTCGGGTCTACGTCCGCGCCGGAGTAGCCCGCCGCTGCCATGATGCGTCCCCAGTTGGCGTCGCGGCCGAACACCGCCGCCTTGAAGAGCATGGAGCCGGCGATGGACTTCGCCACCAGCCGCGCGTCGTGCTCCGTGGGCAGCTCGTACGCCTCGACCTCGATCAGGTGCTGCGCGCCCTCGCCGTCGGAGGCGATGCGGCGGGTGATGTCCAGGCAGATGTGCTCGATCAGCCCCGCCAGCGCCTTTTTGTCCTCCTCGGTCTCGATCTTCACGCCGGACGCGCCGTTCGCCAGCAGGAAGATGGAGTCGTTGGTGGAGGTATCGCCGTCCACGGTGCACATGTTGAAGCTCTTGTCCACCGCGGCGGAGAGCATCTTCTGCAAATCCGCGGGGTCGGCGGCGGCGTCGGTGGTGACGTAGACCAGCATGGTCGCCATGTTCGGATGGATCATGCCGCTGCCCTTCGCCATCGCGCCGATGCGCACGGTGCCGCCGGAGAGCGCAAGCTCATAGGCGGACTCTTTTTTCTTCGTGTCGGTGGTCATGATCGCCCACGCGGCGTCGGTGCCCTTGTCCTTGCTCATGTTGGGGACGATGTGGCGCACGCCTTCGATCACGCGCTCGTAGGGAAGCCGCTGCCCGATGACGCCGGTGGAGCAGACAAAGCACTCATCCTCGCCAATGCCCAGCAGCTTCTCCGCCTCGCGCTCCACGGCACGGGCGTCCTCGATGCCCTGCGTGCCGGTGGCGGCGTTGGCGTTGCCGGAATTGATGACGATGGCGCGCGCCTTGCCCTTTTTGAGGATTTCCCTGCCCAGAATCACCGGAGCGGCGCAGAATTTGTTGGTGGTGAAGCACGCCGCGCAGGAGCAGGGCTGCTCGGAATAGACCACGGCGACGTCCGGCTTTTCCTGTTTCTTGTTGGGGTTCTTCACACCCGCGTAGTACGCGCCGGCGGTGAAGCCCTGCGGCGCGGTCACGCCGCCCTCAATGAGTCGGTACTCCATAGTATTGCTCCCTTCTTTCTGTTTTTCGCTCTTGCCTTACGGGTACATCGCGGGATACATCAGACCTGTCGTCTCCGGGATGCCCATGATGAGGTTCATGTTCTGGATCGCCTGACCCGCCGCGCCCTTGCCGATATTGTCGATCACGCTCGACACGATCAGACGGTGGGTACGCGCGTCGTAGGTCGGGGTCATGGCGCAGAAGTTCGTGCCGTAGACCCACTTGGTCTGCACGGGCTTTGAGGCGGGATAGACCTGCACAAACGGCTCATCCTTGTAAAAGCTGTCATACAGCTCAAACAACTCGTCGTTGGTGTAGTCCCTGTCCAGCGTCGCGTAGATCGTGACCTCGATGCCGCGCACCTGCGGCAGCAGATGCGGCTGGAAGTTGATGTACTGCCAGGTCTCCGGCTTCATGAGATCCCTGCCCGTGATGTAGGCGATGTTCTGCTCGATCTCCGGCGTGTGCCGGTGCCCGCCGCCGAGGGCGTAGGCGCAGAAATTGTTCTCCGCCTCGGTGAGAATCTTGTTGGTCGCGGGACGGCGCCCCGCGCCGGTATAGCCGCTCTTGGCGTCAATGACGATGGTGTTCTCGACAATATGTCCCGCCTTGAGCATCGGTTGGAGACCGAGTGTTGAGGCTGTGGGATAGCAGCCGGGGTTCGCGATGACGCTCTTGCCCCTGGCGAGATCGCGCATGACCTCCGGGATGCAGTACACGGCGTTTTTCGTCAACTCCGGCTCCGGGTGCTTCTGACCGTACCACTTCTCCCAGACGCTCACGTCGCGGAAGCGGATGTCCGCGCCGATGTCGATGAGCTTCGCGCCCGCGGCGAGGATGATGTCCGCCCAGTGCGGCACATCGCCCGACGGCACCTGAATGAACACCACGTCGCTTGCCTCGGCGGTCGCCTTGACGTTTTCGTCCGTGAGATCCATGATCTTTTGGTCATAGAACCCGCGCAGCGCGGGATGGTGCTCGGCAATGGAGTCACCCACGCCGAACGAGTCCAGCACGTTGACCAGTTTGCCCTCCGGGTGCGCCACCATCATGCGCAGCATCTCCCCGCAGACATATCCGACGGCGCCGATCGCAGAATAACGGATCATGTTTTGTTCCTCCTCCATGAATTTCTCGGCTTTCAACCGGCGAAATGCACAAATATCCATCCGCATTTCCAATTTGTATTGTAGAATTCGCACTTAGAAATCACAAGCGAAAGAATTGATTGCCAACCATTCCAAAATGGAATATAATCGCCGCAAAGGAGGAGACCGCCATGAGCATTCAAAAGTACATCGCCTATCTGCGCACGGTGGAAACGGGAAGCATCACCCGAAGCGCGGCGGAGTTGGGCTACACCCAGTCCGCGGTCAGCAAAATGATCGCCGATCTGGAAAGCGAATGGAAGGTGCGCCTGCTCGTCCGCGGAAAGACGGGCATTGAGCTGACCAGCGAGGGGCTGACCCTCCTTCCGGCGATCCGCGCGATCATCAAGGATTACAACGACCTCGGCTTCGCCGTGTCGGAGCTGCACGGGATTCGCTCCGGTCTTCTGCGCATCGGCTGCTTCACAAGTCTTTCCACCAGCGTGCTGCCCAACGCCCTCAAGACCTTCCATGAAGAGTACCCCAACATCCGCATCCAGCTGTTCAACGGCGAGTATGAGGATATCGCGGCGTGGCTGCGGCGCGGCTCGATCGACTGCGGGTTCCTTCCGCTGCCCGCCGCGCCGGAGTTTGAAACCACGTTTCTGCTGCGGGATTCCTTCGTCGCCATCCTGCCGGAGGGGCATCCCATGGCGGATGAGCCGGTTTTTCCGGTGGACCGGCTCGCGCAGGAGAATTTTGTCAAGCTCAACGAAATCCTTGACCTTGAGGTGCATCATTTTCTGGATACGCTTCCGGTGCAGCCCCGCATCGCCTATGAGGCAACCAACGACTTCGCGCTGCTGGCAATGGTGGAAAGCGGGCTTGGCGTGAGCATCGTCCACGATCTCATCCTGCATCCGCGCCACTACCGCATTGCGCGGCTGCCGCTGGACGTGACCCACTATCGGGACGTGGGGCTTGCCGTCAAGCGGGGCGTCGTCCCGTCGTCCATCACAAAGCTGTTCATCGAGCACATCCTCTCCTGCCGCGAGCAGCTCGCCGCCTTTAAAACCGTATGACACCGCGCCGGGCGCGCAGAGGGAACCTTGAACGAACAGGATTGACTAATCCGGGCGAATATGTCATAATAGGTTGCTTTCAACGAATTCAAATGCTGGCAGGCAGGGAGGGTATACTGTGACCTGGTGCATCTATTGCAGGGCGGAAATTGACGGTGCGGCGGAGCAATGCCCCTCCTGCGGAAAACCACTGACGGATGGCGAGAAGGTCGTCCGCTGCCACGCTTGCCAGAAGTTTATTCTCAAAAGCGCGGCGGAATGCAAGTATTGCGGCGCGCCTGTCATGGATGAGCGACCGGACGAGAAACCTGCGGAGACAGAAGCGCCGGAGGAGCCGCGCCCGAAGAAAAAACGCAGGTGGCTGTGGATTCCCGTAATTCTGCTGCTCGCCGCGGCGATCGGCTTCACCGCCATCAAGCTGCGTGGACGCGCGGAGAGCGCGGTAGATCGCAAGGCGTACATGTCCTCCTGCAAATCGGTGGCATACACCATGCTGATGCGCGACCCGTCCCGCTATGTGGGGCAGCGCCTCACCTTCTCCGGCAAGGTGCTGCGCGTGCTGGAGGGCGGCACCGTCCGCATGTACATGACCCAGTTCAACCCCGTGGGGTTCACCGACTCCGACGTGTGGTACGCCTCCTACACGCTGGCGGAGGGCGAAACGCCCTTTGCCAAGGATGACGAGCTGCTGATCTACGGTGAGTGCGTCGGCATGGAAAGCTATTTGGATTCCTACGGCTCCTACGTCGCGATGCCCTCCATCCGCATCGACTTCTGGGAGGAAGCCGACCTGTCCCGTCTCGCCTCCCGCGACCCCGTGTTCGGTCTCGATGAAACGTGGACGGTGGACGGTCTGTGCGAGCTGACCGTCAAGAGCGTCAGGCAGATCGAAAATAACGATCCTGAGCACGTTGCCGCCAAGTACCTCGTGGATTACAGCTACACCAACTTCGGCTACCGCACCGAGACGGCGGACGGCATCTACATCACCATCGATGAGATCATCCTCGACAGTGCCGGCACCATGGGCTACCGCTATCCCGGCGAGGTCAAGAACCCGCCCCTGTCCGCGCCCGTCGGCGAAACGCGCAAGGCGCAGTGCTGCATCGGGCTGGAGCACGCCGGTTCGTTCCAGCTGACCGTCACGGTCTACGACGCGTCGTTCAACACCCACACCGCGCGTTTCAACCTCTCCGCAGAATAAAAGAACGCCTGCCGAATGGCAGGCGTTCTTTTTTCGATTGGTGTCACATCCAGATGGCGAACAGGCGCAAAAACAGCTCCGCCGCGCGGCGGTACCATTTCCGCTTGCTCCACTCCTCCATCGTGACCGGATGGCTCTGGTCGATGATGGCGTCCATGTCCTCCAGCAGCTCCTCCACGGCGGGACAGCCGTAAAGCAGCACGCCGTCCTCGTTGTGCAGTTCGAAGCTGCGGTAGTCCATGTTCACGGAGCCGACGAAGGCGACCTCGCGGTCGACCATGACGGTCTTTTGGTGCAGGAAACCAGGTGTATAGCGATAAACCTTCACACCATGCTCCAACAGTGCGCCGACGTGGGAATCCGCCACCAGATCGGTGAAGTGATGGTCGGGAATCTCCGGCAGCATCAGCCGCACGTCCACCCCGCCGTCGCCGGCAATATACAGCGCGCGCAGAACCGTGTCGTCCGGGATGAAATAGGGCGTTGTGATGTAGAGGAAGCGCTTCGCGCCCGCGATGAGCTGCAAAAACGTGTCCTCGGCGGGATTGTCCGGGTTGTTTTGCGGACCGTCGGTAAACGGCTGGCACAGCCCCTCGGCGCGAACGTCACCGTGCGGGCGGTAATAGTCCCGCTCGTGGTTCGGCTCCGCGCCGAGAAAGCGCAGCATGGCGAGGAACGCCGCCGTCAGCCCCCACGCGCCGTCGCCCTCCATGCGAATGCCGCTGTCCTTCCAGTAGCCGAAGCGGACGATGCGGTTGGCGTACTCGTCCCCCACGTTCACGCCGCCGGTGTACGCCACGTTGCCGTCGACGCAGGCGATCTTGCGGTGATCGCGGTAATTGAAATAGAGCCGGTTGACATAGCGGTGCACGGGGTTGAACACATACACGTCGATGCCCGCCTTGCGCAGGGCGTCGGCGGTCTCGCCGCGGAACCGCCGGAGGTTGCCGAAGTCATCAAAGATGATCTTGACCTCCACGCCCGCCCTTGCCTTGTCGTACAGGATCGCGCTGAGGCGATCCCATATCTCGCCCTCGGCGAGGATGAAGTATTCGAGGAAGATGAAGCGCTCCGCCCGCTGGCAGGCATCGATCACGCTGTCAAGGAATATCCTGCCCTCCGGGAGGTACTCGATCCGCGTGTTCTGATACACCGGAAAGCCACGGCGGTGCAGGCTTCTCGCCAGCCGTGCCCAGTTTGGCTGCGCACGGCTCAGGCGGTCGAGATTCAGCTCGCCGCGCATCCGTGCGCTCTCCGGCTCCTCCGTCGCTCTCGGAGCCCCGCTGCGCAGCCGCTTGCGCTGCGCGTCGCCGCTCCAAAGCAGGTAAAGGATAAGCCCCGTCACTGGTACCGTCAGGATCAGCATGATCCAGGTAAATTTGTACATCGCGTCGCCGCGGCGGTTGTAGATGCTCACCGCCGCCACAAGCCCCGCCGCCTGTAGGATGGCGTAAACGATGGCGGCACGCTGCTCCAGCAGGTACGCGAGCGACACCACGACGGCGATTTGCAGCGCGAGCAGTACCGCGACCAGCGCGATGCGCAGCGCCGCGGCAACTCGGCGCTCTCCCCGTTGCTGCAATTCCTTCATGCGTTTCTCCTCACTCAGAATTTGCCGCCCTCGTGCAGCAGCCCCTGACGGATGTCATAGAGCTTCTGCGAGAGATCGACGTAATAGGTCTGCGGGTTCTCAAAGCGCTTGTACTCGTCCCAGAGGGTGTCCACCTGCTCGGCGCAGTATTTCTTCAGCTCATCGAGACCGGGGCGGTCGTAAACCAGCTTGCCGCCCTGATAGATCGGCACCATCAGCTCCTTCGCGCGGAAGTTATACACGGGTTTGCGCTTCCACGTCGCGTCCGGGTCGAAGATTTCCAGCACGCCGGAATCGTCCACCGTCTCGTCGTGGACGGTGAGGTAGTCCGCGATCGCCTTGCCGGTCTCGCGGTCATAGAAACGGAACAGCTTCTTGAAGTGCGGCACGGTGATCTTGCCCACGTTCTCGCTGATTTTGATTTTGGGGGTCACGTTCCCGTTCTCATCCTCCACGGCGACCAGCTTGTAGACGGCGCCGAACACCGGCTCGCTCTTGGCGGTGATCAGGCGTTCGCCCACGCCGAAGGCGTCGATCTTCGCGTCCTGATTCCACAGGTCGCGGATGAGATACTCGTCCAGCGAGTTGGACACTGTGATCTTGCAGGTCTCCCAGCCCGCCTCATCGAGCATCTTGCGCGCCTCGCGGGTGAGATAGGCAATGTCGCCAGAGTCAAGCCGGATGCCGCACTTGGTAATGCCCTTGGGCTTTAAGACCTCATTGAACACACGGATGGCGTTGGGGATGCCGGACTTGAGCGTGTTGTAGGTGTCCACCAGCAGCGTCGCGTTGGTGGGGTACAGCTCGCAGTAGGTCTTGAACGCCTCATACTCGCTGTCGAACATCTGCACCCACGCGTGCGCCATGGTGCCGAGCGCGGGCGTGCCGTAAAGCTGGTCGGAGATCGTGCAGGCGGTGCCGACGCACCCCGCCATGTACGCGGCGCGCGCGCCGTCGATGGCGGCGGCGCTGCCCTGGGCGCGGCGGGAGCCGAACTCCATCACCGCCCTGCCCTTCGCGGCGCGGACGATGCGGTTCGCCTTGGTGGCAACGAGGCACTGGTGGTTGAGCGTCAGGAGCACAAAGGTCTCGATGAGCTGCGCCTCAATGGCGCGGGCACGGACGGTGACCAGCGGCTCGCGCGGGAACACGGGCGTGCCCTCCGGGATCGCCCAGATGTCGCCGGTAAACCGAAAATCGCGCAGGTACTCCAGGAACTCCTCGCTGAAGAGCTGGCGCGAGCGCAGGTAGTCGATATCCTCCGCGGTGAAGTGGAGGTCCTCAATATAGTCGATGAGCTGCTCTAAGCCCGCCGCGATGGCGAAGCCGCCCTTATCGGGTACGGAGCGGAAAAACGCGTCAAAATAGGTGATCTTGTCTTTGAATCCGCACTGGAAGTAACCGTTGCCCATGGTCAGCTCATAAAAATCGCAGAGCATGGTCATGTTCAGCTTTCTGTCCGTTCTCATGGCAAAGCCTTTCTTGTTTTCCGGCATGATCCATGCCTGTACTGCCCTGATTATAGTCGCTTGGCGCCTATAAAGCAAGTGCTTTCGACGCTTTTCCCGCTTGACTTCGCGCGCGTCGTAACCTATGATAGAAGTAGTCTGATTTACCCGAAAAGGAGACCCCGCCATGTCATTTTCCGTCATTACCGACACATCCGCCAACCTGCCGAACCACCTGCTGCGGAGCAGGAGCATCGGCGTCCTGCCGTTCTCGTACTTCATGAACGGCAAGGAATATATTGACCTTGAGGGGCAGGAGTTCGACGCGGTGAGCTTTTTCTCCGCCATGCGCGTCGGTGTCAGCGTGACCACCTCTCAGATTCCGCCCCAGCGGTACACGGACTGCTTTGAGCCGCTGCTCAAGGCAGGGCAGGATATCCTGTTCGTCAGCATGTCGTCGGGCATCAGCGGCTCATATCAGTCCTCGCTCATCGCCGCCAATGAGCTGATGGAGACGTACCCCGACCGCAAAATCCGCTGCGTGGACTCCGGCACCGCGTCGCTGGGCGAAGGCTTGCAGGCGCTGCGCGCCGCGGAGCTGCGCGACGAAGGCAAAACGCTGGATGAGGCGGCGGATATCCTTGAAAAGGAGCGCTACAACGTCTGCTCCATCTTCACCGTGGGCGATCTTCAATATCTGCGCGGCACGGGGCGGCTGTCCGGCATGGCCGCGCTGCTGGGCACAATGCTCAACATCAAGCCCGTGCTCAAGGGCGACGAGACCTTTCATATCGTGCTCGCGGGCAAGGTGCGCGGCCGCCGTCAGGTCATCGAGAATCTTGCCGCGCGCTACGACAAGTACGCCGTCGCGCCTGAGCAGCAGCTCGTCGGCGTCGCGCACTGCGACTGCCGCGCCGACGCGGATTACCTCATCAAACTGCTGCGCCGGAACCGTCCGCCCAAGGACGTGCTGCTGGTGGACTATGAGCCGGTGACCGGCTCTCACCTCGGTCCCGACTCGCTGGCGCTGTTCTTCCGCGGCGACGATCAGGTACGCACGCGGTGAGCCGCGTCATCTTCCACTGCGATCTGAACAGCTTCTACGCCAGCGTGGAGCTGCTCTCCCACCCGGAGCTGAAAAAGCTGCCCGTGGCGGTCTGCGGCGATCCGGAGTCCCGCCACGGCATCATTCTCGCCAAGAACGATCCGGCGAAGAAGTTCGGCGTCCAGACCGCGGAGACCATCTGGCAGGCAAAGCGCAAGTGCCCCGATCTGGTATTATTGCCGCCGCACCATGCGCTCTACTCCGACTTTTCCAAAAAAGTCAACGCGATCTACTACGACTACACCGATCTCATCGAGCCGTTCGGCATCGACGAGAGCTGGCTGGATGTAACCGGCTCCCTGCACCTCTTCGGCGGCGACGCCAGGGCGCTGGCGGACGCGATCCGCGAGCGCGTCAAGCGGGAGCTGGGGCTGACGATCTCGGTGGGCGTATCGTTCAACAAAGTGTTCGCGAAGCTGGGCAGCGACTACAAAAAGCCCGACGCCACCACCGTCATCCCCAGTGACGGCTGGCAGGAGATCGTATGGCCGCTGAGCGTGGGCGACCTGCTGTTCGTCGGTCGCGCGGCGGGTGAGGCGCTGGGCAAGTACGACATCAAAACCATCGGCGACCTCGCCGCGTGCCGGGAAGAGACGCTGGAGGCGCTCATGGGCAAGCTGGGCGTGCAGCTCCACCGCTACGCCAACGGGCTGGACGACTCCCCCGTGCGTCCGGCGGGAGAGCGCGAACCGGTGAAATCCGTCGGCAACTCAACCACCTTCCCCCGCGACCTCACGAAGTGGGACGAACTGAAAACCGGCATCGCCCTGCTCTCCGACTCCGTCGCCATGCGGCTGCGCAAGCACGCTCTGTACTGCGGCGGCGTGGCGGTGGGTGTCAAGGACGCGAGCTTCAAAACCGTCTCGCGGCAAAAGCTGCTGCCCCACTCCACGCACCTCATGCGCGAGATCAACGACGCGGCGCTGGAGCTGCTGCGCCAGGCGTGGAAGCCGCCGACGCCGGTGCGGCTGCTGTCGGTGACGGCGCTGCACATCACCGACCGGCAGGAGACCTACGAGCAGCTGGACCTGCTCAGCGCGGGCAGCGAATCGCAGGAAAAGCAGGAGGCGGTGGAGGGCGCCATGGCGAAGATTCGCGCCAAGTATGGCAAAAGCGCCATCAACTACGCCACGCCCGAACAGGGCATTGGCAAAATCACTCACGGAGATTAAAAAATTTCGTGAAAACCGTAGAATTTTCCCTTGACATTCCAGATCCCAGCCAGTATAATAGCAAAGCCGCTTTGAATGGGCTAAAAGTGCTGACAAGCCGCCCCCGACAGCGAGTCCGTAATTAAGGAAAGAGGTGCAACACCACATGCAGGCTATCATCGTTACCGGCGGTAAGCAGTACAACGTCTCTGAGGGCGACACGCTGTTTATCGAGAAGCTGCCCGTCGAGGCGGGCGACGACGTCACGTTCGATCAGGTTCTCGCCATCGTCGACGGCGAAAACAGCAAGATCGGCGCTCCCACCGTCAAGGGCGCGAGCGTTTCCGCCAAGGTCGTCAAGAACGGTAAGGGCAAGAAGATCCGCGTCTTCAAGTATCTCCCCAAGAAGGGTTACCGCAAACGCCAGGGTCATCGCCAGCCCTACACCAAGGTTGAGATCGGCAAGATCAGCGTCTGATGACAACGGTCACGTTCTTTACCGAAGGCAAGCGCATCACAGGCTTTGACGTCAAGGGTCACAGCGGCTTCGCTGAAGCGGGCGCGGACATTGTCTGCGCCGCCATCACCAGCGCCGTGAGGCTGACGGAAGCCACCGTCAACGACATTTTCGGTCTTGCCGCGAATGTCAAGGTGCGCGAACAGTCCGGTTCCATCTCACTCCGGCTCCCCGGCGGACTTTCCGACCGGGACGAGCACGCGGTACAGGGTCTCCTGTCCGGCTTGATGCTCTATTTCTCGGAACTGCACGATGAGTACCCGGACAACATCGAAGTTCTGGAAGCGTAACGCTTCTGCATTCTACAGAAAGGATGGCACCTAACTATGCTGAACATCGGTCTTCAGTTCTTCGCTCATAAAAAAGGTATGGGCTCGACCAAGAACGGCCGCGATTCCAAGTCCAAGCGTCTGGGCTTGAAGCGTGCCGACGGTCAGTACGTCCTCGCCGGCAACATTCTCGTTCGCCAGCGCGGTACCCGCATCCATCCCGGCACGGGCGTCGGCATCGGCTCCGACGATACCCTCTACGCCAAGGAAAGCGGCGTGCTCCGTTTTGAGCGTCTCGGCAAGGATCGCAAGCAGGCTTGCGTGTATCCCGTCGAGGAGTAATGATGAAACCCCCCGCTGACGCGGGGGTTTTTTCTTCCAGGAGGTATCCCCATGGCAGCAGGATTTGTAGACACCGCGCGCATCAGCGTCCACGCGGGCAAGGGCGGCAACGGTGCCGTCGCGTTCCACCGCGAGAAGTACGTCGCGGCGGGCGGTCCCGACGGAGGCGACGGCGGCGCGGGCGGCAACATTGTGTTACAGGTGGACGACAATATGTCCACGCTGATGGATTTCCGCTACAAACGCAAATACGTCGCAGAGAACGGCGTGGACGGTCAGGGCGCGCGGCGCAACGGCCGCGCGGGCAAGCCCCTCGTCATCCGCGTCCCCCGCGGCACGCTGGTCCGCGACGCGGAGACCAGGGAGATCATCAAGGACATGTCCGACGGCGAGCCGTATGTGCTCTGCAAGGGCGGGCGCGGCGGCTGGGGCAACGCCCACTTCGCCACGCCAACGCGGCAGGTGCCGCGCTTCGCGAAGGCGGGGCTGGAGGGCGAGAGCCACGACGTGATTCTGGAGCTTAAGCTGCTCGCGGACGTGGGGCTGATCGGCTTCCCCAACGTGGGCAAGTCCACGTTGCTGTCCGTGGTCTCCAAGGCACAGCCGAAGATCGCGAACTATCACTTCACCACGCTGTTCCCCAACCTCGGCGTGGTGTATGTGGACGAGGAAACCAGCTTCGTGATGGCGGACATCCCCGGCATCATCGAGGGCGCGAGCGAAGGCGCGGGGCTTGGTCACGACTTCCTGCGCCACATCGACCGCTGCCGGCTGCTGGTGCATGTGGTGGACGTGTCAGGCAGCGAGGGGCGCGACCCTGTCGCGGACTTTGACGCCATCAACGCCGAGCTGCAAAACTGGTCGCCGGAGCTGGCTTCGCGCCCGCAGATCGTCGTCGCCAACAAGACGGACATCATGGCGGACGACAGCCTGCTCACCGCCCTGCGCGAGCATGTGGAGCCGCTGGGCTTCCCGATCTTCCCCCTCTCCGCCGCGAGTCACACGGGCACGCGGGAGCTGGTGTTCAAGGTCGCGGAGAAACTCGCGGAGCTGCCGCCGGTGACGGTCTATGAGCCGGAATACGTCCCGCGTCCGCCGGTCGTCGACGCGGACGAGCCGTTGGAGATCGAGGCGGAGGACGGCGTCTGGTACGTCGCGGGCAAGTGGCTGGAACGGCTGATGGCAAACGTCAACTTCTCCGACTACGAAAGCCGCATGTTTTTTGACAAGGCGCTGCGGGAAAACGGCGTCTTTGCCCAGTTGGAAGCGAGGGGAATTCAGGACGGCGACACCGTCGATCTCTACGGCTTGCAATTTGAGTATCAGAAGTAGTATAATCACAACAGAAATCACATTGCAAAGGAGATCCTGCCATGACGGACAACGAACTGCGCGCCCACGACCTTGCGGTGGTCTTTACCCGCAACCTGCATCTGGATCTGAGCAATCAGGTGGATTCCAGCACGCTGGAATTCCTCTGTGAGCGCTTCCTCGCGGACTATGAGTCCTCCTACGAGTACTTCAAATCCCACATCAGCAACGGCTGAGAAGAACGCCTCCCGCGTCGCGGGAGGCGTTCTTTTTACAGAATGATGCAGATGAGTCCGCCGCTGCCCTCGTTGATGATGCGCTCCAGCGTCTCCTGTAATTTCTTGCGGGCGTCGTCCGGCATCCGCTTGAGCTTCGCCTGTAAATCCTCGTTGACGATCTCGTGGAAGCTGCGCCCGAAGATGTTGGACTGCCAGATTTTTCCCGTGTCGCCCTCGAACTCCTGCAAGAGGTAGTTCACCATCTCCTCACTCTGCTTCTCGTTGCCCACGATGGGAGAAACCGTCGTCTCGATGTCCGCGCGGATCATGTGGATGCTGGGGGCGCTCGCCTTGAGCCGCACGCCGTAGCGGCCGCCCTGCTTCATGATCTCCGGCTCCTCCAGCTCCAATTCGTCCACGCCCGGAACAACGATGCCGTAACCGGTCTCACGGGCGTCGTTCACCGCCTGCGCCACCTTGTCGTACTCCGCCTTGACGGAGGACAACTCCGTGAGCAGGTTCATCAGGTCGCCGTCGTCCCGCACCGGGAAGCCGGAGCGTTCGCTGAGGGTCTGATAGAACAGCGTGCGCGGCAGCTGCACGTCCGCCGCGGCGACGCCCTCGCCCAGACGGATCGCGGTGACGGCGGCTTCGCCGTCCTCGCCGCCCATGGCGCGTACCGCCGCCGGCACCTGACGGATGCAGCGGAGGTCCTTCGCGCTCTCACGGATGGTCCGGTACAGACCGCATTTGATGGGGTGATCGGCGGGCAGCGCCTCCACCCACGACGGGATGGTGATGTCCAACTCCAAAAGCGGGAACTCGTAGAGGATCGCCTTCAAAATCTCCTCCACCGCCGCGTCGTCGAGCAGCAGGCAGTTCACCGGAAGGCAGGTCACGCCGTAGGTCTTCGCGATGTCGTCCGCCATGGCGCGGACGCGCTCGGAGCCTGGGTCCGCAGCGTTGAGCAGGACGAGGAACGGCTTGCCGATCTCCTGCAATTCCCGAATCACGCGCCCTTCCGCCTCCACATAGGATTCCCGCGGAATGTCGGTGATGCTGCCGTCGGTGGTGACGACGACGCCGATGGTCGAATGCTCGCGAATGACGCGCTGGGTGCCGACCTCCGCCGCCTGCGCCATGGACAACTCCTCCTGCGACCACGGCGTGGAGACCATGCGGGGGTTTTCCCCGTCGCTGTCACCGGTAGCGCCGGGCACCATATAGCCCACGCAGTCGATGAGCCGCACGGAGCACGCCGCGCCGTCGCCCAGCGAGATGTCCACCGCCTCCTCCGGCACGAACTTCGGCTCGGAGGTCATCACCATGCGGCCGGAGCCGCTCTGCGGCAGCTCATCCTTCGCCCGCTCGCGGCGATAGACGTTGTCGATGTTGGGGATGACCTGCGTTTCCATGAACCGCTTGATGAAGGTGGATTTGCCGGCGCGGACGGGTCCGACGACCCCGATGTAGATATCCCCCGCGGTGCGCTCCGCGATGTCCTGATAAATCTGCGTATTGTTGTCAGTCATATTGCGTCCCCCCTCTCAGCGTGCGCGCGGAATGAGCAGCATCCGCCCCGCCTCCGGCAACACGCCGTCACTCAGCTCGTTGGCGGCGATGATCTCTTCCGCGGTGGTGCGGTACTGCTTGGCGAGGTCCCAGAGGGATTCGCCTTCGCGCAGGGCGCGCAGCACCAGCGACGCGCCGTCGCTCTGCTCTGCCTTTTCCGCGCCGAGCGCTGTGAGGCAGCGGCAGGCGACGTCCTCCGCCGAAAGCAGGGTGAACTCTGTCGGGAATCGCAGCTCCACGCCCCCGGCGTTGACGCTGGCGGTCACGTCCCCCGCGCAGACCTCCTCGACCCGCGCGACCGTTCCCACGGGCGCATCGGCGGTCGCGGTAAGCTCCACGCGACGCTCCGCGCTCAGCGGCACGCCGCTCTCGTCCAGATAAAGCGCCGAAACCGTCGCGGTGGCGTGTACTTCCGCGCCATCCGCCGTGCGGCGCAGCGACGCGCCGCAGAAGCACACGTCGGCGGAGAGCACGCTCTGCACCTCCGTGCCGGTGTCGATCTGCTCGCGCGCCGACTGGTTCACGGTGGTAAGCGTCGGCTCGCCGGGCAGCTCCAGCGTCTCGAACTGGGCGTCGAGATCATAGGCGGTGGAGTAGAGATCGGTGACGCACAGCACGCTCGACCGCCGCCGCAGCGCGATGAACGCGCTCAAAAACAGCTTGACGCTGACGGTGCGCCCCTCGTCGCCCACATGGATTTCACAGTCGGAGAGGCTCAAGGACGCGGAGACACTCTCGTCGCCCTCCTCCGCGCCGTCGAGAATCTGGGAAAACGGCAATTCCTCGGAGTAGGCGGTGAGCTTCCCCTCAGCGCTGCTGTAGAGCAGCGACAGGCATACAACGCCCTTGAGCACCACCTTGTTGCCGAGGCATTTTGCCTCCGTCAGGCGCAGCCGCACGCGCGAGCGCAGCAGCTCGCCCACCGCCTCCCGACCGCCGGGGAGATTCAGCTCGTCGGAGAACACGAAATCCCGCACGCCGACGGCGCGGATCAGCGACACATCGTGCTTTTCGCACAGGGTTTGGATGGCGTACTCCTCCTGCGCCGCAATCTCGCCGCAGGCGTTGATCGCCACGGGACAGTAGGGTGTGACGCGCCATTCGAGGTTGACGCGGGTGAAAAGCTTGCGGGGGTTGAGCAGCTTCGCTTCCGTGGCACAGACGCCACCCTCGACACAGGCGTCGGTGCAGAGCGACGGCAGCGCGGCGGTCTGCTCAAAAGGTATGGTATAGTCCAGTGCGCGGAGGCCGGATGCGTCCTCCGCCATGTACAGCAGCGTCACCGCGATGACGCCCGACGCCGTCAGCTTGCCGTCTGCCACCGTCCGCGTGCGCAGATGCGTGAGCGCACTGACGCTTACGATGCGGGCAACGTCCGGGCAGTAGTCCGGCACGACGGTCTCCGCCGTCTCCTCCTGCGTGAGCAGCAGCGGCGCGGCGGTACGGTATCCCTCCAGTCGTTCCTTTTGCAGTTCCAATTCCATGGTACTCGTCTCCTTTGACGTAGTGTTGCTCCACTCTATGCCAAAGGGGACAAAACTATGCTTACTTTTCCTCCCGGATTCCGAACAGACGGCGCAGCACGCCGCGCAGCGCTCTGGGGGACTTCCACACCACGATCTTCATGCCCTCACCTCCTCCGAATCAGCCAAAAGCCGCATACGATCAGCAGGAGCGCGGCGAGAAACAGCAAAAAGCCCGTGGGAAAGAACGCGGCAATGAGAATCGCCACCCCCAGCGCCAACGCGCACAGCCCGATCAGCTTCCACGTTTCCCCGCACATCTCCGCTCCCCCTTCGTATCGTGACACGCCATTCTATGAACGCGGACAGAGAGCGGTCACTGCAAAAAAAGAGACGGCAGAGCCGTCTCTTGTCAGGTATTCCATGCTTTGAGGTCCTTCAGTTCCTCGTAGAGCCGCAGATAGCTCTCATGCCGTCCCCGGACGATTTCGCCGTCCTTCACCGCGCGCAGCACCGCGCAGCCCTTTTCCTTGGTATGGCTGCACCCGACAAAGCGGCATGCGCCGAGATACGGCGCGAAGTCCGGGAAGGTTTCGGGCAGTCTCTCCTTGAGTTCCAGACTCAGTGTCTCCGCGTCAAAGGAGGAAAAGCCGGGGGTATCGATGATCTCCGCGCCGCCATCCAGACGGTACAGCTCCACATGGCGCGTGGTGTGCCTGCCGCGTCCCAGCGCCTGGCTCACCTCGCCCACCTTCAGGTCAAAGCGCGGGTCGAGGGCGTTTAAGATGCTGGATTTTCCCACACCGGAGTTGCCTGTAAAGGCGTTCAGCTTGCCGGCAATTGTGCCGCGCAGCTCGTCCAGTCCCTCGCCGGTCACGGCGCTGACGCGCAGCGTAGGGTATCCCGCGCGGACGTAGTAGTCGCACAGTTCCTTTCCCTCCGCGAGGTCGCACTTGTTGACGCACACCAGCACCGCGCAGCCCTTGAGAGCGGCGATCGACGTCATGCGGTCGATGAGGTACGGCTCCGTGCGGGGAATCGCCTGGGAGGCGACGATCACCAGCTGGTCGATGTTCGCCACCGCGGGGCGCTCAAATGCGTTACGGCGCGGGAGAATCGCCTCGATCACGCCCTCACTGCCGCCCAGCGCCGTACACTCCACCCGGTCACCCACCAGCGGGGAGACCCCGGTCTTGCGGAATTTCCCTCTGGCGCGGCAGGTGAGCGGCGCGCCGTCCCCGACGTCCACATAGTAAAAGCCGCTGAGCGCCTTCTGGATGCGCCCGGTCACTCGCCCGCCTCCGTCTCTGCGTCCGCGGGTTCGGCAGGCTCCTCCGCCGCGTCCGGCTCGGTCACGGTGACCTCCGGGCCGAGGCTGACGGTCAGCTTGATGGTGCTGCCCTGCGCCACCTGCGTCCGGGCGGCGATGCTCTGGCTGATGACGTAGTCCACCGGTACGGTGTCACTGTTGGCGTAGTCCACCGCCACGACAAGCCCCAACTGCCCCGCGATCTCCTGCGCCTGCGTCAGCGGAATGTCGGTCAGCGACGTGACCGTAGCGGGCAGGACCTCTCGACCGCGGCTGATAATCAGCATCACCACGTCGCCGTCGCGCAGCGTCTCTCCGGCGGCGGGACTGGTGCGGATGACGTAGCCCGCGGAGACGGAATCGCTGTACTCCTCCACTGTGTCGTCAATGACCAGGTTCAGGTCAAGCTGGCGGAGCTGGATGGACGCGGCGCGGTGTTCCTGATTGATGACATTGGGCATCACGGCGGACTTGACGCCGGTGCTGACAAACACGGTGATCTCCCTGTTGTCGCGCACGACCTTCCCCGCCGCCGGGGACTGCTCGATGATCTGCCCCGCGGCGTACTCGCTGCTGCTGCGCTGACCGATCTGCGTAATGGTGAAGATGTCCGCTACCTCCTCTGACGCCTCCGCCTCTGCGATGGTCTTGCCCACGAGAGACGGCACTTCAAACTCGGTCTTCACCGGCTCAGTGTCAAAGCTGCCCCAGATGAGATGCCAGAGTCCAAACAGCGCCACCACGCACACCGCGATGGTCGCCGTGATCAGCAGCGCCTTGGGCAGCGTCTGCCGCGTCTCCGGCTCCTCGTCCTCCTCTTGATGGGCGATCTTGGCGTTTCTCACCGAAGGAATGTGCATGGTCGGCTCATCGGCGGGCTTTTCATGCAGCTCCTCGATGGTAAAGTCCAGCGTTGTGTCAGGGTTCTTGCGGAACTCCTCCAGATCGGCGATCATGGCGTCCGCCGAGGGATAACGCTTCTCGATGTCCGACGCCATTGCCTTCATGCAGATCTTTTCCAGCGCCTTTGGCACGGTCGGATCGATCTCACAGGGCGAGAGCGGCACCGAGCTGAGGTGCTGAATGGCGATGGACACGGCGCTGTCGCCCTCAAAGGGCAGGCGGCTTGTGAGCATTTCGTAGAGCACCACGCCCGCGGAGTAGATGTCCGAGCGGGGATCGGTCCGGTCGCCCTTCGCCTGCTCCGGCGAAATATAGTGCACCGAGCCAAGCGCGTGCTGCGTCATGGTCTGCTGCGCGGCGCTCTCTAACCGCGCGATGCCGAAGTCCGCAATCTTGATGCTGCCGTCCCGCAGGATCATGACGTTCTGCGGCTTGATGTCCCGGTGAACGATGCCGCGCGAGTGGGCGTGACTGAGACCGCGCATGATCTGGGTGATGAAGTGCAGCGCCTCGCGCCAGTTGAGCTTGCCGCGGCGCTCCATATACTGCTTGAGGGTGATGCCGTCGATCAGCTCCATGACGATGTATTCCGTCTCCCCGCGGGAGACGTCGTACACCGAGACAATGTTCGGATGCGAGAGCATGGCGACCGCCTGCGACTCATCGCGGAAACGGCGGCGGAATTCCTCGTCCTCCGCCAGATCGCTCTTGAGGATCTTGACCGCCACGGAGCGGTTGAGGCGGTGATCCTGCGCCTTGTACACCATTGCCATGCCGCCGGTGCCGATGACCTCCTGAAGCTCGTACCGGTTGTCCAGCATTCTGCCGGTCAGGTTATCCACGGACGGTCACCTCCTCGTTTCGGACGAGAACCGCCGTTATGTTGTCCGGCGCGCCGCGGGATTTCGCCAGCTCCAGCAGGCGCATGAGCGCGGCGTCGCCGTCGCGCTCCGCGCGAATGATCGCCAGCAGCTCATCCTCCTCCGCCATGTTGGTGAGACCGTCGGTGCAAAGCAGCAGGCAATCGCCCTCCGCCATCGGAACGGCAAAGGAATCGCTCATGATGTGGCGGTCCGGTCCCAGCGCGCGAGTGATGAGGTTGCGGCTGGGATGGGTCCGCGCCTGCTCGCGGGTGATTTCGCCGGACTGCACCATCTCCTCCACCACGGAGTGATCGCGGGTGACGCGGCGAATACCCGCCCCGTTGATGTGATAGGCACGGCTGTCGCCCACGTTGCACACCACCGCCATGTCCGGCGAAACGACGGCAGAGACCAGCGTGGTACCCATACCACGGTACTCCTCGCCCTCCTGTGCGCGGGCATAGATGGCGGCGTTGGCGCGGTCGACGCATTCCGCCTGCATGGAGCGCACCTGCTCCACCGTCATATCCACATGGGCAAGCTCGTGGAGCCGCCCCATATACGTCGACACCGCCAGCGAGCTGGCAAGCTGCCCGCCGGTGACGCCGCCCATGCCGTCGCAGACCACGGCGACCACCGTGTCCGGCGCGCCGAAGGTCTCAAAGGCGTAGGTATCCTGATTTTCACGGCGCTTGAGACCCACGTCGGTCATGCCCCATGCTTTCATGCTTCTTTTCCCCTTTCTCCGCGCTCCTGCATTTCCTTTCGCCGAAGCTGCCCGCAGGACGCGTCGATATCGCCGCCAAGGCTGCGGCGCACGGTGGCGGTAAGCCCATGAGACTCCAACCGCTTCTGGAACGCGGCAACGCGGCGGCTCGGCTTGAATTCGCTCTCCACCACGTCATTGAGCGGGATGAGGTTCACATGCCCCGGCATCCCGCGTATCTTCTTTGCCAGCAGGTCCGCCTGCGCGTCGGAGTCGTTCACGCCGTCGATCATGGCGTACTCAAAGGAAATGCGCCGCCCGGTCTTGCGGAAGTAGCGGTGGCAGGCGGCGAACAGCTCGTCCACATCATAGGCGTTGTTCACCGGCATGATGCGCGAGCGCGTCTCGCTGTCCGGCGCGTGGAGGGAGACCGAAAGCGTCAGCTGTAAGCCCTGCTCCGCGAGGCGGTCGATGCCAGGCACCACGCCGCAGGTGGAAAGGGAAATGTGCCGCATGCCGATGTTCATGCCCTCCGGGTGGTTGACCAACTCCAGAAAGCGCAGCACATTGTCCAGATTGTCCGTCGGCTCGCCGATGCCCATGAGCACGATGTTGGAAATCTCCCGCCCACTGTCGATCTGGGTGAAAAGCACCTGATCGAGCATCTCAGACGGCGCAAGGTCTCGCACCTTGCCGGCGACGGTGGAGGCGCAGAACCTGCACCCCATGCGGCAGCCCACCTGCGTGGAGATACACACCGTGTTGCCGTGGTGATAGGACATCAGCACCGTTTCAATGCAGTTGCCGTCCCGCAGCTCCCAGAGGTACTTGATGGTGCCGTCGAGCCGCGAGACCTGCTTGCGCACCGCGGTCGGCGCGGTGATATAGAACCGCTCCGCGAACTTCGCGCGCAGGGGCTTGGAGATGTTGCTCATCTCGTCGAAGCTCCGCGCTCCGCCGTGCAGCCACGAAAACACCTGCTTCGCGCGAAACGACGGCTCACCCATCGCGCTCAGCGCGTCGGCAAGCTCCTCGCGGGTCATGCTTTTGATATCTGTCATCTTCTCATCCTGAAAATATAGAATCCGTCCGTCTGATCCCGCTGCGGCCAAAACGCCGCGCCGTGGTCGTCCGGTACGGGCGTGAACTCGCTGTGATCGCGTAAAAAGGCGCTCGTCACGCCCTCGTTTTCCTCCGGCAGCACCGTGCAGGTGGAGTAGACCAGAAGCCCGCCGTGCTTGACGTATCGCGCCGCGTTTTCCAGAATCGCGCGCTGAATCTCCGGCAAGTCCGCCAGCGCGGACAAATCCTTATACCGGACGTCCGGCTTCTTGCGGATGATGCCAAGCCCCGAACAGGGCACGTCGCACAGCACCGCGTCGAACGCCTCCGCCCAGTCCGGTCGGAACACGCGACCGTCGGCGGCATGCGTCTCGATGCAGGTGATTCCCAGCCGCGCCGCGCCGTCGCGGATGCGCTTTAATTTGTTCTCGTGCAGGTCGCAGGCGACGACGCTGCCCTGATTTCGCATGGCGAACGCCGCGGAGAAGGACTTGCCGCCCGGCGCGGCACAGACGTCCAGCACAGCCATCCCCGGCTCGACGCCCATTGACGCCAACCGCGCCGCCGCGTCCTGCACCAGAAACGCCCCACGGTAAAAGGCTGGCAACGTGGTCAGATCGCCCACGCCGGAAAGCTCGACGCAGTCCGGTACCCACGGGTGCGGTTTTGCGTCGATACCCGCGTTTTTCAGCTCCGTGAGCAGCTTCTCCGTCGTGGTTTTCAGCGGGTTCACCTGTGCCGTCACCGGCGCGACGGCATTGTTCGCGCGCAAAAACGCGCCCGCCTCCTCCATGCCGAGGACGGCGATCATACGCTCCGTCAACGCCCGCGGATGGGACGTCGCAATGGACAGCTGCTCCACCGGATCGTCCGGCAGCGCGATCAGATGGTTCTTATTCTGTGAGAGCTTGCGCAGCACCGCGTTCACCAGTCCTGCCGCCGCGCCGCGCCTGCTTGCCTTCGCCAGTTCCACGGATTCGCTGACCGCGGCATGGTCGGGGACCTTGTCAAGATACAGAATCTGATACGCGCCGATGCGCAGGATATCCGGCAGCGGCTGCTGCAAGTGATCCAGCCGCTGCGTGCAGTATGCGCTAACGTAATAGTCCAGCAGCATGCGCGTTTGCAGCACGCCGTAGACAATGCGGCTCGTGAGCGCCGCGTCGGGCGCGGAGAGATTCTCCCGCCCCAGCTCAGCCGCGAGGGCAGCGTCCGCCCACGCGCCGCTGACGCGGCACGCGTTCAGCACGCGCAGCGCGGAGGTTCTCGCGCTCATAGCACCGTCCCCGGCGCGACGCGCTTACCGTTGAGCCACGCGCTCGCCGCCATGCGCTTGCCGCCCTCGCTTTGCAGCTCGGTCACAAGGACGCTGTTTCCGTCGCCGCAGGCGCACTCGATGCCGCGCTTGCCCGCGCGAAGCGTCCCCGGCGCATCACCGGTCCTGCCGCCGCGCTGAACATGCCATACCTTCGCGGTCTTGCTGTCCAGTGCCATGGACGCGCAGGGCCAGGGCACCAGAGCGCGCACTTGATTGACAACGGTTTCCGCCGGTTTATTCCAGTCGATTGGCGACAGTTCCCGCGAGAGCATGTGCGCGTAGGTGGACTGCGCGTCGTCCTGCGGCGTCCGCGCCGCCGTACCGTCCGCGATGTGGGGAATGGTTTCGCTCAGCAGCGCCGCGCCCAGCTCCGCGAGCCGCGCAAACAGCTGCTCCGCGTCCTCGTCGGGGTCGATGGGCGTCCTACGGACGCTGATGATGTCCCCCGCGTCCAGCTTCTTCGCCATGTGCATGATGGTGACGCCGGTCTCTGTCTCGCCGTCCAGAATGGCACGGTTGATCGGCGCCGCGCCGCGGTACTTCGGCAAAATCGAGGCGTGGACGTTGACGCTGCCCAGCGTCGGCACGTTCAGCACGTCCTCAGGCAGAATCTGCCCGTATGCCGCCACCACCGTCAGCTCCGGCGAAAGGGAACGCAGCAGGGAGAGCGCCTCGCCCCCGCGCATGGATTCCGGCTGGAAAACCGGCAGTCCGGCTGACAGGGCATAATCCTTTACAGGCGGCGCGGTCAGCTTGCGGCGGTTGCCTGGCTTGTCCGGCTGGGTGAAGACGCCCACGATCTCATGCCCGTCCTCCACCAGACGTCGCAGCGACGCCACGGCAAAGTCAGGGGTACCCATAAAGACGATCCTCATTCGTCCTCCTCAAACTCCTCCGGGTGGTCCTTGATGTACTGATCCAGCTCCTCGTCGGTGAGCAGATGGTCGCAATAGTCAGTGTACAGATGCCCGTCCAGATGTCCGATCTCATGGCAGAAGCAGCGGGCGGTGACACTCTCATCCTCGATCTCAAAGAACACGCCGTCCCGATCCTGCGCGCGCACGCGCACCCTGTACGGACGTGTGACGATGCCGTAGCGCCCCGGAATGCTCAGGCAGCCCTCCAAGCCCGTCTGCTCGCCCTCTTCGCCGATGATCTCAGGGTTGATCAGCTCAATGATCTCACCCTCGCTGTCCTCGACAATGCACACGCGGCGCAGAATCCCCACCTGCGGCGCGGCGAGACCGACGCCGCCGGCTTTCTCCAGCGTCTCCGCCATGTCGTCAAGCAGGATGTGCAGACGCTTGTTAAACTCGGTCACGGGGCGGCAAACCTTTTGCAGCACGGGGTCGCCGCGCTCCACAATCTTACGAATTGCCATGGTGATCTTCTCCTTAATTGGTTATTCTATCGCATTACAGTCGGCAAAAATGTCGAGACTGCGGTTTTCGCTGTGTTTATGAAACGCGATGAGGTAGTCTGACACCAGCTTTCGCAGCGCGGGCGTATTCCGCGCCACAAGAAAAAGCCGGTAACGGTAGCGGTTGTTGACCTTGACAACGCTCGCCCCCGCGGGACCGAGCGCCTCCGCGTCCAGCTTGTCCAGTTCCGGGCGCAGCGCGTCGCGCAAGGTCATACAGGCGCGAAGCACCTGCCCCTCGTCCGCGCCGCTGACCGTCAGCGTGATGAGGTCGGCGAACGGCGGGTAGCGGCGAAGCTTCCTCATGCGGATTTCGCTTTGGTAAAAGCTCTCGTAATCCTGCGCCGCGGCGGCGCGGATCACATCGTTGTCCGGCGTGTAGGTCTGGATGACCGCGCGTCCGCGCTTGCTGCCGCGTCCCGCTCTGCCCACCACCTGAGACAGCAGGCTGAACGTCCGTTCCGCGGCGCGATAACTGTCCACATACAGCGACAGGTCTGCCGCCAGCACGCCGACTAAGGTGACGTTTTCAAAATCCAGCCCCTTGGCGACCATCTGGGTGCCGAGGAGGATGGGTACTTTTTCCGTTTCAAACTGCCGCAGCAGTTTTTCGTGTCCGTGCGTCGCGCCGACGGTATCGGTGTCCATGCGCAGCACCCGCGTACCGGGAAACGCCTGTGAAAGCTCCGCCTCCACCCTCTGCGTCCCCGCGCCGACCGGCTTTATGGGGCTGCCGCAGTCGGGGCAGCGTTCGAAGGCCGGGCGGGAGAAGCCGCAGTAATGGCACATCAGCCGCCGGTTGGCGCTGTGATACGTCAGCGGTACGCTGCACCGGGGGCATTCCGGCACCGCGCCGCACGAAGGGCACAGCAGCATCCGCGCGCTGCCGCGCCGGTTGATGAACAGAATGCTCTGCTCTCCGCGGTCGATGTTCGCGGCAAGCTCCGCGCGCAGCGGAGCGCTCAGAACACCGTCGTTGCCGGCGCGCAGCTCACGCCGCATGTCCGCGATGGTCACGTCGGGAAGGCTTTGTTCGTTGTACCGCCTGTCAAGGTGAAATACTTCATAGCGCCCATTGCGGGCGTAGTACGAGGTTTCCACCGTCGGCGTCGCGGAGCCGAGCACCAGCACGGCGCCCTGCTTCGCGCAGCGGAACTGCGCCACGTCGCGCGTCTGGTAGCGGGGCGGGTTTTCGGAGGTATAGGTCCCCTCCTGTTCCTCGTCCATGATGATGACGCCGAGGTTTCGGAGCGGCGCGAACACCGCCGAGCGCGTCCCCAGCACCACCTTTACGTCGCCCCGGCGGATGCGTTTCCACTGGTCGTAGCGCTCCGTCAGGCGCAGCGCACTGTGGAGCATCGCCACCTGATCGCCAAAGCGGACGGTGAATTTCGCCATCATCTGCGGCGTGAGCGCGATTTCCGGCACCAGCAGCAGCGCCGTCTTGCCCCGCGCGAGAGTCTCCTCGATGAGACGGATGTACACCTGCGTCTTGCCGCTGGCGGTGACGCCGTGAAGCAGCGCCGCCTTCGCCTCGCCGGCACGCAGCAGCGCGTTCAGTCCCTCAAACGCCGCTTGCTGCTCGTCGCTGAGTACAATGGGCTTCGCATCCTCCGCCGACGCGAAAGTCGGGACGCGCAGCACCTCCTGCTCATCCTGCCGGATGATGCCGTCCCGTTCCAGACCTTTGAGCGTCTGTGCGCTCGCTCCGGTGTAATAGCGCACGTCCGGCGAGGACAGCGCCCCCTGCGAACAAAGAAGCTCCACGACCGCGTAGCGCACGGACGCAGACGCTTTCTTTTTCTCCACGGCGGCAAGCGCGTCCTCCGGTTCCATGGCAAGGGACACGATCCGCAGCGTCTTGTCGCTGACCGTCTGCACGGCGGTCTGCTCCACCGTCACCAGCGCCCTGTCCCTGAGGGTCTTGAGCGCTTTCGCCGTGGCAGCGCCGCCTGTTTTCGCCAGCGTGTCCATCTCCGCGCCCTTTTTCGCCGCGGCGATCTCCCGCAGCAGCAGCGCTTCCACGCTGTCCTCGTCCACGGCGGCGAGCGCCGTCTCCAGCCCCTTTGCCAGATGCCACAGCTCCTTGTAGCGGAACCAGACGCCGGAGGGCAGGACCGTGCGGATCGCGTCGTAATAGGTGCAAAAGTACCGCGCCTTCATCCATCGGATCAGGCGCAGCAGCTCATCGTCCATCAGCGGCGCGTCATCCAGCACGGCGGCGACGGGCTTTATCCCATTTTCCCCCTCGGCATCCGCCGTCTCCATCACAAAGCCCTCGCTGCGGCGGTTGCCGCGGCCAAAGGGAACCGTGACGCGCATACCCGCTTCCACGGTCAGCGCGTCGGGGACATGATAGGTATAGAGCCGGTCGGCGGCATAGGGTACGCCGGAAACGGCGATCTGCGCCAGCTTCAACGCTTGATGGTGATATCGACGTTGCTCGTGCTGAACTTGCCCTCGGCGACCTCGTTGATGGCGGAGGTGACGGGCTTTTCGGTCAGGTGCTCGCCGGTCTCATCGGCGGCCTCGGCGATTTGGCGCGCGCGGCGCGCGACGACGTTGACCAGCAGATAGCGGTTGGGCACATTGGCGTTGAGCGTGGTCATAGCGGGATAGAGCATCATAATAGGGTTCCTTCTTTCTTGAAATGTGGATTATTCACTCAATATTTTCATCCGGTCGGCGGGCTTGCAGTGCTCGGCGATCATAATGGCGTTGATCTCGCGCACAGCCCGTTCCACCGAGTCGTTGATGACAAAGTAATCGTACACGTCCGCGGTGCGCAGCTCCGCCTTAGCGCGCAGCAGGCGCTTTTGGATTTTGTCGGCGCTGTCGGTGCCGCGGCTGGTGAGGCGGCGCTCCAGCTCATCCCATGACGGCGGCGCAATAAAGATGCGGACGGTCTCCGGGCGCTTCGCGCAGACCTGAAGGGCGCCCTGCACCTCGATGTCAAGGATCACATCCTTGCCCTCGTTCATTGCCTTGTCCACATACTTCTTCGGCGTGCCGTAGAAATTGCCGACGTATTCGGCATACTCCAGCAGCGCGTCCGCCTCGATCAGCTCCTGAAAGCGCTTGACGTCGATGAAGTGGTAGTGGACGCCGTCCTCCTCGCCCTCCCGCGGGTCGCGGGTGGTGGCGGAGATGGAGAAATACAGGTCGTCCCGCCCCTTGAAAAGCTCATGGAGCACGGTGCTCTTGCCTACGCCGGAAGGACCGGAGATGATAAAAGTCTTTCCTTGCTGCATGGTTCTTAACCCTCCATATCGTCCAGACCACCCAGCACCTCAACGCCCATGCGCTCCGCGATCTTTGCCGCGGGGATGGCGGAGAGCACCACATGGTCGCTGTCCATGATGAATACCGCCGCGGTCTTGCGGCCGTAGGTCGCGTCAATGAGCATGCCGCGCTCACGGGACTCGGTGATGAGCCGCTTGATGGGCGCGGAGTCCGGCGACACCACGGCGAGCATCCGCTCGGCGGAGACCAGATTGCCAAAGCCTATGTTAATGAGCCGCATACGTCCCTCTTATTCAATGTTTTGTACCTGCTCGCGGATTTTCTCGACCTCCGCCTTCAACTCGACGACCACGCGGGCGATCTCCACGTCGTTGCACTTCGAGCCGCAGGTGTTGCTCTCGCGGTTGACCTCCTGAATGAGGAAGTCCATCTTGCGGCCCATCGGCTCGTCGGACTCCAGCATCGTGCGAAGCTGGGCGACGTGGCTGCGCAGACGAACCGTCTCCTCGTCCACGGCGATCTTGTCGGCGTAGATGGCAGCCTCCGTCAGGATGCGCGACTCCTCGATGGTGGTGCTTTGCAGCACCTCCTGCATCCGGGCGGTGAGCTTTTCGCGGTATTCGCGCACCGTCTCCGGCGAACGCGCCTCCACCTTGCCGGTGAGCGTCTCGATGGTGGTGAGACGGGAACCGATGTCCGCCGCCAGCTTCTCCCCCTCCGCCGAGCGCATGGCGTTGTAGTTCGCGAGCGCCTCGTCCGCGACGGCGCAGATGTCGCGCTGCACGCTCTCCAGGTCCTCTTCCGCCTTGGTGACGGTCAGCACGTCCGGGAACCGCGCCACATCCACGGCGCTGTACTCGCCCCGCAGCATGCTGGGGTTGAGGGCGCTGATCTTGCGCAGTGCCTCTAAGTAAGACTTCGCCAACAGCTCGTTGACGGTGACCACCGTCTCGTCCGCCCCGGTGGAGTCGATGGACACGAACACGTCCACCTTGCCGCGGGAAACCGCCTTCTGGACGCGCTGCTTGATGGCGTCCTCGGTGAAGATGTACGAGCGCGGCAGCTTGACCGTGGTGTCGAGATAGCGGTTGTTGACACTCTTCACCTCCACGGTGATGTCGCGTCCGTTCAGGGTTTGTCTCGCCCGGCCGTAGCCGGTCATGCTCTTGACCATTTTTGTTAACTCCTTATTTATCAGCAAATGCAACAATGTCCGCCACTAAGTATGCAGCAGGACCACGCTGCGCAAAGATTCATGCAGGTGTCGCCGCCATAGGTCATGGTGCCGCCGACGCGGTAGCCCTGCGGGCGGTAGCCGCCGCTGTTTGAGAACATTTGCAGCGCCTGCCGGTACTCCGCGTTGTTCGGGTCCATGCGGCACGCGGTTTCAAGACAGCGCTTCGCGTCGTCCATCCAGCCGCGGCGGGAGCAGACCACGCCCATGAGGAAATTCCACTCCGCGTCATGCTCCGGCGCTTCGTTCAGCAGCCGCTCCGCCGTGGTGATGTCGCCGCTGTTGATCGCCATGCGCACCCGCTGCATCAGCGGGCTGGAGGACGCGGTGCTGTACGACGCGCCGCTGTAGCCGTAACCCTGAGCGGAGGACGCGGTGTACGACGCGCCTGCCCTGCGCTGCTTCTGGATCTGCTCGTACGCCTCGTTGATCTCCTTCATCTTCTCCTGCGCCAGATCCGCCAGCGGATTGTCGTGGTAGTTGTCCGGGTGGTACTTCCGCGCCAGCTCGCGGTAGGCGTGCTTGACTTCGTCGTCGGAAGCCGTGGGCGCGATATTCAAGACTTTGTAGGGATCGGTCATATCGGTTCCTCTTTTGTCCTTCGGATTCGCCGTATTTGTTTTCGGTAGACGCCGCTGAGCACCGCTTTGCCGATGCCATAGAGGCTGTCGTAAAAGATGCTGTCCAGCACCGCTGTCCACTCCCCCGCGTCCAGCAGCGCGTACGCCCCCGCCATCTGTCGAATGGAGGCGTCCAACGTCTCGCCGACGGAGACCTTGACCTCGTCGGGGAGCGTGTCCCCCGTCACGCCGTAGCGATAGCGCAGGGGGTTATAGCAGCCGCGTTTGGCGTCGGTCTGGAAGTCGTCCGCCGCGTCGATGAGGTAAATCCAGCGACCCAGATGATAGAAAAGCTGCGCGAAAATCCGCCCCCGTGTTTCGTCCGGCTCCGCCGAGGCGATCTCGGAGAGCAGCGCCGCAAATGGCTCCGCCGCCGCGTCCAGCGACGCGCAGTGCGCCCGCTCACGCTCGTCCAGCTCACGCAGATGCCGCCGCACTGCAGCGTCAAAATCGGGGACCAGTCCCCTCGCCTTGCGGTACGCGCGGCGGTAGAGCAGCGCCGCGAGGCGGTAAGGGATGCCTGAGAAAAAACCGTGGTCGGCGATGTGATCCTGTATCTGCCACCATGCCAGCACCACGCTGCGATCCGCCGCCGCGTCCAACGCCGCGGAAGCGTCCATCGCCTCGCAGCCGCGGCAGGGATGCGCGATACAGCGCCTGCACCGGCTCACGGTCGCCGTGCCCAGCGAGAGCAGGATCGAGAGCAGCGTGAAGTCGAAATTCAGCAGCCACCGGGCAAGGAAGCCGTAGCGCCGCGCGAGCGTGTGGCACAGTCCGCAGTAGGCGCCGCGGAAGCGGCGGCGCTCTGACTCATCCAGCCGCGGCGCGGCGGGACGGATATAGCCGAACACGTCAGAACCTGCGGACGATGGTGAAACGCATCCCGCCGCTGCGCCTGACCCGCCGGTCGTACACGATGGCGGGCGCCACGCCGCAGAAAAACGCGAGGATGGACACCGCGGCGGACAGCCCCTCGCTGCCCAGCGAAGCCGTGGCAAGATACGCGAGGAAGAACAGCGCCACCGGCACCATATAAACCAACAGGATGATGCCGAAAACCTGCCGCGTGGAGCTTTCCACCACAACCTTTTCCCCCGCCTTTGCGCCCACAGGGTTGTCCACCACCGCCCGGATGGGCGTGGGCGTGCCGCCGCAGCCGGCGCACTCATGGCAGTCGTGGGCGCAGGCGGACTGCCGCGCCACCACGATCTCCGCCCGTCCGTCCGGGCAGAGCTTATCAACCGTCGCGATCTGTGTCATTTTCCTCTTCCGTTTCTGTTTCGGTCTCCGGCAAGCCGATCCGCACCGTCAGCTGGTGCGCCTGCACCGTGCCGACGTCCAGATCGTTTGCCACGCGAATCTCAGCGGGTACCGTATAGGTACCGCTGGCGTTGGTGACGCCGGAGAGGTCCGCCACCGCGGTCACGTCCTGCGAGCTGATGCTGTCGAGGACGCTCCTCGCGCCCCGCAGCGTCACCGCCAGCGAACCGGTCACCACCTCCACCGTGCGATCCTCCACGTTGAAGTTCTCATACTCGAAGTTGTTCACGACAATGGCTCTGGTCGCCACGTCCCGGTTGGTGACGGTAAGCGTCGCCTCCGTCACGCCGCTGAGGTTGGTCATTCCCTCAGGAATCGGAATCTCAAAGGTGAAGGTCTCCGTTTCCTCGATCTCCGCCAGCGCGACCTCTCCGAGGACGATCTCGCTGAGCGCCGCGATCTGATTGGCGTCGCCGGACAGCGTCACAGCAGGCACATCCAGCGTATAGTCAAAGCTTTCCAGCCGGACGCCGGGTTCTTCCGTGAAGTGGACCGTCAGCGGGATATCCGTCGCGGAGATGACCGGCATCGTCACCTGAATCGTGTCGCTGGCGGCATGGATGCTGTCGCTTTCGATGGGCAGATCCTCATAGTCGTAGAGGGTGTATTCCAGCTGCTCGACGATGGTCGAGCGGGCGTTTTCGATGTTCAGCGTCACCACGGCGTAGCTGACCTTGGTCACGTCGCTCTGCTGACCCCAGACCTCCAGCACACCGGGCAGCAGCTGGACGCGTCCGGCGACGTAGCCATCCGCCACGTTGCCCACCAAATTGACGCGAATCTCCACGTCGTTCTTGCGGTACAGCTCACCCACGCGGACGGATACCGTGCGCACCGTCGGCGATTTCACCGACACCAGGTTGGGGTTGACCCCCGGCGGGTAGGCGATGCTGTAGGTCAGCGACTGGGTGCCGGTGGTGTTGATGGAGCTCAGGTCGGCAATCAGCCGCACATGCTCGGTATCAAAGCCGTACACGGTGTCGCGGGGCAGGGTCAGCACCAAATCGACCGTGGCGTCGCTGCCGCTGATGAGCATAAGCCCCTTGTTTGCCAGCGCCGTTTCCGCGTTGAGGAACTCCACCGGAATATCGTTGATGGCAAGGTCCACATCCGCCGTACTGTTTACATAGAACCAGACCACGAAGGCAATGAGGATCGATAAGATGATGGTGACCGCCTTGCGTCCGCTAGACATTGGCATCGTTCCCCGCCTCCTTCTCTTCCCTGTGCTGCCACGGCAGGCGCAGCCTGAACCGCTCCTGCGGCTCTTCCTCCTTGGGCATCAGCTCATTTTTCAGCAGCGTTTCCAGTGTTGCCGGCGTCAGGTGGCGCTTGAGCATGCCGCGGATCGCCACGGAGATCGCGCCCGTCTCCTCGGAGACGATGACCACCACCGCGTCGGAGTTCTCGCTCATGCCGATGCCCGCGCGGTGACGGGTGCCAAGGTCCGGGCTGATGTTGACGTTATGCGTCAGCGGGAGGATGCAGCCCGCCGCGTACATGCGCCCGTTGCGGACGATGACCGCGCCGTCGTGCAGCGCCGCCTTGACGAAGAAGATGTTCTTGAGCAGCTGGCTGGACACCTGCGCGTCCACAATGGTACCGCTGCGGGTCCATTCGTCGAGGTTGGTTTCGCGCTCGAACACCATCAGCACGCCGGTATGGGAATCGGACATGTCCGCGCAGGCGTCCACCGTCTGCGCAATGGCCGTCTCGATCACGCTCTTTTGCTGGGCGCGGGCGAAGGGGTTGAAGCTCGCGAGCTTGCTGGAGCCGACCTGGGAGAACAGGCGGCGCAGTTCCGGCTGGAACAGAATGATGAGGCCCAACACGCCCCAAGTCAGGATATTTTTGAGGATAAAATTGATGCTGTTGAGATGCAGAACGTCGCTCAACGCCAGCGCGATGAGAAATACCACCACGCCGCGCCCAAGGCTCGCCGCCCGCGAGCGGCCAACCAGCTTCAATGCCTGATAGAGCAGATACGCCATCAGCGCAATATCCAGCCAGTCGCTGATCGCGATCGTGCCGATATAACGCAGAGCGCCCTCCAAGAACGTCGTCACAACTTCCATCCGGTCTCTCCCATTTCATAGTGCGCCTATTTTCACAAGTATACACATTCTAATATAAGCGCAGAAAAAAAGCAACCGGAAGAGCTGTGAATTTTCCATGAAATCTCCGGTGCTCTTTGTGCAAGCGGTCACGGATTCCGCGCCGTGCGCAAGGCACGCAAAAAGCCGTCGATTTCCGCCTCGCCATCGAACGCCGACACGCTCACGCGCACCGTTCCCGCCGTACCTCCGCTGCGGTGCGCCAGCGGCGCGCAGTGCAGACCCGCGCGGACAGCGACGCTGCGGCTTGCCAGCGCCTCCGCCACGTCCTCCGGCGCCCTTCCGGCAACGGTGAACGACAGCACGCCAACCTGCCGCCGCTCGTCCTCCGAGATAAAGGGCGTCACGCCGTCCATGCGCGAAAGCCCCTCCGCCGCGCGGCGGATCAATCGGCGCTCATGGCGCAAAATGCTCTCCGGCGTCTTTTCCCGCACGAAGCGCAGTCCCGCCTCCAGTCCCGCGATGCCGGGGACGTTGTGCGTGCCCGCCTCCAGACGGTCGGGCAAAAACTCCGGCATGTCCTGCAGGAGTGACGCGCTGCCCGTGCCGCCCTCGATGAGCGGCTTTGCCTCCGCGCCGCACAGCAGCAGCCCCGTCCCCTGCGGACCGTAAAGCCCCTTGTGCCCCGGCATGGCGGCGAACGCCGCGCCGAGCGCCGTCAGATCAAGGGGCAGCACTCCCGCGCTCTGGGAAGCGTCCACAATGAGCGGGATCCCCGCGCGGCGGCACAAGCCCGCGATCTCCTCGATGGGCAGAGCGTAGCCGTACACGTTGGACGCTGCGGTGCAGACCACGGCGTCCGCGCCACGACGCAGCGCCTTCTGAAACGCGCGCAGGCAGGCGTCATCGTCAAATAACGGCGCGGCGGCAACGCTCACCTCCGCGCCGAGGGCATGGAGCGGCCGCGTCACCGCGTTATGCTCCCAGGGCGAAACAATCGCGCGTCCGCCGGGCGGCACCAGGCTCTTGATGGCGATGTTCAGCCCATGGGTGGCGCTGGCGGTGAACACCACCTGCTCCGGCGACGGCACGCCGAAGGTCTCCGCCGCGAGGCTGCGGGTACGGAACAGCAGTTCCTCCGCCGCCCGCGCGCTGCGGTAACCGCCGCGTCCCGGTGAGCTCATGGTCTGCATGGCGCGCAGCACCGCCGCGCGGACGCTCTGGGGCTTGCGGAACGTGGTCGCCGCGCTGTCCAGATAGATCATAGCGGCACCTCTTGCGTGCCGCCGCCCGTCACATGCAGCACCCGCACCGGGCGGACGTTCGCCGCGCGCAGCCGCTCCGCGCAGCGGGGATACTGCCGCTCCGGCACCTGCAAGGTATAACCGCAGCCGCTTTTGGTCACGCCGGTGCCGACGCGGCGGATTTTCGCGTTGACGCCTGTATGCTCCAACGCCTTCGCCATCTGCTGCACATGCGTGATGGATCGGGCGGTCAAGAGATAATAGTCCATAGGGTTCCCTCCTTACCGCATCTTATGACCGCGGCGCGGCGGGCGTGAAAAAGGGGCTGCCGACGCAGCCCCTTTTTCATTCTGTTTTCTCGATCAGCGCGACGGCATGGGCGGCGATGCCCTTGCCCTCGCCGGTGAAGCCCAGTCCCTCCTCCGTGGTCGCCTTAACGCTCACGCAGTCGTGGTGGACGCCCAACGCCTCCGCGATCCGGCGGCGCATCTCCTCAATGTACGGCGAGAGCTTTGGCTTCTGCGCCAGCACCGTGGCGTCGATGTTCACCACGCGGTAACCCGCGTGCTTCAGGATGCCGCTCACGGACTTGAGCAGCACCATACTGGACACCCCCGCGTAAGCCGGGTCGCTGTCCGGGAAGTGCCGCCCGATGTCGCCCAGCGCCGCCGCGCCCAGCAGCGCGTCCATGACGGCGTGAAGCAGCACGTCCGCGTCCGAGTGCCCGTCCAGCCCCAGCTCATAGGGGACTGCCATGCCGCCGAGGATCAGCGGCCGCCCCGCCACCAGCCGGTGCACATCGTAGCCGTGCCCGATTCTCAGGTTTGTCATACGTCTCTCCCTTTCAAAAGAAAAAGGGAATCCTCACGATTCCCTTTTTGCCAGAATTGCCTCTGCCAGTATCACGTCCAGCGGAGTCGTGATCTTGATGTTCTCCTCAAGGCCCGGTATCAGCCAGATTTCCTTGCCCATGCGTTCCACCGCGGAGCAGTCGTCGGTCAGCGCCGCGCCCGCGTCCATCGCGGACTGGAGCGCCGCGCGCAGAAGCTGCGCGTCAAACACCTGCGGCGTCTGCACCGCGTAGAGCATCGACCGGTCGGGCGTCTCCCGCACGACACCGTCCACCGCGACCTTGACCGTGTCCTTCACCGGAATCGCGGGCGCCGCCGCGAAATGCTGCCGCGCCTCCTCGATCACACTGTCGATCAGCTCCGGCGTCACGAAGGGCCGCGCCCCGTCCTGCACCGCCAACAGATCCGCGCTGTCGTTCGCCTCAATGGCGGCGCGGAGCACGGACTCCTCCCGCGTCTTGCCGCCGGCAACGATCTTCACCGGCTTCTGGATGCCCCAGAGCTTGCACAGTTCCGCGATCCTGACGAGGTCCTCCTCCCGCGTGGCAATGACGATCTCATTCACGCCCGACGCGGCGTCCACCGCTTGCAGGGTGTGCGCCAGCACGGGCTTCCCGCCCAGCGGCAGCAGGAGCTTGTTCTCCCCAGCCATGCGCTGCGACGAGCCAGCCGCGGCGATGATCGCCGAGCAGTAGGGATGCGCGGGGCGATGGTTCGGGAAGAGTTTTTTCCAGAGCTTCATGGGCGCTCTCCTTTTACGCTTTGCTCAGCATGACGCTGTTCACGCGCGCCTCCGCGTCGGGATACGCGACGCTCTCCGCCAGCACGATTTCGGAAATCAGAATCTGCTTGGCGCTGTGGAGCATCTTACGCTCGCCGTTGGAAAGCCCGCGCTCATTGTCGCGATGCATGAGCGCCTTGATGACGCCCGCCACCTCCAGCAGATCGCCGCTCTTGATGCGCTCCATGTTCTCGCGATAGCGATGGTTCCAATTGGCGGTCATATCCACACTCAGCTGCGGAATCTGTTCGATCACCGCTTCAATGGCTTCCGTGGGGGAGATCGCGCGAATACCAATCATCTCGCTGTTCTCCACCGGAATCTTCAGTGTCAGTCCAGAAATGGGCATCTTGAACACATAGAAGGAAACCAGCTTCCCGCTGATTTTCTCATCCACAACGCCGTCGATTACACCGGCACCATGCATCGGATGCACCACTTTGTCACCGATCTGATACATGCTGCTGCCCACCCCCCTTCTGACAGAATGCGCGATGCACTACGTCCATACTGTGAGACCGTGTTGTTTTAGGTACACGTTCCCTCTAATAGTATAACGGATTTTTCCAGTTTTTGCAAGAGACAATTTCACGGCAGTTGTACCAAAAAAAGGCGGATATCCTTGTGATATCCGCCTTTTCAGCGCTGAAATTTTTTACTTGTTGCTCTTGCGCCAGATGCCCATTTTCTCCGCCGAAGCGATCAGCTCCTCGCGGAAGTCAGGGTGCGCGATGGAAATGAGCGCTTCCGCGCGCTCCCAGGTGGAGAGCCCCTTGAGGTTGACCATGCCGTACTCGGTGACGATGTACTGGGTGCAGGAGCGCGGATCGGTGGCGATGGAGCCGGGGGTCAGCGTGGGGACGATGCGGCTCTTGACCGTGCCGTCCTTGCCCTTGACGGTGGAGGACATGCAGATGAAGCTCTTGCCGCCGTTGGAGAGGTATGCGCCCATGCAGAAGTCCAGCTGTCCGCCGGTGCCGGAGATGTGCTTGATACCCGCGGACTCGGCGTTGACCTGACCGTAAAGGTCACAGTCGATGGCATTGTTGATGGAGATGAAGTTGTCGATCTGGGCAATGACGCGCACGTCGTTGGTGTAATCCACCGGCGCCGCCATGACGTCGGGGTTGCGGTCCATGTAGTCATACATTTTCTGCGTACCCGCGGCAAAGGCGTAGACCTGCCTGCCCTTGTCGATGGACTTGTTTTTGCCGGTGATCTTGCCCGCCAGCGCGAGATCGACGAAGCCGTCGACGTACATTTCGGTGTGGGCGGAGAGGTCTTTGAGGTCGGAGGTCGCGAGCACCGAGCCGATGGTGTTCGGCATGCCGCCGATGCCAAGCTGGAGGCATGCGCCATTGGGGATTTCGGGGACGACGAGATTGGCGACCGCCACATCCACCGGCGTCGGGTCGGCGGCGGGAGGCAGCGCGCCCACGGGCGGATTCTCACCCTCGACGACGTAGTCCACGTCCTTGATGTTGATTTCGGTGCCGGTCAGCCCGAAGACCCAGGGCTGGTTCTTATTGACCTCGACGATGATCTTCTTCGCGTTCGCGAGCATGTCCGCGAGGTGGGACGCGCCGAGGGCAAAGCTGAAGTTGCCGTGGTTGTCCATGGGCGTGACCTGAATCATGGCGACGTCCACTTTGGCGTTGCCGTCGCGGTAGAAGCGGGGCAGCTCGCTGTAGCGCATGGGCGAGAAGAAGCCCTTGCCCGCGGAAATGATCTTGCGGTCGACGCCGGTGCAGTGCCAGGAGTGCCAGATGAAATGGCCCTCGCCGTTCTCCGCCTCGGCAACGGCGGGCATCCACAGCGTCACGCCGCCGCGGAACTTGACGTCGCGCAGCTCGTTCACGCGCTTGGCGAGCGCCTTGTCGAGCGTGTAGGGGTGGTTGGTGCACCAGCCGTAGTCAACCCAGTCGCCGGACTTGACGACCTTGACCGCCTCATCGGCGGTGGTCAGCTTCTGCTGATAAAGGGCAGCATAATCCATAACAGTATCCTCCCGTAAGTTATATTCAAAAAATCCTGATTCTTTCAGAGTATACCACAGAGCAGGGATGCCTGCAAAGAACTTTTTTCCCGATCGCGCAAAAAGAGGACAGGCGGCGCCTGTCCTCTTTCGGTGATGCGGAATTACTCCTCGTCCTCCGCTTCCTCGTCGGCAGCGGGAGTGAGGATCGCGCGGATGCTGAGAGAAATCTTCTGCTTCTCCTCGTCCACGGCGGTGATCTTCGCCTCGACGATCTCGCCCTCGGAGAGGACGTCGCCGGGCTTCTCAATGCGGCGATCCGCGATCTGGGAAATGTGGATCAAGCCGTCCACGCCGGGCACGACCTCGGCGAACGCGCCGAAGGTCATCAGCTTGACGATGCGCACCTTGGCAACGTCGCCGACCTGATAGGTCTTCATGAACACATCCCAGGGATTCTGGGTGCGATCCTTGACGCCGAGGGAAATCTTGTGCTTCTCGGAATCAAAGGAGATGACGTACACATCCAGATGATCGCCAACTTTGACGACCTCGGAGGGATGCTTGATGCGGCTCCAGGAAAGTTCGCTGATATGAACCATGCCGTCCACGCCGCCGATGTCGACGAACACGCCATAGCTGGTCATGGACTTCACGACGCCGTCGTAGTGCTTGCCGACCTCGATGTTGTCCCAGACTTCCTTCTGCGCCGCCTGACGCACTTCGCTCAGGACGCTGCGGATGGAGCCCACCACGCGGCGGCGGGCACGGTTGACCTCGGTGACACGGAGCTGGACGCTCTGCTTGACCATGGTACTCAGATCCGCGTCGCGGGGCTGGCCGCTCTGGGACGCGGGAACAAAGACGCGCACACCCTTGACGGAAACCACGATACCGCCCTTGTTGATCTCGGTTACCGTACCGGTGAGGACGGTCTTGTCCTCGACAGCCTTCTCGATGTCCTCCCAGACCTTGACCGCGTCAAGGCGCTTCTTGGACAGCGTGGCATAACCCTCCACGTCGTTGACGCGGACGATGTAGGTTTCGATCTCGTCGCCGACATGGACAATGTCCTCGACCTTGGCGTCGGGATCGGCGCTCAGCTCGGAAATGGGGATGTAGCCCGCCTGCTTGCAGCCCAGGTCGACCTGGATTTCGGTGGAGCCGATGGCGGTGACGACGCCGGTGACCTTGTCGCCGGTGTTGAGAGTCTTGAAGGACTTCTCCAGCATCTCCTCGAAAGACTCGCCCTCGGCTGCTTTGGTTTCGTTCTTGATTTCTTCCGTCATGGTTGCATAAACCTCCTTAATGATGCTCGCAGGCGTTGATGCGCCGGCGGTAAGTCCCGCAGTGATGCAACCAAAAAAGACGTCCGGCGAGAGCTCGCCCGCCGTCTCGATCTGGACGACGCGGGAACAAGCCTCTTTGCAAATCTCTGTCAAATGTCTCGTGTTAGCGCTTTTGCGGTCTCCGACTACCACCATCACGTCAACCTCCGCGGCGATTTTTGCCGCTTCCTGTTGACGCTTCTGCGTAGCTCCGCATATTGTATCACAAACTTTTACGTTTGTACACTCTTTTTTTAGAAAAAATAAACAATTCTCCCAAACCGATCGGATGCAGGTGGTCTGAGCCACCACAAGTGTGAGCTGATTCTGGTCAAATTCCCCGCTTTTCAGCATTTTTGCGACGCTTTCCGGGGATTCGCAGACCTTCGCGCCGTGGCATCGGCTGGCGATGGCGGCAACCTCTGGATGCATCGGCTCACCGATGATGACCACCTGCGCCCCCTCGCGCTCCGCCTGCTCCACCAGCTGCTGGGTGTGGCGCACGTTGGGGCAGGTCGCGTCCACGATCTCCGCGCCGCGCGCCGTGAGCGCGTCCATCACCTCGCGCCGCTCACCGTGGGAGCGGATCAGCACCGCCTCCCCCGCTTTTGCCTCATCGGGCGAGGCGATCTGGCGCATGCCGAGGGCGGCAAGCTCCGCGATCACATGATCGTTGTGAATGATGCTGCCGAGCATCGCGCCGCCGCGCGAGCGAGCGGTCTCCTCCGCCAGCTCCACGGCGCGCTTGACGCCGTAGCAAAAGCCGGCGGATTTCGCCAGAATGACGTTCATTTCTCAAACTCCCGTCCCAGCGCGTATGCGCGGCGAACGATCTCGTCGGCATACGCCTGATACTCCTCCGCCGTGCCGTGGCGCGTGGCGGTCTTCGGCTCGTAGGGGGCGCCGAAGACGATGTGGGTCATGCGGAAGAGCTTGTGCGGCTTGCCGATGTACACCGGCAGCAGCGGCGCGCCGGTACGCATGGCGATCATCACCACGCCGCCCTTGGGACGTGCCTCACCCTCGTGCCTGACGCGGGTACCCTCCGGGAACACCAGCAGATGCGCGCCGTCCTGAATGGTCTTGATGGCGGTTTTGACCGCGTTTAAATCGCTGTGTCCGCGATCCACGCCGAACGCCCCCAGCTTGCCGACGAACCAGCCCAGCAGCGGCGTATCCATCAGCTCCTTTTTCGCCATGATGCGCACCGGTACATGGCGCGGCAGCGCAAGGCAGATGAGGAACGGGTCGATGGCGTGCGCGTGGTTGCCGCACAACACCACCGGACGATCCGCGGGCACGTTTTCCCGCCCGTGGACGGTGAACGGGAACAGCAGCCAAAGGATCGGATAAAACACAAAATGAAATACTCGGTAAAACCTCGTCATGCGTCCACTCTCTCCCGGATGGTTTTGAGGATCAGCGCCTTGCTCTGCTCGAAGTCAAGGTCGGAGGTATCCACCAGCGCAGCGTCCTCCGCCCGCTTGAGCGGGGCGATGGCGCGGTGGGAGTCGTTGTAGTCGCGCTGCTCGATCTCGGCAAGCACCTCGTCGTAGGGCTTGGGTGTGCCGCGCTGCTCCTGCTCCAGACAGCGGCGCTTCGCGCGAACCTCGGCGGACGCGGTGAGGAATATCTTCACCGCCGCGTCCGGCAGCACCACGGTGCCGATGTCGCGCCCGTCCATGATGACACTCTGTTCGCGGGCGAATTTCCGCTGCATCTCCAGCAGATACGCCCGCACCGGCGGCAGCGCAGACACGGCGCTGGCGTACATGGAAACCTCCGGCAAACGGATCGTATCGGTCACGTCCTCGCCGTTTAAGTACATGCGCTGCAAGCCGTCTTCACCGTGCCGCAAGCCGATTTCCAGCTCCGGCAGCAGGGAAACCACCGCCGCTTCGTCACCGGGATCGATGCCGCGGCGCTGCGCGGCGACGCCGATGACGCGATAGATCGCGCCGGTGTCCACATACATGATGCGCAGCTCTCTCGCGACCGCCTTCGCCAATGTGCTCTTGCCCGCGCCGGAGGGTCCGTCCACCGCCACGGCATAATGCTTTTCGCTCATATCGCTAACTCCTGTTCCGCCGCGGCTTCGCCCGCGGCTTTTCCCGTCGCCCACGCGATTTGCAGGTTAAATCCGCCGGTGTAGGCGTCCACATCCAGCACCTCGCCGGCAAAGTACAGATTCGGCACCAGCTTCGACGCCATGGTGTTCGGGTTCACCTCACCCACCTTTACGCCGCCGGAGGTGACGATCGCCTCCTCCACCGGGCGCGTGCCGGTGACGGCAATCTCGAAGCGTTTCAACGTTTCCAGCAACCGTCTTCGCTGTTCCTTCGTGATGGCGTTTGCCTTGGTGTCCGACGCAATGCCCGTGCGGCGCACGATCACGGGGATCATGCTGCGCGGCACAAGAGCGCCCAACACATTGTCGAAGTCCTGATTGCTGCGCTCGGAAAAGTCGCGCAGCAGCCGCTCATCCAGCTTTTTCTCGTCGAGCGCGGGCTTTAAGTCGATGCTCAGACGATAGCTGTCCCTGTCAAAGTCGCGCATGTGGGCGCTCGCGGAGAGCACCAGCGGACCACTGACGCCAAAGTGGGTGAAGAGCATCTCGCCCAGTTCCTGATAGACGGTCTTGCCCTTCTGATTCCGCGCGGTGAGGGTCACGTTGCGAAGAGACAGCCCCTGCATCGCGGCGCAGTCGGGATCGTCGCTCACCAGCGGCACCAGCGAGCCGCGCTGCGGCACGATGGTGTGACCCGCCTGCTTGGCGAGGCGGTAGCCGTCGCCGGTGCTGCCGGTGGCGGGATACGACACGCCGCCGGTGGCGACGATCACCGCGTCCGCGGCATAGCGTCCGGTGAGGCTCTTCGCGCCGGTAACGCGACCGTCCTTGAGGAGAAGCGCCTCCGCGCGATCGCGCACCATGCGGACATTCAGGCGCTTGAGTTCCCGCTCCAGCGCGGCGCTGATGTCGAATGAACGGTCGCTGACCGGGTAGACGCGCTTGCCGCGCTCCACCTTCAGCGGCACGCCCAGCGACTCAAAAAACGCCATGGTGTCGCGCCCTTCCCAGCGGGAAAAGGCGCTGTACAGAAACCGCGCGTTGCGCGGGACGTGGGCGATCAACTCGTCACACGCGCTGTCGTTGGTCACGTTGCAGCGTCCCTTGCCCGTGATGTTCAGTTTTTTGCCCAGCCGCTCGTTTGGTTCGAGCAGCGTAACCGCCGCGCCGGCGCGCGCGGCGCTGATCGCCGCCATCATTCCGGCGGCACCGCCGCCGATCACCAGTATGTCAGTCATCCTCAGCCTTCCCGAAAATCGAAAACTCCTCCCACACGCGCTCCAGTTCCGTGAAGCTGGCGGAAACGTCCGTTCCCTTCTTGCGCGCCGCCGCCAGAATGAGCGCGTTGAGCATGCTCATCGGCGCGGCGAGGGAGTCCACAAAGGAGATCATCTCGTTGTGAACCAGCAGGGCGCACTCCGCCACCCGCGCCAGCGGGGACAGTTCGCTGTCCGTCAGCCCCACGATGGCGGCACCGCGGTCACGGGCGAACTGAATGGTTTTGAGCGCCAGCTCCGAGTACCGCGGGAAGCAGATGGCGAACACCACGTCCCCCGGTCCCACGCGGAAAATCTGGTCGAAGGTTCCCGCCGCGCCGCCGGAAACCAGCGTCACGTTGTCATAGATCAGGCGGAAGTAGAAATTCAGGTACCCCGCGAGGAACGACGACGACCGGAAGCCCACAATGTACAGCCGCTTCGCACGGGACACCACGTCCACCAGCCGCTCAAACTCCGCCGCGTCGGTCTGGTCGATCGCCATGCGAATCTTCTCCATGTCCCGATGCAGCACGTTGGTCATCAAATCCGAGCCGGAGAGCACACCGTCCGACGCCTGCATACGCTGGATGGAGGTCAGCTTGCCGCGGATCATCTCCTGAAGCGCCCGCTGCATGCTGGGGTAGCCGTCGTAGCCGAGCTGCGTGGCGAACCGCACCACGGTGGATTCGCTGACCTGCACGGTCTTACCGAGGCGGCTCGCGGTCATAAACGCCGCCTTGTCATAGTTATCGAGAATATATCGCGCGATCAGCTTCTGCCCTTTGGAGAAGCTGATCATGTTTTTCTCAATCGTATGTAGGATGTTTTTCGCCATGCCCATTTCCTAGCTTTCGTTGAATTTCGCCACTTCCTGCGCCGTCAGATAACGCCACTTGCCCACCGGCAGGTCGCCCAGCGTCAGCGTGTGCTCCGCCACGCGTCTCAGGCGCTTGACGTGCAGCCCCACCGCCGCGCACATACGGCGAATCTGGCGGTTTTTGCCCTCGTGGATGGTGATGGACAGCTCCGCCGTCTCGCGGCCCTCCCGGAGCAGCTGGACCTGCGCGGGACGGATGGGTTCGCCTTCGATGGCGCGCAGCGCCGAGAGCTTCTCCGCCGCGCCGCGCACGTCGCCCGCGACGCTGACGCGGTAGATTTTGTCCACCTCGTGCTTCGGGTGCAGAATGCGCTGCATCCACGCGCCGTCGTCGGTCAGCAGCAGCAAGCCCTCCGAGTTAAGGTCGAGCCTGCCCACCGGCACCACCCGCGCGCCGCAGTCCGCCACCAGCTCCGTCACCGTGGGGCGCCCGTGCTCGTCCGAGAGCGTGCAGACGTAACCCCTGGGCTTGTTGAGCATCAGATAGTGCCGCCTATCCGGCTGCCGGAGCGGCGCCCCGTCCACCGCGACCACGTCCCGTTCCGGGTCCGCAGTCTGTCCCAACACCGCCGGTACGCCGTTCACCGTCACGCGCCCAGCCTCGATCCACGCTTCCGCCGCGCGGCGGGAGCAGAGTCCGGCGGACGCGATCAGTTTTTGCAAACGTTGTTCCATGTCTACCTCCGCGTACCGAACATAGTGCGCAGACGTTCTGATATAGTCGGCTGTTTGACCGGCGCCGGGACCGCGTATGGCGCGGCAAGCGGCACGCTTGCCAGCTCCGCGCCGTCCAGCAGCACGCGAAGCGTACCCAGCCTCTGCCCCGCCGAGAGCGGCGCGTTCAACGTCTCCGGCGCGTCTACCTGAACCGTCAGCGCCTCGCCCTCCGTCAGGGCGCAGGTGAACGATTCCGTCGCCGTCAGCGGTACGGCGCCCGCGGAGCCGCCCTGCACCGCGCACACCGCGTAAGTCTCGCCGCGCCGGACAGCAGTCTCCGCGCGATAGTGGGAAAACCCGTAATCATACAGCGCCCGGTGGTCATCCCAATCGCTGCCGTCGTGCAGTGTGACGGCAACAAGGCGCAGCCCATCCCGCTCGGCACAGGTCACCAGCGTCCGCCCGGCGGCGCCGGTGTAGCCGGTCTTCCCGCCGATGCAGCCCTCGACCGCGCCGAGCAGCTTGTTGTGATTCTTCATGGTGCGGACACCCACCTTCACCGTCCGCGCCGAAACGATCTGCGCGAACGTCGGGTCGTCCATGGCATACGCCATCAGCCGCGCCATGTCCAGCGCGCAGGAATGATGCCCCTCGGCGTCCAGCCCGCTGGGATTGGCAAAGGCGGTGTGGGTCATCCCCAGCGCCGCGGCGTTCTCGTTCATGCGCCGCACGAACGCCGCCGTGCCGCCGTCACCGCCGCAATAGTCCGCGATGCACTCCGCCGCGTCGTTACCCGACGGCAGCATCAGCCCGTAGAGCAGCTCCTCCATGGTGAGGGTCTCGCCCTCTTCGAGATACATGGACGAGCCTTCCTTGAGGTGCTCGCGCTTCACCGTCACCGCGTCGGTCAGGCGGCTCATGCGCAGCGCCGTCAGCGCGGTCATAATCTTCGTCGTGCTGGCGATGGACAGCTCGTCGCTCTCACGCCGGGACAACAGGACGCGGCCGCTGTCCGCGTCCATCAGGACGTAGGCGGCGGCGGAAACCGATGGCGCGGCGTCACAGGGGACGCACAATGCCGACAGAACGGCTGCGAGGGCTAAGCAGAAGAATCTTCGCGCGGTGCGGGGCATGGAACCACTCCTTTTTTACAAGTGGTGATAGTATGCCCCGATCCGCGAATCAATAGATGCCTTTTTCTTCCTTTTTCTTCGCGACAAAGCCCTCGACACGGTCCATGACCTCCGGCACCATGTCGAGAATGCGATCCACCGGTCCCATCGGCGGCACCGCCACCGGCACCACGCGGGTCACGCCGTCTTTGATGATGAGGAAGCTGACCGGGTCAATCTTGACGCCCGCCGCGCCCGCGCCGCCGAATTTGTCCACGGTCTTGCCGTAGTCGCTGCCGCCGGTACCGAAGCCGAAGCTGACGCGGGAAACGGGGATCACGGTCACGCCGTCCGGCGTGGTGATCGGTTCGCCGATGATGGAGTTGGTGTCCACCATCTCGCGAATCTTGTTCATGGTGGTCTCCACGAGTTCGCTCAAGGGCTTGTTTTCGTTTGCCATAGTCGTTCTCCCTTCTTATGCGCTTTTTTGTTCGTTGGTATCGTGCGCGCCTTCTTGCGCGGGTGCGTCATGCTTGTGCGCTTTTTTGAACCGCAGGAACCATTTGACCAGCGGAATCGCCAGCGTAAAGAGGATCGCGAACAGATCACACAGGCGCAGCGATATGCCCAGTGAGCCCTCCGCCGCGGGAAATTCCCTGTCGTAATCCATGCGCAGGTGGACGCCCGGATCGGGCACGTCGAAGGTGCGCTCCACCTTCGGCATCAGCGCGAACACCGCCGCGTTCACCGCGCCGAAGAGCACCGCCGTGTCCGCCGGGTCGTAAGCGCCGATGGTGAGCGTCACGTCCAGCGGGTCGATGCGCGTCCGGCGGCAGGCGCGGCGCACCGTGGCGCCCAGCGCGGCAAGCGCCGTTTCCAGCAGGTCGAGGATTTCGTCCAGCGTCGGCCTGGGGAGGGAACGCTTCTTCTTCGGCTCCGCGGGCTTGTCCGCTTTGGGCGCTTCCTCTTTTTTCTCTTTGGGCGGTTTCTCCTTTTTGGGCTTGCCGCGCAGGGAAACTTTCAGTACGCCGAGGCGCAGCCGCACGCGCAGCTCCTCCCCGAAGGAGACGATCGCGCCGAGACGCAAAAAGCCCAGCAGCAGAAATACCAGCAGGATCACGCCGATGATCTTGAGCGCCGTCACGGCAGCCGCCCCCTCTCAATTGTTTATTCGTTCATGCCGTCCAGCGCGGTCTGGTCGGCGTCCTCCGGCTCCTCAGCGGACTCCGGCGATTCCGGGGTCTGCGCGGTCGGTTCCTCCGGCAGATCCGGCGCGCCGCCGACGCCGATGCGCAGCTGCCCGTCCGCCTCGATGCCCGGCATCTCCGGCAGCTCTTCCAGCGAACTGAGATGAAACACCCGCAGGAACTCCTTGGTCGTGCGGTACAGATGCGGCCGTCCCGGCACCTGCAGGCGGCCGCACTCCTCGATCAGCTTACGTTCGAGCAGCAGGCTCATGGTGTAGGAGCTGTCCACCCCGCGGATTTGGTCGACGTAGGCGCGGGTGGTGGGCTGGTAGTAGGCGATGATGGTCAGCACCTCCAGCGCGGGCTGGGAAAGCTTCGCGCTTTTGCGAATCTCAAACGCCTTGCGGATAATATCCGCGTAGTCCGGCGCGGAGCAGAGCTGCCAGCTCTCGTTCATCCGCGTCAGGCGCACGCCGCGGCGATTGTAGGCGTAGTGATCGCCCAGCTTTTGCAGCAGCGTCTCCGCCGTCTCCTTGTCCAGTTCCAGCGCAAGGCAAATGCGGTCGATGTGCACCGGCTCGCCGGAGGCGAAGAGGATCGCCTCCATCGCCGCCTCAAGTTCTCGTAAATCCATAGAAGCCAAAGTCGTTATCTCCTTACAGCGCCAGCGTCTCCGGCGCGTCCCTGTCATAATCCACGGTGCAGTCGGTGTCCGAGCCGGCCAGCCGGATCACCTTTGCCTTGCACAGCTCCAGCACGGCGATGAACGTCGCCACCACCTCGCTGCGGGTACGGCTGCCGCGGAACAGCAGCAGAAACCGCGTGATGCCGAAGCCCTTGAGCCGGTCGATGATCTCATGCGCCTTATCCGCCACGGAGTACGGCTCCCGCTTGACGATCTCGCTGAACGCGCCGCGATCCGGCGGCGCCATACGCTCCGTGCGATCCACCACGGCGTTCATCGCCCTGAGCAAATCCTCCCGCGCGTGGTCGTACTCGTACACCGCTCCCGGCTCCGCCGTGGTCTCCGGCGGGCGGGTCATGGTGTTGCGCCCGAACTCGCTCAGCGCCGCCATGGTCTCCGTCAGGAGCTTGACGCGCAGATAGGTGTCCTTCTGCTGACGCTCCTGCAGAGCGCTGATCAACTCGTCCATCTCGTTTTTCGCTTCCTCGTCCTCCACGGACACCAGCATCCGGGACTTGATGAACATGAGGTGCGACGCCATGATGATAAACTCGCTGGCAACGTCCAGGTCCATCTTCTTGCGCTGCTCGATGTAGGCGAGGTATTGATCGAGAATCAGGGAGATGGAAATGTTCTGTATTTCAATTTTGTTCTTGGAGAGCAGGAACAGGATCAGGTCGAGCGGACCTTCAAAGTCTTGCAGCTGTTCCTCGTTGCGCTCCTGCACCACGCTCTCCAGCTTGAAAATGGGATTGTCCATGTATCGTCCTCAGGCAAAAATCAGATTGATCAGCACGCTGTAAACGCCGCTGACCGCGCGGCTCAGAAAGCCGTCCAGCGCGCCGAAGAAGATCAGCGCATAAAGAAGAATGACGCCGTAGCGCTCATAGCGCATGAGCTTTGCGTATGCCGCGTCCGGCAGCATGGCAAAGAGCACCTTGGAGCCATCCAGCGGTGAAATGGGAATCAGGTTGAAAACGCCGAGACCGACGTTCATCTGCGCGAGCAGCAGCAGGAACCAGTAGAACCACCCCCACGCCGCCGTGTCCGCGGCGCCGTAGAGCACCGCCCTTGCCCCCAGCAGCGTCAAACACGCAAACAGCAGGTTCGACGCCGGTCCCGCCAGCGCGGTGAGCGCCATTCCCTGCTTGGGGTGTTTAAAATAGCGCATGTCCACCGGCACAGGCTTTGCCCAGCCGAAGCCCAGCGTCATCATCGCCGCCAGTCCCAGCCAGTCGATGTGGTGCAGGGGATTGAGACTCAGGCGGTGCATCGACTTCGCCGTGGGGTCGCCGAGGGCATACGCCGCCAGACCGTGACAGGTTTCATGCACCGTCAGGCACAGCAGTACCGCCACAAGCCGCAGCGCGGCGCGAAGCATCGCCATGGTGTCCAAGGCGTTCCAGAAATTCACAAAAGCGTCCAACGCAGTCTCTCCCGCATCGCTGCGCATAGCATCACACAGCATACTCTAACTGAATTATTATACCACCGACTCTTTTCTTTTACAAGTCAGTTTTGCGGCAGATCACAGATTCCCGTGAACGCCGCATGATATGACAAAACCGCCGGCTTCTTACGAAGTCAGCGGTTTCGGTCCTTCTGGTTCGCAGATGGAAACAGAGCGTTTCGCCAGGCGCGTGATAAACGCGCGGCAAGCCCTGCCCTACCGCGAGGGCTTTTCCGCGTTTCGGTAGAGCAGCAGCAGGATCAGCGTCATCAGTACCGCTCCCGTCGCCGCGCCGGCGGTGTCGAGCAGAACATCCGTCATCTGCGGACCTCTGCCGGGGACAAAGCTTTGGTGGAACTCGTCCAGCGCGGCGAATCCAGCGCTAAGCAGGACGGCGAGCGGCATCTTATGGACGCGCTTTTGATGCTGGAACACACCGGTGAGGCTAAACCCAAGCATGGCGTACAGGGTAAAATGCGCCACTTTGCGCAGCGGGTGATTGTACTCGCGGATGAGCGCCTCCGTGGATTCGCCGAGGAAGAACTCCAGCAGCTTGCGCAGCGCTCCTTTGCTGGTCTCGTTGGATATCTCCGCGGGTTGGGAAGAAAAGAGGAAAATGGCAACGGCGATGGCGATGGCGGCTGAGAGCCAGAACGCCAGCGAGAAAAGTCTCCGTGTAGTCATGCGGCAACGGGTTCTTTGCGAAATCAAAGGTTCGCCATCTCTTCAGGTTCAACGAGCTTGATGCCCTGTGCCGTCAGCGCGGCGGACGCCTTCGCGTCGTCGGCGACGCGGAAGATCATATAGGCGGCGTTCTCTCTGCCGCCAAGGAAGGCGTACATGTACTCAATGTTCACCTGCGCGTCGGCGAGTACCCGCAAAATGCTGTCCAGTCCGCCCGGCGTGTCGGACAGCGCAACGCCAATGACCGGCGTGACGCTGTGGACGAAGCCGGCGTCCCGGAGCACCGCCCCGGTCTTATCCACATCGTCCACGATGATGCGGGCGATGCCGAAGTCGCTGGTCTCCGCCAGGGAGAACGCGCGCATGTCGATTTTGCTCCCCGCCAGCACGGCGGTGAGCGCCTTGAGGGAACCGGGCTTGTTTTCCAGAAAGACGGAAATCTGCTTTACACTCATTGCAATGCACCTCCTCAAATCTTACGCTTGTCGATGACGCGGACGGCTTTGCCCTCGCTGCGCACAATGGACTTCGGCGCGACCAGCGTGACCTTCGCCGCGAGTCCCAGCATGGAGCGCAAGCCCTCGACGATCTTCTTCTGCCGCGCGGCGATCTCGCCCATGTTGTCGGTGAACATCTCCGGCGTCATCTCCACCTGCACGTCCAGCGTGTCGGTGTGGTTGACGCGGTCGACGATGATCTGGTAGTTCGCGCCGTAGCCAAGGTTCAGCAGCACCGTCTCGATCTGGGACGGGAACACGTTCACGCCGCGGATGATGAGCATATCGTCGGTGCGGCCGCGGGGCTTTGCCATTTTGACGTGCGTGCGGCCGCAGGAGCATTTCTCATGGGAAAGCACGCACACGTCGCGGGTGCGGTAGCGCAGGAGCGGGAACGCCTCCTTGGTGATGGAGGTGAACACCAGCTCGCCCTGCTGACCGTCAGGCAGCACCTCGCCGGTTTCGGGATCGATGATCTCGGCGATAAAGTGATCCTCGTTGATGTGCATGCCGTCCTGCGCGGAGCACTCAAACGCCACGCCGGGGCCGGACAGCTCGGTGAGGCCGTAGATGTCATACGCCTTGATGCCCAGCGTCTTCTGGATGTCCTGCCGCATCTCCTCGCTCCACGCCTCCGCGCCGAAGATGCCCGCCTTGAGCGGAATTTCATCGGGGGTAAGTCCCATCTCCTTCATCGTCTCGCCGAGATAGGCGGCGTAGGACGGGGTGCAGCAGAGAATGGTGGCGCTCAGGTCGCGGATGAACATGATCTGGCGCTCCGTGTTGCCCGACGACGTGGGGACCGTCAAACAGCCGACCTTATGGCTGCCGCCGTTGAGACCGGGACCGCCGGTGAATAAACCATAGCCGTAGCTGACCTGGCACACGTCCTCATCCGTGCCGCCCGCCGCTGTGATGGCGCGGGCGCAGCAATCCTCCCAAAGGTCAATGTCATGCTGCGTATAGAACGCGACGACGCGCTTGCCGGTGGTGCCGGAGGTGGACTGGATGCGCACGCAGTTCTTCAGCGGCTCCGCGACAAGTCCGTAGGGATACGCCTCCCGGAGGTCCGCCTTCGTGACGAAGGGCAGCTTGCGGAGGTCGTCAACGCTCTGGATATCGTCGGGCGTGACGCCCTGTTCCTCCATCTTCTTGCGGTAGTAGGGGACGTTGTCCCACACATGCCTGACCTGCTTGGCGAGCCGTTCGCTCTGCCACGCGGTGATCTGTTCGCGCGATGCGGTTTCGATCTCTGGTTGGAAATAACGCTCCATGGGAATCATCCTTTCCGTGTTTTTTGGTGTCTCGATTGCGATTTTGCCACAAAAAACACGACCCCGCCCATATCGGGCGAGGCCGTATCATCCAACTTTACACGCGGCACACGCTTCCCGTTATGGGCACTTCCCTTTCGGCATGGCAAAGAAACGGCTAAAGAAATAGCCGCTCGTAAAGCTGAAGAACTGATTGCTCTGACGCTTCATCTGCCATGATCCTTTCCGAAGTTTTTAACAGTATAGCGCATTAGTGCGATAAAGTCAAGCGTTTTTTCCAAGTTCGAACGCCTTGCGGTTGAGCTCAAGGAATTTGGCGGGCACCATCGCCTCCAGCGAGCGCTGCCACGCCTCCTCCGGGAGGTCAAAATAGTGGCTCAGCCGCCCCATCAATACGATGTTGGTCGCCTTGCTGCTGCCTGCCTGCTCCGCGAGCGCGAGGCAGTCCAGCGCGTCCACCTTCGCGCCGGCGGCGCGCATTTTCTCCACGAGGTTTTCCGGGTACCGTGCCGCGCCGGTGATGACGGGCATGGGGTCGATCTGCTGCGTGGAGGTGACGATCTGTCCGCCGGGCTTGAGATAACCCATCCACCGCGCCGCTTCCAGCAGCTCGAAGGACACGATGTAGTCCGCCTCGCCGCGGTCAATGACCGGGGACGCCACCTTGTCGCCGTAGCGGACATAGGTGACGACGCTGCCGCCGCGCTGACTCATGCCATGGACTTCGGAGACCTTGACGTCATAGCCCTGCCCCAGCAGGAGGTGTCCCAGCAGCTTGCTCGCGAGCAGGCTGCCCTGCCCGCCGACGCCGACGATCATAATGTTTTTCGTCTCCATCGATCAGCCCTCCTTCGCGGTGCTTTCCAGCGCACCGAACTTGCACAGCTGTGCGCACACGCCGCAGCCGACGCAGAGCGTTTCGTCCACACGCGCCTTTCCGTCCTTGAACGAGACCGCCGGGCAGCCGATCTTCATGCAGCCCTTGCAGCACACGCACTTGTCGGTGTTGACCCGCAGCGGCGCGTTGTGCCTGACATACTTGAGCAGTGCGCAGGGGCGACGGGAGATGATGACGCTCGGTTCGTCCGCCGCCAGTTCCTCCCTGACCGCACGGTCGCACGCGTCGAGATCGTAGGGATCGACAACGCGGACGCGGGAAAAGCCCATCGCGCGGCACAGGGCTTCCAGATCGATCTTGCCCGCGGGGTCACCCTTGATGTTGAAGCCCGTGGTGGGGTTCTGCTGGTGTCCGGTCATGCCGGTGATGGAGTTATCGAGAATGATGACGGTGGAGTTGGACTGGTTGTAGGCGATGTTGGCAAGCCCCGTCATGCCGGAGTGCATGAAGGTGGAGTCGCCGATCACGGCGACGGTCTTATGCTCGCTCTCCGCGCCCAGCGCCTTGTTGTAGCCGTGGACGCTGCTCACCGACGCGCCCATGCACAGCGTCATCTCGATGGCGTTGAGCGGCGCGGCGGCGCCGAGAGTATAGCAGCCGATGTCGCCCAGCACCGTGCACTTATTCTTGCTGAGCGTATAGAACAAGCCGCGGTGGGGACATCCGGCGCACATTGCCGGCGGGCGCGGCGGAATGGTCTCGTCCAGCGCCTTGCCGGTGTGGACGGGTACGCCCAGCTTCTCCGCCACAAGATTCTGGGAAAACTCACCCAGCAGCGGGAACAGTTCCTTGCCCGTGACAGCAAGCCCCAGCTCGCGGACGTAGGTTTCGAGGAAGCTGTCCAGCTCCTCCACCACGATCAGCCTGTCCACGGAGGCGGCAAAGTCGCGAATCTTCCGCTCCGGCAGGGGCCAGACCATGCCCAGCTTCAAAATCGGGAAACGGTCGCCGCAGACCTCTTTGACATACTGGTAGCTGGTGGAGGAGGTGATGATGCCCGTGCCGTGATCGCGCCCCTCCTCCACGCGGTTGAGAGGGGAGGTCTCGGCATATTCCGCAAGCTTCGCCATGCGCTCCTCCACATGCGGATGGCGGCGGATGGCGTTAGCAGGGGTCATCACATACTTGGCGATGTTCTTCTCATAGGGCTTCGCGCCAGCTTCGACGCGCTCGCCCGGTTCCACAATGGACTGGGAGTGCGCCACGCGGGTGCACATCTTGAGGAACACCGGGCAGTCGAACTCCTCGGAAATCTCATACGCTTTCTTCGCGAAGGCATACGCCTCGCCGGAGTCCGACGGCTCCAGCATGGGCAGCTTGGCGGAGCGGGCATAGTGGCGGGAATCCTGCTCGTTCTGGCTGGAATGCATGCCCGCGTCATCCGCGACCGCGATGACCATGCCGCCGTTCACACCGGTATAAGAAACGGTGAACAGCGGGTCGGCGGCGACGTTGAGACCGACGTGCTTCATGCCGCAGAAGCTGCGCTTGCCCGCGAGGCTCGCGCCGAAGGCGACCTCCATGGCGACCTTTTCGTTGGGCGCCCACTCGCTGTAGACCTCGTCATACTTCGCCAGCTCCTCGGTGATCTCGGTGCTCGGCGTGCCGGGATAGCTCGACACCACCGCAACACCGGCTTCGTACAGTCCACGGGCAGCGGCGGCGTTGCCCAGCATCAACTGTTTCATACTCGTTTTATCTCCTATTAAAGTTACTGCATGATTTGCAGGCGGATCACCGTGCGCGTGATGACGGTGTCCACGTCGGAGTTGAGGTTCACGAATTCGCAGCCGTACTCGTACTCGGTGCGGCGGTCGGTGGCGCGGCGAATCTCAATCTCCAGCGGCGGCTGCTCGTGCCCGCGTCCCAGATTGAAGCGGATGCGCAGCTGTGCGCCGATCTCCAGCGGCTCGTTCATGCGGAAGCACACGCCGCCGGCGCTGGCGTTGACCACCGAGCAGGGCAGCCATTGATTCGACGCCTCCGGCTGTACCCACGCCTGAGCATGGATCGGCTGACGGGAGAAGGAGCGACCGGTGTCCTTGCCCTTGATGTCCAGCTCCTTGACGATCCACGCGGTGTCCTGCTCCTGCGCGAGCTTGGCGAGGGTACCGTCGATGTGCACGCCGCAGTTTTCATAGGCGTTGAAGCCACGGACGCTCACCGGCATACCGTCGGTAATGGTGGGGCTGAGCAGGTCAGAGGTGCGCACGACCTCGATCATCTGCTCGCTGAGCACCTCCACGTCGCCGACAAACAGCAACTCATTGGTGCGATCCAGTACCTCCATGCGCATACCGTTGTAGATATTGGGAATGGTTGCGTTGTTCTTGGAATAATGACCGACAAAAGACGGATTCGGAATGTTTGCCATAGGGAAAACCTCCTGTCAATGCCGCGAAGCCGCGCGGCGTAATCGTTCGATTTTGATTATAGCACCTGTTTCGACCCTTCGCAACGGAAATCTTATGCCGCCAAACTCCCCCCTTGACATTTTTGGCAGATTGCGTTATATTTCTTTCGTCGTTTAAAACTTTAATGTTTAAAATACCTAAAGTGAAAGGAACATTGCCATGCCCATTACCGATCTGTTGGAGCGCAACAGCAAGCTCTACGGCGACGAGGTCTGTCTCGTCGAGATCAACCCTGAGGTGACGGAGAAGCCGCGGGTGACCTGGAAGGAATTTGACCTGATCCAGCCCTCCGCCGCCGCGCCCTACCGCCGTGAGATCACATGGAGCGTCTTTGACGAAAAGGCAAACCGCGTGGCGAACATGCTGCTCTCCCGCGGCGTGCAAAAGGGGCAGAAGGTCGCGATTCTGCTGATGAACTGTCTGGAATGGCTGCCCATTTACTTTGGCATCCTCAAGGCGGGCGCGGTGGCGGTTCCGCTGAACTTCCGCTATACCGCCGACGAGATCAAGTACTGCGTGGAGCTGTCCGACGCCGATATTTTATTCTTCGGGCAGGAGTTCATCGGGGCATGGAGGATATTGCCGAGGAGCTGGGGCAAAGCCGCATGCTGATCTTTGTCGGCGAGGTGCGCCCAACGTTCGCCGAGAGCTACCACGACCTCACCGCCAACTGTTCCTCCTCCGCGCCGAAGGTGTTGGTGGAGGACACGGACGACGCGGCGATCTACTTCTCCTCCGGCACCACGGGCTTTCCCAAGGCGATCCTGCTCGATCACACCGCGCTGCTGCAAAGCGCGCGCATGGAGGCGACCCACCACGAAACCACCCACGACGACGTGTTCCTCTGCATTCCCCCGCTCTACCACACGGGCGCAAAGATGCACTGGTTCGGCTCGCTCTACACCGGCAGCCGTGCCGTGCTCCTGAAGGGCAACTCCCCCAAGGCGATCTTTGACGCGGTGTCGCAGGAAAAATGCACCATCGTCTGGCTGCTGGTGCCTTGGGCGCAGGACATCCTCGCGGCGCTGGATCGCGGCGATCTGAAGATCGAGGACTATACCCTCGCGCAGTGGAGACTGATGCACATTGGCGCACAGCCGGTGCCGCCGTCCCTCATCAAGCACTGGCTTCAATATTTCCCGGGACATAAGTACGACACCAACTACGGACTCTCCGAGTCCACGGGACCGGGCTGTGTGCATCTCGGCATGGAAAACGTGCGCAAGGTCGGCGCCATTGGCGTACCGGGCTTCGGCTGGAAGTGCAAGATCGTGGACGAGCAGGGCGAGGTTGTCGAGCAGGGCATGGTCGGCGAGCTGTGCGTCAAGGGTCCCGGCGTGATGCGCTGCTACTACCACGATCCCGACGCCACGGCGGCGGTTTTGAAGGACGGCTGGCTGCACACCGGCGACATGGCAAAGCAGGATGACGAGGGCTTCATCTTCCTCGTCGACCGCAAGAAGGACGTGATCATTTCAGGTGGCGAAAATCTATACCCCGTGCAGATCAAGGACTTCCTCGCCGCGAACCCCAAAATTCACGACGTGGCGGTCATCGGCTTGCCCGACAAGCGTCTCGGCGAGATCGCCGCGGCAATCGTGCAGGTCAAGGAGGGCATGGAACTCACCGAGGAGGAGCTCAACGCCTACTGCATGGAGTTGCCGCGCTACAAGCGTCCGCGCAAGGTGATCTTCGCCAACGTTCCCCGCAATCCCACCGGCAAGATCGAAAAGCCCAAGCTGCGAGAGAAATACTGCGGTGTGCGTCTGGTGGAGGCGCAGAATCAAAGCTGAACAGAAATAATCGCGTGACCGATGCGGTCACGCGATTTTCTTATCTGTGGAGCGCCAGCGCCTCGCGCACAGCAGTTCCCGGCTCCGGGAACGCCTCGTCGGTGAAGTGCAGCTTCGCTGAGAGCTGGGCGCTCACGTCGCTGCGCACCACCTGCACGCTGCCCCGGCACTGGATCGACACATCGCTCACGCTCCCGTCCCTCAGGTCAAGGCGTACCGTGCCGTCCCGGAAGCTTACGCCCAGCGTCTCGGAGTCGGGAGCGATCGCCGCGGCAAAGCCCGCCATCATCGACTCATCCGGCGTAAACGTATAGCGCCAGCCGTCAGCGGTCCGCGTCCCTTCCGCGCCGCCTGTGAGCAGCGCCTCATAGACGAGGTGCAGCAGCGCGGGCGTGGTCTCCAGAGACTCCCGTCCGGTCTGCATTAGCCGTCCGTCGCCGGTGCAGACGGCGGCGTCGGTATAGTAAACCGTCGTGCCGCGCTGCGTCAGGCAGGAAAGCGTTTCGCCGTCCACACGGGTGCGCTGCCAGAGCAGCGACTCGTCCAGCAGCAGCGGACCGCAGTCCGCGCTGAGCTTCACATCCGCGCTGAGCGGATCGCGGGTGACCAGCTCCACCCACGCGCTGAGCAGGCGGGCGGTGTCCTTGCCGATCTCACCGGCGCTCAAATACTCACCGGACTCCACCGCGCTGCGCACCACCTGCGGCAGCTCGACCGTCCGCTCACGATCCCGGAACGCCAGTTCCGCGTTTGCGTCGCCCGCGTCGCCGCTCCACGCCGCGGAGATGCTGTCAAGCTCACCGTCGCGCACCACAAGATCCAGCGTTACGCGCTCTGTCTCCGGCGCGGCGGCTTCTGAGAGCAGCAGCGTCAAAAGCCGCTTCGCCGCTTCGCCCTCCGCCACGGCGTGATAGCGCTTGACATCGTTTTCCTCTGTCAGCGTCACGTCCGCAGAGTTGTACAGTCCCGCCGCCAGATGCAGCATCTGCGAATAATCCGGCAGCACACCGCCCGCGCGATAAGCGCGGCCGTTTTCCAGCAGCAGCGTGTCGCTGCAATAGTAAACGGGGATGTCCTGCCACATCACGCAGGAAATCTTCTTGTCGCCGCAGGGCAGCGCGTAAATCGTCGCGTTGGTATCAAACGACCGACCGCCCACCTGTGTGTGCAGCGTCAGCTCCATCTCGGTGTCGGTGCGCTCGCCGTAATTCCGCAGCATCGTGTAGATGCTCATGCCGTTGTGGATCGCGGGCGCGAGACGCAGCACCGCGCCCAGCGCAACGCCCAGCGCCAGCGTGCCCGCCAGCAGCGCGACGCGCACGCGCCGGAGCTTTTTCTTTCGCTGCGCGGCGTTATCCCCCTTCTTCCGCATCAGCAGCGCGGCGAGCAGCATCAGCGTTTCCAGCACGAACGCGCCAAGCAGCAGCCATACCCACCACGGCGTCGCCGTGGAAATAACGGTAAGCTGCGCCTCGCCGTCCGGTACGGCAAAGGTGAGATAGCTGCCCATCGCCCCCGTTTGAAGCCGCGTCCACGCACCGTTTTGGAGCAGGTACAGCTCCAGATGCTTCGCCTCGCCCTCCGGCGGAAGATAGCGGACGATGTGGCTGTCCGCGCCGTCCCGCGGCAGCGTGAGCTGCCACTGCTCCAGAACCGTGCGCCGGTAGGCACGCAAGCGGTTGAGGGGGTTGAACTGCGTATCGTCAAAATTGAAAATCGCGGGGTTCGCCTCCATGGCGTCCTCATCGGTGAAGCTGCCCTCGGTGAAGAACGCCGCGCGTCCCGCGCTGCGCGTCGCCGCGCTGGCAACCGCCGTCACGCTGGGCGCGTACACCGCAGTCACCACGGTGTCAAACCGCAGGTCGGTAAGGTCCTCGCGATCCCAGTGGGCGTACTTGCCCTCCACCGGCGGAATCTCCGGGAACACGTCGCTGTCGAAGCTGTCGCCGTAGTGGAACGGCTCGGCGTGGATCAGTTCACCGTTGGCGTAGAAGGTCAGCTGGAAGCTGCGGAAGTCTCGCGGGAGATCGTCCTCCTTCAGGAGCGTTTCGTAGCTGACCGGCTCCGCCGCGCCGCGGCGGCTCACGCGGTCAATGCCCGCCAGCGTGTCGCTGACGAAGCGGTTGCCGCTGATCGTGCCGAACTCCGCGCCGATGACCGCTCCCGCGTATTGGCTGGCGGCGGTGATTTCCACCAGCGAGCGGCAATTCTCCAGCCGCAGCCCGGAGCCGTCCGCCTTGCCTCCGCCGACGATCCCGCCGACGTACTTCACGCCGGACAGTGAGCATTTCGCCCAGCTCCTGCGCACGATGCCGTCCGCAAAGCCCGCGACGCCGCCGATGTAGTCGCCGCCGCTTGTCACGCCGCCGCAGCCCTCGCAGCCGCGGATGACGCCCAGTGTCTCACTGCCGCACACCGCGCCGACGTTGTCACGCTTGCCGGTGACGGCGCCGCTGCTGACGCAGTCCTGCAACACGCACTTGAGCTCATAGCGGCGGCGAAGCCGGGATGACACCGTATCGCTGTCATTCTCCGGGTCAAGCTCGTTGTAGACCATCATCGCGCCCGCGACGCCGCCCACGTCGATATCACCGCTGACCGCGCCGCTGTTGCGGCACAGCAGCACCTTCCCCTCGACCACGGCGTCGATATCCTCATCCGAGGTGTCCCGCACAACGGTGGAGGCAGAGACACCCTCGATCTCCTCCGCCGCGTCCAGCAGCGTATCCATGAGCGCGGTAAACTGCTGGTTGATAGCGCGCACATCCTCCAGAACGACATCCGAGGACGCCTTCGATTCCCGGTTCAGCAGCTCGATGTTGTTGGATACGCCGTGCAATGACTCGTACAGCGCGTCCGACTCCGCCTGCGCGCCAAGGGTCGGGAATTGCAGCTTTTTCTGCGCGTCCAGATAGCTCAGCAGCGTTTCGGTGTCCCGCAGCGCGGTGGTCAGCTGCTCCGACGCGGTCTCCAAATCCGCCATGGCGCTCTCAAATTTCACAGCGGCGGCGCGGGTGGATTCCATCGCGCGGCTGAGATGCGTCATCGCGCTTTTGAGGGAATCCAGCGCGGGCTTCACCGTATGATACGCGGCGGCAAGCTGAGCCATGCCGGCGGAGATTCCAGCCGTATCGATGGGCTGCGACTCGACCGCGCTCCGGATGGCGTCCACCCCCGCGCGCATCGTCTCAGCGCCGGTGTTGAGCTGTTCCGACGCGGATTTCGTATCCGCCGCGGCGGAGGCGAGCTGGTCGAAGGCATTGCCGCCGGGACCGTTGTTCAAATCGCCCACCGCGTCCTCCAGCGCGTCCAGCGCCGACGCGGTCGTCTCGGAAACCTTAATGAGGTCCTTGGTCACACCGTCGAGCTGATGGACGGTGTTGTCCAGAATATCGCTGCCGCGGTTGACCTCTGCGACGGCGGCGTCGTAGACGTTGGAAAGCTTGTCGGTCAGCGTCTGCGCCTTTGCCTCCGCGTCGTCCACGCTCTTGTTCACCTCCGTCAGCCGGGCGGAGATGGCGTCCGACGCGCTCTCGGCGTCGCTCACCGTGCGGTCGACCGTCCGGGACAGGGCGTCGAGCTGGTCGCGCACCTGCTGCAAGGAACCGGAGGATACGTTGATGCGCACATGCGGCTCCGCCGTGCCGACGACGCCGCCCACTTCGCGGCGGCCGTAGATGCTGCCGTAATTTGTACAGGAGGCGAGATACCCGCTGCTGCGTCCCGCTACGCCGCCGACGTTGTAGCCGACGTGCTGATAGCCGACGCTGCCATAGTTTGCGCTGCCCAGCAGCGTGCCGTCGGAGTAGCCCGCCACGCCGCCGCTGTCCACCGTGATGTTGAAGCTTTCGGGATTCGTCAGTCCGCTGAGTCCCGCCGCCATGTTCATTTCCAGCTTGTCAAAGGAAAGCGACGGGTCAAGGCTGTTGGTGTTGACATAGGCGTGATTGGTGCAGAAGCTGACGCTGCCGTGGTTCTCGCCCACGATCCCGCCGGTCATGCCCTTGCCGAACACGCCGCCGTTCGCCTGACAGCGGCGCAGCACGCCCGTGGACGTATTCACGCCCGCCACGCCGCCGACGCTCTGCGCCCCGTCCACCGTGCCGGTGAAGGAGCAGTTGCTGATCGTGCCGCGGTTCTCTCCCGCGATGCCGCCGACGCGCTTCGCGCTGCCGTCCGGGGCGATGGCGCCCTCCACCGTGAGATCGTTCACCACACCCGTCGCGGCGACCACGCCGAACAACCCCGCCGGGGACACGCTGCCGCCCAGCGAAACGCCGGTGATCTTGTGCCCGTTGCCCTCGAACGTTCCGCCGAAGCTGGGTATGGGCGCAAAGTCCACCCCGCTGAGGGAAATGTCTCGCAGCAGCTGTACCGTCTTGCCCTCTGACCACGCGTCATAGGCGCACTGCCCGGCAAGTTCGCGCAGGTCCAGCGCGTCGCTGATATAGATGGTATCCTCATCGCCGACCGCCAGCGCCGTTTCGCTTAGCAGCAGGAGCAGCGCGCACAGCAGCGCGAGAATGCGCCAATTATTCCTCATGGCTGTCCACCTCCTCTGCCTTTCCGGAGAGCAGCTCCAGCTTTGCCGTACCCTCCACGGTGCCGTGGAGCATGCCGGTCACGGTGCCGTTGATCTCGCCGCGCACCATGCCGTCCACCACCATGCGGGCGCGGGTCTCGCGATGCTTGATGGCGCCGGACACGGAGAACGAGGTCTTCTCGATGACCCGCGCGCCGACGAGCAGAATCTGCGGGAGGGCGAACATGACGAGAATGATGGAGATCACCGTGCCGCGACCCAGGCTCTGCCCGATGCCGACAATGGTGCCTTCGGAGCTGATTTGCCCAAGGATGAAACCTGCCGAGGCGAGGATCGAGCCGGAAGTCAGGATGGTGGGGAACGCGAAGTTCATCGTCTCGATGATCGCCTCCTTCGGCTCCATCTCATGCTGAAGCTCGGTGTAGCGGCTGGCGATGACGATGGCGTAGTCGATGTTCGCGCCCATCTGGATGGACGACACGATTAAGTACGCGATGAAAAACAGATCGACGTGCGTAAACACCGGCACGGAGAAGTTGATGAAGATCGAACCCTCAATGACGAGGATCAGCAGCAGCGGCATCCCCACGGACTTGAACGTGAACAGCAGCACCACCAGCACAATGAGGATCGACATGAGGCTCACGACCACATTGTCGCGGGCAAAGGACTTCTTGAACTCATAGGCGTTGGTGGAGTTGCCGACGACATAGATCGAGCCGTCCGGGTACTGCTCCTGCGCGACGTCCGCGATGAGGTCGGTGAAGGCGTAGGTCTCGTCGCCGCTCTCCGGCAGGTCGAGATAGATCAGCATGCGGTCAAAGTCCTCGCCCTCCAGCTGCAGCTTGGCGTTTCGCATCTGCTCCGCCGCGCCTTGCAGCAGCTCGGTCTGCTCGTCGCTGAGGGTCACATAGCCCTCGTCCACGCGGTCGACCACAAAGAGGAAAATATCGATCAGCGGCACGCCGTAGTTGGCGATGCCGCTCACCAGCTTGCCGTACTCCGCGTGTTCCGTGGCGTAGGCGGTGTAGACCAGCTGGGCAAGCTCATAGTCGATGTCCGCCAGCTCCGCGAACTGGCGCGGCGTCAGCGTGTCGGTCAGCGTGTAGCCGTCCAGCGCCGCGATGTTGGACATGCCCATGGTGTGATCCACCTGCTCCATGCTGTCCAGACGGTCAAGGATGGCGCGTTCCTTTTCATAGCTGCCCGTCGGCACCACCAGCGCGACTAAGTTGGAGGACGTGAAGTTCTCCTTGATCATGTTGGCAGCGATCTGCTGCTCGTTGAGCTTGGGCGTCACGATGGTGTCGTAGCCGTAGACATAGGGACACTTGCCGGAGAAGAAATACGCCACAACGACCAACGCGAGAAAGATCACCGGCACCACCTTTCGCGTGGCGTAGGCAAACTTGCCGACAAACGGTATCTTCGGGATGAAGTTCCGGTGCTGGGTCTTATCCATCAGCGGTCCGAAGAGCACCAGCAGCCCCGGCATGAACACAAACACGGAAAACAGCGCGTAGAAAATCGCCTTGATGAGGCAGATGCCCATATCGGGACCGAGGCGGAACTGCATGAACAGCATCGCGATCAATCCGCCGATGGTGGTAAGGCTGCTCGCGCCGATCTCCGGGATACCCTTGCTCAGCGCGATGATCGCCGCCTCCCGCACGGGCATGGTCTGGTGCTCCTCCTTGAACCGGTTGCAGAGGATGACCGCGTAGTCCAGCGACAGCGCCAGCTGGAGGATGCTCGTCACCGAATTGGAAACGAAGGAGATTTTTCCCAGCAGGAAGTTGGTCCCCATGTTCAGCACCATGGCGCTCACAAAGGTCAGCCCCAGCACGGGAATTTCCGCGTAGGTCTGGGACGTCAGCGTCAGCACGGAGACGACGATGATCGCGACGATCACCATGATGACATTGACCTCGGACTGGATGATCTCCGCCAGCTGGTTGCCCAGCGACGTGCTGAGGTAGGTGTCATAAGCCGCATAGCGGTCCGTGATCGCGTTGAGCGCGCCCAAACAGCGGTCGTCGTCCTCAGGGTAGTTGAACGTGATGTCGTACAAGGCGGAGACGTTGTTGTAATGATCGGTGCTGTCGTCAAACTCCAGCCGCTGCACGCCGTCGGACGCCGTGATCTCATCCGCGATCTCCAGCGCCCGGTCAAAGGTGATGTTGGCGATCATCAGCTTCGCCGAGCCGAAGGTCGTGAACTGCTCATCCATCACGTCCAGTCCCTTGCGGGTCTCACTGGTGGCGGGCAGGTAGGCAGTGAGGTCGTTTTCCACCTCCACCCAGTTGCGGGAGACGGCGGAGAACGCCAGCGAGATGCCGATGACAAGAAAAACCAGATTCCTCTTGTCAACAATAAATGTAGCGAGCTTTATCATAAAGCTCGCCTGCTGTTTTTCGGTTTGGGTACTCAATGCCATCAGTTCCTTTGCCTGTTATAATTCGCACCGAGGGTGAAGTATAGCACTTGTCTCACGAAAATGCAAGAGCGCCGCGCTTCCGTGAGGGACGGAAAGCGGGCGCTTTTCGTGCTTTATGGTATTTTTAACGGGTTCTTGTCAAAATCAGTCATTTTCACGCAACCCCGGCAGAAATACCGTGCCGAGGATTTCCGGGGAAATACCGCCGCCGGACAGCTCCGTGAGCGCGGCGGCAAACGCCTCCGTCTCCCCTTGCGGCAGCCGCAGCGTCACCGTTACCTCCGTGCCGTAATCGTTACCCTCCGTGACGCCGCCGCGGGCGTCGATGAGCCGCGTCAGGCGCTCAAGGAGCGGATACGGCACAGCGACCCGCTCCCGCGTCCAGAGCGTCATGCGCGCTTTGCCGGCGGCGTCCAGCGCGTCCTTGGCACTTTTGCTGTACGCCCGTGTCAGTCCGCCCGCGCCCAGCAGCACGCCGCCGAAATAGCGCGTCACCACGCACACCACGTTCTCCACGCCCTCGCGCTGAAAGACGTTCAGCATCGGCTGTCCCGCTGTGCCCTGCGGCTCGCCGTCGTCTCCGTAGCGCACGATTCCGCCGTCGTGGATGAGGTAGCACCAGCAGTTGTGGCGGGCGTCGTAGTGTTGCTTTTTGATCGTTTCAATATATGCGCGTGCCTCCGCCTCGCTCTCGACGCGCTGGACGCGGCCGATGAAGCGGGATCGCTTCTCTGTGAACTCGCTCTCCGCCTCGCCGCAGGGGACAAAATACGTTTCGCTCATTGCTCCCAGTCCTCTTTCGACTCGGTGTAGCCCTCCACATAGTCCTTGACCTGTCCGAAAACCTTCGGCACCACCGTCGCCACCACGTCGACGGTCTCGCGGTACTCGACGCTCTCCACCTTCGCCTCGCGATAGAGCATATCCAGCAGCCCGCCCTTGTCGTAGGGCAGATGCAGGGTCACGCGGCGCGTACCCTTGTCAAGAATCCGGTTGATGGCGGCGAGCAGCTCATCCAGCCCCTCTCCGGTTTTGGCGCTGATGTTGACCGCCAGCTCACCGCGGGGACGGATGTCGCCGTAAAACAGGTCGCTCTTGTTGTAGACCCGCAGGCAGGGAATCCGCTCCGCGCCCAGCTCCGCGATCAGGTCGTCCACGATCCGCGCCTGCTCCAGCCATTCAGGGTTGGAAATGTCGATGACATGCAGCAGCAGGTCGGCGTATTCGAGTTCTTCGAGCGTTGCCTTGAACGCCTCGACCAGTTGATGCGGCAGCTTGCGGATAAAGCCAACGGTGTCGGAGATCACCACGTCCAGCGTGTCGCTGACAGTGAGCAGCCGCGTGGTGGTGTCCAGTGTGTCGAACAGGCGGTTGTTGGCGGGGATATCGGAGCCGGTCAACGCGTTTAAGAGCGTGGATTTTCCCGCGTTGGTATAACCCACGATGGCGACGACGGGAATTTCGTTCTTCTGCCGCCGGTCGCGCTGGGTGCCGCGGACGCGGCGCACGTCCTCCAAATCCTCCTTGAGCTTGTCGATCTTGCGGTGGATGTGGCGGCGGTCGGTTTCGAGCTGTGTCTCACCGGGACCCTTGGAGCCGATGGGACCCTTGCCGCTGGTGCCCGCCTGACGCTCCAAATGCGTCCACATGCCGATCAATCGCGGCAGCAGGTACTGGTACTGCGCCAGCTCCACCTGCAAGCGCCCTTCCTTCGTCTTCGCCCGCTGGGCAAAGATATCAAGGATGAGACCGCTGCGGTCGAGCACCTGTACGCCGAATTCGTCGGTCAGCACCCGCATCTGGGACGGCGAGAGATCGTTGTCAAAAATGACCATGGTCGCTTCCCGCGCCTTGACCAGCTCCTTGATCTCCTCCACCTTGCCCTCGCCGATGAAGGTGCGCGGATTGGGCGCCGCGAGTGTTTGCAGCACGACGCCGACGCTGACGCCGCCCGCCGTCTCAACGAGCGCCTCCAATTCTTCGAGGCTCTGCTCGTCGGCGGTCTCCCTGGCGGTCAGCCTCGGCGAGGCAAGCCCCACCAGTACGGCTTTGTCGCGTGGGGTTTCGGTGATCTCATTCATAAAATGCGCTCCTTGCACGCCGCGGCGTTTTACGGGATATTGGGCAGGATGTTGCCTTGGTAGACATAGGGCACCGTGTATTCCAGCGCCCGGATAATATACTCTGTGTTGACGTTGCACTCCCAGAGCAGTTGTTTGATGAAGTTGGGACCGAGGTTGGCAAACACCCACGGAAGCTGGGGGTAATCGGGATCGCGCTCAAAGCTGCGCGCCGCGTTAAGCAGCTGCGTAAAGCCGTTTTTCTCGGTTCCGAGCAACGCATCCCGCATCGAATCCCCAATCGTGAGCTGGGACAGCACGGTCTCCATATCCTCATTAAATACGCGATCCAGCGCGCTCACTATGCCAAACAGGAACGCCCTGCCCGGCGCGACATCCAATTGCGTTTCATACGCCAGCCGCTCCATCACCAGTCCGCGCCGGAACACCTGCGGCACCGTGCCGTCCGACACGTCGTGGCAGGTCTGATCCAGCAGCAGCACCGCCGACCAGTGGCGCAGCTGATCGTCGGTAAAGCGGTCAAGCCCGCGCTTGAGTTCCGCTTCGGGCGCCTTGCGGTTGTGGAGGTTATTGAACGCCCGACGGAAAAACATGTGCAGCAGCGCGGGGTCCTGCGAAATGATGTGAGCGCACACCGCGCGGTTGACACGTCCGGTCAGGAAATGGTTAAACAGCCGTCCGTAGGCGGCTTTCTTCAAGGGTACGCTGCCCCTCAGCTCCTCCGGTTCGCCGAGCACCTTGCCCTGAAGGAGATCAAACCTCTCTTCCTGCGCAAACGCCAGCAGCTCCGGCGTGTCGACGCTCTCCGCCATGATCTTCACGCGGTACTTGCGCAGCAGCTTGAGAAACTCCTTGACCTTGAGCCGGTTGTATTTGCTCACGTCGACACAGACCGTCTCAAACAGGTTGAGGTAATGGTTGTTCCTGGAGCGCTCCGCTGTCGGCGTGTAGCTTTTGAGCAGCAAATGGTATCCTTTGCGGTAAAGGAACGAGATATAGTCCGCCAGTTTTTCATCCAAAAACAGATTCGGCGCAACCTCCAAAACAAGCTGGTCGGGCGGGAACAGTTCTGGAAAGCCCTCCTTCAGCAGCATATTCGTGAGGTTTACATATATATCCCTGCCGCCGGATACCGCGTCCCTGCCAAATCCGAAAAACGCGTTGGTCAGAACACGGCATATCACGCTGTCCTGACTGGAATAGATCGGCGCGAGCACCGGCTCCTTCTCAAACGGATAGGACAGCTCATAGCCCACCGGCGCAAAGTCACTGTTTACGATGATCTGGCGAATCACTGAAAGCTGCATGGCGACCTCTCTATATCTATAAAGCCTTTGCCGACAGAATACAGTATAGCGGTCCTCCCCCGGTTTGTCAAACCGGATAAAAACAGATGCACCGGCAAGAGCCGATGCATCCGCTTTTCGTTTATTATGCCAGACCGAACTTCTTGTTGAACTTGGCGACGCGTCCGCCGGTATCGACCAGCTTCTGCTTGCCCGTGAAGAAGGGGTGACACTTTGAGCACACTTCCACCTTGATATCCTGCTTGGTGGAACCTGTCTCAATCACATTACCGCAGGCGCAGCGAATCGTAGTCTGCTGATAATTGGGATGGATTCCTTCCTTCATTGCTCGTGTTCACCTCTTTCCGATCCAAAGCTGTCGCGAAATACCTTTCAGTCTCCCGCAGACGCAACAGGTATATTAACACAGGAATCGCAAAAAAGCAAGTCCGAATTTCAGAATATTTTTATTCCTTCCTCCCGCGCCTCCGTCAGCGCCATCGCCGAGGACAGCAGCTCCGCCGCCTCGCTCCGGGTCAGGACGCGGTCGAGTGTCTCGGTCTCAAAGCCGCCGACCGGCGCGACGCTGACGGATTTCAGATTCGCCACCGCCTGCGCGTACCAGGCAGCCTCCGCCCCGTCAAAGTCCGCGAGATCAACGTCCGTCACACGCAGAATGCGGTTTAGCACCGTCGCTGCCTCGGAGAGCGTCATGTCGCTTTGCGCTTGGTAGGCAACGCCGTTTTCCGTGCGCACACCGCGCACGATGCCCGCGGACAGAGCGCCCGCGGCGCTGCCCTTCGCCCAGGTGGGGATGGCGGCGTCGTCGCAAAAGCCAGTCACGGTCACGTCGCTGCTCTCAAGCCCCGCCGCCGCCATCGCCATGGCGACGAACTCGCCGCGACTCACCACGCGCTCCGGCTCGAAGAACCATTCGTCCCCCACCTTGGCGCCAATCAGCACGCCCTTTTCCGCGAGGTCCACCGCCGCGGTGGCGCACTCCGGCGCGGTGTCGGCATAATGGACGCCGCTGGACACGCGCTCAATTTTGATCTTCACCGTGGCGGGAGCGCTCTCGTTGCCGCTCTCGTCCACGGCGGTGTAGGTGAAGCTGTCTCTCCCCGCCTTGTTCTGCTCCGGCGTGTAGACGAACACGCCCTCCTCGCCGAATTCCAGCGCGCCCTTGGCGGGCAGCGTCGCGAGCCGGAAGGTCACCGCCTCGCCCTCGTTGTCGATTGCCGTGAGTGTGCCGGTATAGGGTACGCCGCGGTATACCTTAATTTCCAGATTCTGCGCGATGGGCGCGCCCTGCACAATAGCAGGCTCCGCCGCCTTTTTGCTCCCGAACAGCGCGTAGGCGTTGAGCGGGATCAGCGTCGTGAGCAGCATCGCCATCACAAACGGCAGCGCCCGCCACATATTTTGCCGTGTATCGTTCAAAACAGGTTCCTCCTTGTGGTTGGATTTTGAGTATTCTCTGTTTTGTATTGTTCGCGAAAACATCGGCATTATGCGGATGGAATGTTTTTCAAATTTCAGCCCCAAAAGACGCTCGCGCCCTGAATCGGACCGCGCATCTGCTCTGCCGTCACGACGGCAAGGTAATCCTCGCGGTTCACGCCAGCGCCTCCATACCTGGTTTTTTTAGCGAAAAAAAAAGCGGCGCGAAGCCGCTTTTCAGGAATTCATCAGCCATTCGGGTCGTGATCTTTTCTTAATCCCCGACACCACGCCCATCGCGGCAAAGAGCGTCATCACCGACGTGCCGCCATAGCTGAAAAACGGAAGCGTCAGGCCGACCACCGGCAGCAGGAACAGGCACATGCCAATGTTCATCACCGTCTGGAAAATCAGCATTCCCGCCATGCCCACACACACAAGGCTCTCCATGCGAGTGGTGGCGTCGCGGGCAACCAGAAAGCAGCGGATCACAATGGCAAGCAGCAGCACGATGATAAACGCGCAGCCGACAAAGCCCAGCTCCTCCCCGCAGACGCAAAAGATGAAGTCCGTCTGCCGTTCGGGCAGCGAGGAGCGATACGGCGACTGGCTCTGCGTGCCGTGGAACAAGCCCTGCCCCGTCCAGCCGCCGGAGCCAAGCGCCAGCAATCCGCGCGTCTGCTGCCAGCCCTTGCCCTGTGCGTCAAAGCTGTGGTCGAGCACGACCGCGATGCGCTTGTACCAGTCGCCGCGCAGCAGGTTAAAGTGCCACGCCGCAACCAGTCCGCCCGCGACGCCGCCCAGACCGAGGATCAGCCATCGCGCCGCCATCCCCGCCGTGAACGCCATGCACACGAACGCAAACAGATACACCAGTCCGCTGCCCGCGTCCCGCGAGATCACATAATACAGCGCAAACATAAACATTACATGCGCCGTCGGCTGCACGACGTTGGCAAAGCGCTTGAGGTCATGCTCCTCGCGCAGATAGGACAACTGCTTCGCCAGCAGAATGATGAACGTGATCTTGACGATCTCCGCCGGCTGAATGTAGAAGGGGAAATTCGCGAGGAATCCGACGCCGTACTTCCTGCCCAGATCGTTCACGCCCAGCCACGCACGGTTGCCGTTGCGCACCATGCCCAGCGGCGTGAGCAGCAGCAGGATAAAGCCCACGTTGAAGCCCAGAATCCACTTCCATTTTTTGCTCAGCTCCACAATGTCCAGTGACGAGAGCATGAAGTACAAAAACGATCCCAGCAGATAGCCCACGCCCTGCACCGCAACGTATTTGAGCGAACCGTTGTACACCGTGTGCGTGGCGCTGAGGATGAGCAGCATCCCATAGAACGTCGCGATCGAGCACAGCGCAAAAAGCACCAGGTCCGACTGTCGCAGCATATCCGAAAACAGCCCTGTACCGCGATGGCGCATGGCGCTCATCCCCTTTCTTTTGTCGTTTTTTCAATTTCCTCTGGCAGTATAACACGAATCCTGTCGTCTGACAACCGAACATTTTATGTAGTGTTGCATGAAAAAAGAATTGTAAAACGTCTTTCCCCATGTTATACTGTCCATTTAGAGTAGATTGGAACGGAGGCTGCGGTATGCGGTTCATATCTCACAGCGTCAGCGATACCGAAGCTTTCGGCGAGCGGCTCGCGCGGTGTCTGCGCCCCGGCGATGTGGTGGCATACACCGGTTCGCTGGGCATGGGCAAAACGGCGCTGACCCGCGGGCTTGCCCGCGGTCTCGGCTGTCCCGGCCGCGTCACCAGTCCAACGTTCACCATTGTGAATGAGTACGAGGGCGGCGTGCCGCTGTTTCACTTCGATCTTTACCGGCTTGGCTCATCGGATGAGCTGTATGACATCGGCTGGGACGACTATCTCTCCCGCGGCGGCGTCTGTGCCGTGGAGTGGAGCGAGCGCGTCGCCGACGCGCTGCCGGAGGACGCCATTACGGTGGACATCGCCCGCGGCGACACAGACGAAGAACGCATCATCACGGTCACGGGGGTGGAGGAATGAGGATACTGGCGCTGGAGACCTCCGCGAAAAGCGTGAGCTGCGCGGTGACGGAGGATGGCGCGGTTTTGGCGCGCGGCTTCCAATGCACCGGTCTCACCCACAGCCGAACCCTGCTGCCCATGGTGGACGCGATGCTGCAAAACGCTGAAATCCCGATGGCGTCCATCGACCTCTTTGCCGTCGCCGCCGGTCCCGGCTCGTTCACGGGCCTGCGCATCGGCGTCAGCGCGCTCAAGGGGCTGGCGTGGGCGGCGGAAAAGCCCTGCGCAGGCGTCTCCACCCTCTATGCCATGGCGCAAAACCTCGCCCATCTGGACGGCGCGCTGCTCATCTGCGCCATGGACGCCCGGCGCAGCCAAGTCTACAACGCGCTGTTTGAAGCGCAAAACGGGACGCTCAAGCGCCTGTGCGGCGACCGTGCCATCGGTCTTGACGCGCTGGCGGCGGAGGTGCAAAACGATTCCAGGCGTAAGATCGTCCTCGGCGACGGTGCAATGCTCGCGCACGGCTATCTGACGCAAAACGGCGTTGACTGCGCCATCGCCCCCGCCGCGCTGCGGTATCAGGACGCGGTCGGCGTCGCGCTGGCGGCGGAAGGCGCCGAACGCTGCTCCGCGCAGGAGCTGTCGATCAGCTATTTGCGCGTCTCGCAGGCAGAGCGGGAGCGTAAGGCGCGGCTGGAACAGAAATCAAGCCAACAATCATAATAAATGGAGGAACGAAAGATGCTGTATCAGAACGATGAACGCGTCCATGTCATGGATCACCCCCTTGTAGCGCACAAGCTGACCATCATGCGCAACAAGAACACCAGCACCAAGGATTTCCGCGAGCTGGTGTCCGAGATCGGTATGCTCATCACCTATGAGGCGACCCGCGATCTGCCGCTGACCACCACGCACATCGAAACGCCCATCTGCGGCGCCGATATGCCGACGCTGGAAGGCAAGAAAATCGCCGTCGTGCCCATTCTTCGCGCCGGTCTCGGTCTGGTAGACGGCGTACTGCGCCTGATCCCGTCGGCGCGTGTGGCGCACATCGGCATGTACCGCGACGAGGAGACGCTGGAGCCCCACGTCTATTTCTGCAAGACCCCGCAGGATATCGCCAGCCGTGACATCATGGTGGTCGACCCGATGCTCGCCACCGGCGGCAGCGCCGACGCGGCGATCAGCGAGATGAAGAAGCGCGGCTGCAAGCACATCAAGCTGATGGTGCTCGTCGCCGCCCCGGAAGGCATCCGGTGCATCCGCGAAAAGCACCCCGACGTGGACATTTTCTGCGGCGCGGTGGATGAAAAGCTCAACGACCGCGGCTACATCGTTCCCGGTCTCGGCGACGCCGGCGACCGTATTTTTGGCACGAAATAACGAAAGGAAGTAACAAACCAACATGAGTGCATCCAGAGAAAAGAAAGTCCGTCAGGAGCGCGGCAGCAATTTTGTCAGCGCAAAGGATCTCAAGGCTCGCGAGGAGCAGAAGGCAAATCGCCGTACCACCGCCATTTTCACCGTCTGCGCGGTGCTGTTCGTTGCCGCCGTTGTCGCCATGTTCCTGTGGAACTCCGGCGTCTTCCAGCGCAAGGCCGCCGCCGCAAGCGTCAACGGTCAGAATTACAGTGTATCCGACGTTGCCTATTATTATTACAACAGCCGCGCCAACGCGCTCAACAGCAACTCCGATCTCGATTCCAACACCTCCATGCGCGATCAGGAGTATACCGCCAGCGACGAGTTCGCCACCTGGTATGACTATCTCGCCGATCAGAGCGTGCGTTATCTCGCCACCACCCAGCTCATCGCCAACGCCGCGAAGGCGGCAGGCTTCAACGGCGGCAGCGAGGTGGACGAATCCGTCAAGGAGACCATGGACTCCCTCAAGACCGCCGCTGCCGATCAGGGCTACGATGTGTCCAACTACGTCAAGGCGATTTTCAACGGTCTCGTGACCCGCGGCGAGTTTGAGAAGAGCCTCCGCACCGCCGCCCTCTCTGAAGCGTATACCAACTACAAGGCAGACGCCACGAACTACTCTGACGACGAGCTGACCGCCGTGTATAACGAGGACCCCACCGCCTATTCCATGGTCACCTATGAGTCTCTGGTGTTCGGCAACAGCAACTACGCTACCGAAGCCGTTGAGGCGACGGAGACTACGCCCGCCGTGGAGGCTGACGACGGCTCCGCCGCCGCCAAATCCGCCGCCGAGGACGCGCTTGCGCGTTACAAGGCAGGCGAGAAGCTTGACGCCCTCGGCGACGAGCTGGGCGCCAGCTATTCCAGCACCACCGCGCTCTACGGCACCGGCTCCGACCTGGCGGACTGGCTCTTTGATGACGCGCGCAAGGACGGCGACACCGCCGTGCTGGATTACAGCTACTACGGCTACTCCATGGGTTCCATGGTCGTGGTGTTCCACAGCAGCGAGCGCGCCGACTTCCACGCCGTCAACGTCCGCCACATCCTCGTCGAGGACGAGGCGACCGCCAACGACGTGCTTGCCCAGTATCTCGCCGGAGAGCAGACCGAGGACGCCTTCGCCGCGCTGGCGCAGGAGCACTCCACCGACAACGCCGACGACGGCGGTCTCTATGAAAACGTCTACATCGGCCAGATGGTCAAGCCCTTTGAGGACTGGTGCTTCGACGCCGCGCGTCAGACCGGCGACACCGGCATCGTGCAGACCGACTACGGTTATCACGTCATGTACTTCGTCAGCGCCAACGACGCCGCCTACTGGCAGCAACTTGCCGCCACCAAGCTCGTCAACGACTGGTCGGAAAGCCTTACCGAGAGCATTGACACCCAGCTCCTCGACGGCATGAAGTACATCGACCGCTGATTCGATGGGTATGCTGACCGGTACGGTCGTCAACTGTCTGGGCGTCCTCGGCGGCACCGTTCTGGGGCTGTTGCTGGGGAAGCTGATTCCTGAGCGCCTCTCCGACTCCGTCATCAAGGGTGTGGCGCTGTGCGTGTTTTATATCGGCGTAAGCGGGATGCTCGCGGATGAAAACACACTGGTGATGATCGTCTCCATGGTGCTCGGCACCATCGTGGGCGAGCTGCTGCGGCTGGACGACCATCTCAACGCGTTGGGCGACCGGATTGAGCAGAGCTTCGCAAGGCACGGCTTCAAGGGCAGAGTCTCCGAGGGCTTCGTCACGGCGTCGCTGCTGTACTGCGTGGGCGCCATGGCGATTGTCGGCTCGCTGGAAGCCGGTCTCACCGGCAGCCAATCGACGCTGTACGCCAAGTCGATCCTCGACGCGGTGTCCTCCGTGGTCTACGCCTCCACCATGGGCTTTGGCGTGGGACTCGCCGCGCTGCCCGTGTTCCTGTATCAGGGCGCGATCACGCTGTGCGCCTCCCTGTTGGAGCCGGTGCTGACGGAGGTCGTCATCGCCGAGATGAAGGCAGTGGGATCGCTCCTGATCGTGGCGCTGTCCCTCAACATGCTGGGGCTGACCAGGATCAAGGTGATGAACTCCATCCCCGCGATGTTCTTTCCGATCCTGCTGTGCACCTTTATGTGAGTATCTGAAAGGGGTCTCTCCGAACGGAGAGACCCCTTTTTGTGCATTTTAAACGATGATCGCGCAATGTTAGCCCCGGCTTTTAGGAATTTTGATTGACGGGACCGTCGCTTTCTGCTAGAATCACAGTATCTAGGTGGAATGGAGGGAGTTCCAATGAGAGATCTCAAGCACCTGATCTTCTTTGAAAAGCTGCTGCAAGAGGCAAACAACGACCTCGTAAAGCAGGCACGGGAGGAAGGCAGGAAGGCACTGGGCTATACCTGTTACTTCATGCCGGAAGTGCTGCTGGACATCCCAGGCTGCTTCGGTGTCCGTCTGCGCGCGCCGCGCAGCGGTTCGCCCGATATGGCGACCTATTATATGTCCAACCGCACCTGCCATTACGGACGCGCCCTGTTTGAACGGGCGCTGGAGGGCGGCTTCAACTTCCTCGACGCCAATCTGGCGACCGAGACCTGCACCGTCACCTGCCGCTTTCAGGAGCACCTCAAGCAGATGGATGTCATCAAGAATCCAGACTTCTTTGTGGAGTTCACGGACGTGCCGTTTAAGAAAAACGAAAACAGCATGGTTCACTTCCGTAAGCAGCTGCAAGCCCATGTCCTTGATCCGCTCAAGGAGCGCTTTGGCGTCGACACCTCGGACGCGGCGCTGATTGCCGCCATCGAGGAGCACAACGAGGTCTGCCGCCTCATCTCCGAGATCGGCGCGTACCGCAAGCTGGACAACCCTCCCATCACGGGGTTTGAGTTCCACATCATCCAGCTTGTGACGCTGACCTGCCCGAAGTACCTCATCCTCCCCTATCTGCGCGAGACCGCAGAGGAGCTCAAGACCCGCGAGCCGGAGCCAAAGTCCCCCTACCGCTGCCGCGTCGTCCTCTCCGGCGCGGAGAACGACGACCCCGACTTCACTGGGCTGATCGAGAGCTGCGGCGCGCTCGTGGTCGCCGACCGCTATTGCTACGGTTCCCTGCCCGGTCGCGAGGAAATCGTCGTCGCCGAGGGGCAGAGCCCGCTGGACGCCATCGCGCGGCACTACCTGAACACCAGCTACTGTCCGCGCTTCATGCCGCAACAGGACATGCGCAGCCGCAAGAAGTACCTTGCTGATCTCGTCAGGGAATACCGCGCCGACGGGTTGATCGTCGTGTCCAACAAATTCTGCGAATACTGGAGCTATGAGCGCACCATGGACGCGCTGATCCTGCCGCGGGACTACAACATCCCCACCTGCTCTATTGAAAAGGAATACGTCAACGCCTCCACCGGTCAGCTCCGCACCCGCTTCCAGGCGTTTGTGGAGAGCGTGGAGATCAAGAAATTGCAGGAGGCGAAGTGAGATGGGATTTTCGATCGAAGCCAGCGTGAAAAACGTGAAAACCGGCGTCAAAAAAGTCAGGGAGATTCACCTCTCCGGTCTCGGCGAAAAGCTCAAAGCAGCAGCCGCGCTGTTCCCCGACCCGCGGGACGTGAAGCTGCCGAAGAACAAGGAAGAGGCAAAGAAATTCGCGCATGACTTCTGGTGCGGCAAGCCCCACGGCGAGCGCCGCCTCGGCGAGCTGTACTGCGACAAGACCGGGCTTTACAAACACCGGGAATGGCGCGGCGTGAAGGACACGTTCTACTACTTCCACATGATCTGGCTGTACAACTACGCCAACATGGTCATGGACATCGTGAAGTTTGGCAGCCCCGTCACCTTTGTCAAGGGGCTGTGGCGCTATCGCTGGATGGGGCAGACGTATCTGCCCGTGCTGCACTGGTTTGACCGCGGGCTGGAGGGTCTGCGGGGCGAGGCGCTGCGCGCGTCCGCGTGGCATTACCGCGCCATGACCTGCGTGACCATCAACCAGTTCATGAACATGTTCGAGGCGGATGGCAAGCTCCGCAACGGCGCCCACAATGACGCCTGGCATCACGCCATGGCGCACAAGGAAACCGTCTGGGGCGGCATCTTCTACCCGTGGATGGACCGTTTCAAGCACATCCCGCTGGAGATGGTCCCCTACTTCGTCACCTGCCACGTCAACAACCACACGGTGCTCAACTACATCGACGCGGTGCAGTCCATCGGTCTGCCGGGCGACCCATGCCCCATGTGTCAGGCGGAGGCAGGTCTGTTCGTCCTCGACGACGTGCCCGATTACGCGCCGTTCCTCATCACCTCCAACGAGGCGTGCGACGGCTCCGTGGCATCCACCGCCATTCAGGACTGGTTCTGGGACCGCCCGCTGTTCGCCATGCCCCAGCCCATGCAGTTTGACGACCCGCTGGTGCAGGAGCACTGCGCCAACGAGATTCGCGACTGCTGGAAGTTTATCGAGGAGCAGACCGGCGTACCCTTCAACTGGGAGCTGCTCAAGGAGAATCTGGAAAAACAGAACGAGCTGATGCGCTTCGAGTGGGAGAAGTGGGACGTTGCCGCCAAGACCGCCAATTATCCCATCAACGGCGTGGCACAGGCGCTCTACCGCATCTATCAGTCCCAGTACGGCGAACACTTCATCTGGCACGAGGTCGACAAAAAAGTCAGCAAGATTATGACGAAATGCGTGGAGAAGAAGATCGACACCTTCCCCAAGACCCGCCACCGCGTGATCGCGTGGTCGTGCTCGCCGCTGTATTACTCCAACTGGTGCACCTGGGCGTATAACTGCTGGGGTCTCAACACCGTCATCAACATGGACTCGCTGATGTTTGACATGGAGGTTCGCACCGACACGCTGGACAACTGCGTCATGGACATGGCGCGTTACCATGAGTGGGCGCCGATGCGCCGCATGGCGGTGGGCGGCATGCACCACATCTTCGAGCTGTGGGACTACATGGAGCGCTTCCACTGCGACATGGTCATGATGTACGACCAGCTACAATGCAAGGGAATGCAGGGCGTCGTGGGTCTCTTTGAGGACGAATTCCGCAAGCGCAACATCCACGCCATCTGGATGCCGCACGCGCTGCCCGACAAGCGCACGGTCTCCCGCGCGGAAATCCGCCGCATCATCAACGATTACATGACCACCGTCATGAAAGAAGAACCGCTCGACCCGTCGCTGCTGGAATTCGACGACGACATGAGCTGGTAAGGAGGCAGAGAAGATGAGCGTGAAGAAAAAGATCCTGAAAGCCGCCCTCCGCAAGGAGGCAAAGCGCATCAAAAAAGCGGCGCGCCGGCGGCATTGCGGCATTGGCTGCCGCGTCCTGCGGCTGTTCGGTAAGCTGATCGCCCTCCTTGCCACGGTCTACGCCGCGCTGTTCGCCGTGTTCTTCTTTGATCTCGATGGCAAGCTGCTCTACTATGTGGTGGAGCCGCTGCTGGTCAGACACTATGACCGGATGGAACGCAAGAACCCTCTGGAAATGCCCTACGAGATGAAATCCGAATAAAAAATTCCCGCCTCACGGCGGGAATTTTTTTAACTTCTCAGCTGTTCAATGATCTCATTGGAGGCGCTCCACACCGCGTACAGCGCGTCCCGGTACCCGCCCATCTTCTCATAGGCGTCCACCGTCTCATCGATACGCTCGCGCAGCGTGACCAGTCTGCGCTGGAGTCCGTCGCGCTCGGCGTCCGTGCAATCGTCCTCCACCGCGCGCTGCGCCAGATCAAGCATCGCTTCCAGCAGCTCCTGAACCTCGTCGAGCATTGCTTCCGCGAAGATCATATCCATTTCCACAGCGCACCGCCTCCCTTATTCGCCATTATAGCGAACGCTTCGGGAAAAAGCAAGCCTTTATGCGCGTACCTCCACAGCACGCACCACGCCATCCTTGACGTAGAGGTCCATCGTGCCGCCGTAAGCCTTCGCCGCGGCGAGACCGCCGTCAAACCACGCGCCGGCGTCGCGGTTGTAGCAGACGGCGTCCGCGCTCACCGTGTAGGTCTGACCGCCATAGTTTACCACCGTGTCGCCGATCCACGCGGAGGCGGGGACAGCGGCAAGTTTGGAAAGAGTCGTCACGCTGGTGTAGCGGGTTCCGTCGGCATTGAGCACCGCTTCCACATAGTCGCCGTCTCGGAAGGCATACGCGCACTCCAGCGCGGAGGTCGATTGGTTGGTTCCGTAGTTGACTTGCAGCGTCGTATATGTGATGTCCTCAAACGGATAGCCGCTCTTCGTACCGCTGCCTTTTTTCGCGATGCCGTAATAGGTGTTCCCGCTGTCAACAATCACGATCAGGTCCACCTCACCCGCGGCGTTGGTGCGGGCGTAAGCGATGCGGCTCTTGTCGATCACAGTCAGCGTCTCCATTGCCACCTGTTCGCCATTTTCAAAAACCAGCACGCCATCCGCCAGCTTGCGGTCGCCGAGGGTCTTCTCTTTCACGTTGAGAGCGCCTGCCGCGGTGTTGGTCTGCTTGTACAGATTGACCGTCTTGCCGCTCTGCGTGATGCGAACCGCCTGCTTGGCGTAATCCGCGTAGGTGCCCTCCAGCGGGATCAGCGTGCCGCCGCAGATCAGGCTCAGCTTGCCGGCGCCATTCACATAGCCGAAGGCGTTGACAGACGCGCCGCCGTTCTCCACAGCGCCCGCGACGCGGCCGTCCGCGGCGAGCAGAAGGATCATGGTCTTGCCGGGCTTGAACGCCGCAAGGCTCGCCTGTGCCGTCGGCAAAACGTCAAACTCCGTGCCGCAGAGCACTTTGATCTTCGTCGGCGTGGCGGGAGACGGCTCGCAGTTCTCATAGTACGTCAAAACGCGGGTGTCACACGCCTGAATCGCGTTGATCGCGGCGTTGTAGGTCACAACATCTCCCTTCTTGAGCGCGTCAACACTTGCGCGCGCGCCATTGCGATAGACCGCGTAATGGTCCGCGCCGCCGGTCAGAGCGTCCACGCCCACAGTGGAGCCGTCCGCGCTGACAATGATCGCCGCGTCGCTGACCGCGCCGCCCGCAACGCTGAGCACCGGGAGGAATGCGGCAACCTTTTTCGCCCTGGTGACAAGATAGCCCTTGACGCCCTTGAGCGCCGCAAGCTCCAGGGGATTCTCCATCTCACAGGTTGTGCCGTCCGAGAGCCGAACCTTGCCGGTCGACAAGTCCACCGACCAGATCGTGACCGGGTCACCGGACATATCACAGGTGTAACCCAGCAGAGTGAGCAGGGTCTTCCCCTCATCGTCCGTCGCGGTGAGGGCGTTGACAAACAGCTTCGCCGCCTGTGCGCGGGTGATCGCGGCTCCACCGGTCAGATTCAGACCCTTCAACATGCCCGCCTCGCCGGCGAGGGCGAGGTAGCCGTCCGGCCAGATACCGCCGGTGTCCTTGTCCGTATAACCGAGGCGGCGCATCAGGATCGTCACCGCCTCGCCGTAGCTGATGGCGCGATCGGGCTGGAAGGTGCCGTCCGGCAGACCGTGGATCATTCCGGCTTCCTCACTGGCGGCATAGTTGACATAGCCCGCCGCCCAGTGGGGCGCGCGCACATCGGGAAATACGGTGCGGCTTGCATAGCGCGTGACGACGCTGCGCTTGCCGCTGAGCACCACCGCCATTTTGCAGAATTCCGCGCGGGTTAGATTGCTGTTCGGACGAAAACGTCCCTCGCCGTCGCCCTCCATGATGCCCAGCATGCGCAGTACCTCCGCGTTGCGCGCGGTCTCCTGATCCGGCACGTCAGCAAACACGGCAAAGGCTGCCGGAACCAGCGACGCCAGCAGCGCCAGACACAGCAGCGCGGCAAAAACTCTTTTTTTCATAGGAAACCTCCTTATTCCGCCTTGAGGGCGACCACCGGCTGCAAGCCGGACGCCTTGATCGCGGGATACATACCAAAGATAATACCGAGGGACACAGAGAACGCAAACGCGCCCAGCGTGATCTCCGGCGAGGGATAGAGCGACATGCCGTCAAAGAGCAGCCTGCCCGCGAGGTGCGTGCCGCCGTAGCCGATGACAATGCCGATGACGCCGCCGACGCCGCAAATCATCGCCGCCTCCACCAGAAACTGCGTCACAATGGAGCTGCGCTCCGCGCCGATGGCGCGGCGAATGCCGATCTCGCGGGTGCGCTCGGTGACGGTGACCAGCATGATGTTCATGATGCCGATACCGCCGACCAGCAGCGAGATACCCGCGATGCCGCCCAGCACCACAGAGATCATGGTCAACGCGCCGCTGCTCTCGTCCTGCCACTGCTGTTCGCTGTAGGCATAGCCATAGCCGTACATGCCGTTCTGCGTCACGCCGTCCAGATACGCCTGGATGCGCTGCATGACCGGGTTGATCGTCTGGGAGTCCTTGACCTTGACGGCGCACTCGCCGCTCACGTCTCCCCCGCCGTCCGGCATGAAGCGGCTGGCGGTATAGGGCAGGACGATGACGCTGTCCACGGAGTAGCTGCTCTCCGCGTCCTTTTCGGCGTAGATGCCCACCACCGTGAACGGCACGCCGCCGATCGTGATATTTTCGTTGAGCGGGTCGGCGTAATCGAAGAAGGTCTTTGCCGCCCGCGCGCCGAGCACGCAGACCTGATGGTATTTCTCCACGTCCAGCCTGGTGATGTCGCGCCCGCGCGCGACGGTGAAGCTGTTGACCTTGGAATACTGGTCGCTGCCGAGGTAGACCCGCGGCTGCTCCTGCCATTCCATCGTGTCCGAATTCTTCGCGCCGTATTTCACGACGGCGCTCCACGCCTGCGAATTGGGCGTCACGCCGATCACGTCGTCGCCGAGACCCTGACAGTAGTTGTAGACCTTCTCAAAGCCGCTCTCCCCGCTGTTGAGGTAGAGCGAGACGGTGATTTTGTTGGTACCCTGCGCCTCAAACGCCTCCATCATCTTCTGGTTGTAGCCGGAAACAGTGGCGACAATGGTCATCACCGACGCAATACCGATGATGATGCCCAGCATCGTGAGAAACGAGCGTCCCTTTTTCGCGAGGATGGACTTGACGGCCATCTTGACCGCTTGACCGAATTTCATAACCAGTCCACCTCCTGCGGATGATCCTCAATGATCCTGCCGTCGCTCAGGCGCACGATGCGGCGCGCGGTCGCCGCGATGCCGTTGTCATGGGTGATGAGCAGAATCGTGCTGCCCTCGCGGTTGAGCTGCTGGAGGAACGCCAGCACCTCCAGACCCGTCTTGGAGTCCAATGCGCCCGTCGGCTCGTCCGCCATGATGATGGGCGGGTGCGCCGCGATGGCGCGGGCGATGGCGACGCGCTGCTGCTGTCCGCCGGACATTTCGCCCGGATGGTGCTTGGCGCGGCTCGCAAGCCCGACGCGCTCCAGCGCCTCCATTGCCATGTCCCGCCGGTCAAAGGCGGAGATGCCCTGATAGATGAGCGGCAGCTCCACGTTCTCCACCGCCGTCAGCGACGGAATCAGGTTGTAGCCCTGAAAGATGAAGCCGATCTGCTTGTTGCGGATGTGCGAAAGCTGCTTGTCGTCCAGCTCCGCGACATCCTGTCCCGCGAGGAAGTAATCCCCGTAGGTCGGGATATCCAGGCAGCCGAGCACGTTCATCATCGTGGACTTGCCCGACCCGGACTGACCCGCAATGGCGACAAATTCGCCGTAATCGATCTCCAGGCTCACGCCGTCGAGCGCTCGCACCTCGCTCTCCAGCCCCTCGCCGTAGATCTTATATACGTTCTTTAATGTAATCAGCATGGCTTAGAAATACAACCCCATCCCCATGTCGCCGTCATTCTGCATGACGCCCGCATAGACGATCGTGCCCTCTTCCACGCCGGACTTGATCTCCACGCTGTTGTTGTCGGAAATGCCGATCTCCACCACCGCGGGATAGAAGCCCTCAGGAATCTCCATCATATCGACGGCAAGCTCCACGTCATTGACCGGCGGCTCATCGGTCTGCACGAACAGGACCTTGCACTTGGCGCCGTCCACCGTCTGCGCGGACTTGACACACTGGATCGGAACCACCAGACAGTCGTCGCTCTGGCTGGCGGTGAAGGAGTAATTGACGTAAGCGCCCGACATGAGCAGCCCCTCGCTGTTGTCCACGGAAATGACCATCGGGAAGCGCGCCACGCCGCTGCTCATCCCGTCACTGGCGGAAGCGGTGAGGCTGACGCTGTCAATCGTGCCAAACATCTGGTTCTCCCAGAGCGTGATGTTCACCGGCATACCCGCCTTGGCGAAGGAGACGTTCATCTCGTCGATCTGCGTGTTGACGATCATCGTCGTCGTGTCGGCAATGCTCACCGCCAGGGTGCCGGTCTTGACCTCCTCACCCGCGGTAATGCCCAGCGAAAGCACCGTACCGTCGATGGGCGCGACGCCGTTGAGCGCGTCCAGATTTTTCTGTGCCTTGTCCAGCCGGTCCTTCGCGGCGTCCAGCGTCGCCTCAGCGCTCTCCAGCGCGTCCTCGCTGCTCTCCGCGGTCAGCGTCAGCACGCTCTCGCCCGCGCGGACAGGCATGTAGTCATAGAGTTTGTTGGCCGCGCACTCGCCGCTGATCTCCGCGATCAGCGCCTGCGTGCGGAACCACTTCATCTCGCCCGGCGCGTAGGGATAGACGGTCTCGCCGTCGATGCTCAGCGTTGCGGTAGCGGTCATCTTTTCCGCCAGGGTGCCGGGATTGTCCACCGCGATGACCGCCTCGAAGAAGCGGCCGCCCTCCGGGGATACATACTGCACCTTGTGAATCTCCTGCACCGTGCCGGGCAGCTGCGCCATGGTGGCGGGGATGGACACCGTCGCGCTCTGCCCCACGGAGATCGTGTTTTCGTAGGCGTAGCTGAAATACAGCGGCAACAGCAGTTTCGTGTTGTCCACCAGCGTCGCGACCTTGGAGCCGGCTGTCACAAGATCGCCCTTGGCGATGGTGGCAACGTCCGTCAGAATGCCCGTGTAGTCCGCGCGGACGTTCAGATCATTCGCCGCGCCGACAATCTTGTCATACTCCTTCTGGGCGGAGCGCAAGTCCTTCTCTGCCTTGTTGTACTCCGTCTGCGCGGCGCTGCTCTCGATGCTGTAGAGCTGGTCGCCCTTCTGGACGTAATCGCCCTCGGAGACGAAGACCTCCAGCACCTGTCCGTCGGAAAGAAGCGTAATGCTGGCGCTGTTCTTCGGCACCGCGGCGCCGCTGCCCTCCACCATGCTGGTGATGGAGCCGCGGGTGACCATGTCGGTCAGCACCTCCGTGGAGCCCTCCTGATTCGCGCTGTTTTTGCGCCAGACCACGATCCCGGCGATCAGCGCCAGTACCACCACCAGTGAAATGATACGGCGGATTAGCTTTCTGCGGTTCTTTTTCTTCCGCTTCGCCGTGGGGATCATCGGCGCGTCCGAAAAGCCCACGGTCTCCGGCGCCTGTGACGTCGCCTCAGGCACGTTCTTTTCCTTTACTTTTGCCATGGTAATATCCCTTCCTTTGCCTGTGTTGCAGACTGCAAGTATGCATGGTATCACGAATCCATCAGGAAATCGTATCGAAACGGTTACAATCCGTTGTTCCTGTCGGTTGGACGGAGCGTTTTCGAGAAAAGTTTCGCCCAAACTGTATTATTCGTGTTAGTACAGTTACGTTAGCACAGGCTTAGCACAAAGTCAAGGGCAAGGCATAAAGTTGGTATTGAAATTTCTGAATGAATTTATTATAATTATTGGGTATTTTTTCAAAGGAGATGATCCCATGAGCAAAGTCACAATTCCGCGAGGCTATCAGACACCGCTGTCCGTCTATGAAATGCAGCGCGCCATCGAGTTCATCAAGAGCAACTTTCAGACAAATCTGTGCAACGCGCTGAATCTGCGCCGCGTCTCCGCCCCGCTGTTCGTGGAGGAAAACTCCGGTCTCAACGACAACCTCAACGGCGTCGAGCGGCCCGTCGGCTTTGACATTCCCGACGTGGGGGAAAACGCGCAGGTCGTTCACTCGCTGGCGAAGTGGAAACGTCTCGCGCTCAAGCGATATGAGTTTAATGTAGGCAAGGGTCTTGTCACCGATATGAACGCCATCCGCCGCGACGAGGAGCTGGACAACCTCCACTCCATTTATGTCGATCAGTGGGATTGGGAAAAGGTCATCGACCGCGGCGACCGCAACGTCGACTACTTAAAGCGCACGGTGCGCGACATCGTGAACGCCGTCACCGAGACGGCCGACGCGCTGAACATCGCGTTCCCGTCGCTGCACAACCATCTGCCCCGCGAGGTGTATTTCCTCACCACGCAGGAGCTGGAGGACATGTACCCCGACCTCACCCCCAAGGAGCGGGAGAACGCCATCTGCCGCGAGCATGGCGTGGTGTTCCTGATGCAAATTGGCAAGACGCTCAAGTCCGGCATCAAGCACGACGGCCGCGCCCCGGACTACGACGACTGGGCGCTGAACGGCGACATTCTCTACTGGAACCCGCTGCTCCAGCGCGCCTTCGAGATCAGCTCCATGGGCATCCGCGTGGATGAGGAGTCCATGGATCGCCAGCTGACGCTGGCGGGCTGTGACGATCGCCGCGCCCTGCCCTTCCACAAGATGCTGCTCTCCGGCGAGTTGCCGCTGACCATGGGCGGCGGCATAGGTCAAAGCCGCGTCTGCATGCTGCTCATCGGCACGGCGCACATCGGCGAGGTGCAGGTCAGCCTGTGGGACGAGGAGACCCGCAAAACCTGCGAGGAGCAGGGGATTTTGCTGCTGTAACAAAAAAGGAAACGGTTGGCTGCGCCAACCGTTTCCTTTTTTATCCCTTTTTTCCCCGGAATGTCATTTCCGGCTTCTTGATGGAGACCGTGGTGTTCGGCTCCACCGAGGTGGTGACGAAGGCGTTCGCGCCGATCACCACGTTGTCGCCGATCTCCGTCCCGCCGCCGAGGAGCGTCGCGCCGGCGTAGATCGTCACATTGTCGCCCACCTTCGGGTGGCGGCGCTCGCCGGGAACGCTCTGCATCCCCGCGGGCGAGAACGCGCCCAGCGTCACGCCCTGATAGATCTTGACGCGGTTGCCGATGATGCTCGTTTCGCCGACCACAATGCCGGTGCCGTGATCGATGAAAAAATACTCGCCGATGCTGGCGCCGGGGTTGATGTCAATGCCGGTGCCCGTGTGGGCGTACTCGGTCATGATGCGCGGGATCATGGGTACATCCATGGCGTACAGCTCGTGGGCGATACGATAAATGAAGATCGCGAAAAAGCCGGGGTACGAAAGCACGACCTCCTCACGGTTGTGCGCCGCGGGGTCGCCCTCGAAGAACGCCTCCAAATCCTTTTGCAGCATACGTTGAAGCTCCGGCATCCGCGTCAGCAGCGCACCGGTGATCTCCCGCGCGCGGTCCTTGTTTTCCAGCGACTCGTCCATGGTCATCGCGATCTGATCCGAGAGCGCGTCGAAAATCTGCTCCATCAGCAGCGCGCTGTACTGCTCCGGTGGAAGCTTCAGCAGGTGCTTTTCGCCGTAGTAAACCGGGAACATCAGCTTCTGGAACAGCCGGATGATCTCAATGATCGCCTTGCGGTTGGGCAGGCGCAGCGCGTCGCCGTACATCGGCAGCGTCGCGGCGTTGTACTGCCCCGCCATGGTGAGCGCGGACGCGCGAATTAGCCGCTTGAATTTATCCATATCCATTGCCTCCAAAACATTCAGAGTCCGGGCAGATTATACTGTATTGCGGGAGGAAATGCAAGCCTCCCGTGCCATTTTATGCTCCCGCCTGCCTAGCGGTTCACCAGCAGCTTTTTCATGGACCGCTCCAGACCGTCCACGGTCAGCGGGTACATGTCGATGAGTTTTTGGATCACGCCGTAGCTCTGCCCCCAGTACGGTCCCCACGACGGCTCCCCCTCCGGGTTGAGCCACACCAGATGGTCGTATTGCTCGCGGAAGCGCTTGAGCCAGTCATAGCCGGAAAGCGCCTGCTCCTGCGTCGCGCCGTAAAACCAGCGTTTGCCGGTCAGCTCGTACATATCCATAAGCGCGTCGCCCACGAGGATCACCTTGTATTCGCTGCCGAAGTTTTTGAGCAGCCACTCCGTCGGCACCGCATGGGCACGGTACATGCGGGGATCGGTATAGACCGAGGAATAGATGCAGTTGTGGAAGTAGTAGACATGCAGCTCCTTGAACTGGTTCGCCCGCTCCGCCGCCTGAAAGAGCATCGAGCACAGGCGCGACCAGTACTCCATGGAGCCGCCGGAATCCATCAGCATCAGCACCTTCACCGTGTTGCGCCGTGGGCGCTTGTACTGAATTTTCAGGGTACCCGCGTTGTCGCACGTCTCGCGGATGGTGCCGTCCACGTCGAACTCGGTCTTGTCGCCGAGGCTCTGGTCGGAATACTGCCGCAGCAGGCGGAACGCCATCTGGAACTGGCGGATATCGAGGATATTGTCCTTGCGAAAGTCCCGAAACCGACGCTCCCCCGCCACCTGAAACGCGCGGCGGTGACGGCTCACGCCGCCCACGCGGATGCCCTGCGGCGCGTGACCATTGTTGCCGAAGTTGGAAAAGCCGCCCGTTCCGATCCAGTACGACCCGCCGTTGTGCTCTTCTTTCTGCTCTTTGAGCCGTTCCTCGAACATTTTGAGGATTTCGTCGATGCTCTTTTCATCATATCCCTGGGTTTGCAGAAACGCGCGATAGTCCGCCAGCATCTGTTCGGGGTGGTTGAGCCAGCGCAGCAGCTCCTCCGGCAGGTCGTCCTCGAAGGGTACACCGTCGAAATACTCCAAAAACACCTTGTCAAATTTGTCATAGTCCGCCTCGCTGTGTACCAGTACCGCGCGACAGAGCTGATAAAACCCCGTCAGGCTGGTGTGTTGGAGGTCCAGCGTCAGCGCCTCGGTCAGCGTCATCCACTCGTTGACGGACACGCCGAAGCCGTGGGTGCGCAGCAGATAGAAAAAGCCGATGAACATAGGCTTGTCTCCCTTGCAAAAGTGATGCCATTATAGCGGTTCTTCCCGCATTCGTCAACGATTCGCGGCAGTTTTGTCGCTTTTCTCTCTTGACTTGCCCCGCCGCGCTGAAATATACTACTCGCGGCGCGGTTCGCCGCCTGTCCTTCCAATGATAAGGAGACTGACCATGAAAAATGATTTTGACCGCAAGCCCCTCCGCATTTTCCTGTCCTACTTCCGCCCCCACTGGCAGCCGTTTCTGCTCGACATGGCGTGCGCGGTGGCGGTGTCCGCCATCGACCTGATCTTCCCCTTCGTCTCCCGTACCGCCATGCAGCGGCTGCTGCCGCAGCGGCTGTTCGGCGCATTCTTCGCCGTGGTGGCGATCATGCTTGAGGCGTATATTCTCAAGGGCGTCTTCTACTACGTCATCACCGTGGTGGGACACGGCGTCGGCGTGCTGGTGGAGGCGGACATGCGGAGGGACGTGTTCGTGCACATGCAGACGCTGAGTTTCAGCTTCTTTGACCACAACCGCACCGGCGCGCTGCTCTCCCGCGTGACCAACGACCTCTTCGATATCACGGAGCTGGCGCATCACGGACCGGAGAACATCATCATCTGTACGGTGACCCTCGTCGGCGCGCTTGCCGTCATGTTCACGATCCGCTGGGAGCTGGCATTGACGCTGCTCGTCATCTTGCCGCCGTGCCTGTGGTTCACCGCGCGTCAGCGTGTACGCATGAAGCAGGCAAGCGTCGAGCTGCGAAAAAAAACCGCTGAGATCAACGCGACCATCGAAAGCGGTATCAGCGGCATCCGCACGGCGAAAGCGTTTGCCAACGAGAATGAGGAGCAGCAGAAATTCGACCGCAGCAACGACCTGTTCAAGACCGCGAAAAAGGGCTACTACAAGGCGATGGGCCTCTTCAACAGCGGCATGGAGTTCTCCACAGGCGTGATGCAGGTGGCGGTCATCGGCATGGGCGGGTTTCTCATCATGCGCGGGGAAATGGATTACATCGACCTTGTGACCTTCACGCTCTATGTCTCGGCGTTTCTCTCCCCCGTCCGCAAGCTCATCATGTTTATGGAGCAGTACACGCAGGGCAGCGCGGGCTTCTCCCGGTTTCTGGAGATCATGCGCACCCTGCCAGAGGTCGCGGACGCGCCCGACGCGCGGGAGCTGGCGGGCGCCAAGGGCGATATTCGCTACAAAAACGTCTCGTTCCACTATCAGGACGGCACCGAGGTCTTGACAGACGTGAACCTCACTATCCGCGCGGGCGAGCGCTTCGCGCTGGTGGGGCCCTCCGGCGGCGGAAAGACCACGCTCTGCCATCTGCTGCCGCGGTTTTACGACGTGTCCGCGGGCAGCGTGACCGTCGACGGGAACGACGTGCGCGAGCTGACGCAGGAGAGCCTGCGCCGCTCCATCGGCATCATTCAGCAGGACGTGTTCATGTTCGCCGGTACCGTGCGGGAGAACATCCGCTACGGTCGCCCTGACGCCACGGATGAGGAGGTCGTCCGCGCGGCGGTCAAGGCGCAGATCCACAGTGAGATCATGGCGATGCCCGACGGCTACGACACCTTCATCGGTGAGCGCGGCGTAATGCTCTCCGGTGGGCGGAAGCAGCGCATCTCCATCGCGCGGGTCTTTCTCAAAAACCCGCCCATCCTCATTCTTGACGAGGCGACCAGCGCGCTCGACAGCGTCACCGAGCAGCGTATTCAGGAGAGTCTGGACGAGCTGAGCGAGGGGCGCACCAGCATCATCATCGCCCACCGGCTGTCCACCATCCGCAACGCCGACCGCATCGCGGTGGTGGAGGGTGCGCGGATCATCGAACAGGGAACCCATGCCGAGCTGATGGCGAAGGACGGCGCCTATGCCGCGCTACAGCGGGCGCAGAGTCTCGCGTGATGAGCGAAAAAGAACCGAGGCATCCGTTCAAGGCGCCCCGGTTCTTTTTTGTGTGCAATTTACTTCTTCAGACCGGCGAGCTGCGCGATCTCAGCAGCTACGTCCTCCTGCTTCTTCTCGATGCCCTCGCCCTTTTCAAAGCGAACAGCGTCGACGAAGGTGACCTTGCCGTTCAGCGCCTTGGCAGCCTTTTCCATGTACTGCTCGACACTGACATCGCCGTCCTTGACGAACGCCTGCTGGAGCAGGCAGTTCTCGGAGTAGAACTTGTTCAGCTTGCCCTTGACGATGTTCTCCTTGACCTGCTGGGGCTTGGCAGCCATCTTCGGGTCGTTGTCCATCTGGGCGAGCATGATCTTCTTCTCTTCCTCGATGACGGCGTCCGTGACCTGGCTCTTGTCCCAGAAACGGGGGTTGAGCGCCGCGATCTGCATCGCCACATCCTTGCCGATCTCGGTGGCGTCAATGCCGCCCTCGACCTTGAGGTTGACGATGACGCCGATCTTGCCGCCGGCGTGGATATAAGGCACGGACGTGTTCTCCGCAAAACGCTGGAAGCGGCGAACCTTGATGTTCTCACCAATGACGAGCACCATTTCGTTCTGCTGCTCAAGCACGGTGCGCTCGTTGCCGTTGAACTTGCAGGCGAACAGCGCGTCGAGGTCGGCGGGGTTCTCCTTCGCGACGGTCGCCGCGACGCCCTTGACGAAGTCCTGGAACTTCTCGTTCTTACCGACGAAGTCAGTCTCGGCGTTGACCTCAACCGCGACACCGATGCCGTCGATCACGGCGGCGTAAGCCATGCCTTCAGCGGCGATGCGACCCGCCTTCTTGGCGGAAGCCGCCATGCCCTTCTCGCGCAGCCACTCAACGGCCTTGTCCATGTCGCCGTTGGATTCGGTGAGCGCCTTCTTGCAATCCATCATGCCGACGCCGGTCATCTCGCGCAGCGTCTTGACATCCTGAGCGGTAAATGCCATTTTCTTGTCCTCCAAATAATATTTTATCAGAATCGTGAAAACGGAGCGAGGCTCTGCCCCGCCCCGTCAAAGTGCAATTACGCTTCCGCCTCGGCTTCGCTCTTCTCCGCCACGGCGTCTTCCATAACCTCGCCCTGCTTGCCCTCGATCATGGCGTTCGCCATAACGCCGGCGATGAGCTTGATGGCGCGGATGGCGTCGTCGTTGCCCGGAATCGGGTAGTCGATCTCATCGGGATCGCAGTTGGTGTCCGCGATAGCGACGACGGGGATGCCCAGCTTATGCGCCTCAGCGATGGCGTTGCGCTCCTTGCGGGTGTCCACGATGAACAGCGCGCCGGGGAGACGGTTCATTTCCTTGACGCCGCCGAGATACTTCTCAAGCTTCTCGATCTCGCCCATGTGCTTCATGACTTCCTTCTTGGGAAGCATGTCGAAGGTGCCGTCCTCCTGCATGCGCTTGAGCTGGTTGAGACGATCCACGCGGGTGCGCATGGTCTTGAAGTTGGTCATCATGCCGCCGAGCCAGCGGGCGTTGACATAGTACATGTTGCAGCGGAGCGCCTCGTCACGGATCGCCTCCTGCGCCTGCTTCTTGGTGCCGACGAACAGCAGGGTCTTGCCCTCCTCGGACAGACCGCGCACGAAGTTATAAGCCTCTTCGAGCTTCTTGACGGTCTTCTGCAGGTCGATGATATAAATGCCGTTGCGCTCCGTGTAGATATAGGGAGCCATCTTGGGGTTCCAGCGACGGGTCTGGTGACCGAAGTGGACGCCTGCTTCGAGCAGGGCTTTCATGGATACGACGTTTGCCATTGTTTCTTTCTCCTTTTTTGTTTTTACCTCCGGGGACTTCTTCCTCTCCGCTCACCCTCGCGGGCACAAACGAAAAGTCCGTCTCCGTGCGGAATGCCCTGATAGAATAACATATCGCGTCAGAGATTGCAAGCGTTATTTTGACGTTTTACCATCTTTTTTTGCCGCGTTTGGGCGGTGGTGGTCCGTCGCCCCGATGGGGAAAGGTATGCTCAATGAGAATCACATCGTCCCCGATGCGCTTGATGCAGCGCCAGGGTATGTAGTATTCCTCGCCACGCCCCAGCAAACCAAAGAATTTGAGCGGTCCCGGCACGATGATCGCCGTGATCTCCCCCTCCGGGATGCGCAGATCCAGGTCACCCACATAACCGAGGCGGCAGCCGTCGCTGATGTTGATGACCTCCTTGCAGCGGAGGTCCGTAAAGCGCTGATCCATCATCATCACCCGCTCCATCCTATGCGCGCGGCGGGACGTCCGATTATACCTTTTTATCCAGATAACTCTCCCGCATATACATACCGACAGGAAACACATCGAACCCGCGTCCCTGCACCCGCGACACGAGCGGCGCCATGCAGCAGGCGCACAGCGCCGGAATGCCGCACTTTGCCGCGACGGCGGAGGTGAACTCCCAGCCCCGCAGCACGTCCTCCGCCGTGGTCTCATAGATGAGGTGCGCGTTGGAAACCAATCCCGTGACAGCAAGCCCCGTGGTTCGTTCGATGCTCCGAATGTGCTCGGCCGCCTTCTCCACCGTGTCGCTGCCCGGACGGTTCGGGTTCACCACGCACAGCAGCCGGTGGGGCTGGGTGAAATACTTTTTGAACTGATTCAGGATCATCGCGCCGGGCGCGTCGCCGCCGCAGTCAAGGATCACGCGGCAATCCTCATCCTCCAGCGGGGCGCGGATGCCCGCGGAGATGACCTGCAATTCCGAGCCGTTGCGCCCGTGGAAGGGGTCCGAGTATACCCTGACGCCCGCAGCCTCCAACGCGTCCTGCCGCTCGCGGGAACGAAAGAACGGGTTCTCAATGTCAAGATCGGCAAGGGCGAGCCGTTCCCCCCGCCCAAGCGCCGCCAGCGCGAACGCCAGCGACACGGCAAATTCCGTCTTGCCGCTGCCAAAGTGCCCCGTCACCGCAATGATGCGTTCTCCCGCCGCCATCTGCTCCAAAAATCCGTTCATGCCGTGCCTCCCCGCGTTTTTGTCCATTCTATTGACGCCGCGGCGACGCGTCAACGGTCATTTTGCACTAACGAACAGCGGAATCGTTTTATTATTTTGTACAAGTTCTACATTGACGAAGTACCGCTTTAGCGCGTAAAATCAGGATACAATCTTGAAAGACTGTGACGAAGACGGTCGGAAGCGGCATTGACCACAGAGAGCCGGCGTTTGCTGAGAGCCGGAGCAAGGCTGTTTCCATTTGACCCATCACTTCCGAGTCGGGGCGCTGAGCGGGCAACCGGGTAGGCTCTCTCGTGAGACTGCGTTAAGGTCAAGGGCTTGTTAGAGCCTGATGAGTGGCGCGAGAGCGCAATTTGAGTGGTACCGCGGGTGTTGTTACGCTCGTCTCAAAGCATTTGAGACGAGCGTTTTCTTTTGCCCGTCGAACAGGAGGAATGACCTATGGTAAGCACGACCACCAACGCGCTGCTGGAGGTCGCGGAGCGCATCCGCGAACTGCGCATCCTCAGCGGCTACACCGAAGCGCAGATGGCCCAGATGACCGGTGTCGGTCTGGAGGAGTATCTGGTCTACGAGCGCGGCGAGACCGACCTCCCCTTTACCTTTATCCACAAGTGCGCGCTGACCTTCGGCGTGGAGATCATGGAGCTGATGGAGGGCGACACGCCGCGTCTGACCGGCTACGCCGTCACCCGCCGCGGTAAGGGTCAGCTCACCGCCAAGGAGCCGGGCATCGAGATCAGCTCCATCGCGCCGCTGTTCAAAAACCGCAAGGCGGACCCCTACTGGGTGCGCTATGAGTACAATGAGGAGGAACAGCATCAGCCCATCCATCAGGTGACGCACAAGGGGCAGGAGTTCGACCTCATCATCGACGGTCACATGAAGATCAAGATCGGCGAGCACACCGAGACCCTCGGCCCCGGCGACTGCATCTACTACGACTCCGGCAAGCCCCATGGCATCATCGCCGTCGGCGGCGCGGACTGCACGTTCCTCGCGGTGATCCTCGCGGACGAGGAAGTGCAGTGGGATCACGGTCACATCGTCCAGACCGTCGAAGAGGACGGCAGGGAGGTCTACCTGCTCAAGCCGTCGCTGGGTTACATGGACGGTTTCATCGCCACCACCGAGGACGAGACCGGTTATCCCCTGTCCGTAGAGTTTCAGAATACCGAGCGGTTCAACTTCGCCTTCGACGTGGTGGACGCCATCGCGGAGAAGGAACCGAACCGCCTCGCCATGATCCATCTCGACCGTGAGCGGACCGAGCGCCGCTTCACCTTCGAGCAGATGAAGAAGATGAGTGCCCGCGCGGCGAACTACTTCCGAGCGCTGGGCATTCAAAAGGGCGACCGCGTGATGCTGGTCATGCGGCGCAACTGGGAGTTCTGGCCGGTGATCGTGGGTCTGCACAAGCTGGGTGCAATCGCGATCCCCGCGACAGACCAGCTGGTCGAAAAGGACTTTGAGTACCGCTTCCAGACCGCAGGTGTCTCCGCCATCGTCTGCGCCGCCTACGGCAATTGCGCGTCGGAGGCGGAGAAGGCGATGGAGCGCTGCCCCTCAGTGAAGCTGCGCGTCATCAGCGGCGGCACGCGCGAGGGCTGGCACAGCTTTGACGATGAGTACGAGATGTACTCCAGCCGCTTCCACCGCACGGAGGATTCCATTTGCGGCAGTGACACGATGCTCATGCTCTTCTCCTCCGGCACGTCGGGCTACCCAAAGGCAGTCGCCCACAGCTGCAAGTACCCGCTGGGGCACTACGTCACCGCACGCTACTGGCACTGTGTCGACCCTGACGGCGTCCACCTCACCATCTCCGACACCGGCTGGGGCAAGGCGCTCTGGGGCAAGCTGTACGGTCAGTGGATGAACGGCGCGGCGACGCTTGTGTACGACTTCGACCGCTTCAGCGCCGAGGACATCCTCCCGCTGTTCGCGAAGTATCAGATCACCACCTTCTGCGCGCCGCCGACCATGTACCGCTTCTTTATCAAGGAAGACCTCACGAAGTACGACCTTTCGTCGATCAAGCACGCGAGCATCGCGGGTGAGGCAATGAACCCTGAGGTCTACGAGCAGTTCAAGAAGATCACCGGGCTTTCCATCATGGAGGGCTTCGGTCAGACCGAGACGACGCTGGTCATCGGCAACTTTGTCGGCGCCACGCCCAAGCCCGGCTCCATGGGCAAGCCCAACCCGATGTACTCCGTGGAGCTGATGAGTGCGGACGGCGAGAAGGTCAACACCGGCGATACCGGCGAAATCGTTATTTACACCGGTGCGGGCGACCCCTGCGGATTGTTCAAGGGCTACTATGAGGCGCCAGAAGCAACCGCCGAACACTGGCACGACGACTACTACCACACCGGCGACCTCGCGTGGCAGGATGAGGACGGCTATTTCTGGTACGTCGGCCGCGCGGACGACGTGATCAAGTCCTCCGGCTACCGCATCGGACCGTTCGAAATCGAAAGCGTCATCATGGAGCTTCCCTATGTGCTGGAGTGCGGCGTCTGCGCCGCGCCGGACGAAATTCGCGGGCAGGTGGTCAAGGCGTGCATCACGCTGACCAAGGGCACCGAAGGAACGGACGCGCTGAAAAAAGAGATTCAGGACTACGTCAAAAAACGCACCGCGCCGTACAAGTACCCCCGCATCGTCGAGTTCCGCGACGAGCTGCCCAAAACCATTTCCGGCAAGATCATCAGAAATAAGCTGTAACGATAGGAGAAACAAGTATGAACAGACGATTCCGGCTCTCGTTCAACGCCGACAAGTGCAAGGGCTGCGAAATTTGCGTCAGCGTATGTCCCCGGCACATCCTCGCCATGGACGCGGCGGTAAACGCCAAGGGCTACCACAGCGCCTGCTGCACGGACGAGACGCAGTGCATCGGCTGCACCAGCTGCGCGCTGATGTGCCCCGATTGCTGCATCACCATCTATGAGCTAGAGGAGGGCGAGGCATGAGCAAGATACTGATGAAGGGCAACGAAGCCTTCGGCGAAGCCGCCATCCGCGCGGGCGTCAAGTGCTACTTCGGCTACCCGATCACCCCGCAGAACGAAGTCCCCGAATACATGAGTCACGAGCTGCCGAAGGCGGGCGGCGCGTTCCTGCAAGCCGAAAGCGAGCTGGCAGCCGTCAATATGGCGTTCGGCGCGGCGGCTGCCGGCGGGCGGGTGTTTATCTCCACCTCCTCCCCCGGTCTCGCGCTGATGCAGGAGGGCTTAGGCTTCATCTGCTCCACGGAAGTGCCGCTCGTCGCGCTGAACGTGTCCCGCGGCGGTCCCGGCGTCGGCGGCATCCAGCCCGGTCAGGCGGACTACACGCAGGTCACCCGCGGCGGCTACAACGGGGACGCGCAGATTCCCGTCTTCGCCCCCGCCACCATTCAGGAGTGCGTCGACCTCATCTATGAGTGCTTCGACATCGCGGAACAATACCGCAACCCCGTCATGATCCTCGCCGACGCCATGCTGGGTCAGATGATGGAGCCGGTGGAGCTGCCGCCCAAAAAAGAAATCACGCCTGTGGACAAAATCCCGCAGGAAAAGCCGTGGGCGATTACCGGCACCGGTCAGCACGAGGGGCGCAACGTCATCTTCTCGCTGCGCATGCAGCCGGACGTGCTGGAGCGGCATGTGGAGCACATGTTTGAAAAGTACGCGCGCGCGGAAAAAGAGCTGGTACGCTACAACTCCATCGGACTTGACGACGCCGAGGTCGTCTTTGTGGCGTTCGGCACCATGTCCCGTCTCTGCGTGGAGGCAATCGAGCTGCTCGCCGAGCGCGGCGTGAAGGCGGGCATGATCCGTCCCATCAGCCTGTGGCCGTTTCCGAACAAGGCGTTTGACGAGATCGGTCCGAAAACAAAGCTTGTCATCTCCGCCGAGCTGTCCATGGGTCAGATGATTCAGGACGTGAAGGTCGCGGCAATGAACCGCTGGCCGGTGAAGCTCATCCACCGCACCGGCGGCATCGTGCCGTCGAGCATCGAAATCGCTGATAAAACCATGGAGCTTTTGAAGGAGGTGACGGCGTGAAAACCGTATTCCAGCCCACCGTCGGCATGGTGCCCACCGACACCAGCTACTGCCCCGGCTGCTCCCACGGCATCGCCCACCGCCTCATCATGGAGTGTCTGGAGGAGCGCGGGGATCTGGGTCGTGCCATTGGCGTGGTGCCCATCGGCTGCGCCATCAACGCCCACCACTTCATGAATGTGGACATGTGCGAGTCCACCCACGGCCGCGCTCCCGCCATCGCGTCGGGCATCCGCCGCGTCCACCCGGACAAGGTCGTGTTCACCTATCAGGGCGACGGCGACCTCGCCTCCATCGGCGCGGGCGAGATCGTCCACGCGGCGCACCGCGGTGAGAAGTTCACCACGTTTTTCATCAACAACGCCATTTACGGTATGACCGGCGGTCAGATGGCGCCGACGACCCTCATCGGGCAGAAGGCGACCACCGCCGTGGACGGGCGCACCGTGGAGCAGGCCGGCATGCCGCTGCGCGTGTGTGAAATGCTCGCCACCATCGATTGCGCAGTGTTCGTCGAGCGCGTCATGCTCAATAATCCCGCCAACGTCCGCAAGGCAAAGAAAGCCATCATGACCGCGCTGGACATTCAGGCGGCGGGATTGGGCTTTACGTTCGTCGAATTCCTGTCCGCATGCCCGACCAACTGGGGGCTTGCGCCGGTGGACGCGCTCAAGTGGGTCGAAACCGACATGGCGGCGTACTACCCCGTGAAGAATTTCAAGAAGCCGGAGGGGTATTGATTGTGATAAATCACAATCAATACCAAAAAAGCCATTTCGCTCGCCGCTTGCGCGGCAACCGCGAAAGATGGCGAAAAATCCTCCATGTATTGGGGGATTATCAAAACACAAAATGCGTGTAGCGCATGGAGGATTTTATGATCAAAAAGTTATTCTTTGCCGGCAGCGGCGGACAGGGCGCACTCGCCATCGGTCAGCTCATCGCCAAGGCTGCCATGGAGGAGGGCAGCGAGGTCACTTATCTCCCCTCCTACGGTCCCGAAATGCGCGGCGGCACCGCCAACGCCACGGTCGTCATCTCCGACAAGCCCATCTCCTGCCCGCTGATCAACGAGTGCGACGTGCTGGTGGTGATGAACCTCCCCAGCCTCACGCGCTTTGAGCCGATGGTCAAGCCCGGCGGGATGCTGTTTATGAATTCCAGCCTGATTCCCGAAAAGGCAAAGCGGGACGACATTCACGTCGTCGAGGTACCCTGCAACGACGAGGCGGAAAAGCTGGGCATTGAGCGAGCCGCCAACACGGTCATGCTGGGCGCGATCCTGAAGGAGACCGGCGTCGTGAAGTTCGAGACGGTCTACACCGAGCTGGAGCACATGTTCTCCGGCAGGAAAGAAAAGTTCCTCGCGCCGAACCGCAAGGCGGTCGACCTCTATCTGTCATAAATGACAGACAGAGGTCATCATGAATCGCCATTTCGCTCGCCGCCGCGCGGCAACCGCGAAATACGGCGACGGATACTATACTGAAAGGTGGTACTATTATGCTGAATATCCGCGTTGAAAAGACGGCGTCGCCCAAGGCGAAGCCCGACATGTCGAAGGTCAGCTTCGGCACCACGTTTACCGACCACATGTTCCTCATGGACTACAGCAGCACCGAGGGCTGGCACGATCCCCGCATCGTACCCTACGGTCCGCTGCCCATCGAGCCGAGCGCCGCGGTGCTCAACTACGCCATGAACGTATTCGAGGGGCTGAAGGCGTACCGCACGGAGGATAACCATATCCAGCTCTTCCGTCCTGACTGCAACATTGAGCGCATGAATCATTCCGCCGAGCGTCTGAGCCTGCCCCAGATCGATCCCGACGACGCCTTGCAGGCGATCAAGACCCTCGTCGAGCTGGACAGGGACTGGGTGCCGGGCGGCGAGGGCGAGTCGCTGTATATCCGTCCCATCCTTATGTCCGTGGAGCCAGATGTGTCATTGCACTGCACGGACCGCTGTCTGTTCGTTGTGATCCTCTCCCCCGTGGGCTGCTACTACAAAACCGGTCTCAAGCCGGTGAGCATCGCCATTGAGACCGAGGACGCCCGCACCGTGCGCGGCGGGACCGGCTACGCCAAGTGCGGCGGAAACTACGCGGCAGCCCAGCGTGCCGGAATGCGCGCCGAGGCGCAGGGCATCTCGCAGGTGCTGTGGCTCGACGGAGCGACGAAGCAGTACATCGAGGAAGTCGGCTCCATGAACGTCATGTTCAAAATCAGCGGCGAGGTTGTGACCCCGACGCTCGAAACCGGCACGGTGCTCCCCGGCGTGACGCGTCGCTCCATCATTCAGCTGCTTAAGGACGAAAACCAGCGCGTCACCGAGCGCCTGTTCTCTGTGGACGAATTTGTCAAAGCCGTCGAAGCCGGCGCCATCGAGGAGGCGTGGGGCTGCGGAACCGCCGCCGTCGTCTCCCCCATCGGCAAACTCATCTACAACGGCAAGGAGTACACCATCGGCGATGGCAGCATTGGCGCTCTCACGCAGAAGCTCTACGACGAGCTGACCGGCATCCAGTGGGGTCGCGTCGCCGATCCACACGGCTGGGTCGCCCCGGTCTGCTGAAAAAATCCATCGAAAGGCATCGAAAAGTAAAAAATATATCCGCCTCCGGCGTCGTATGTTTCTCTTCCGCAAGGAAAAAATAGAAACATCAATGACGCGGGAGGCGATTTTCATTTTAGGAAAAGTTGAATTATGCGGCGTCAATACGTCAAAGCTCCCGACGCTCTCCGCCGCGGAAATGGACGCGCTGTTCCTGCGCGTGAAGAGCGGTGACGAGCAGGCGCGGGAGCGTCTGGTGGAGGGCAATCTGCGGCTGGTGCTGTCTGTCATTCAGCGCTTCGCCGGGCGCGGCGAAAACGCTGACGACCTTTTTCAGGTCGGCTGCGTGGGTCTGATCAAGGCGATCGACAACTTCGATGTCAACCAGAACGTGCGCTTTTCGACCTACGGCGTGCCGATGATCATCGGCGAGATTCGCCGCTATCTGCGCGACAACAGCGCCATCCGTGTCAGCCGCAGCATGCGTGATACCGCGTACCGTGTGCTGCAAGCGCGGGAAAAGCTTCAGCGCGAGAGTCAACGCGAGCCAACGGTGGAGCAGATCGCCAGCGAGCTGGACATTCCCCGCGAAGAGGTCGTCATGGCGATGGACGCGGTGGTAGACCCGGTCTCCCTCTCCGAGCCGGTGTACTCCGACGGCGGCGATACCGTCACGGTGATGGATCAAGTGCGGGACACGAAGAACACCGACGAGGACTGGCTGGAACACATCGCCCTCAAGGACGCCATGGCGCGGCTGACCGCGCGGGAACGACGCATCCTTGCGCTGCGTTTTTCCGACGGTAAAACCCAAATGGAGGTCAGCGACGAGATCGGCATTTCACAGGCGCAGGTCTCACGGCTGGAGAAGAACGCCATCAAAGCCATCAAAAAGCAAATTTAAGGACAAAACGCGGCGGACAGGAGACATCTGAACAGCACCCCATTTGTTAGACAGTATGGATTACTGCTAACGGTTGATATCGACGAACTTTGTAAGCGCATCCGTGGCGCTTGCCGCCTTGAAGGTCACGTCGATGGTGACCTTGTTGGCGGGCTGCGTGTAGGTGTAGGTCGTGTCGTTCACCCCGGTCACGCTGACACTCTTGCCGCTCTCGTCGGTGACGGTGTAGCTCTCCTCATAGCCAATATAGGATTTGGTAACTATCGTTTCTGAATGACAGTATAAATGCAGGGCAATTACCCCGCAATGGTCAATTTTTTGGATTTCGGCGCTTATGCAACGCTTTTGCCGAATTGGTTTCCTAAAACTGCGACCGGCGCGAAAAATCGCGCCGGTCGATGCATTTATTCATCTATGCGGAAGATTCGATCCAATCCGCCGCACATCAGCATGGTGGAGAGCTGGATCACGTCCTCCAGCGGCATCTGTTTTCCGTCCGCCACCCACTCGCGGTAGCAGCCGACGCTGACGGTGCTGATGAAGTTCAGCACCATGCGCTGCTCGGCGGGACTCAGGCTGCGAAATGCCTCTGACTCGCCCCAGGTTTCCGCAATCACACGGTCGATCATCTCCTGCCGCGTCTGGCTGTAGGCTCCGGTGGCGCAGGTGATTTTCTCATACGCCAATCCCTGCTCCGCGGAATACGCAAAGAACTCGCGGTTGACCTTCGCCGCGTCCTGCGGGAGCCGGTAGTCTTTTACACGCTCCAAATATGCCTCGGACAGCTCCGCCTGCATCTCCGCGAGAAGATCGTCCAGCGAGGGATAATAGCCCCGTCCAGATGACCGCCGTGCTCTTGCTTGATGTATCGTTCGATCTTCTCCGTGACGGTGATCATGTCCGGAAAGATCGCCCCGCCGCCGTCAAAGCCGTCGTAATTCACGCAGATCAGATGGTATTTCGCGCCCAGCCGATCCAGCACCGCAGCGAAGTTCGTCTGATAGTCGCAAGCTGTCCCCGGAAGCAGCATCAGCGTTTTTCCCGACAGATTTCCCATTTCAACGAATTGTATGCTTACATTCTCCTCATTTCTGGATCAGCGCCATGATCCCGGAAAGAACGGCGGCAAGAAGCGCCATGCCCACGGTTCCCATGATCCATTTCTTCATTTTATCCTTCGCCGTAATATACGGCTGTAAATCCTCTGTACCTGGGATGATCCATGCCTTGGTATGACCGACCCAATCGTCGTCGATCAGAAAGCGATCGATCAAATTCATGACGGACAAGATCACAAACGCCTGCCAAAACCCTGACCAGAAGCCGCGCACACCATTGATCCGGTACACGAAAATAAGCACATAGATCAAATAGCCCGGAATGCACAGGGTTTTGAAGCGAATACTCCGCTTTCGGATTTCCTCTGCTGTCGTCAGTCCGAGCTGTACGACACGCTCCTGCACCTTGGGGTCGTACAGATGCACCATACCGACGGCGCCGTTCCTGATGCCGATGGCACAGATAAGATACAGCAGGAAGCCCAGTCCAAGACCTTCCGCAATCAATTTGACGGTCAGCATACTGTTTTTCTCCTGATTCAAAGGTGTTTTTCTCCCCAGTTCAGCATGACGACGAATCAGAGTGCCATACTTTCGCTCCGTGCCCGCAAATTGTTAGCATTATCTAACTCAAGCCGATCAAAAAGCCCATCCGCCGCTGCCTCAAGCGAGACGCATGAATGGGCAAATACCCTTCAGGTGTTACCTTCGGCTTATGAAAATGATACATCAAATGATTAGAGATTTCAAGGTCTTATGCACAATTTGATCCATCTGTACACTCTGGAATCCACGCTTTCCCCCATTGTGTCCTCGCTGGACAGCGGCATGAGCTCGTTTCAGGTGCTTACCACCACCGCCGCGCAGGCCGGCACGGGCAACATCGTCGGCGGCAGCTCGATGTTTGTTGCCGTGTGTCTGTGTCCGACTATGCGGCACGCGCGGGGTAATACAGCGGCGTAAAAAAGCGGCTGGCAGCCGTAGCTGCCAGCCGAGAAAGAATTTATAGTTTTTCATTGTCCTCTTGACGAGGAACAGTTCACATTCTGCGACACACTTTAATCTCAGCTGAATGCGTTATTGATGATGCAGATTTAGTACTTATCCGAGCCGGTGTAATTGGGACCGCCAAAGCTGTCTCCGCTTGCCGGTGCAGAATACGCAGCAGGGGACGCGACACCGTCCTGGCGCAGCGTGAAGCGACCGATCAGCTCCTTGAGCAGGTTCGCCTGACCGGAAAGCTCCTCGGACGCAGCCGCGGACTCCTCCGCCGTGGCGGAGTTGGTCTGGACGACGCTGGAAATCTGGTCGATACCGGTACTGA
>JAFXPO010000013.1 GCA_017527825.1 Oscillospiraceae bacterium
CGAGGTGATCGGCGGGAAATCGTACTACACGCATGAATACATTTTTGCCTCCGCGACCTCTACTTACTACGACAACTACTGCATCGAGCTGTGGGCGGACAATGCGCCGAGCGGGTATATGTTCACAGACCTCAACAACAGTGAACTGACTCACGGTACGTTCCGGGAGCACGCGACGTGGACGCTTCCAACAACGCATCATTATACGGATATCAACGACAACGGCTACGAATACTCCGGTACCGCGAAGCTCTGCATCCCGGTTGCCACGATCCCGAACAGCGGTGAGATCACGATCAACTGCGCCTCGTATGTCATGCAGTACAACATCTTCCTCGCGCGCAACGACGAAAACAGCCAGCAGAGCTACATCATCGCCGACCCCAGCAAGACCGATCTGTCTGCTGATGCCGTCCTGAACTGGGGCGGCCCGCGCACCGAAAACGGCGAGCTGGAGGTTTTGAAGGTGGACGGCAGCGGAAATCCCCTCGCGGACGCAGTGTTCACCCTTACGAGCAGCGACGGTTCAACGCGCACGGGTACCACAAACGCCGGCGGCAAGATCAAGTGGGAGCTGCTCAGCCCGCTCTATACCTACACCCTGACCGAGACGACGCCGCCCGCGGGCTATGGCATCGCGGAGCCGGTCCAAGTGACCATCAGGGCGGCACGCACGAACTACGTCACTGTCCGCGATACGACCGCAAAGCAGCTGACCATCCACAAACAGGACGCACAGAACGGCTACTCGCTCGGCGGTGCTACCATTGCCGTTGAGCAGATCGACGGCAGCTTCTATACCACCGCGACCACCGATCAAGCGGGCAACATCCAGTTCGACGCGGATCAGCTGCCCATCGGCAGCTACAAGGTCTACGAGGTCGCGGCCCCGGAGGGTTATGAGCTCAACACCAAAGTCCAGACCGTTCATTGGGACGGCCTGCGCGACGTGACCTTGACCTTTAACAATGTGCGCAAGCCCACGCTCATCATCTATAAGTGCGACGAGAACAACAATTACAGCCTGCCGCACGCGGTTGTGGAGGTGTATAAGAACGGTCAGCTTGTCACGACGGTAGAGACCAACGAAGCCGGTCTCGCCTATGTGCCGGGCATCTCCACGGGCTATTACGTCTGCCGTGAAACCGTGGCGCCCGAGGGTTACGAGCGCACGGAGCGGGAATATGGCATCTATGTGGACACCTATGACCCCGCGACCACCGACGACCCGCGTATCACCATCCCCAATCGCGCCCTGCCGACGCTCCTGATCCGCAAGCTGGAGCGCGCGACGCTTCAGCCGCTTGCGGGGGTCACATTCTCCGTATGGCGCGATACCGAACTGCTGGGCGAGTACCAGACGGACGCCGCCGGCGAGATCCGGATCACCGCCGCGGGCGGAACGTACCTTGTTAAAGAAATCGAAACCGACGACTCCCATATCATCTGCTCCGACCCGCAGCAGATCAAGCTGAAAGCGGGCGACGGAACGAAGGAGCTTGTCTTTTTCAATGATAAGCGCCCCGGAATCCATCTCGTAAAGCTCGACTCTGCCGATCTGACGTCGGCGATCCCCAACGCCCGATTCAAGATCGAGGCGGTCGACGGATCGTGGGGGCCGCAGGAGCTGACGACCGGTGCGGACGGCACCATCGACCTTTCCAACCTGCCCGCCAAAGCGTTTGTGGTGACGGAGCTGGCTTGCCCGGGCTTTGTCGTGGATGACGCGCAGCGCATCATCGAGCTGCACCCCAACGAGGACATGGAGTTCGTTTTCACGGACTCGCGGCTGCCCTCGCTTCACCTCAAGAAGCAGAGTCCGGACGGAACGCCGATTGCGAGCGTCGCGTATCGGCTGACCCGAATCGCTGACGGCAGCCGGTATCTGGATCGTACGACCAACGCCACGGGTGAGATCACATGGTCCGGCCTTCAGCCCGGCGTCTACTCGGTGCAGGAGATTGCCACAGACGAGCGCCACATCCTCGATTCCAATGAGTATCATGTGCAGCTCTTTGCCGGGAAAACAAGCGAGATCGTTCTTCAGAACGATGTGCGGCCGAACCTCATCGTTTACAAATACACCAAAGGTACTACAGAGCCCGTCGAGGGCTGCGTCCTGACGGTTCGTGCGGCGGATGGCCACAGCGTCGATGAGCTCCGCACGGACAGCACGGGTCGCGCGGTTCTGGAGAATCTGCTGCCCGGCGTCTATGAGATCAGCGAGAAATCTGTACCCGAAGGCTGGCTGATGGACGCGCCGAGCCAGCTTGTCACCCTGTACCCCAACCGCGATCACACCGCATACTTCTATGACAGCCTGAAGCCCAGCATCACGGTGCGGAAGGTAAATGCCGTGACGGGCGACCCGCTCCGCGCAAAGTTCCGCGTGGAATACGCGAGCGACAGCACGACCACGGGCGAGCTCAACGATCTGGGCTACTACTACACCGACGCCGCCACGGGCACATTCAGCCTCATCAACCAGCGCAGCGGCTGGTATCGCATCACCGAAGTGGAGGCGGAGAAGGGCTATGCCCTCGCTGAGCCGGCGGCGCAGGAATTCTACCTCGCCCCCGGCGGAAGCAAGAGCCTTACCTTTGAGAACATGCCGCTTTCGGCAATCGTTGTCTATAAGTATGACACCGAGACGTCTAAGGCGCTGAGCTCTTGCCTCTTTGAACTGAAATACCTCTCCGAAGGCGCCTCCGGCACGGGCGGAACGGTGGTAGCAACCGGTACGACCTCTGAAAACGGCAGCTGCACGTTCACCGGACTCAAGCGAGGAACTTACATCGTCTCTGAACTCTCCAGCGACGGCAGGCACGTGATCTCTGATGCGCCGCAGACTGTCGTGATCAGCGGCGAGGATCAGGACGTTGTGACCGTGCGCTTCGGAAACATACCGAATGGCTCCGCGATGATCCGCAAGACGGATGGGGACGGCGCGCCGCTGAGCGGCGTGGAGTTCCTCGTCACGACCTCGACCGGCGAGCTGGTGGGCAACGCGAACGGTGTCTTCAAGACCGATGCCGCGGGCACGGCGCTGATCGAGAACATAGAGCCGGGCGTGGCGCTGGTCATCAAGGAGACCAAGACGAAGGACAGCACCTATACGCTGGACGATGTGGTTAAAACGATCCATATACTGCCCGGACGCACGGTGACAGCGGACTTTGTCAATCTGAAAAAGGGCAACCTCGTCATTCTCAAGAGGAGCAGCGCCGATCAGAAAACGCCCTTGGAGGGCGTGTGCTTTGAACTGCGCTATGCGGACGGCTCCTATGTTGACGCAAACGGCGGCAAAACGTCCAGCAACGGCCTGTATTTTACGGACGCGCAGGGCAAGGTGAGCGTC